>JBAVCL010000001.1:0-58197 GCA_049586675.1 Dehalococcoidia bacterium
CGCGAATGAACGCTATTTCAGGGTCAACGCCTTCCAGATTCGTAATGTTCCACAGTTGGGATGTTTCGGCAGGGCTAAGGGTACCGGAATAGAAGCCATGTTTGCAGGCATTCCGGTTGCCTTTCTGACCACCGCGCTTCCTTTTAATCTGTGTTTGGTTTGCAGTCAGGTTTTGAAAAACCTCACCCGCGGGATTTGATTTATCAGGGTAACACACGAGTTCTAAGCAGAGATTAACATGAATTCTTTATTCGAACAAGGGGAAAATGTCGCTTAGTGGACAGTAGACAGTAGTCAGTAGACAGTAGTCAGTAGTCAGTAGACAGTAGAAGAGCTCGTAGCTCCCCCCGCCCTTCAATGTCTCTAGCGTATCTCGATGTAGCCAATAATCGCAAACCTGAGGAGCCACCTCAAAATGAGCGGGTGGCTGAAGCATCACTCCGAGCACATAACCCGCGGGCATAATACCTGATTTGTCCTTCACCTTGTGAAGGATGGTGTCCCTGGAATTCTATACGTTTTATGGGTTTGTCATTTGGAGACTTATACTCCACCCATTTGCTTTAAAAAAACCAGGCAAATCAAGGTGTTTTATGGAGTAATATTCGCACACCGCGGGAAGCCGGTTTGGAATCAAGGTACTTTCGGTACTTACTATGGCAAAGTTTTGAAGACTGGAAAAGAGATATGGCATAGACCTTTGTTCAATTACCATAGCGATTAACCAGGGGTCGGCATCATCTTTTTCCTTATTGTAATGTATGAGAGTGGGAAATTGCTGAATTATCTCCGAGACGAGAAGTGTCTGCTGAAGTGAAATGTCTTTGAAGAAAGCTTCTTTGGGTAGAATCCACTTTGTAAGCGAATCGGGTTCTTTAGACCGTGTCGTGATTTCTTGAAAGACTATTTTATGCGAGATTAACCGGCCACTGTTGAATAATTTATCCAGCTCTGGATAAAGCTGCGGGATAAGTCTTACAAGATACCTATGAATATCCACGAAAGCTGAAGTATCGAAGCAGAAAATAAGGCTCCGGTTTCGATTCATCTCTGCAAACCAACTAGATAGTTTATCTTCAGGCCTAGTATATCCGAGGCCAGTGAATACGGAACCTTCCTCTGATTCACTGCATCCAGAGCGGAATTGAACAGCACCTCCCCTCTCGAATTAATACTTTTAGTAACCGGTGACTTGGGATAATACGGTTTAGTAGGCAAGACGGATTTACGGATTTCATCAAGGAGAGGAAAGAATTCATTTTCGGAAACAAAACCAAGGGCAAAAAGCCGGCGTAGATACACTTCACTACTGATCTTGAGCCGGCTGGCGTATTTGTAGATGGTATCCTTGTCTTTCGCTGTGACCACCTCTTTTGCGGGGACCAGCAGAGACCCTGCGAAAGAATTGCAGTCGTACTCCGTGGCAGTATCCTCTCTCCTGAAAACAGTGTCATCCGGTTTGCACAACCCTGATTGGCTTTGGAGAATGTGTCCCAACTCATGGAAAAGGGTGAAAGTACGAGACGTGGCAGGATAGGCGTTGTTGATGGTTATACAATAGGGGAAGGAATCTGAGTACGAAAATCCTTGTACCTCTTCTTTCGGCAAAGCAAACTGAAAAACGTGAATACCCATATTATGCTCAACACTGTTCCGCCACCTTTTGTAAGATGCCTCAACGTTGATATCACTCGCGGTTTGTTCTTCGATAGGATAATTCAGGAGATTCCTTAGCCAAAGAACACTCTCTTCTGAATCCAGTTGTCCGGCGAAGGACTCCTTGAATCTGGTAATCCAGGAGTACTTGTCCTGGTAAAATTCGGTACCGTGCAGTTGCAGAAGGAAGTCCTGGAACCGCACCGTGTGTCTAATAGCTAGCAATGTTTTTTCAGACAGTTTGGCTAATGCCGGCTCCAGGTTTCTGAAATCGGTCGGCTTCTTAGTCTTTGGCGGAACGTTGGGAAGGAAAAAGAAGGCTATTTGCCTTTTGCATGCCTTTGATAGGGCAATTAGGTCATTGAGACCGAGTCCAGTACCAGTTCTTTCCCACTCCAGATACGCTTCTTGGTCAATGTGGATTCTGTCGGCGATTTCAGATGGAGAATAGCCACATTCTTCACGCGCCCATTGCAAAAGTTTCCGGTTGATTTTTAATTCGGTATTCATGGCTTATCGCTAGGCTTGTTGTTCTTTCTCAAACGTGCTCTAGTCCTTTTCTTCTTAGCGCCACTTACCCGCATGGTTTCTATGTGGCTCTTCAAGTTCGATACTTCGGTTTCCAAAGATGAGATACGTGCACTCAACCTGTCATGTTGACTCAGCAAGTGGTGGAGCATTATCGCTTCCACCGGGGGAGCCGGTTCTTCTATTAGCTGGTCTTTTCTATCAAAGTGCCTTCTTTCCGGTCCGCCCGGGCAGAAGCGCCCACGATAAGGTGGCCAATGGTCTCGCATCCTGTTCCAGACATTTACGACCAGCGAAACCAGATTGACAATAGAGGCTATGGCTCCTACCACATAGAGAATCTCTAGCCCGGTTTCATGCTCGACAATGATTATGGAGTTATCATCGGCATCGGTAAGCTTCCAGGCTCTACCCTGATAATTACCCTGAATTTCCACGACTTTCAGCAGGCCAAACTCTGCCAGTAGTTCCCGATATTCCTGGGAGCCTGTCGAGCCCCTGAATTTCAGAGATTCCACATCGCGATGGGAAGCCGCCTTAAGCTCTGCCGCGGCCGCTTGAAATTTAGTCAGAAAAGTCTTCTTTCTCCAGGCTTCTGAATTCACTTTTCGTGCCACTTTATTTTTTACCCTCCACCGCTGCAATCTCCTCAGGGGTTAACCCATAAAGCTCATAGACCATCTGGTCAATCTGGCGCTCTAGCTCCTTGATCCGGGCTTGCTTGGCGGGATTAGAGAGGTAGCCTTCATCCTTGAAGTATTTCACGAAGGACATATACTTCAATTGTATCTGTGCCAATATCTAAATGATAACGGCCTTGTCTCTTCTTAGTAAGTCTAGCCTCTTCCCCACTGGTAAACGCTTGTTTTTCTTGTACCCTGCCCAATTCCCAGCAGATTACCTTGTGGATACCTTCGGGTGGGTGTGACCACGCGAAGAGGTTTTCAAGAGTACCAACAATCTCTGCCCAATTAAGCGAAGGTATCCCTTTGCTTGTACACTCTACAATCAAATCAGTTCCCTCAGAGGTCTTATATTCGCCGATTCTAAAATCAATACTTGGGTGCTTGGACGATATCATAGCTTGGAGAAGTAAGGCGGTCTCAGCTTCGCTTCTTGGTTCCTTAACAGGAGGCAGCACTACGTTTGGCGCATTCAGGTCTGGCCTACCTTTATATTCATTAAGTCTCTTTTCTAATTCGTTTTTTCTGGCTTCTTTGTCTTTCGTTTTCTTATCTTGCTGGGCCTTCAAATGCCTCAATAGATCTTCTTCCTGCTTCGTCTTGAAGTAAGAGATGCTATCCAGATTATTTTTGATCTCTTCAATAAACTGTCTAATACCCGTGATAGCTAGGTAATATTCTTCTTGGTCAGTCCTGACATTATTTCTATTTGCTGTTAAATCAAATTGCTGGCAGTTAGCAAATATGAGCATATTTCGATACCAGTATTGCCCCTTAAATACATCTTCCATTATTAGGTTATTTCTCTCTACCTTCATAAAGTCCTTGCACAACCAGAGCCCCATCATCTCATAGGTGTGAGCTATTGCTCCCCTGTTTTCCTCCCCCAATATAGCTCCAATTACATCTACTGTTACAAGTGTTTCCTCGCTTGTCCGCCCACACTCAATAGTCTTTGACCCAAAAATCTTGCAGTATTTACTGCTTCCATTTGCAAGGTCGAGATTTTCATCTGGGAACTTGAAGCCGAAGGGAATAAGTATAGGTGTCGGTATTGGTGAATTTGCGGGCTTTAGCTCGACATCCATCCTCTTAGGGCTACCAAAATACTGACCAAACGAACCTACCACGGTATACCATAAAATATATTGAGCTAACGTTTCGAGTGAGTCAAATTTGAATTCTGACTGTTTACCTTCAAATCCATCTACAACTATTTTCGTGCCTTTTCCATCAGCTACGTCCTCATCGTATCTATACGTCGGAACAACGCCCCTCTTTAAGGTTTCCCATGGGGGAACTTCAGTCTCAGCACGGATGTGCTTTCCATTTTTCCATGTGTCAACAAATATCCCACTACTTTTATAATATATCTTTGTGCCGTGACCCTTTGTTCCGATAGACCCGTGGGGTTTATTGGAGTAACCCAAACTAAAAAAATCCTCAATCTCGCTCGTATTGGCTTCACCCCTCTTGAGACTGCTCATTCCTTCGCCGTCATCAGCAATTGAAACCACTATCTTTTTCTTGTAAGTTCCGGGGATCTGTATTAAGTCAAACTTCAAAGTAACCTTTGAAGCTCCCGCGTCCCAGGAATTGCTTAAAGCCTCTCTGATTATTTCCTTCGGATCTTTAAAGTCTTTGGCAATTTCGAGAAACTCTCTTGGCTTATTAACTCCCGGTGTTAGATTTGTTGGCATTATGCACCTCCTCTTGTCCCCTTGCTATATTATGTCAGAATACTTTTTACAAGGCTATCAATCTCAGCCAGCTCCTCTTTCAGCTGCTCCCTAACCTTGTTACGCAGGAAGCCAATTGATTTGCCCGTCAGTGCCAGCTTAGCCACCTTTTCATGGCACTCTTTGGACAGCTCTGCCAGCTTCAAGTGTTTCTCATCCAGAGGGTTAAACTTGGGAATGGGGACATATTCAAAGGGGCGGCGGTGTATATCACGTTCACCCCATTGTCCCCTGGTTTGATGAGGCTTAATTGTCTCATCTACATAAGGAGCATTTAGGAAAGCAGATAGGTAGTGGGCTTCCATGTTATCTTTGGTCCGGTAGTAGTATGTGTCTGCGTCGGCAGCGAAGCCCTGGACAGGCAATCCTGTTTTTAAGAGTGGCGGTGATATAACGCAGGAAGCAAGGTTAGTGCCAGCTCTATTGTAGACCACCGTGTGGTAGCCAGTAGTATGCTGGCAAGTGAGTAGGTGTTGATAATCTAGCCTTGAATAGGTGTCTACAGGACTACGTTCCTTTCGTCCACCAATCCATAACGCCTCAACCTTGTTCAGCCATTCATAAAGACCAGAATGCCCCTTCCCCAGCGCCATCTCTTTATTTACCACACTGAGCCCGTTTGGTTTATCTTCCAATGGTAGAACCACCAGGCTCAGCTCGGTATAGCCAAACGGTAAAAGTTGCCTTCCCAGGATGGTGGCGTAAAGATATTGAGCCTCGACCTCGCCTTCAAGATGGATGTTCTGCCATGGTTTCTTGGCAGTTTTTTGCGCTTCGGGGTGGGTTTCAATGGCAGGTTTAGCCTGATTGATTCCATACGCGCTGACAACGGGTCGGACAAACCACAGACTGCGCGGCACGATGGTAGCACCCTCTTTTATTTGTTTCAGGTATATGCTGGGCTCAAGTGTAGGTGGAAATATTTTGTCAGCCGACTTCTGCTTTGTAGCAGCCTTTAGTTCAACTTTGGCCGTTGACCACTTGACATTCTTGCTGGTTAGTCCACCCTTTAGTATCTTCACTGTCACCTTTTCCACTTGTCCATGTTTCTTGGCAATCAATACACACGCAGGGACATTGAAGAGCGGTGATACCTCCTCAACATCCAGAAGTTTTTCTAATTGTGTAGGCGGAAGCTGGTAACCCTGAAGGAATTCCTGAAAGCGTTTATGTTGTTTGGCACCGGTAAGCACACTACGAGGCATTACAAACGCGATAACACCATCCCTTTTCAAGTAGGTATCGGTGGATAACACGAAAAACAGGGTTGCCAGCTCCATATGTGTATAGAGCTTGACCTCTTTCTTGCTAAGCAGGCCGTAAGAAAAAGTCAGCCTTTTGACCTGTGCCTGATACTCTGGTTCTGTGATGTAACGGTACGAAAGCCACGGTGGATTGCCGGCTATGATATCAAATGGGTATCGGCGCAGGTAGGCGGGACGGTAATAATTCTTCAAAATAAATGTCCAGATGGTATCACGCTTCTGCTCCACTAGCTTTCTCATCAGTTTCAGATTGCCCCGCCAGAGATACACCCAGTCCTTATAACCCTGGTTTTCTAATTGTGACGAAAAGCCGTCTAAAGCCAAATCTGCGTCACCGCCTGTGTATTTGCCCATTTCGTCAATCACTTTATCGAGGGAGGAGGGATGCTCAGCCATACTGGTAGGAATATGGAAATAATCCTTACCACCTGTGGAAATATCAACCATTTGACCGCCGGTCGGGCTGATACCCTCAAGGGAGTTAGCCATGTATACCGGTATGACCACAGCCTTCGTGTAGACGGCTAGGTCAGGAATCAGAGCCAGAATATAGTTGACTTTGCTGATGGTAACCGCCAGCGGATGTACGTCAACGCCGACAATGTTCTGCAGAGCCTCGTCCACAAGTGTTACGCCTTTGAGACCTTGCTCCCTGAGTAACCGTACGGCGGTAAAGAGGAATGTGCCTGAGCCACAGGCCGGGTCAAGCAATCTTTTGCCCTTGCCAAAGTCGGCTTCCCGCAGGGTCAATTCAACCAGCCAGTCCGGGGTATACACTTCGCCCAGGTCGTGCTTTGTCTCACGGTCAACCAAGTTTTCGTAGAGTTCTTTAAGCAGGTCCTCATCTACTTTGGTCAGGTCATAGACTGCTAGGTGCTGGGCAAGACCTCGTAGGAGCTCAAGAGCTTCTTTTTCTAGCGAGGGAGTCAGTATCCAACAGAAGAAGTCTTCTTCGGCAAGGTTGGGCAGGTTAGTAAAGGCTTTGCCTGTAATGATTTCTGAGAGCTGTTGCCCTTTCGGACGCTTCTTGAACAGGGCTGTATAAGCGAGCAGCTTCACCAATATGGAGAGATAGGTATGGCGCAGGAAAAGCTCGTTGCGGGCAACACTATGACCATAAGCCTTAGCCAGTAACTTGTCCCACTCATTAAACTTCACCTGGCAGGAAGAGTCATCCTTGGCAGAGGCCAGCATCCGGCTGAGGCTGTGTAAAGAGGAATTAAAGACAGGGCTGGTATCGCCGAACCGCTTCACAACATCCTGAGAGGTGGGCGCCAGTTCCTTTTCTGAGAATAGAAAGGCATCAAACCAGATGAATGCATCGTCGGTGGAAAGCTTTTCCAGATTTACTTCATCTATCTTTGCCAGACCGTCATCCTGGAGAAGATAGGCTTCGAAGATGAGACCATCGGTAAGCACACCAAAGTAGACTTGTTTATTGCCGAGGGAACGAAGGTATCGCTCCAGCTCCTCTTTCCCTTTGTCCCTTTCTATCCTGAGGTCACGCTTAAATTCAAAAACGATATCCTGGTAGAGGGCATCAATGCTGCCTCTCAGCGTGGTGCCTTTTATACCCTTTTCAAGTTCAACATCTATCGGGTCAACGTGGAAGCTCTTTCTGGCAAAGTCAATAAAGACCGAGCGGAGATAGTCGTGAGAGGCTCCTTCGTCTTTGGCTCTACGGATAGCCGAGAGATAATTTTGGAAATGTGACTGGAAAGGCTCCAACCCCCTGCTCCTATGCGTATTACAAGCCTATGATACATGACCCAGTGGAATTAGGCAATTGCTGTATGCCTCGGGCTGTGTAAGACTCTAGCCGTCACACAAATCGTCATTTCGTGCAATTCAAGAAGTACAATATATAACCGTCATTGCTGAGAGGGTAGTCTGATGAGGGAGATGCGCACAGTGTCCTCTGGCTAGTTGAGGAATACTGAGGCGTAAGCTCAAAAATCGTCGAGCCAGCCAACAACCCCTGAACCTGCATTCACGCAGGTGGGGGCAAAGTCCTCATTGGAAACCAGGCCTGACTCTGGAATGTCACTAAGGACGGCTACGGATTTTTGCCCCTTTATTATCGCCTCCTCGATTGCCGTTTTAAGAGTTACGAACTCGTCCTGGAGGCATTTTACTTCCATCTCCAATTTCTTACTCCCTCGATTGGTTATCAACCTCGTATTAAAATCTTAATAATAGTTCTACATCCTGTCTATGACCTAAAAGTCCTACACCCGGACACCAAAATCTTCTGGCTATAGCCTAAAAGTATTAGGAGAGGAATTTTTCACTCTATAGATAAAATGCTTCTAATTGAAAAAGGTTGCAGGCTAAATGGTACTGGCAGCAAATCCTAAACAAATTCAAAAATCAAAGGTCAAAAATCAAAATGACAACTCCCCGATCCCATCGGGACAAGAATTTAAGCGCCGGGGGCCTGATAAATCAGGCAACTACAAAAACCCCTAAACAATGACAAATGACAAGGTTCAAATGCCAAATCAAGCTCAAAATCCAAATGAGAAAAAGAAGTAGTTTTGGCATTTAACCTGCCCACCAGGGCTTGGCAGGCGGGGCATTTGGATTTCAATTGTCATTTGGGTTTTGCCATTTGGATTTATCTGGAACCTGGAATTTAGCCAATGAGATTGCCACGCCTCAAAGGGGAAAATCCTAAATCACAAGCACCAAATCCTAAACAATATCAAAACACAAAATACAAATGACCAAAACAGTTTAGACCTTTGAGTTTCGATATTTGGATTTGTTTAGAGCTTAGAAATTAGTATTTAGAATTTCCTGATTGAAGGGGTCAACCAAGACTGAGGCTGGGCACTACATCCAGGTCATAACCGCTTATCTTGCCAGCTTGAAGGTGATAATAGCCACAAGCAGCCACCATAGCAGCATTATCAGTACATAAGTGGGGAGGGGGAATAAGAACAGGCAGTGGCGAGTTGGCAAGGAAATGCTGGGTTAACATCTTATTGGCTGCCACTCCACCGCTCAACAAAATTTGCTCCACTTTCAATTGCCTGGCGGCCTCAATTGTTTTGCCAACTAACACATCGACTATAGCCAACTGGAAACTGGCTGCGGCATCGGCGACCGAGAGCCCGCCCTTGTGAACAAGATGCCACAAAGCCGTTTTTAAGCCACTAAAGCTGAAATCATGGCTTTCCTTGAGCCAGGCTCGGGGGAGAGGCAAGCCAGGGATGCCAGAGCGGCTTGCCTGCTCAATAGCTGGACCCCCAGGGTAGCCCAGGCCCAAGATTCTCGCTGCTTTATCAAAGGCTTCACCGGCAGCGTCGTCACGGGTCCGCCCTAACTTTTCAAATTGCCCATGTCCTCTCATCAATACCAAATCGCTATGTCCACCGGAGACAACGAGACAGAGGCAGGGGAATTTCACTCTACCTTTTTCACCATGTGGAGAGGAATCCAGCCAATTAGCATAGATATGTGCCTCAAGATGATTAACCCCGATAAGAGGTAATTTTTTGGCTAAGGCGATTGCCTTGGCCACGTTGACGCCGACCAACAGCGACCCGGCCAGACCGGGACCGAAAGTCACAGCAATGCCGTTGATATCCTGCCAGGAGACTTCGGTCATGGCCTGGCTGATGACCGGGATAATAGTGAGGAGGTGCTGTCTTGAGGCAACTTCGGGGACTACGCCGCCATAGCGAGCGTGAATGTCTATCTGTGAGGCGACAACATTGGAGATAATTCTGCTGCCGTCCTCCACTATGGCAGCGGCAGTTTCATCACAAGAGGTTTCGATACCCAGAATTTTCATATCCCGTTAACTTTATAGCAATTCTTGGCACAATGCCAACATTTAACCGGGGTTACAGGAGAAATAAGAGCACGTAGGCTCCTGCCACTCAGGTAGTGAACGAGGACACCTGCATAAACAAAGCACTCTCACCCTACCTTGAGTAGCTAAGAGCCTACATACAGTATTTGAAGCCTATGCTGTTTTAAAAGTTGATAGTGTTTCCTACCTGTTAATCACCGGGCTTGGCAACTGTCCACAGAGCTTTTACTGCAGCGATAACTGCAGCCGGTGCTACCAGAATAGCGATGTGGCTTAGTATTTTGCCCAGTATTTCACCCACACGCAGTCCCGCAAGAGGAGCAAATGCGTTGCCGACGACAACCAGAGCTATCGTAGCCAGCAAGAAAAGCATAAACTCTTTGGCAGTTACGTTTAGAAAGCCGATTATTATTCCCAGTATTACCAGTACTACAATAATGGTCTGGTTTGTGGGCCAAAATATCCCTGCAAGAATGGCAAGAACAAAACCGATGATGAATGCCCAGAAACCGATGAAACCTAGAAATCCTTTTCCTTCTGAAGCCATATTATCCTCCTTTTTTTGATATTTCGAAACCAAAGCTGGCTAGGCTTTGTCTTCAATAGTTGCTGAGGCCGCATTCTTCTTCACAGACTCTATAACCATTCTTTGCGCTGTCTTTAGACTCGTAGCCTTCGCCAGAATCGCCAATCATCTGCCTGTTAGAAGCTATCAGCCTCCAGCAAAATTCGACCATAGCATCTCTGCAAAGTTCAAAGTTAGCCGGCGTACCTGTACACCTCCTTTTTTCGTATTACAGCTTTTCGCGTTAGAGTACCTCGCATCACGATACATTGTTATACTATGTATAAAAAAAGTCAATAGGTTTCATGAAAATTTCATGAATTTTTCATTATTGCCTGAAGATTAGGCGAATATGACTCGGATTTCTGGCTGATACTAAGATGGCATCAAAACCAAGTGCAAAAGGGGGGTGATCTAGTTCAGATAGATGGGTGACACATTATATGTTTGTAATGTTGGGTGACAACTTCCTGTGTCATTGCGAGCCCCGATCTGTCGGGGCGTGGCAATCTCTATCCCCAGCAGCCCCACAAGATTGCTTCGTCACTTCCGTTCCTCGCAATGACAACAAAGAAGTATCACTAATCACATGAACGAGTACAAGGGGTTGCCTGGCTTTGTCCAGTATGCTAACGTAGCTTTGTATTTCAAGTGTTTTGAGCATGACTTCTATTATTCTGGCCGGTGGTAAGAGTTTAAGGCTTGGTCGGAGCAAGTTTCTGGAGACTATCGGGGGTAAGAGTCTTATCCAGTGGGTGGTTGACCGCCTGGCTATATTCAGCACAGAAATCATCATAGCGACTGCTCATGGTGAAGCAATTCCTTACTCCTCAGCTGTAAAGATAAAAATGGTAGCCGATATTTATCCGGGAAAGGGTCCACTAGTCGGCATTTACTCAGGTCTAATAGCTTCGTCTGGTCCGCGGGCTATCGTTGTGGGCTGCGATACACCGTTTCTGAGCGTGGGCTTGCTGGAATATATGACCCAAATATGTTCTACATTTGATGCTGTTGTTCCTCGAATAGAAGAGAAACTAGAGCCCCTGTGCGCAGTGTATTCTAAGAGTTGTTTAGCCCCTATCCAAAGGTTACTGGAACAAAATGAACTGGGGATTAGAAAACTTTTTAGTATGGTCAAGGCGAAGTACGTGGAAGAGAACGAGATAAACAGATTCGACCCAGAGCACCTAAGCTTTTTCAATATAAATAGCCAGGCTGATCTGGAGAGGGCAAGAAAGCTGGCAATCGAGAAGAGATGAAGGAGGGAAGAGAAGTGGTAGCTGTGGCTACCACTTCTCCTGAGATAATCGAGAGGTAAGCCAGGTGCGCAAGGGTTCGTCTAAGAAGCCCACCTTAGACTCCAACCAATGAAGATCTCCACTAGCTAGAGCAGCTTTTGCCTCACTGGTTAAGTTATAACCCTCGAGGGTCTTATCCGGGTTCTCAGACAATCGGGCTAAGAAAGTGTTGTCATCTCTAGCTTTAGCCAGCACAGATACCAAGGCTTTAGCTTCTTCATCAAGAGCAGCATATGCCCTTTGGGGTTGAGCCTTAGCAGTAACAAATCTCCCAAGCACATGTCTTGCGGCAAGAACTTCAGCGGCTCTCTCTTTGCGAAGGAATATCAGCCAGTAAATCAGGCCCACCGAGGTACCACCTATTATATTACCTATAGTCACCGGGATGAGGTTGTGAACAAGACCGAGGGCAGTGAGATTAGTTACCTGAGCTGCTGTTACCCCAGCAGCTTGGAGAACTTCAGCTTGACCCGCCATGGCTATCCCCATAGGAATGAAGTACATGTTGGCGACGCTGTGCTCAAAACCACAGGCTACAAAGGCAGTTATGGGAAAGATGATAGCTAGTATCTTACTGCTAACTGAGCGGGCAGACAAGCACAGCCAGACAGCTAGACACACTAAAATATTGCACATTATGCCTCGGCATAATGCTGGCACAAAGGCTAGACTCGCCTTGCTGTTGGCAATCATTAGAGCGTTAGCTCCAACCTTGTAGGCGTCAAGTGCCCCGAACTTGGCGTAATAGAGTATGGCTACTAGAATCAATGCGCCAGCAAAGTTACTAAAATAGACTATCGCCCAGTTGCGCAGCAGTTGAGACCCCTTAACTCGGGCACTCATCCACGGGGCAACCATAAGACTATTACCGGTGAACAGCTCTGCTCCGGCAATTACAACCAGAATAAGTCCTAGGGAGAAGGTTAGCCCACCTAATAACTTTCCCAATCCGAATCCCAGGCCACTATCAGTGGTAACTAAAGTGCAAAACATTGCCCCCAGACCAATGAAAAACCCTGCCAAGAGGCCTAAAAGCACCAGACTGAGGGTATTCTGAGAGGCTTTAGCGCAACCGACGTCTTCCAACTTGCAAATCATTTGCTTTGGCTGGTAGGCATCGGGCACTACCTTTTCCAATTTCTCGGTAATAAATTCAAGATTAGGAAATTCCGCTACTTGAGGCACACTTGTTAATTTAGTTCGCGCCATTGTCTTGCCTCCTTTCCTTTACCATTTCTCTTGAGACAACCGACACCCTAGCCAGGTAGCCAGTTCTTTATCTAACTTGCCGACCCAGGATTCTATTCTCTTGATATCGCCACTGGCTAAGGCAGCTCTCTCCTCAGCAGTCAAAGAGTAATACTCTTTGAGAGCCTCCTGAGGGTCCTCCGCTAATCTTGCCACGAATTCTGATTCGTGGGCTGCTCTCTTTAAAACAGCGAGCAATTCCTCTTTTCCTGGCGCCACCTGCGCCTTAACCTTTTCTTTTGTTACTCGAATCGATGTAGCCATTTCTATTCCTCCTTTCTTTTTCATTTCACAATAAGCTTAGCACTGGCCTGAATACCGGACATCGTCCATAGGTTCCAATTTGCAATAACCCTTTAGTTATGTCCAAAAGGGCAGTCGGATTGCACTAAGATGCATATGAGCTTATAATTGCTTCGGCAACGGAAAATTGGAAACAAGAGACAAATTGACGATCCTGATTGCTGACGATCACCCTTTGGTGCGTGAAGCTCTACATCAATCACTAGAGGGTGAGGAGGACATGAAGGTTGTGGCTGAGGCCAGTGACGGTGAGGAAGCAGTCAAGCTTGCCTCAGAGTTAAAACCCAACGTGGTGGTGATGGACATTGTTATGCCCAGACTCAATGGAATTGAAGCGACCAGAAAGATTAAAGAGATTGCCCCTGACACAGCCATTCTGATACTTACCGCTTATGATGATGACGAGTATGTACTAGGATTGCTTGATGCTGGAGCTGCCGGCTATCTCTTGAAAAGTGCTAGAGGGCGCGATTTGGTCGGAGCTATTCGAGCTATAAGAGCAGGTGAATCTGTGCTCCACCCCAAAATTATCGCTAAGCTGTTGAAGCGAGCTACAACAGCGCCAGTTAGGGAGCACAAAGCGTCGGGACTGCTGAGTGAGCGAGAATCAGAGATACTTAAATTAGTTACCTCGGGGATGAGCAATAAAGAGATAGCGGAAAAATTATTTCTCAGCCAGCGCACCGTTAAAGCTCACCTCACTAATATCTTCAACAAATTGAATGTTGCCTCACGGAGCGAGGCAATAGTCAAAGGACTGCAATGGGGATTAGTTACCTTAGAGACTACCGAAGAGCAACTCCAAGATTAAGAAACCCGCATCTCTGGATTATAATCATCCTATTCGTTGTCTTAACCATATCTCATTTTAACCAGGGCGTGTTCTCGCTGCCTACAGCTCTAGGCCTTTCACGGTACAGTTTGGAACGATTTCTTTATCTCCTGCTAATGTTATATGCTGGCTGGACACTAGGTATAATTGGCGGCGCAGCACTATGCCTATCCAGTGCCGTGGCAATGCTACTTCGCACCTTTTTGATTTCCCCCAATTTCAGAGACGCGCTTCTGGAAAGTATCGCTAGCCTTGCTATCGGCTCTTTAGCCATTACACTTAAGGGAGCCTACCATCAAAATAAGCGGCGACGAGTGAGCTGGGAAAAGACTATTAAGGACCTAGAATCATCGCGGCGAACCCTTGATGAGGTATTTGCCAACATCAGCGATGCCATCTGGGTCCACGATATGTCGGGCAATGTAACTTTCGCTAATAAAGCCTGTGAAACACTTACTGGCCGTCCGGTTTCAGAACTAATCAACAAAAATGTCCGCGAGTTTATGAGTCCAGAGGCGTTGACTTTAGCGAGACAGGTTAAAGACAGACTACTGAGAGGTGAAGCTGTGGAACAACGCTATGAGCAGCGACTAATTAAGAGAGATGGTTCCGAGGCAATCATGCAATTAGCCACCCGCATTATTATTAGTGATGGCAAACCTCAAGCTTTTCAAAATCTGGCCCGTGACATAACCGAGGAGAGAAAATTGCAGGATAATCTGCAATTCTACCTGAGGAAAGTTTTACAGGCTCAGGAAGAAGAACGTAAGCGTCTTGCTCGTGAACTCCACGACGATGCCTCTCAACAGATATTGCTCTTAACGCATGACATAGACAACCTTGCCTCTAAAGCTGACAACTATTTACCCCAAGAGCTGAAAAACGAGTTGGAGAAATTATATGAATTGTCGCAGCAGACCTATCAGGGCATCAAGCGCTACGCTCAAGCTTTGAGACCCGGCATTCTAGACGACTTAGGTCTGGTGCCGGCTCTCCAATGGCTGGCTGATGAAATACATGCCTTTAGTGGAATCAAAATCCAGGTCAAAGTTGGTGCTATTCCACTACTCCCCCCAGAAACACAGCTAGTTTTATTCCGTATTGTTCAAGAAGCCTTAAATAATATTCAACGACATTCTGAAGCATCTCAAGCCAGCATTACAGTGGAGTGCCAAGAAGCAGAGGTCAAGGTGACCATTAGTGATAATGGCAAGGGCTTTGAGCTTCCCCAGCAGCTAAGTGATTTTGCCAGTCAAGGTAAGTTGGGGCTTACCGGCATGGCGGAACGAGCCCATTTAATAGGTGCGGAACTTGAAGTTAGCTCCCAAAAAGGAAAGGGAACCACAATAATAGTCAAAGCACCAATAAAGCTTTATGCTGAGAGCACTAGCTAGAGCAAGCCAAGAGATTGTTTCCCTTTCGTTGTCAACGGCATTTTTATCGTCTCTTTTTTGTGGAGTCTAGCCTGGGCGAGACAAAATTCTTCACGGAGCCCGCCTTGAGTACTAGATTCTTCGCCCCGGCTCAGAGATGACAGGAAGCGCATGGCTTGAGGCTTCAGTTTACTATACTACTATTTCTTGCCAGGCGCCTAGAGTTTCTGCACCTTCACTGCCGAGACCTTGAACTCAGGAATTTTGGATATCGGATCGAGCTTGGGATTAGTAAGAATGTTGGCAGCACTCTCGGCGAAATGGAAAGTCATAAACACCAATCCTGAGGGCATTGCCTCAGTTACTCTCGCCTTAGTAGTAATTTCACCGCGCCGGGAGCTGACTTTAACTTTGTCACCTTGAACGATGCCAAGTTGCGAAGCATCTTTGGGGCTGATATCCACTACACCTTCAGGCTCTAAAATATTAAGCCCGGCTACTTTACGGGTCATCGTCCCAGTGTGGAAATGATACAAGCTGCGCCCCGTGGTGAGAATCAGAGGATAGTCCTTATCCGGCGACTCGCCGGGAGGAACATATTTTAGCGGAATAAATCTACCTTTCCCTCGAACGAAGCTACTCATATGGAGTATCGGTGTACCTGGATGGTCATCACTAGGGCAAGGCCATTGGAGTCCCCCCTTCTCTAACCTCTGGTAACTTATGCCCCCATAGCTAGGAGCGAGATTGCGAATTTCTTCCATTATGTCAGACGGATGGCTATAGTCAAAGCCTTTAGCCCCTAATCTTTGGGCTACCTGGCAAATAATCCACCAATCAGGCTGGGAATCGCCGATGGGCTCAATAGCTTTTCTAACTCGCTGCACCCGGCGCTCAGTGTTGGTGAAAGTTCCATCCTTCTCAGCAAAGCTTGCCGCCGGCAGGACAACATGAGCAAATTTGGCTGTCTCAGAAAGGAATATATCCTGGACCACAAAAAATTCAAGCCGAGCCAGCGCCTCCCGCACATGTTGGGTATCAGGATCGCTTAATGCCGGGTTCTCGCCAACCAGATATAGTGCCCTTAATTCTCTACGGTAGGCAGCTTCAACCATCTCAACCAAGGTCAGTCCTGGAGATGAGGGTAATGAGCATGCCCACGTAATCCCGAACTTCTCTTTAAGAGACGGAGGTAATGAGCATCCCCAAACAGTCTCAAACTTCTCTTTAATAGCGGGATCGCTTACTGCTTGATAGCCAGGGTAGACATTAGGCAAGGCACCCATATCACAAGCACCCTGTACATTGTTCTGACCTCTGAGTGGATTGACACCAGTTGAGGGCTTGCCTATGTTCCCGGTGAGCATTGCCAGGTTGGCAGTAGCTAGCACATTGTCAGTGCCATGGGAATGTTGGGTAATACCCATTCCATAGATGATGGTAGCCGGACTATGGGAGGCAAATATACGAGCAGCCTCTACTATCTTATCTCGTGGCACCTTAGTGACCTGCTCCACAAAATCAAGGGCAAAATCCCCCAGCGACGCCCTAAAAGCATCGAAGTTTTCACATCTATCTTTGATAAAGGCTGAGTCAAACAATTTCTCATCCACTATAACCCGCATCATCCCCATAAGTAGGGCGACATCTGTGCCAGGGTTGTGCTGAAGCCAGAGACTGGCAAAGCGGCAGAGTTCGATCTCACGGGGGTTAGCTACGATGAGCTTCCCTCCATTCTTTACTGCTTTTTTCATCTCCATCCCGATAATGGGATGGTCTTCTGTGGTATTGGTGCCGATAGCCAACAAGCAAGCAGCGTCACTAATTTCACTGATGGAGTTAGTCATCGCTCCACTGCCAAAGCTCTGCGCCAGGCCGGCTACAGTGGGGGCATGACATAGACGGGCGCAGTGGTCAACATTGTTGGTACCCAGCACCGCCCGGGCGAATTTTTGCATGACATAGTTATCTTCATTAGTACACTTGGCTGAGGCAATTACCCCGACTTCGTGTGGTGCATAGCGACTCAGTTCTTTCGCCACCACTTCCAACGCTTCGTCCCAGGATGCCTCTTTCAACTCCCCATTTTTCTTTATCAAGGGAGTGGTCAACCTCTCAGGATGATTGATAAAATCATACCCCCAGCGTCCTTTAACACACAGGCTGCCTCGGTTGACTGAACCATCGCCAGCACCACGCACCGAAACAATCCTGTTATCCCGAACACCCAGATATAGGGAGCAGCCGACTCCACAATAGGGACATATGGTTTTAATCTCTTCGGCAGGTGCCTTCTCATATTTGGGCACCAGTGCTCCCGTAGGGCATCGGGCGATGCATTCCCCACAGGACTTGCAAATAGATTCGATAATTGGCTTGTCGCCGAAGGTGGCTATCCTTGCCGAGTCGCCTCGAAAGGCTATGTCAATGGCATCATAGCAAACTACCTCATGACAAGCTCGCACACATTTGGCACAAAGGATGCACTTATTCAAGTCACGAATAAATAGTGGATGGCTTACATCAATAGGAAGAACCTGAGTATCTTTTCGAAGTCGCTCAACACGGTCTTGTTCTACGCCCAAATACCGAGCAACTTTAAGCAGCTCACAGTTCTGGTTTTTGGCACAAGCAAGGCAATCGCCGTGATGATTGGCGCTGATAAGTTCCATAGTGATTCGGCGTGATTGACTTACTCTCGGTGTCTCAGTGTGAACTACCATGCCATCAGTTACCGGCGTAGTGCAGGCGCTAGCCAGTGCCCGCATTTTTTCTATCTCAACCACACAGAGGCGACAACCCCCATAAGGCTTGAGGTCAGGGTCATGACACAGCGTGGGAATATAGATGCCAGCATCAAGTGCCGCTTCCAGCACAGTGGCTCCCTTTTTTGCTATGACCTGGCGACCGTTGACGGCTAGCTTGACAGTATCCATTTTCGTTTCCTTCACTTTTTGGGAGCGGCTGTAGTCATTGCTGACCCCCTTGAGTCTTACTCTCGGCGCCTATTGGCACAGGTTCTTCTGGAATCGCAGGCCTCTCGCCAGAAGTCTTTACTACCGCACCAAAGCGGGGTGGGCAGAGACTCAAACAGGTGCCGCATTTGGTGCACTTGTCTTGATCAATGACATGTACAACCCTCTTACCGCCTTTAATAGCTCCGGCAGGACAAGAGCGGAGGCAAATCATACAACCTTGGCATTTTTCAGGATCAATATAGTATGATATAAGAGCGTTACAAACTAATGCTGGACATCGCTTTTCTTCTATATGCGCCTTATATTCATCATGGAAGTAGCGGATACTGGTAAGCACCGGATTGGGAGCAGTTTGCCCCAAACCGCACAAGGAACCGTCTTTGACTGATTCAGCTAATTCCTGAAGCAATTCAATATCCCCAGGTTTGCCTCTTCCATTAGCTATATCCACAAGTATATCTAGCATTTGTTTTGTGCCCCAGCGACATGGAATGCACTTGCCGCAGGACTCAAGTTGTACAAAAGATAGGAAGAAGCGGGCTATGTCAACCATGCAGGTGTCTTCATCCATTACTATCATGCCGCCAGAACCCATGATAGAGCCAGCGGCAGTCAAAGAATCATAGTCTACAGGGGTATCAAGAAAATTTGGTGGCAAACAACCTCCTGAAGGTCCACCAGTTTGTACCCCCTTGAAGCGTTTCCCTTTTAAGACGCCACCACCGATTTCATAAATGATTTGGCGCATAGTGATGCCGAAGGGAACTTCAATCAGTCCAGTGCGTTCTACCTTGCCTACCAAGGAAAAGGTTTTTGTCCCTTTGCTTCCCTCTGTACCATAGCCAGCATACCAAATAGCTCCTCGTTGCATTATGGCGGCGACACTTGCCCAGGTCTCTACGTTATTGATGTTAGTAGGCTTGCCCCATAATCCGGAGACAGCCGGGAAAGGAGGACGGGAGCGCGGCATCCCCCTCTTACCCTCGATAGAAGCCATTAGCGCCGTCTCCTCACCACAGACAAATGCTCCTGCTCCCTCCTTTATCTTGAGATGGAAACTGAAATCAGAATCTAGAATGTTATTTCCAATGAGTTTGTATTCCTCCATCTGTCTCAAAGCAAGCCTGAGACGTTCCAGAGCGAGGGGATACTCTGCCCGGCAATAGATATAACCTTCCTTGGCTCCGATAGTATAAGCACCGACAAGCATCCCTTCTAACACTGAATGGGGGTCACCCTCAAGAAGAGAGCGGTTCATAAAAGCTCCAGGGTCACCTTCATCAGCGTTGCAAATAATATATTTTTCCTTGCCAGGTGAGCTACGGCAAAAGTCCCATTTCTGTCCGGTGGGGAAGCCAGCCCCTCCCCTGCCACGCAGACCAGACCTCTTAATCTCCTCAATAATCTCCTCGGGCTTCATCCCTAGTGCTTTAAGCAGGCCACCGTAGCCACCACAAGCAATATAATGGTTAATATTTGTGGGATCAATAAAGCCACAGTGGCGGAGGATTATGCGTACCTGCGATTTAAGCACCGGTAGCTGAAAGAGATTAGGGATGCCATCTACGACGCCGTCCCCGATAGTGCCCAAAGCCAGATCAGGACGAGGATTATCTTTGAACAAGTAGTCTTCAATCAGCTGCGCCACAATTTCAGGAGTAACATTTCCATAGCAAATACGAGGACGCCCTGGCTTGACTATATCCACCAACGGCTCGGTATAGCATAGCCCAATACAACCTACCTGGACAATAATGGCATCAATATTTCGCTGCCTCAGTTCTTTGTCAATCGCAGCAAGCACTGCCTCAGCACCAGCAGCTCTGCCACAGGTAGCAGCGCCCACTAAAATACGAGGAGTCTGGCTGTTTTGCAGCGTTTCCCATTCAGCTATTGCCCGTTTCTGGATATCAGCAAAGCTCATTTCCCACCCCCGACGTTAGCTAAGACCTCCTTTACCTTCGTTGGGGTCATCCTACCATAAACGTTATGGCCAAGAACCATCACCGGGGCAAGTGCACACGAGCCAAAACAGGCTATCGCCTCCAGTGAATATTCGAGATCTGGGGTGCTCTCCCCGGACTTAATGCCCAATTGTTTCTCCACCTCGCCAAGAATGGACGCTGCGCCACGCACATGACAGGCAGTTCCACGACAAACTTTAACGATATTCCGACCTGAAGGAACAAGCTTGAATTGGGCATAGAATGTACCCACCCCAAAGACAGTGCTTTCCGGCAACCTTAGGAATTTGGCTATTCTTTTCATCGCTGACTCTGGCAGATAGCCAAAACCCTGCTGCACTTGCTGCAAGATGGGGATAAGCTCCTCCTCCTTACCTTGATAGGAGGTCAGAATTTCGTTCAGGCGTTCCTCAACAGCCGCCTCATGCCCTGCTAAAAACACCTGAGTGTCCTGCGCTACTGAAGGATTCGCCATTTCACACCTCACTATTTACCATTTTTCTTGAGACAGCCTTCAGATAGGCACCTTCGAAATAGTCACCCTACTAATTTCTCGAGGGTAGCTCAAATGTTGGACTATATCATAAATACGGATGTTAACGCAAGTAGAGACATCAGGATTGTTTAACAACTCCTCCAGTTATCTCTGAACGATAGCGAAAGGGCTATTATGTTAAGTAGAAGGACCACCTTTGACCATCTTCCAGATGATAGTCTCACAAAGCACAGTTACATCCTCAGTGGAAAGATAATCAAGAATATTAGCATTGAACAATATATTCCCATTGGGAGCAAGCTCCTCATCACCTTTCCATAGCACTAAGGTTATAGGCACATGGTTGAAAGCATTAATGGTCACCGACACATCTCCGTAGTCTGCCTCGCGGCCTCCTAACTTTGCTGCCGCCTTTACCAGCAGCTCGGGATTTCTGCCAAAGTGGTTTACAAAAGGGGTTATCGCCCTTTGAGAAAATGCCGGAAAATAGCTAATGCCTCCTAGTAGCTGTTTATAGGCAATCAATTTACCGGTAGCCGAGGTGCCCTTTGCCCTAGTGAAATAGTGAAGTATCAAGATTTTGTCCCTCAAGGGAGCTTCTATGCCACTAGCCTCCAGCAAAATTTTACCATCAGGAAGCATAATATGATACGGCTGATTTAGATAATTAATGACTACTTCGTGAGAGTCCAGGTACCGAGCACCACTCTTACGACACTGTTCTTCTATATCGCTGATTTTGGCTAGCTGCTCACAAGCGAACTTGTAAGAGAGCTCAAAACCCCGTTCCCAAGGGCTACTTGGCGAAGAACTGTGACCTTGCATCACGCGACCAACTTGGGTCGGGGCAAAAGACCAGCTGCCTCTACTATCTCAGGCACTGCTTCCTCCCACTCAATAGCCATGAGATGAATACCCGCCACACCTTCAATTTCACGCACCTGATTGATAATGTCAATGCACAGCTTGATGCCTTCCTTAGATACTTGCTCCTTAGGCACTCCTTGAAGCCGGGCAACAACGCTGTCAGGCACATCCATTCCGGGCACCCTGGTTTTCATATATTTTGCGGCACCCACTGACTTTATGGGAGCAACACCGGCAAGTATCTTTACCCTCTCATGTAATCCCCTGTCCCGTACCATCTTCATCCATTCAGCGAACTTATCCACATTGTAGATAATCTGAGTTTGAATAAAATCTGCCCCTGCTGCTACTTTCTTAGCAAGACGTGCTGCCCTGAACTCAAAGGGATCAGCAAAAGGATTTTCGGCAGCCCCAATGAAAAGATGCGGCTCAACAGCCATCGCTTCGCCACACTGGAACTTCTTTTCGTCCCGCATGTCTTTTACCATCTTAACTAGTTGAATAGAATCAAGGTCATAAACACCTTTAGCAGTAGGATGATTGCCGAATTTCTGGTGGTCGCCCGTGAGACACAACATGTTATTTATGCCCAGTGCTGCTATGCCTAAAACATCCATCTGAAGGGCAATGCGATTGCGATCACGGCAGGTCATCTGGACAATAGGGTCTAAACCTTCCTCTTTGGCTATAAGGCAAGCTGCCCAAGATGCCATGCGCACTACCGCAGTCTGCCCATCAGTGACATTAAAGGCATCTACATTACCTTTGAGTATCTTTGCTTTTCTCTTAACTACTTCAGAGTCAGCGCTTTGTGGCGGTCCCAATTCACCTGTGACAGCGAAGATTTTGGATTCTAGCACCCGTTCCAAATTACTTTTTGTCTTCATT
This sequence comes from Dehalococcoidia bacterium, assembly GCA_049586675.1. Classification (GTDB taxonomy): domain Bacteria; phylum Chloroflexota; class Dehalococcoidia; order GIF9; family AB-539-J10; genus RBG-13-51-36. The sequence continues at coordinate 22,504 of JBAVCL010000001.1, forward strand.
GCGCCTCCAACTGTTTCGCTCATAGTCAGATCTAGGAAAGCCTCTTTACCGGTGGCCCTGATGTAAGACTCACGCTCCAATCCTTCGGTGCCACAAACCTTTCCAATTTATCAAGTTGTCCTAGTTTGGCAAGATGATCGACAATCTGTTGCCAGACGCAAGGTATACTCGGATCAACTTCACACTTGCCATATTGCGAGCCGCCACAAGGACCATTGAGCAGATGCTTGGAACATCGGGCAATGGGACAGAGGCCACCAGTAAACTCCAGCACACAATTACCACATTCAAGGCAGCGCTCTGCTTCTTTCCACTCAGCATGAGCACCACCTGAGGACAGAGTGTTGCAGCCAGGATGTACTACCTTATCTACTAATTCCGCTACAGTCTGCACTCCAGCTCCATCGGTCAGAACCAAGATAGAATCGGCAGCAGCAATTTCCTTTTTATAAGCTCTGAGTTTCAACTTGGTTAATGCGCTATCACATAGCATATCAACAACTACTGAACCCGAGACACCTTTACCCTTTTCCTGCAAAGTCTTTTTCATTTCTGCTACTTGCTTTTCTCCTCCACTCCCCCAACCCTCAGCACAACCCTTACAGCCAATGAGAAAGATACTCTTATCCCCCTCAAGATAGCTTAGGATTTCTTCAAGTGGTTTTTGTTTTGAAATCAGCATTTCATCTCTCCTTTACACCCTCACCTTATTCCTCTCCCTCAAGGGAGAGGTTAGGTGAGGTATTAAGTTCTGACAAAACGGCATCTATTATCTGAGGCATTTTCTCCTGAAGCTCTGGCGATAATTCCAACCCCCAGTCGATCTCCTTAGGTTCGACCCCAATAATGACGGCTTCACCTATCCCGCTAAAATCGGTATGCCAAAGCTGCATTAACTTTAAGCTATCCATTAAGCCCACATCGTGAAGGGATAGAAACGGCTTTTGCTCCAGGGTTATATCCTCAAGATGAAAGCGATAAATTTGTCCAGGCGTTCCCCCACCCTCAACAGCATCCACTATGACCAATTTATCAGCGTCCTCAAGAAGCTGCGGTATATCGAGGCACGTCCCCCCATCTATTATTTTCACATCAGGGAGAGGTATCCCTTCCAAAGCATGTACCACTTGACAACCAATCCCTTCGTCTTTCAACAAGACATTTCCTATTCCCACAACAAATTTTCCCATTCCTGAACTTTCCTCCAAATTTCTACTAACAAACCCTAAATTTCCCCAAGTCATGCCCTTTAGGACTGAGCAAATGTATAGAACAGGCGAGGCAAGGGTCGAAGGATCTCACAATGCGCACTATCTCAAAGGGATTAGCCTCATCTTTTATCTTGGTCCCAGTGATAGCCTGCTCTAAGGGTCCAGGTTGGTTTCTATCATCCCTGGGAGAAATATTCCAGGTAGAAGGGGTGATAACCTGATAATTGGCAATTTTGCCTTCTTTTATCTCTATCCAGTGCCCCAAGGCGCCCCTTGCTGCGTCAACCAAACCCATACCCACAGCCTCTTTAGGCAGCTCATAACTTATATAGGCAGGCTCACCAGGCTTGAGTTGCAAAATCCAATCAACCATGGCATCAGCTATGAGTTTAGTCTCTAAGGCTCGAGCGAGATTTCGCCCCATGACAGAAAACATAGCTTTTGGTTTTAGATTTACCCGGGACAAAGTTGAATCAAGCAGGCTCTTAATCTTGAGATTGCCACCGGCATAATTGACCATGATTCGAGCTAGTGGTCCGACTTCGAAAACCATTCCACCATAACGAGGTGATTTTAGCCAGGAATATGCACCCTTCTTTTCTTTGTCAGGAACAACATCTCCCTGAGAGGGATGTCTACCACTGATAGTATCGGCGTACCAAGAATACTTTACCTCTTCGGTAATCTTAGATGGATCGAACTCGCCATACTTAAGACTAGTAGAAGTTGTCCCTGATTTAAAAAACCTATTTCTCTTGGTGAGGTCTGCTTCCTTTCCATCCAGTTCATAGGAACCATAAGCAAGTAAATTCTCACAGCCATGACCAATCTCAAAATAATCCGAGTAAACCCGAGCTACCGCCAGTACATCAGGGAGGTAAACATTATCAACAAACTCCTGAAGTTCTTTCAACCTCCACAAGAAGGATGTCATATTATCAACCGTGGGTACAGAAGCAACCCCACCGGGCATTATGCCCATGTTATGAGGCATCTTGCCACCGAACAGGGCAAGCATCTCCTGGCCCTTACGCCGCATGTCGAATGCCGCGACATAGTGGGCCACCGCTTGCTCATTGACTTCATCAGGCAAGCGATAGTCACCTTCATAACGAGGTACAAACGGTCCTAATTCCCCACGGGCAATAAAGCTCTTTATGGAATTTAAGGCGGGATTATTCCCCTCATACTTTGCTAACCTAGCCACATCTACATAATCAAGAGCCACTAAGTGATAGAAATGAAGGATGTGATCAGCGATATGAGCCGCCCCCAGGATTAGATTACGGATAATTCTACCGTTGTCGGGTATTTTGTCAGCGATGCCGAAGGCGCTATCCAGGTTCAAAGTAGCGGCAGTAGAATGACTTGTCGGGCAAACTCCACAAACACGCTGAGCTATCCGCTGGGCATCACGAGGGTCCCTGCCCCTCATGATCAGCTCCAAGCCACGGAACAGCATCCCTGAACTCTTAGCCTCTTTCACTTTGCCACCATCAACTACTGCCTCCACCCTAAAATGTCCTTCAATACGGGTTACTGGATCAATTGTAATCTTGCCCATTAGTTCAAACCTCCTCTGGCAGAGCAGCTTGGCTTATTTTTTCATAAAGCGGGGCTATATCAAAGAACCCGGGCTCCGTGCAGCCGATACATGTAGCACCACAACCTACACACCAACTAACTTTATTGTTCCACAACCTCACAGGACAATCAGCGTGGGTTATAGGCCCTCTACATCCTAACTCATAATTGCACCCGGGATCGCCGAACTTCTTGGCAAATTTGTTCTCATCATAGTAGGCTCGCCGTGGGCAGTTTTCATGGATTGTTTGACCATAGAAAGCCTTAGGACGCCTATGTTCATCCAAATCCTCCGCCTTGGGTAAGCCTAAAAGCAAGATACTTGCCACCGTACCCACAAACCAGTCAGGATGTGGCGCACAACCGGGGATGTTTACCAAGGGAGTATTGATGCCCTTGGCTTGAAGAACCTCACCGACGCTGCGACACTGAGTAGGGTTAGGATGGGCGGCGGGAATTCCCCCAAAGGCGGCACAGCTACCCAAAGCGATAACTGCCAGGGCGTCCTTGGCCAATGTTTCCACCCATGATTTCATAGTCATTGGCTTACCACCTTTTTCCCCAACCACCCCATAAATACCATCTTTAGCCGTGGGTATAGCCCCTTCTACAATCAGGATATACCCTCCCTTTTTCCGCTGTGAGGTATCCACCATGACTTCAATCGCAGGCGCTCCTGCCCCCGCCATTACAGTAGGATGAAATCTTAGATTTATATGACTGCCCGGGAGTACTTCATCAACTAAGAGGTTCTTAATAGAGGGATTTACAACATTGAGAAGGGAGACTGAGCAGCCAGTACATCCAGCGGCTTGTAACCATATCGCCGGGTATTCTTTTGTAGCCATAAGCCCTTACCTGCCTTTCTATAAAAGATTTATTCTAGCATATCCCCATCGGGGGAGAATATTTCTTCAATCATAAACGTAAGATTTCAACTATTTCCTTGATTTTTAATTGCAGGGGAGATTCCTGTGGGAGTTCAGTTATGGGCCTTCCCTGCATTTCCAAAGTCGCCATATCGGGGTCCTCTGGAATCAGAGCAATAACCTGAAGGCCCGATTCGTCAATCACCTTTTTGATCTCTGGAGATAATTCTCCTCGGACACGATTAATTATAAGCCCGACTTTGCCCACATTTGATCTCAATTCTTCGATGAGTTTCTTCATTCGGGCTGCTGTAGTAACACCTTTTATTGTAGGGTCAGACATAATGAGCAAAACATCTACATCTCTTGTTGTTTGGCGACTAATGTGTTCCATGCCTGCCTCACAGTCCATAACAATATAATTATATTTATAATCCTTTACCAGCTTATCAAGGGAGGCACGCAAAAACTCATTAGAGGCACAATAGCATCCAGGCCCTTCCGGACGCCCCATGGCTAGAAGGTCAAAACCTTTGGACTCTACTAAGGATTCCGTTATCTTGCTAAACAGGTATTCCGGCTTGGTAATGGTAGGGCTCAAACGACCCTCAGAGACATCCTTTGTCATCTTTTCACGTATTCCACCCACAGTCTTGCTCTCATCCAGAGCTAGACCCAGCGCCTGACTCAGATTGGTGCTCGGGTCAGCATCCACAGCCAGAACCAACCCCTTCTGAGAAAGGAGCTTAATGAGTAAGGCAGCCACAGTAGTCTTGCCCGTGCCACCTTTTCCTGCAATAGCAATCGTTCTGGCCATTTCTCAACTCTTTCCAGACAAATTTGGGGAAGGTAGTAAGCTAACGGGCGATAACTTCACCACTGCATTATACTCTGGAGGGCATACCTCCAGGCAAGTACCACACTTAGAACATTTTTCCTGGTCTATGATTTTAACTTCCCCTTTCTCTCCCTTAATTGCTTCTGTGGGACAGGTCAAAACACAATGCTCACAGGCTCTATCGCACTTGTCGGGAAGGATATAATACACAGTGAGTTCGGGACATACTTTGGCAGGGCAGCGCTTTTCCAGAATATGAGCTTCGTATTCATCTCGAAAATAGCGCAGGGTTGTGAGGACAGGATTAGGAGCCGTTTTCCCCAGACCACAAAGCGAACCTATCTTAACATCATTAGCCAATGCCAGGAGAAGGTCGATATCCTCTATTTTGCCTCGCCCAGCCGTGATATCCTCAAGCATACGTAGCATTTGCAAAGTCCCCAAGCGACACATAGTGCACTTACCACAAGATTCCTTGGTTGAGAAATCTAGAAAAAATCTCGCAGCGTCGACCATGCAGTTGTCTTCATTCATAACAATCATTCCACCTGAGCCCATCATCGAACCAGCCTCTCGAAGGGAATCATAATCAATGGGGATGTCCAGCAGAGTGTCGGGAAGGCAGCCCCCCGAAGGTCCCCCAATCTGTACCGCTTTGAACTTCTTATCTTTAGCAACTCCCCCACCGATGTCATAAACAAGCTCTCGGAGTGTAGTTCCCATTGGCACTTCAGCCAACCCAGAATTGGTTACTTTCCCTGCCAGGGTAAACATTGCCGTGCCTTTGCTCTCCTTGGTGCCGATGGAGGCAAACCAATCCCCTCCTCGCTCAATTATCAGAGGGACATAACCAAAGGTCTTCACATTATTTAATAAAGTAGGTTTACCCCACAAGCCAGACTCGGCAGGATAAGGTGGTCTGGGGCTGGGCGTGCTCATCCTCCCCTCAACAGCCGCTATCAGTGCTGTTTCCTCACCGGAGACGAAAGCACCAGCCCCGGCTGCTATCTCGATATGGAAACCAAAACTACTCCCCAGGATATTATCTCCTAGAAAACCCAGTTCCTTCGCTTGCCTTAGGGTAATTTGGATGCGCTCAATAGCTAAAGGATATTCAGCACGGACATAGATATAGCCTTGCTCAGCACCTATGGTGTAGCCGGCAATAATCATACCCTCGATAACTTGATGGGGATCGCTCTCCAAAACGACACGGTCCATGAAAGCGCCGGGGTCTCCTTCGTCAGCATTGCATATCACATATTTCGGTGTGCTTTCAGCCTCGTGGCATAGCTCCCATTTCTGATGGGTGGGAAATCCAGCCCCTCCCCGCCCCCGCAGCCCAGATTTCTTCAGCTCCTCAATGATCTTCCCAGGCGACATCTTCAATGCTTTCTCCAAGCCGCCATAACCACCATTGGCAACGTAGTGATTTATGTTTTCAGGGTCGATGTAGCCACAGTGGCGTAGTATAAGACGAAGCTCACGCTCAAACCGCGGAAGCTCGGGAATAGAGATTGTCTCTCTGTCACCTCCTTCAACAGTGCCCAGAGCAAGCTCAAGGCACGGGTCATCGCCGGCAACATAACCTTCTACAAGTCTGGGTACACTCTCCGGAGTTACATTGGCATATGCGACACGAAGAGAGCCAGGCTTGGATATAGTAACAAATGGATCAGCATAGCATAGACCCGTGCAGCCAACTTTAATAATCGGGACCTCCAGACCTCGCCGTGCTAGCTCTTTTTTAAAGGCATCAACTACATCCAGGGCGCCGGCTGCCCGTCCACAAGTAGCTGTGCCGATAAGAATATAGACACTGCTATGCAAGGCTTCCCATTCAAATTCCGCCTTATTTTTAATTTCCCGGAAAGCCAAGCCCATGTTTATTGTAGATTACGACTTAAAACCGGCCCGGTTTACCACTTAAAGTTGACCGACGCCAGGTAAAATAAAATAGCACATGTAGACCATTTATTCAACCATCCTTGCTTTTTAGTTCTCTGGAAGCGAGTCAAATTTCAGAGGGAACTAACATACCCCCTCACTATCATCCCACTACATCCAAGACAAGCCACTTTGCCCCGCCGGTATCTCACAGTAACTTCAAAATGGTCCTTTAGCTCTACCTGCCCCGGAACCATAGCTCTGGCCGTCCCAGGACTACTGCGATACAATCGTCTTGCACCTGCTTTGTCTTCTTTCATTAGAGTCCTGCTAACCACTAAAGCTACAGGAAGTAGCGGGTGCCTCTCAATAAATATTCACCCCCTTCCGGCATCATTTACAAAATTTTCACGCTAAAAAGTATAGACCCACTTTGCTAAACCGCTTGACATGTTAAAGAACCAAATGTTAATATAATTATGAGCATACGCTCATAATATAGGAGAAACGATGTCGAGACCGCCGAAGTGCCGTCGAGTTGCTTTCCTGCCAGGCGTAACCTATTTCAAGCCGGCAGGTATACCGTTAAGAGCTCTTGAAGAGGTACGCCTCTCTGTGGAGGAGGCTGAGGCAATACGATTGAAAGATCTTGAGGGACTGGAACAGGAGCAGGGTGCTGAGAAGATGAACGTCTCTCGTCCAACCTTTCAGAGGGTATTAGCGTCGGCACGGCTGAAAATGGCTGACGCCTTACTTAATGGCAAAGCGATAAGGATTGAAGGCGGTAACTTTGAGATGTCTCCTCTGCGCTTCCGCTGTACCAATAACCATGAGTGGGAGGTGCCTTCTGAGGTTGCGGTGCAGGCGACTTCTCAGCTTTGTCCTGTCTGCAATGAGCCGAGTGTTGAACCGCTTGTGCCAGCAGGATTTGGCTGAGTCACAGAGACTACGTGATGAATCTGAAAAATATCTTGCCGAAGGGAGGAAAGTTACGCTCAGACTGTCCTTCGCCGACGGCAAACCAAAATATGAGCTAAATATAGGTTAGGAGGTACAGAACTAATGAAGATTGCTGCTATAAGTGAAGACGGAACTACCGTCAGCCAGCATTTCGGCCGCGCACCGTATTACCTGGTGGTAACGGTAGAAGATGGCAAAGTAGTAAGCAAAGAAAAGAGGGATAAGGCAGGGCACCATACCTTCGCCGCCGGCCAGCATCCTGATACAGCACCTGGAGAGCAGCACGGCTATGATGCCGGTGCACAGTCAAGGCACGCCACTATGGCTCAAAGTATTGGTGATTGCCAGGTGCTTATCGCCGGAGGAATGGGTTGGGGTGCTTATGAAAGCCTGAAAAGCCGCGGCATTGAGACAATAGTCACCGATGTTGAAAATATTGAGGAGGCGGTAAGGCTTTACGTTGAAGGTAAGCTACCCAACCTCATGGAACGGCTGCACTAGATATCGGCTCAGTAACCTGTTTTGGGGGAAATCTATGCCAACACAAGAAGAAGTAATGAAAAGCCTGGAAACGGTTCTGGTGCCAGGAGCCATGCGCAGTCTGGTGAAGATGAACCTGGTCCGCAACATCAGCGTTGCTGACGCTAAAATTGACATCACCCTAGCCTCGGCTGCCCTAGCAGAAGGGGCTCAGGGGTGGCTCAAGGACAGAATTAAAGACGCGATGGGTAAGGTTGACGGAGTAAATGAGGTAAACGTCAGCTTTGTTGATGGCAAACCAAAGGAATTGAACGAGATAAACAATGTTGTTGCCGTGATGAGCGGCAAGGGAGGAGTAGGCAAGTCACTAGTTGCTAGCCTTACCGCTATCGCCTTGAAGCGCCAGGGCTATGAGGTTGGCATTCTGGACGCCGACATCACCGGCCCAAGTATACCCAAGATGTTCGGCGTCACTGCCAGACCTGCCGGTAGTGATAGCGGCATTCTGCCTGTAACATCCAAATCAGGTATTGAGGTAATGTCCATCAATCTGCTTCTACCCAGCGAGGATGATGCCGTCATCTGGCGTGGACCGCTCATCGGCCGAGCTATTACTCAATTCTGGGAAGAGGTACTCTGGGGCAAGCTGGACTATCTAATTGTTGACCTGCCGCCGGGTACTGCTGACGCCCCACTTACCGTAATACAGAGCCTGCCGATATCAGGGATAATCATCGTTTTCACTCCTCAGGAACTGGCTGCCATGGTTGTTCGTAAAGCGGTAAACATGGCTCGCCAGATGGGTAAACCCATCCTCGGTGTCGTGGAAAATATGAGTTATCTATATGTACATGAGATAGATAAGAAGATTGAGCTTTTCGGCAGGAGCCGTGGTGAGGAGATGGCTAAAGCAGCGCATGCCCCGCTTATGGGACAGCTGCCCGTAGACCCGGAATTGGCTAAACTATGCGACGAAGGCAATATTGAGAGATACGACTCGGATATTATGACGAGGCTGGGAGAATCTATCCACCAAGCAACTAAGGACAAACATGATTGAAGTTATCGAACAGCCGATTTCCCCAGTGTGGATGATTAGTAGCTCCATATGGAGGGTTTATGAAAATCCGTCTAACTACTTTAAGTGAAAACACCGCTAACTATGGCTTTCTTGCTGAGTGGGGACTCAGCATCCTAGTTGAGGTGGATGGAGTGAGGATTCTGGTGGACACCGGGCTGAGCTTTTCGGCAGTGCACAATGCTCAGCTCATGGGAATTGACCTCTCCAAAATTGACCGGATAGTGCTAAGCCACGGCCACGCCGACCATACCGGCGGGCTCCGTGAAGTCCTGAAGATAAAGGGTGAGGCTGAGGTTGAGGTAATTGCTCACCCTGATACATGGACCGCTAAATACGTTCAGAGAGATGGTGAAGCGAGAAAGCAATATTGCGGTATTCCTTTCTCAAGGGAGGAACTGGAGAGCCGCGGCGCCCAATTCAACCTGACGAAAGAGTCAGTCCGCATCACCCAGCATGTCATGACCACGGGAGAGATTCCGATGGTTTCAGGGTATGAGGAAGTTGAAAACAACCTCTTCGTTAAAGAGTGCAATACACTACATCAAGACCCACTAGCCGATGACCTCGCTTTAATTGTTGATACCGACTTTGGGCTGGTGGTAATTCTCGGCTGTGCTCATCGAGGCATAATCAATACACTGCGCCGCGCCCAAAACATAACCGGCAAGGAACTGGTATATGCTGCCATCGGTGGTACTCATCTTTTCCGAGCATCAGACGAACGTATAGAACACACCATAGCCGACCTAAAAGAAATGGGAATCCAGAGGCTGGGCGTTTCTCACTGCACTGGCTTTCGTGCCTCGGCGAGACTAGCTCAAGAGTTTGGAGATGCATTCTTCCTTAATAATGCCGGGACACGGCTCACCTTACCCTAGCCGCAATGGAGATATCAGATGCTCAAGATTGAGCTGGTCCCCTCTCTTTCTCAGTGCATTGAGACTGTAGCCAAAAAAGAGTACGACGAGGCTGTGAGACAATTACTGGCATCTGGAGAACATAATCGAAAGCTGCTTGAAATTGTAGGGCTTCTGAAGAATTTCTTGGAAACCGCAGACTTCAAGAAACTTCGTGCGGAATCCGAGAGGTATCTAGTGGAGGGGAGGCATGTCAAATTCGTGGTCTATGCAGAAGGCAGAGTCCTAAATTATGAGATGCAGATAAGCCCAGAACCACAAGGGGGCCTGAGGAACTCATAGACTCAGTAACCAAACAGTCTTCAGGTTAAGGCTGTTCCCTAAGCGTTAACCGCTTTCCCGTTCGAAATAGTAGTTCAGATTCCCAGCATGGCCAATTTGGCTATCTGAAACACCAGGATGGCCATTGAGAAAGAGAGTGTCAATTGAAAGCCTATTGAAAAAGCTGTCCAGCGCCAACTCTTGGTTTCCTGGTGAACTACAGCAACTGTGGCGGCGCAGGGAATAAAAAGAACCTGAACAACTAGAAAGGCTAAAGCTGAAGCTGGCACCAGCATCTCTTTCAACGCCTGAGTAAGCCCCGCTTGACTCCCGCCCATCAATACACCCAGAGTAGCTATGGTATTCTCTTTAGCAACAAAACTGGACAACAGAGCTACCATCATCTGCCAATTCAACCCCATCAATTTTCCCAAGGGCTCGAGCCCTCTCCCAATTTGAGCCAGAAAGCTCTCTCCAATACCACCTCCCGGGAAACTAGACAGCAGCCAGACTACAACGGAGACGATTAGTATGATTGTTCCGGCACGCTTGATAAACGCTACTATTCGCTGCCAGGTAATCAAAACTATCATTCTAACGTTGGGCAAATGATATAGTGGCAGTTCCATTATCAAAACTGTCCTCTCACCACTAAGAACAAACCTGTTCATAATTAGACCTGAGATTACCAGCATGAGTAGGCTGAAAATGATAATACCGATTGACACCAATGTCGCTTGGCTTCCGAAAAAAGCTGCGGCTATTATGGCAATTACTGCCATTCTACCGGTACAAGGAATCAACGGCGTCAGCAATACTGTCAGAAGGCGAGCACGCTCCGATTCTATGATACGTGTTCCCATTACCGCCGGGACATTGCACCCAAAACCTAAAATCAAGGGCAAAACCGACTTACCGTGTAGTCCTATAAGGTGCATGAACCGGTCAGTCACAAATGCCACCCTTGCCATGTAGCCGGTGTCTTCGAGTATTGCCCAGGCGAGAAAGAAGAAGAACAATATAGGGATGAAGGTCAGGACCGTCCCCACACCACTCAGAATACCGTCACCCAGAAAGCTAGGCACCCAGCCGGGCATGGAGTGGAGCATGCTATATGCTGATTCACGAGCCCTCTCAATCCAACTCACTTCAAGAAAACGCTGTATTGGAACACCGATGCTATAGACCAACCAGAAAACGGTACCCATAATCGCTACCAGAATGACCAGCCCCAGTATCGGATGAGTCGCAGCGCGGTCAAGTCTTTCAGACAACGAAACCTGTCCCATGGGTGGTTTTTCCTGAGTCGTACCCACCATTCTCTCAACCCATTCGAACCGAAGAGTGGCAATGGTTACCGCAGCAGATTCATGCTCTTTCAGAAAAGATTCGAGCGTCGACCATTGCGTTTGAGAGAGGCGTTGCCGGACTAACTTGTTAATCTGTTCATCACCCTCAAGCAGCTTCATTGCTGCCCAGTGGCCCGGGTAAGGAGCGATGCTCCCATCGGTCAAGAGTTCTTCAACATGGTCGATGACCGCCTTTATCTCGCTATCGGATTCGACATGTCTAACGTTTCGGGTCCTTGGCGGCTGAGTAGACTCTTGCTCAATCATCTTTACCAGCTCACTTAGACCCTGGTTCCTGTTGGCAACCATTGGGATGACCGGTATATTTAACGCCGATTCCAGAGCTTGGGAATCAACCTTCATTCCCTGCTGCCGGGCAACATCCGTCATGTTGAGAGCAATTATCAACCGTGGTGCCAATTCAATGAGTTCAGCTACCAGATATAAGTTGCGCTCCAGGCTGGCGGCATTGAGGACAGCCACAACCACATCTGGATTTTCCTTGACCAGATAGTCCCTGGCGATTTGTTCTTCTGCAGAGTTGGCAGTAAGACTGTATGTCCCCGGCAGGTCAACAAAGTTGATAGTCAGGTTGCCGTGGTGCAGTACACCGGTTTTCTGTTCTACGGTCTTGCCGGGCCAGTTGCCCACGTGCTGTGAGAGGCCAGTTAGCAAGTTGAAAACGGTACTCTTGCCTACGTTCGGAGCTCCGGCAAGCGCTACAACAATAGTCTTCTTCCCGGATTTTTCTAACATACGTTCTTATTTTTGGTAACGATTATCTTCTCAGCTATTCCTCGCCCAAGGGCAACTTCTGTATCGTGAACCTTAACTAATACCGGACCACTGCCGAAATTCTTGAGCATCTTCACCAAGCTGCCGGGAGTAAAGCCCATAGAGAGACAGCGCCCTAACATAGCTCGTCCACCCGCATATGACTTCACAACGCCTGATTCGCCCGAGGCAAGCTTGGTAATGGCGATTTCTTCCACTTCAGTAGTTTTCGCCTCCGCGGAGACTGGCTTGGCTAGGAGAAGCGCGGCTATCTCTTTTTTTAGCCATCGCCGTTCTCCGGCAGCTTGCAATTCAATGGAGCCATCGCTATTCTTCTTCTCTACAGTCACAACTGTCTTTGGCTTCAACCCTAACTTGTCAATATCTCTAAGCAAATGTGGAGTCTCTTCGGCAACAGTCTCAATGCACACACTCTGCCCTGGTTCGAATTCTGAAAGTGGCATGACTTCTTGTTCCTGTATGTTTCCATTTTTGTCGGGAATAGGATAACCGTGAGGGCAAGTATCAATATTCCCTAGAAGCGAAGCTAGTTTCCTCTCCGTCTCAGCCGACGTAGCATGTTCCAGCCGACAAGCTTCGTTATGTACTCTGTCCCACTTCACACCGAGGATATCGGTCAAAAACCTCTCCCACAAACGATGTCGTCTTACTACTGAGATAGCTCTTTCATTCCCCTCCGTAGTAAGTATAGCCCCCTTATTAACCACATATTCTATAAGCCCTTCGCTCTCAAGCCTTCGCAACATATCAGTGACTGCTGGTAGTGAGACTCCCAAATCTTTGGCTAAAGCAGACGTCGAAACGGGCGTCTCAGTCTTCTGTCTTTTATAAATCGCCTCAAGGTACTCTTCGACTCTCTCACTCTCCATTTCTACCCTCCAATAATTAAGCTGGCTTAACTTAAGCCAGCTTAATTATACCGGGCTAAACAAGATTTTGTCTATGTTTACGAGGAGTTCTCAGTATCGTTCTATCAAGTGGTCTTGAGCGGTCAACCGGTTGCCCAGAATCGCGGACTAACAAAGTGGCCGATTGCTGATCGGTTTAATAGGCTTGTTACTGTTTAGTTGCTGAAATCGGGCTGTTCTATATCTGAAAATGCCCTGAATTTTAGCGACCCTTTTTGACTATCACCAACAACATCTCATAAATCAACCTTCCAAGCATAGCCACACTTACCGCACCTGCAATATAGAGTATTCGATATAGTGAATACCTTTACGTCCTCACTTCCACACTTAGGACATTTCATAGCTTCTCCTCTTTCTTCTATGCTTATCATCAATTATGGTACATGGAATTGCAGATTACAAATCACATGCCATTGCTTGAGTCCCCACTCATTTTATTCTCCTTTTAATGTATCACTGCATTCACAGAAACTTTGCTGGGATAAGTCCCGATCAGGGTAGGAAATCCCACAGGCTCCCTGGGTTGCCAGCCGATTTCTTGTAGATATGCCCTCACCTCTTTCTTATAGACCAGAGGAATATCAGGATCTCTGCGCACGAAGAGGTGAATGTCTTCAGGAAGACCACTACCCATGTACTTCTTGTGCAGGGAGATGTAATGGTTTAATTTTATCGCCCTTCCCTGAGGGGTATCATTCTTCCTTATGCATAACTTGGGAATCGTCACCATAGCCTTCTCTTTAGTCTCACATACATAAGCCAGGTGCTCAGGAGAAGGTTCTCCAGCATCCACAATTTCCTTCTTCCGGGAATCCATGACCCTCCAATCGTACTCTTCCTTTCTCGAGAGATATAACCTCCTATATTTGGAGGAATGAGGTCCGAGTATCACTGGGATGCCCAATCTGTTGCAGCCAGTGCCAATGGAAGCAGCCTTCTGTGAGTATGCCCCCCAAGCTACTCCCACAAGCACCTACACGATTGAGGACATAGTCCGCCATCACCTCGTAGTTTGCTCTCAGGGGCAGCGCAGCGAAGATATTAGCAATTTTTATTGCCGCTCTGGTAATATGGCTGTTGGCTTGTATGGCTCCAGGTCTCTCAAGGGTAAAGTGAAGACAAAAAAAGCTGGTTTGTACCTCAAGTTTAGCCCTGACCTTGATTCAGGGTAGAGCTTAGGATTTGGGAACCTTTTGTTTGTAGGGTATTAGAGCCTCTTCGACCTTGAAGGGCGTCATCTTAGGATGAATTTTATCTTTTATTACTATGACGGGAGACAGCATGCAGCACCCAATACAAGCGACCCTTTCCAAGCTAAAGCTACCATCCTTGGCAGTCTCGCCTACTTTGATACTCAACTCGCGCTCCAAGGCCTCCAAAATAAGTCTACCCCCCGCTAAGTGACAGGCAGTTCCCATACAAACTATGGTATGGTATTTTCCTAACGGAACAAAGCGAAACTGATTATAAAAAGTAGCAACCCCCCAAACCTCAACCTCTGGCGTCCCCAAGAAGTCAGCAATTTCTTGCAGCGCTTTCTTGGGGAGGTACCCCAGTCTTGTCTGGACTTCTTGCAATAGCGGAATTAAATTTTTCTTTTCTTTTTTATAATGGCCTAAAATCTCAGCTACTGCTCGGCTAGCTTGTTCCTCTGTAATCATTCCTTCGCCAGATTCAAGACTATCCCTTGAGTTGCTTAGCAAGTCCAGGCAGGAAAGCCGCTATTCCGGTCGTTTCCCTAGGACCCACTATTACTTCCCATTCAAGATTCAAGGCATCCTCAAGCTCACCTTTGATTCTGGCCACTTTCCCCGGGATAACTAGCTTTCTATGTTTTACCTTATCCCCGATGCCACATTTCTTAATAAATGCTCCTACAGAATCGCCGCTAAACTTACCTGCTGCCCAAGCAGTGAGGACACCAAGCCCTTCCGCATCCTTAACACAAATGTAGGCGGGAACCTTGGTAGCTTCAACAGCCGATGAGACAAGGAAGTAGGTCAAAGCCCAGTTTGAAGTGACAAGGACCGGAGAAGATTCATCAGGTTCTCCCACCTCATAGTACTTCTGCTCTACTGCCATAGGAAAGCGAGGATCGGTATAGATGTTAAGCCGCTGAACTAGAAGAGGAAGCAGAGAATATTGGTCGAAATCAGAAAAGACAATAATGCTAGCCCATTTATTTATAAATGCCGAGCCCACTAGCATTTCCTTCAGCCTATCCTTGGCCATGAAACAAGGAAAGGCAACAGTGGGATAGCCAAGAGGCCTGAAACCTTGCTTTAGCGCTGCCCTTCTGATAAAAGTCTGGTCTCTTATTGCCTCCAGCAAATTTTTAGAACCCGGGTCCAAAACCAGTTCCTCAATCCCAGCATCTTTTAACTTAATAGTTAGAGGAACAAGTTCCTCAATACTCCCCCCACGAAGGCCAACAGGAGTAAGATTCGCTTTAATCTTTGGAATGGCTTTATCAATGTTCTCCTTCGTTATGGGGTAAAGAAGTGGATGCCTATCAGCGCATATATCCCGTGCCGCAAATAAGGCGTCCATGTCTTCCGAGATTAAGACCATGCCCAGGTCTGTTGAATCATAAACTTTCTTCACCAGAGCCAAAAACTTGTTTTTGTCCCCTGATGCAAAATAAAGTGCCAAAAGATTTGCTTTCAGGTTTACCCCGACCCAAGGGAACTGCAATTCTTTTATCTTCTTTATTTTCTCCTCGATTTTGGCTTTGTCATCCTTGTCTGAGATAAGGAGGGCAATGCCTGGTGAATGGACAAATGTCTTCTCGTGCCGATATATCACTTCTTCGTTCCCGATTTTGACAGCGTTCTCCCCCGAGCCTATGGTAACAAGCTTTATCGGTGGCGCCAGAAGATCCAGCAGCTTGGCTTTCACTTCTTCGGAGAGGTAAGGACACTTGTCCACAGTAGCTCCACCCGATGCCAGCTTCATGGCAAAGGCAAAACAAGTAGGGAAGCCACAGTCCTTACATGGCTTCTTTCCCGGAAGCATCTTTACAATCTCGGAACCTGCAATTGGCATAGCAAACCTCCTCAATTAAAGCTGAGACAGGATTATGAATTTCACTTCTTAATTCCTTGTTGTATTTATGTCGGAAGCTTTACTTCCCCTTTTATCCAAGGATGTCCTACCTTTTCCAGGAATGCCATAAGCTCGTCAACATTTTTGACATCTTCTTCTGAGGCTATTTTATCGTAGAGTCCTTTCTTTTCCAGGACATCTTTAAACCTTTCCCTTAACTCCTTGGGCATCCACACTATCCTGGCCAGGCCACCATCCGCCTGGATGAATTTGGGAGACCTCAGTTGCTGCAGTCCAGTTCCTAATCTTCCTTCTATTTGTTTACCTCCGGAAGTTTCACCAGCCATGTGGGAAAATGTTTCTCCTACTACAGTTTCGCCCTTGAAATCTCTATGCACTACTCCAAAGGCATCCGCTTCAGGAATGTAATATACAATTGCTTCGAAACAACCACAAGATGTATGGGGGTGCTCAAATGCACTATAGAGATAAACTCTGTCGTAGGTACCCAGAGACTTGTTAGCTTCAATTGCATTCACCCCTGAATATTCACCTTTTACAGCATCTATAAGCTCCCCCTTTGGTATGGCAAATATGGGCCCATCAGGGTCAATCTTGGCAGCAGCTCTGCCGTCAAACCAGTTTATCGCTCCACAATTGGCAATCCTATTTGGGGCTATGATAGAGATATGAGTGGGGGCAAAACTCTGACATAAGGTACAGCCATAAAAGGTGTCCACATCCTCATCATTCAAGGTCCTTGCCCGTTCATCCCTGGCGGCATAAACTTCCAAAGCGTGGGGAAGAAGCTCCTTTATCTTTTTTTCATCGGTGATAATAGTGACTTGGATTTTCTCGATGATTGACATCTCTGATGTATAAAGCAAGATATAAATTTCTCCCAATTCTCGTAAAGAAGTGAAACCCTTCTTATAACAGTCCTTACTTATCCTCAGCCACGTATCCTGCCTTTGATTCATGTGATACCAGCCCTCAATCATGTTAGTGAACATATGAATCCTTCTCTCGATAATTGCTTCGGCATCCTTGTCTAATTCTCCTCCGGCAACATCTACCAGAATGGCAATAGGATAGCTACCACCGCCTTTCTCTTCATCGTAAGGTTTCAAATCACCTATGTCCGGGCCGATAATTTCTACTTTCTCATTCTCTATTTCACCAGGACTTTTGACTGTTGCTAATTCAAACTTATGTGCTGCTTTTGGCCCACCGAATTCCATATAGAGGTTTTCTTTTCTTATCACCTCGCCTTCATATTGAGGTCCTATATCTACGTGAAATTCACCTGCCATTTTTTCTTACTCTCCTTTCTTTAAATTATCTATTAAGCTTTCCAAGAACGCTTTCCATTGCTCATCTTTCCTGAAATTGGGAAGGGAATAATTAGCATTGGGAAAATAGAATTTGCACAGCGTCATAGTCTTTAGATGAGGGGCAAAATGCTTGAGCACAGAGAGGCCCTGCTCTCCGAGATCGCTCCTTATACCGAAGAAGAGCACCAAATCATGGTTCCCTTCCTTCTTGACCCCCCGCCAATTTGGATCCTTGAGGGCATTGATTATCTCCACAACATCATAGAAGCTATCGGGCTTTACCCCCAGCTCTATCATCTTCGCTCTAACGTGCGCTGTGGCGCATGTAGGAATATTAGCATCCTTAGCAATCTCCAGGGCATATTCTATAAGTAGCTTTCCATCAAGCGACCATTTCAGTAGAAGAGGGCCAAGTACGAGAAGCGGCCTTCTGGCTTTTTTTATCAAGTCAGCATATTCTTGGGCATCTTCTATTAACCTTGCTGACTTTATCCCGGTTAAGACATTTACCCTATGATATGGTATCACTGCACTCATTTTATCCTCCTTTTAATGTATCACTGCATCCACAGAAACCTTGCTGGGATAAGTCCCGATAAGGGTGGGAAGTCCTACAGGCTCCTTGGGTTTCCAGCCGATTTCCTGTAGATATGCCCTCACCTCTTTCTTATAGACCAGAGGAATATCAGGATCCCTTCGCACAAAAAGCTGGAGGTCTTCTGGAAGGCCTCCTCCCATATACTTCTTATATAGAGAAATATAATGATTTAACTTTAGCGCTCTTCCCTGAGGGGTATCATTCTTCCTTATGCACAACTTAGGAATCATCACCATAGCCTTCTCTTTAGTCTCACATACATAGGCTAGGTGCTCAGGAGAAGGTTCTCCAGTATCCACAATTTCCTTCTTCCGGGCATCCATGACTCTCCAATCGTCCTCTTCCTTTCTCGAGAGATACAACCTTCTATATTTGGAGGAATGAGGTCCGAGTATCACCGGGATGCCTAATCTATTGCAGCCCGTAGCGATGGAAGCAGCTTTCTGAGAGTACGCTCCCCAAGCTACTCCCACAGCGCCTACACGATTGAGTACATAATCAGCCATCACTTCGTAGTTTCCTCTCAGGGGCAGAGCAGCGAAGATATTAGCAATTTTTATTGCCGCTCCAGTGATATGGGCATTGGCAACGCAGGAGCCAACGTTCACTACCCCTCCCATATCAAAAGCAGGGGGATATTTTTCATATACGGTCTTGCCATCGGCATCCTTCCACATCCCGGCAACCATGGCACTGCATCCCGAAACAACCACGATGTACTTTCTCTTGGCAAATTCGTCCACCATCTCGGCAATGTCTCGAATGTCAGGAAAGTTGGAGCAGCCGACAATGGCAACTACTCCGGGGATTGTGCCCAGAGTTATGGGTGCCCCGACAGTCCGTATCTCCGTATCCATAATCGGACCACGTCCAGCTCTCACCTTCCACTTTTCCATGCTCGCTGCTACCTGCATTATCTTGAAGATGGGAATCTTGCGAGGACATTCCTGCTCGCATTTTCCACAGCCAACACAGAGATTGAATTGCTCCCTTATCAAGTCAAATTTGCCCTTGGCGACCTCAGCTATACCAGCGCCAATATTAAAGAGGTTAGGGCATACCTGCTCACACATGCCACAGACATTACACTTTGTGGCCAGTTCTTTGGCCTCCCCCTCCGTCAGCCATTCCTTTCTCCTATGAGGAGCAATTTCCATGGCAACCTTAGCCGCTACCTCGGCTGCCTTTCGAGGGTTAAGAATGGCAAAATGCTTCTTATCCTCTACCATCTGTCTGACTATCTCTTCAGTATCCATCTCAGAGGCATCTTCAAGTCCATACATAGCCTTGTCCAGGGTAGCTATGAGCGCTGACCCAGCTTTAGATGCCTCTATGGGCATATCGGTCCTGATGCATTGCTCATCGGTCATGATCACATCGGCAATTCCGCTTCTAATGAAGAAAAGCTGCCGGGAAAAAGGACCAACAACTTTGGCTCTATCAGAATACCTGCTTGTCTCCAGAGCAGTGCAACAGATGCCGCAGAATTCAACCTGGTCATAGAGATTATTCTCTCGGAGGTAATCAATAACTACGGTAGAAGTAGCCGGATTATGCCCCACAAACAGGATTACCGGTTTGCTTTTGTCCACTGCCGCCCACCCCAAATCTATCAGGGGTGTATCAGCAACTGAAGTGGGGTAATTGAATCCCACAATCTGAGCAATATCAGCCACTTCCATGCCTACATGGTCCAGCATTCCAGCATGAAGAGCCTTCGATTCGTAATCCAAGTAGCTGCCCTCTTGTCCCATTGCAGTGGAATCCAAGAGATGGGTGACCTCTTTGAAGACATATTCTATGGCTATTACAAGGTCACCTAAAGTCTCAGGCTTTAAGCCCACAACTGTCCTTATGTGCGGTGCTTCAATATTGATTGATCCGCCTAAATCTATCTTCTTATCCGGACCATGCTTTTCAATCAGAAATTCCAAGATATGCCCGGCATGAGCGGCATGAGCGGAACATCCCATCAAGCAAAACAAGAGCACCCATCTTGCCTGCTGAGTAGCTATGTCAATACCACAACCTCCTCTCCTGGTCTCAGTGAGGTCACATTTGCCATAGGTACAGAAGCAACATAAATCACAGAATGGCGCGTAAAAAGGCGCATATGTTTTCAATAACCTCATGTCCCAATTTCTGAGGTCGGGGATTTCTGGCATAGGCGTGGGACCTACTGGCTCCCAGGGAATCTCTGCTTTTATCTTCTTCTGAATTTCTTCTAATTTCCGTGTTATTTCTTTTACTTCAGCCATTTTTTCACCTCGTTTCTATCGTTTCCTTTATTAATTTCAAGGTCTCAGGATGCCTTAAGACCAGGATATTTGCCCCAGCCAGTAAAAGCGATAGCGCTGTCATTCCTTCCCAAAGCAACCCCTGTTCCTTATTTTCCTTAGCCTGCTTCGTCTTCCAGCACTCCACGCCAAGATTGGCAATAATCGGCATCATGGTCATATTGTCTTTGGTTATAATTCCAATCTGTTTCACTCTTTCCATTAAAGAGAAACTATACTCCATGCCATAGCCCAATGCAGAGGACAAGGAGTCGATCACAATCCTTTCTGGGGGGAAGAACTTACTGAGCTTCACGTTTAACTCCTTAAGCAAATTGATGTCTAAAGGAGTCTGGGCAATAGCTGTATGCCCATGATCTAGAATTGCTTTCCCCACCGCTTCGTAATTTTCCTTAAGTGCCGGTCCCATAAGGAGGTTCATTCCATCGCATACTTCAGCCACCTTGGAAAGAACCTCAATATCCTTCTTTTCATCTCCTGAGCCATAGACAATCAAAGGTACGTCTATTGCCTCGGCTACCTCCTTTGTCAATGCCGCTGCTTTGTCAGCAGGAGCATCCTTGACCGCCGGATCAGTACTCATAAGGAAAAGCGACACAGCGTTTACAGCGAAGCCCTGGCATTTCTTAGCCCATTTTACTGGGTCGGAAATTACATCCCGAAATGGCTCAACTAGATGCTCTGGCCAATCTTCAGGCTTCATATCAAGAACTTCCAGAGCAAACTTTGCCGGATTGGGATTCGACCCCTGGTCAAAAAAGTGAAAGGGGAGAATATTCTCTCCCCCAATCTTTAAGCTCTTCTTTCCCTTCCCAATAGTTATCTCCCTAACCACCCCGGTATATGCTTCAACTGGTGCTTTATATTCCATTCCTTATCCTCCTTAACTTTCAAGCCAGGCATCGGAGTATAAATTCTCTCCCTTAAGAACCCTGGCTGTCTTAACATACTCAACCTTCTTTGGGGATAGGGCAGAGAGGTCTACATACTCCCCATCCATGGCCTTGTGAATAAGCTCGACAATTTCCGGCATCTCTCCCTTGGTCAAGCTCATAAGTTCCTTATCCAAAGGGTCAGCGATGGCAGAATAAAGTCCATTCCTTCCTAGCATGGCCAGATAAGTGCGGTTAAGAAGAGGCCTAAGCTGATCTGGCACGCCATTGGATGTATTGGAAAGCCCCACCGTGGATTTAACCCCAGGCAAAACATCCCCAAGTATCTTGATAAATTCCAAATTTGCTACGGTGAACCTCTGCCCCTCTCCAGCGGTGCTGATGGGAAGGAGTATAGGGTCAACCCAGATGTCCTCGTTAGGAATCCCCAATTCATTGGCATAGGCCACCGTGTCCATAATACTCTCTATCTTAGACTCAACATCGGGAGGCATACCCTTATCTGTCATCACTGAAATCACCACATTGCAGTTATATTTCTTGGCCAAAGGAAGCATCTGCTCTTTGGAGCCAGCCTTGCCCGAAGCAGAGTTGAGCAAAGGTCTCTTCAAGCAAGCCTTTAAGCCTGCCTCCATAGCCACAGGATTCAAGGTATCTATGGACAAAGGTAACTCAGTACCTCCTTGAACTGCGTTGACTAACCATTGCATGGTCTCTTCGGTGTCTTTTTTCATGGGGCCGACATTCAAGTCAATATAATCAGCTCCAGCTTCAGTTTGAGCTTTGGCTAAATCCTGGATTACTTTGGCATCTCTACCCTTTATCGCTGTGGAAACTGCCTGAGCTATGACATGTATGTTCTCGCCAATAATGACCATATCGAGTACCTCCGATTTATCGGGTTGGTGTCTTGACTAAATCATCGCAATATAGCAAGGAAAAGGCTTTTTGTCAAACTACTTGTTAGCCTTTATTATAACAATTTTGGCAGCTGTATCCACCCCCCCTCCCTTACCAAGAGCTTTGCTCCAAAAGTGGCTTCTGTTCCAAAAATCAGGTGGCTGTTCCAAAAGTCGGTAGTGGGTCAATTTGGCTAAATGTTAGATTAGTAGCTGCCTAGGGTCATGGTTCGAATCCAGCATGGTGGGCCTTGGGGGACAGTTCCCGAACTTCTGTTTGAGAAGAAGCAGTTCATTCCGGCGCTGCAGCAGTTACTTTTGTCTTACTTCAAAGCTTGAGGGATTTACGAGGTATCAACTCCACCTTATAGGCATTGGTCAGGTCTAGCTGACACCGTAATAAAATTCTTCTTCCCGAGACTCAATAGTCTCAGTTTCTTCCTTAAGCCTAGAATAGAGAAGCGAGCTGTCATCTATCGGTGCATATTTGCCTTCCCTAGTCTGTCTCAAGAAAGAAAGTAATAGTTGTTCCTTCTCCTTCTCTTTTTCATTCAATGGCTTTTGCGGCATTTTTTGCTCCTTCATGTTGCTAGATAATCAATTTCTTCCCTATTTTTGTTTCTATATCGTTCCTAAAACCGCCCAAATCTATCTCAAAGCCACACTCACATTTTAACTTATTGTCTTTGGGATACGCAATGTTACCCTTCTTCTGAAAGTCCTCATCAATTTTTGGGGCATCCTTAAATTTTGCATACAATTTGTGAACCTTCCCGCACTTGGGGCATCTCGTCTCAAACTCAACTACGTCTGCCGCTTGCACTGGAATTATTGGTACCGCTGAGACGGGGGTTGCGGTCTTGAATACCTTTTCCCTCTCTGTAGCAAAAATCTTGTACGTATTGGTTGAACTAAACAGAAGACGACACACCGTTTGGATTCTATATACAACGTCACTTAATTTGGGGTCGCTTTCCACCCTGGTAACCCTGAGACCAATGTCCTGCAGGTCTGTCGCCTTTATGGAACGGCCATGAGACCTCCATTTGGCATGGTTCATCAGCTCCGCTGCTATTTTTTGAGCTTGCTTAGTTTTCATCTCGGCTGTGACTGGAATTTGTCGTGTTTCCGTTGTTGTCCAAGTTTTGAACTTGTACCTTACCAACCAGTCTGTAACCAAGTCTTCCGCATACTTTAAGGCGTGGAATACGTCGCTCAATTCACCGGGGCTAATTTGAGCTACCATTGTCGCATCGAACGGGTTCAATTTGCCGGCCTTTTTAGCCTCTTTGCTCTTCTGGTCCGTCCATTCTAGATAGTCATATGCCGATACAACAGACCTGCCTATTCTCACTTGGGCATCAATCGGCCCCAGGCTTCCGGTCTCAGTCATGAGGATTTCATCTCCAGAAAGCACCATTATTGTTCCTGCACTCTTAGCTTCACCTGAGACCACAAAAGACACCTGGTCAAATTTATTCCGCAAGCATCTCACGATTTCCTCGGCGGCCTCGCCACTGCCCCCAGGAGTCTCGAGGTAAAGGTCTACTTTGCGTGAGGCGACATCCCTAAGCAAGTCGTGAATCAAATAATAATCATCTTGGTTTAGAGGGACGTCGGGGATGGGCTTACCAATTGCTGCGACGTACACGGTGGCAAAAGTCTGGCGCAGCTTATTATATTCTGATATGAGCTTCAGTAACTCCGCCTCGAGGTCGGCGGCGCTAAGCTTCCGGCTTATGTACTCGCTCATCATTCCCATAGCCACTCACCTCGAATTTACTCCGGACAAAAGCAGTCTAGCATTTGACTAATAGGCTGTCAACATAATGTCAAATTGGGCAACTCCCTATTGACAATGGTAGATGGTGGGGCTTTGCTTCAAAAGTGCCTTCTGTTCCAAAAGTATGCTTGTCATTTTCTGGCGATGTAGGGAGCAGCTACCATGAGAGCAAGCCCCAAAAAGAACACAACTAAAATCGACCAAGTATCAGCTTTTATTGCTAGAAGTGCCAAAGAGCCCATCACACCAGCAAACCCGAGACTATATACCCATTGATAATCCGCCCTTCTTTGTGCCCTTGTGAGCAGTGCCTTTATCTCAGAGAGTTCTTTTAAGACCTTATCATCCTGAGCCATTACTGATAACCTCCTTTTCGCTTCGTTTGGCTTTACCTTTGAAGTGCCATTTGCTCCAAAAGTTATGGGGTTTGCCCCAAAAGTCTGCATGCGACCAGGCGTATTTTTCTTTTCTGTTAGCTATACATTCTCATAGTCAGCTCTTCGTAGATATCTCGAAAAAATGCGGATAGATCGGTGCCATATTTCTTATACACTCTATCGATTGCCTCGCTAAGTGCCTTCTCCTCCGGAGGCACGATAATCGGCTTGCTTCCCTTATTTTCCACGCGGCTTATCTCTTTGACACTCCATATAACAGTATTATATCATGAACCTTTGGGTCAGCGTAGTTTGGCTTACGGATAGCTTTTTCCCGCTTTTGCCAATAGAATTATTGAGTAGTAACTATTGCTATATTTTATTGTTGCTCTTCTTCTACAAATAGTGGCAACATGTCGGGTTTCTTCCGTGGTCTGTCCCAGTTCGGGCTTTTGCATTTCGGGCAAACTCTAGGGCGTTCACCTTTATTGCGGGGGATCCATTCATGGCCGCAACGACACCTATAGGCTGTAACTTGAAATTCGCTCGGTTGTTCCAAAAATGGCTTGGGAATACGACTTTTGAAACAAAGCCCTTACCAAGGGAAGGGAGAAAGGGGGCAGGGGGATAGGTTGCTAAACATCTCTAATTAACGCCAATTTCACCGCTTTGTTATAATTTTCGTGAATATTGGGGAGCGGGCAGACAGTAAAATTCTGGCACCTGCCTCGGAGCAAATGGCTAAAGATTATTATAGGATTTTAGGCGTATCCAAGAACGCCTCGGATGAAGAGATTAAGAAGGCCTACCGGAAACTGGCCATGCAATACCATCCTGATCGCAATCCCGGGAAAGAAAAATGGGCTAATGAGAAATTCAAGGAGATAAACGAGGCTTACGGAGTCCTTGGTGACCCTGAAAAAAGAAAACAATATGACCAATTTGGCACTGTCGGTAATATAGGTGATATCTTCGGCAGTTCTTTCACCCGAACCACTTTTGAGGAAATGATGAAGGACTTCGGCGGGGCTGGCCTGAGATTTGATTTCCTCGACGACATATTTGGCGATTCATTAAAGGGCAGAGGCTCTTCTTTCTCCTTTAGAAGCTTCGGTGGCAGGCCTGGGAGAGTGAGATTTGAAGTCTGGCCGAGGCAAGAAATCAATCTGAATGAAATATTTGGCCAGGCTCGAAGACCCAAGGCAGTGCGTTATGAGCTGGCAATTAGCCAAAAAGAGGCTGCGCAGGGAGTGAAGAAGATATTAAGGAGAAAAGGGAAAAGACTGGAGGTAAAGATTCCTGCCGGGGTAATAACAGGCGACGTGGTGAGATATAGGAATGCCCTCCAGACAAGCGATGGCTTGCCCGGCGACATATTGATTAAAGTTATAGTTAAATAAGTATGCAATGTAAACCTCAGCTTCAGCGATAAGCGATATAGGAGGACTAAAAAATGACAATTAGATTTCCCAATCCGAAAATCGTTCACACCAACGGTATCAACATAGAAGTCTTTGAGCAGGGAGAGGGATTTCCCATAATCCTGGCTCACGGATTTCCCGAACTGGCTTATTCCTGGCGATTTCAAATACCTGTACTGGCGAAAGCAGGATACCGAATTGTTGCACCAAACCAGCGGGGATATGGTGAGACCGGTAAACCACAGGCCGTCGAAGCGTACGACATGCGACATCTCTGTGGGGACATGGCTGGCTTGATGGATGCCCTCGATCTCGAGAAGGCTATATTTGTCGGGCACGACTGGGGTGGTCCTGTCGTATGGAATATGCCACTGCTATACCCGGATAGAGTTGCCGGCGTGGTCGGGATGAGTGTCCCCTTTTCACCCCGGGGCAAGGTCGATCCCGTTGTAAGGTTGGAACAGATATTCGGTCCGGAGCATTATATCGTCCATTTCAACCGGAAACCCGGCGTGGCCGATGCGGCATTTGCCGCCAATCCCAGGCGCTTTTTTAACAATCTATTTCGTAAACGGGTTTGGGTTGGACAAAAGGCAGGGCCTTCGACACAACAGCCCAGCTACAATGTGTCCTTGATAAACATGCTCAATGCCACGAATCTGCGGGGTGAACCGCTCATGTCCGACGAGGAAATGGATGTCTTTGTTAAAGCCTTCGCTAAAGGTGGATTTACCGGACCGATTAACTGGTATCGGAACATAACCCGGAACTGGGAGATGTCTGCCGACTTACCACAGCGGATCGATGTTCCCTGCGGAATGATATACGGGAAATATGATGTCGTACCGAAGGGAGGTGACTTTTCCCAATACGTACTGAATCTGGAAATAATCACTCTTGAATGCGGACACTGGATTCAACAAGAAAAACCCGATGAGGTCAATGCATTCCTGCTGGACTGGTTGAAACGGAATGCGCCTTAGTAATTCGGACATCCGCTACAAAAACAGACAACCAGCATTCATTGTGGTCTATAGCCTCTCCGAGTAATGTTGCTTAGTGAGGATGATGGGGCGTACAATATAGCTTTTGCATGATTCCTCGCTTTCGTATGACGCGTAACCAGCCCCGTAGTGGGGTAGATTACAAATGGATTGCCCTTTCCAACACGACTCTTTCGATGCTGCTGGCGTTCCTCAACATGTCCAGTCTACTCCTGGCACTACCAGTCATCTTCAGGGGTATCGGCATCAACCCGCTGGCCTCTGGCAGCTCCGCCTACCTGCTGTGGTTGCTGATGGGGTATATGCTGGTAACAGCCGTCTTTGTCGTCGCTTGCGGCCGACTGGGAGACATGTTCGGCCGAACCCGTATGTACAACATTGGGTTTGTTATCTTTACCCTAGGGTCACTTTTGTGTGCCATAACCTGGAGTACCGGGCCGGCAGGGGCTATGGAGTTGATCCTCTTCCGCATCGTGCAAGGTATCGGTGGCTCCTTCTTGTTTGCTAACTCAGTAGCCATTTTGACCGATGCTTTTCCAGAAAACCAGCGAGGCATGGCTCTGGGTCTAAACCAAGTAGCTGGTATCGCCGGTTCTTTTTTGGGCATTGTGGTGGGGGGACTTCTGTCTCAAGTGGGGTGGCGATGGGTATTTCTCTTCAACGTGCCCATCGGGATAGCAGGAACTATCTGGTCATACCGTTCCCTCCACGAGGTGGGCACCCGAAAGAGGGAGTCTATCGACTGGTTGGGTAACCTCACCTTTGCCGCCGGCTTGACCATGATCCTGGTAGGCATCATCTATGGCATCAATCCCAGTGCCACTTCGTCTATGAGCTGGACAACGCCCTTCGTGTTGGGCATGCTCGGTGGCGGCATAGTTCTTCTGGTAGCCTTCTTTTTTATTGAGCGGCGCGTAAAAGCGCCGATGTTCCGGCTCAATTTGTTCCGTATCCGTGCGTTCGCTGCGGGAAATTTGGCCGGGTTCATGGCGTCTATGGCCCGGGGCGGACTTATGCTTATGCTCACTATATGGCTGCAGGGCATCTGGCTGCCCCTGCACGGCTATGACTTTCAGATAACACCGCTCTGGGCAGGCATATATATGATACCTTCTAGCCTGGGAATCCTTGTAGCCGGGCCACTTTCGGGTCGCCTATCCGACCGCTATGGGGCACGCTATTTTGCCACAGGCGCTATGATTCTTACGGCCGTCGGCTTCTTGCTTCTCTTAGCCCTACCAGTGAACTTCAAATATCCAGTGTTCGCAGCGGTAATCTTTCTCGACGGCATCTCCATGGGCATGTTCATGGCCCCCAACACTGCGGCGATTATGAACAGCCTTCCGCCCCAGCATCGTGGAGCAGGTTCCGGTATGCGGGCAACACTTATTAACGTGGGAAGTCCGCTGTCCATGGCAATTATTTTCTCTCTGATGGTCGTCGGGTTGAATGCATCAATGCCAGCAGCCCTATATAGTGGCCTTACGCAGAACGGCATACCCGCTCAGATTGCCCAACAAGTGGCCAGTGCACCACCCATAGGCTACTTGTTTGCCGCGTTTCTGGGATACAATCCACTGGGTACCTTGATCCCAGCCAGCGTATTGAATTCTCTACCGCCACAACAGGCAGCCACTATCACTTCTAGAGCTTTCTTCCCCCAGCTTATTGACACCGCTTTCCACCATGGTCTCGTTGAGGTGCTGGTCTTCTCCATTGTAATGTGCCTCATCGGAGCCGCTGCTTCCTGGGTTCGTGGTGGTAAGTACATATATCACGAGGAGGATAAACAGCAAGACTAACAAGACTAAGCTGGAATTCTGAGTATGGTGTAACATATGAGGAGGTGGTGAAGATGAAAGAACCTTCGCCTTTCGTAATTACAATTAGTCGCCAAATGGGAAGTGGAGGAGCATATTTGGGCAAGCGACTGGCGTCTCGCCTGAATGTTTTATATTTGGACCGTGAAATTGTGAGCCAGGCTGCCAAGGAGCTCAAAATACCAGTAGAGTCTGTAGAGGCTCGCGATGAGAAATTGACTCCATTCTGGCGATCGTTATTAGAATCCTACGCCTATATCCCTCCTGCGTCATATGTACCGCCTCCATTACATATGCCGACCGATCGAGAACTCTACAAGACTGAGTCAAACATTATCACACGAATTGCTCAACAGCGGTCGGCGGTCATTGTCGGGCGTGGTGGCTATTATGTGCTGCGGCAACATCCACGACATCTAAGTGTTCTTTTACATGCTGACATCGCTTTCCGTCAAAAGCGGGTGCAGGAACTATACCATGTGTCGGCAGAAGAAGCGCTTAAGCTAATAGAATCAATCGATAAGGAGCGGGAGAATTATCTCCGTGCGCTTACCGGACAGAACTGCATGGATGCGCGACAGTACCATCTCTCCCTTAATACCAGCATGGTGGGACTTGAGGCAGCCGAGGAGATAATTCTGGCTGCCTTTCGTGCCAGATTCAGTGACATTGGGCCCGCATGAAGTGTCACGAATTGGCTGAATGTTAATCTCACAATAAGATGAAACAGACAAGAGTAAGCTTCCCCTCGGGTGAACTTTTACTCGAAGGAATATTGGCTATACCCGAAGGTGCCGGACCTTTCCCGGCAGTTATAGTCTGCCATCCTCACCCCCTCTACGGCGGCAGTATAGATAACAATGTGGTCTCTAGCCTCTCCGAGACACTGACACAAGCCTCGCTAGCTTCATTTAAGTTTAATTTCCGCGGAGTAGGTGGTAGCCAGGGGGAGTTTGGCCACGGAATAGGTGAGCAGGAAGATGTGGCAGCAGCCATTTCCTTTATAACCACGGTAAAGAAAGTCGATTCCGAGAGAATCGGGCTTGCTGGCTATTCGGCTGGCGCTAGCTTTGCTCTTCCCGTTGGCTTTAAGGACAATCGAATTAGGGCGCTGGCGGCAGTCTCGCCTCCATTCTCTATGTTCGATTTTGACTTTCTCAAGAGCTGCCCTAAACCCAAACTTCTTATCTCAGGAAGCCGGGATAATCTTATACCCATCGACCAGTTCCTTGAATTTTGCCAGAATCTTCCCGAGCCTAAAGAGTGCGAAAGTATTGAAGGGGCAGACCATTTTTGGTGGGGATATGAATCTCGCCTGGCTGCTAAAGTAGCTGTCTTCTTTATCAAAGTATTATAGGCTTATCCTAATTTCGGGTGAGACGTGACATTAAGAAACAAACTCCAGTAGTTCTGCTATCGCTCTCTCCGTCATTCCCAAATATTCATCGTACCCCTCTAAATTAAGCTTCCCTGCCGCTATAATCTTACCGATAGGCCGGTTCATAACGCTGGCTACAATGTAGTTACTCATAGAGTCCGTTAACTTCAGTGCCCATAGTTCCCTCTCTGTAGGCGGCTCCATTATCTTCAGTTCCTCAGCCACCTTCAAATCCCAAGGAAAACTCTTCCTGACTTCTTCAACGTCTTCCTCATCCTGCCAGGGAAATACTTCGGCTAAATACAGCTCATGAGTCTCAGAGTCAAATCTGAAGACTCCTTTGTTAGTAGCTACAGCGGAAGGCCCTCCTCCCACCAGGTTCGCCTTCTTCCGGGCATCACGACTGCCATCGAGGAAACCTGGCTCAGTCATGTAGTCAACTCTCTCCACCCATTGCCGAGAATTAAACTCCACGGTGTAAACTACTCTCCCCGCAGATGACGCTATATCTCCTCCACCACCGCTGCCATTCATCTTTACTTGTTGTCGTCCAGTAATATAGCTAACATTCACATTCCCATACTTATCCATTTGGGCAAATCCCAGATAAGATACATCAATGAAGCCCGATTGCTGGTCTATGAACACCTCAGGAAGACTCTGATGGCACATAGCCATTGCGCCTGCCGAGTTATCGGCCGGACTGATTAAGACAGCAACGCTGGGAAATCCAATATAGCCGGCCTCGGCCACCAGTATGACATTTGGCGTATGAACCAGTTTTGCTACGGCACCAGCTAGGTCGGAAATGCCGATGCCCACAAACACGACTTCTCTATCTATTATTTCCCTGGACCCGGCACAACAGACAAGCTCGGGAGGTGCATATTTCCTCTTCATTTCTTCGAGTTGCTCCGGCGTATATTTTTCCCTGGTGGTATACAAATGTCCCATTTTCATACTCCTTTTATATTTTTTATCAAGGCCCTCACGCGGGTATCCTGTTTAGCTTATGCTCTGATTTAGCCAGCCTATCCAGTTTTTCCCAGCCCATCTTATCGCAATACTCGAAGTGGTTTTTGCAGCCATAGACCCATTCATAAAGCCATTTCAAGGCTCCGTCACGACTTTGCCTCTGCAGCAGGTGAACTATGAAGCTTATGTTGTTCGTTGTGTAGCATCCAAAACAACCTGTAGGGAGGCAATTAAAGGGCAGGTGGACAACGGCATCTGTACAATAGGCTGGTATTACCGTCAGCCCCGGGTTCTCATATATCTTTTCGGCGGGGACAAGTTCCTCGGTAAGCAGGACTACATGCTTGGCAGCCCTGGCTTTCCAGTAATCTGTTCCTTTAAAACCCCATAGCTGCCCATTGCCCCTGCGGTCTGCCCGCTGAACTGAGATGAAGGCAACATCTGGTTTGTAAGCCGGGATAAGGATGAGCGGCTTGTTTTCATAAGGGTCGTTTATCGCCTTGATTTCCTTATTATACTTAGGTATATCGGAGCCCAATGAGGAACGGCAAGGCATGAACGGGACATTGAATGCCCCGGCTACGAATCTCAATGCAACTTGAAAATTTGTCCAGTCCACTATCTTCAGTGGAGGCCCATCCGATTTAACTCTATCCTTGGGCGTAGCCAGAACGCCGCCCGCTTCAACCGGGCGTGGTAAACCTTCCTTGAGACTGCGCTCCAGAGCAGGCGTGCCAGAAATAGCCCCTACCTGGCGTGTCATAGTATAGGCTATGTCTATCCTGTCAATCATTCCCAGCTCTACCAGCAAATCTATACCTTCATAATTTCCACTCTCATCAATAATAGATAAGTTTTTCTTTCCCTGACGTGCTATCTCTCTAAAGACGGATTCAGGCTGCCGCCACATAACAAAACCCCCTATGCAGAATGAATCACCATCATGCAGAAATATCTCCACTGCTTCCTTTTCCGTCATCACCTTGTTCAATCTCTTTTTATAATCCGTGTCCTTAGCCCTCTCTTCATAATTTATTGTCCTCAGCCCTTTTATTGCCATTTTCATTACTCCTCCTGTTTTTAGTAATTGCTCAAAAACCTGACATTTTTAATGGTCTTAAACTAGGATTTTCCATTCCCAGTCGCCATGAGAGGATATTTATCCTTCATCAGTCCTGCCGCCCTAGAATATATCACTTTTTGAGCCTGGTTATCTAGGCCCCCACATTAGCTCAGTCTGGCATTGGCAAATTTGCATATCGTTATCGCTGGGTCGAGGATTCCCGCCGGGTGGTTGTGGACGAAGATTAAAGCTGCGACATTATATTACACGGCATTCATTATCGAAGACGAAGAACATCCTCCAGGATACGAGCGGAGTCATAGACAAAGCTAGGGCACTTGTTTTGAAAGACCCCGCTCTCTCTCGCTGATTTAAGGTCACTGGAATTACTTAAGTCATAACCAATCAGTTCCCTGCACTCGATAGAGCCATGAAGTACTGTGAACTTATCCACAAACTCCTTTACTGACGTGTAGGTTTTTTCTCGAGATTCTACATCGTCCAAATTCACCTGACCATGCTTCAATCCAATCACCATTACTGCTCCAGTGACAGCTCCACAGGTTCTGCCCATGCGTCCTATTCCAGCGCCAAAACCACAGGCAATCTTTAAAGCTAATGCTTTTTCTAAACCAAGCTGTTCGCTATATGTTGATAATACCGCGGGAGCACAAAGAAACCCTTTTTCAAATTGCTTTTTTGCTTCCTCTGCTCTACTCAATTCTTTCTCCTTCGATCGCATGAATGTAATAGACCTTTGTCTCCATCATATCTTTAAAGGCTTCATGGTGTAAAGTCCGTCTTTAAATTTGCCACACGCAAGAAGGTCAGATACATACATCCTGGCTTTTTGTTACTAAGTGGGTTGACAGTTTACTGACATCGTGGCACATTATTGGTTATTCCCGCTGAGGTTAGAGAATTCATATCTTGCAACGGTTGAAAGGAAGGTATGACATGAAGATAAGGGACCTGTTGAAAATCAAAGGCGGCCCGGTAATTACTATTGGACCAAATGAAACCGTTGCCGCAGCTATTCAGAAACTAATCGAACATGACCGGGGATCAATTCCGGTTTGTAATGAGAAGGGCGAGCTGGTGGGGATTATCACCGAAAGAGACATAGTAAGAAAGTGCTTTGTGCGTACGGACGCCCTGGCCAGCATCAAAATTGAAGATGTGATGACCAAAGGAGTAGCTATAGGCGTTCCTGAGGACGATTTGGACTACGCCATCAGCGTTATGAAGCAGAAGAGGATCAGACACCTTCCTATCGTAGACCGCCAGAAGGTGGTGGGCATGATTTCAATGCGAGATTTACTTGACGTGCAGTTGAGCGAGACCAAGGCAGAGATCCGTTACGCCGGGCTATTACCTAGGCCGCCCCGACGACCTGTGGTCTAGCACTATCTATCTTATTGATGCCATAGTTGCCCACACAATGTGACATTTTGGGTAGCGTGTGAACTAGTGTGTCAATTCGAACCTTAAGGCATCTTAACAATAAGCCGTAGTCTATTGCTTTATGCTTCGCCGGGCAGAGGCGATGTCCCTCAACCGTTGCGCCTGGGTGAGCAATTTCTTCCTCAGCCTGATATTCTCAGGAGTTACCTCAACCAGTTCATCCTTGTTGATAAAATCAATAGCTTGCTCCAAGCTCAGCTTCACGGGAGGAGTCAGCTTTATAGCAATGTCGGATGTAGACGAGCGTACATTGGTCTTCTTCTTTTCTTTGCACACATTGATGGCTATGTCCCGTGGCCGTGAATTCATCCCCACTATCATACCTTCATAGACCAGTGTACCGGGTTCAATGAAGGTGAGTCCCCGCCCCTGGGCATTATTTAGACCATAGGTAACAGCTATGCCCTGCTCCGATGCTACCAGAACACCGCTGCGAGTCGAGACTATGGCTCCCCGCCAAGCTTCATAGTCAAGAAAAATGGTATTCATGATGCCTTCACCACGGGTGGCAGTAAGGAAGGCACTGCGAAAACCAATGAGTCCTTTTGTAGGTATATGGAATTCCAAACGTATGTTATCATGGCCATCGTTGCGCATATCAGTAAGCTGAGCTTGGCGCTTGCTCAGTATCTCGGTTAAAACTCCAACGTATTCCTCTTTGGTATCAAGAGTAAGAGCCTCCACGGGTTCCACAAGGTTGCCGTCAACTACTTTGGTAATAGCTTCTGGCCTGGAGACCTCAAATTCATAGCCCTCGCGGCGCATGGTCTCAATCAGAATAGCCAGATGCAGTTCTCCTCTCCCTTTTACCAGGAAAGTGTCTGGACTATCTGTATCTTGTACCCTGAGGCTGAGATTAGTTTCCAGCTCTTTGTAGAGTCGTGCCCGTAACTGGCGCGTGGTACTGAAGCGCCCCTCGCGGCCAGAGAGTGGTGAGGTGTTTACTCCGAAGGTCATCTCCACCGTTGGTTCGCCAACTTCTATGCGTGGTAGAGCTTCAGGCTGATCGGGGCTGGCAATGGTATCTCCAATGCCGACTTTTTCGAGGCCGGTCACAGCTACTATGTCACCCGCCTCGGCCTCTGCTACCTCCAGGCGTTTGAGACCGAGATATGTAAGTACTTCACTAATCTCATAATGACTTAGACTCCCATCAGCACTTAGACAGACTACGGGGTCGTGGGCAGCAACCTTGCCCCTCCAGATTCTACCGATAGCTATTTTGCCTTTGTGGCTGTCATAGTCCAAGTTAGAAACCAGCATTTGAAATGGCCCACTTTCAATTTGCGGTGGTGGTACTGCTTCTAAGATGCATTCGAAGAGAGGAGTGATGTCTTTGCCTTCAGTACCTAGTTCGCTTACGGCTGTACCTTCCGTGGCACTGGCATATACTACCGGGAACTCAAGCTGGTCAGCGCTGGTAGCTAATTTCAAGAATAGATCCTCGGTGAGCTTAAGCACCTCTGCTATCCGCGAATTCTGTCTGTCTATTTTATTGATAACCACAATGGGCCTTAGACCCTTTTCCAGAGCTTGGCGAAGCACAAACGTAGTCTGGGGCATGGGACCTTCTATAGAATCCACCAAAAGCAGGCAACCATCAGCCATATTTATGACGCGCTCTACCTCACCGCTGAAATCAGCATGCCCGGGGGTATCGATGATATTAATCTTGACTCCCCGGTAAATCACGGCGGTATTCTTAGCCATAATGGTAATGCCTTTTTCACGCTCTAAAGCGTTCTGGTCCATTATTAACTCGCCTACTTTTTGGCTATCCCGGAAGATCTTACTTTGTTTAAGCATGGCATCTACCAGAGTAGTCTTACCATGGTCAACGTGGGCAATAATAGCTATATTTCTTATGTCGCTGCGATAATTCATATATGTTAGCGAAATCTTGTCTCCACCCAGTCCTGCTTATAGTTCATACTCGTCATTGCGACTCTGTTATCTTCAGTCTCCTACGACTGAGTCAGCGTCTTTTGTGTCATCAGTCAGGCCTCTATTAGTGTAGCATTTCTGCTTGGAAGCGGTGAAGGTGAACGTAATTGCGAAGACATCACATTCTATAAACATACACGGGCCAGGTATCCCCGGCCCGTGTATGTCCATGGTCAAACCGGCATTATCTACTCAGTCTGACTTTACTGTAGCAATCGCTACAATAGACTGGCCTGCCATTGGTAGGCTCAAAAGG
>JBAVCL010000002.1:0-60167 GCA_049586675.1 Dehalococcoidia bacterium
TGCCTACCTCTACCGCGTTCAACACCATTAACCTACTCTGCTCTTTCTTGGTCAATGTCACCCTCTCTTTCATGGTGACATTTTCGCTTAACACTTAAGGGTGACAAAATCGTAAAACATCAACATCCCTTATGTTTAGCCACCTACTATAGTTGCCAGCTAGAATGTTAAATAAAGCCAATGCTATAATTCCACCAATGAGACTGTCTGAGTTGGGAGAATTTGGCCTAATTAACCTCATACGCAGCAGCAGCGCTAGATACGAAAATTCTGGACGCACTCCGTGGCAAGAAGTTTTATTAGGTATTGGTGATGACGCTGCTGCTTGGCAAGGTGACAACCGCATCCAGTTAGCTACTACAGATACCCTAGTCCAGGATGTACACTTTGACCTAGATGTCATTAACTGGGAGGAATTGGGCTGGAAAGCACTGGCAGTGAATCTAAGCGATATAGCTGCCATGGGCGGTATTCCCAAGTATGCTTTGCTTTCTCTGGCACTGCCTGGCGAACTAGAGGTGGCAGACATCTCCCAGTTTATCAACAGCATGATGCACTTGGCTGGGGAATTTGGAGTGGCTATAGTTGGAGGTAATGTAGCTACCGCCCCTAATGTAGTTATCACGGTAACAATCATAGGTTGCTCCAAAAGCAAAGCGATGCTTAAAAGGTCAACAGCTTCTTCTGGTGACCAAATAGCTGTCACAGGATATCTGGGATTATCGGCAGCTGGCCTGGAAATGCTCAAGGGAAAAGCCATCTCAGATCCTGAAGTAAGCAACTTCTTGAGACGAGCTCACTTTAAGCCCATACCAAAAGTAAAAGAAGGTCAAATCTTAATCGAACAAGGAGTTAAAACCGCTATAGATATAAGCGATGGGCTTGTTGCTGACCTTGACCATATATGTGAATCCAGCAAAGTCAACGCTAAGATAAAAATAGAACAAGTGCCAGTGCATCCTGTAGTCAGAGCAAATTTCCCTAACTATCGGGAGCTAGCTTTATGTGGTGGAGAGGATTATGAGCTTCTTTTTACCGCTGATGAGGCCACAGTTGCCCGGGCTAAGCAAGCCCTAAACTGCCCGGTGACTGTAATCGGTGATATAACAGAAGAAAAGCTACCAACACGAG
Source organism: Dehalococcoidia bacterium (assembly GCA_049586675.1). Lineage (GTDB taxonomy): Bacteria > Chloroflexota > Dehalococcoidia > GIF9 > AB-539-J10 > RBG-13-51-36. The sequence continues at coordinate 1,132 of JBAVCL010000002.1, forward strand.
TGACTGTAGTGGATAACAAGGGAAATATCATCCCCTACAAAAAAGGAGGCTGGGAACACTTTAAATCAACCCCAGAAAGTCTTGCGACTTTCCGGAGGCCTCCGCAAATTTGAAATCTATCTTACTTGAGTGGTTTAAAAATGGAGTCACTGAAGTTAAATTCACATAGCCCTGAACAAACTCAGCTTTTAGGAAGCTACCTGGGGGAACTAGCTCAAAAAGCCGATGTTTTCCTTCTCGTAGGTGAGTTGGGGACGGGTAAAACTTGTCTGGTCCAAGGCATCGCTCGCGGGTTGGGTATAAAAGAATATGCCTTCAGTCCTTCTTTTGTCATCCTTAGAGAGTATCATGGCCGACTTCGTTTATACCACATTGATTTCTATCGCCTTGATCACATTGAGGAAATTGCTGACCTGGGGCTGGAAGAGTATTTTTATGGCGACGGAGTCTGCGTGGTTGAATGGGCAAAGAAGGGGCTGCAGGTAATACCCCAGGATAATTTGCTTATCACCATACACTATATTCCGGCCTCCCAGACAGGACGCTCTATTTGCCTGAAACCTCAAGGCGAGCGTTACTATGAACTAATAGAACAACTCAAAAAAAGAGAGGGAATTGTAGCTCTGAATACAAAATGCTAAATCATACAGAGAAATTCAAAAATCAAAGGTCAAAAACCAAAATGACAACTCAAAATGCAAAACTTTTTAACTTTTGGTCTGTCATTTTACACTTTTATTTTTGCCTTTTGCATTTTGAAGGGATTTGTCTGGAGTTTAGAAATTAGATTTCTGATATGGAATTAGCTATAGATACTTCGTCCAGTATCGTCAGTGTTGCCTTATCTCATAAAGGTGAGATACTGGCTTCGCTAACCTGGCAAACAACACGAAACCATACAATAGAACTGTTGCCGAATTTAGTTTGCTTGTTACAACAAGCTAAGGTGGAGCTAAGCTCTATAGAAGCAATTATTGTAGCTAAAGGTCCAGGAAGCTTTAATGGACTCCGAGTAGGCATAAGCACTGCTAAGGGGCTTGCTTTTACCTTAAATATTCCTTTGCTTGGTGTAAATACATTAGAAGCTGAAGTCTATCTCTTTGCCTTTACTGGACTGCCCCTGCGTCCCATTCACAAGGCTGGTCGCGAGGAAATAGCCACTGCCCTCTACCGGCAAAAAGATAATGAATGGCAATGTCTGGAGGCAGAAAATCTAACCACAGTCAAAACTTTGTGCCGCCGAATTAAGCAAAAAACGCTTTTTTGTGGTGAAATCCCTCTTAACATAAGAAGGGAAATACTGCAAAACCTGGGCAGGCGAGCTATAATTTCCCAGAGCAACAGCCTATCTCGAGCTAGCTCTTTGGTTATATTAGGTTGGCAAAAATTGAGTAGAGGAGAACAAGATGACCCGGTCACCCTCCAGCCATTATACCTTCGCCCCCCTCATATAACCAAGCCCAAGGATAAAACACCCTTTCTATCACTCCGAGTAGAGCAAGAGAAACCAAACTAACCCAAGAAAATCTTGCTATTTTCTTGTGAACCCAGTTAAGATTTAGAGCAAATTTAGCGGGGTTTTCAAAAAGTCCTTAAGACTTTTTGGGGTAATTTAGGAAATGGAAATTCCCAGATTAGATGCTGAGTACACAGCAAGGCTTTGTTTTGCCTGTAGCCAGGAGAACCCTATAGGGCTGAAGTTAAAACCTGTTCACGATGGAGAAAAAGTTACCGCGGAGTTCACCGCCGGAAAATTCCATCAAGGCTGGGATAACGTAGTTCACGGTGGTATTCTTTACACCCTCCTTGATGAGGTAACTGCATACGCCATGCTCTGCCAGGGGATTGAGCTTGGCGTTACTGCCAAGAGCGAGATAAGATTTAAGCAGGCAGCACCCATCAATGAACCCATCCAAGCCTCTGCCTGGGTCACTAAATTGACAAAACGGCTCGTGGAAACTAAAGGAGTGCTCACCCTTAAGGACAATACAGTCATAGTCGAGGGTGATTTCCTATTCTATGTCTTGAGACAGTCAAAGAAGACAATCCTCTGGGACATGGACGGAGTTATTGCCGATTCCTATTCCTTCCACCTTGTCGCCTGGCAAGAGACGTTTGCCAAAAGGAGGATAAAATTCACCAAAGAAGATTTTACCAAGCTCTTTGGCACTAGAAATGACTTTATAGCCAGAAGCGTTATGGGCAGAGAACTCCCTGAAAGAGATGCCAAAATCGTGGTACAGGAGAAGGAAGAAACTTTTCGACGGAAGGCAACAGGAAACATCAAGCCATTACCCGGGGCAGTAGGGCTGCTGAACGCCCTAAAGAAGGGGAGCTTCAAACTAGGCCTGGCTTCTTCAGCGCCCAAGGAAAATATCGATTTGGTCCTTAGTGAGCTTAATTTGTCAGGAATTTTTGATTGTGTTGTTTTTGGTCAAGAAGTATCCGAAAGCAAACCCAGTCCCCAGATATATCTTTTAGCCGCCAAGAAACTAAAGGTGGCAACTAATGATTGTGTGGTAATTGAAGATTCACCTATGGGAGTCAAAGCAGCTAAAACCGCTGGGATGAAATGCTTGGCCATAACCAATACACACCCCCGAGAAGAGTTTGAGGAGGCTGACAAGGTAGTTGACTCCCTAGAAAACGTGGATTTGATCACCCTACTCATGAAGGTTTAGTAAGGAGCCAGGATAAGGAAGAAGGAGATTAAAATCATGGAGAGAAGTTTAGTTCTTATCAAACCTGATGCCATACAACGCGGATTGGCCGGGGAAATCATTTCTCGCCTGGAAAGGAAGGGGTTTAAAATCGTAGCTATGAAGATGTTGCATATGGATAAAAATTTGGCCCAACGCCACTACGCCATTCATAAAGGAAAAGCTTTCTTTGACGATTTGGTAAATTTCATTACTTCTAGCCCAGTCATCGCCATCGTCTTTCAGGGTAAAAATGCCGTGGAAATAATACGACAAATGATGGGAGAAACTGACCCTGCCAAAGCCTCCAGTGGCACTATCAGAGGCGATTTTGGCATTGATATTGGACATAACCTAATACACGGCTCCGATTCACTGGAAAATGCCTCGAAGGAAATAGACTTATTCTTTTCAGCAGAGGAAATTTTCAACTATGAGCGGGAGCTGGATGCGTGGATTTATTGAATTCTAACTACTGGGATCGCCTTGTCCCATAATTTATCCAGTTGATAATAATTCCGCTCTAGCGGGGCAAATATATGAACAATAACCGAACCAAAATCACCAAGCATCCAACCCGAGTCAGGAGTCCCTTCATTATGATGAGGTACGACGCCTTTAGTTCTTAAGACTTCATCAATACCTTGCCAGATAGCTTCAATATGCCGCTTGGTATCTCCAGTGCAAATAACAAAATAATCAGCAAAAGAACACAAGGCTCTAACATCCAGCATAGCAATATCCCTGGCTTGCTTCTCAGAAGCAAGTTCGGTAGCTAAGCGTGCTATTTTCTCCGCTTCCAGAAAGGCAATAACCTCCTTTAATAATTATACCACTTATGGCAACATTTGACCAAAGACCATCTCGCCATGTATATTTTGAAAATAATGTATCCAGTGTTAGAACTCTACTGCAAGACTACTCTAATTGCAAATTGGAGGGCCCAATTTTTTCAGTTTGCAATATATTTGCTATAATTGAAACGAGGATAAAGATATGCAAGCAAAATGGTGGCGTAGTGGATTTTTTTACCTGCTGCTTCTAGTAGTGGCACTGGCTCTGGTATTAGCCTTTATGCCCCACGAAGGGCCTACGTACGTAGACAAAATTGGGCTCTTTATCGAAAAGGTTAAGGATGCGGAAGAGGGAATTGATACTATCCAGCAAGATGGTGATACCCTCATTGCGCTAAAAGGCAGCGAGGCTAAGTACAAAACTGGCTTCATTGGCAGTACTGAGGAGTTGCGGCAGCTGCTTAAGAGCGAAGGGGTAGACCCTGATATTGTTGCTCCCATAGTTGGTGGTATTGATTGGGGATCGATAGCGCTAACAGTCATTCTTCCCATTGTGCTGCTTGGGGCATTGTTTTACTTCTTATTCTTCCGTGCTGCCCGTGGCGCTGGCACACAAGCCTTCAATTTTAGTAAAAGCCGTGCTCGATTAACTCTTGATAAGAGGCCCGATGTAACTTTCGCTGATGTCGCTGGAGCAGACGAGGCTAAAGAAGAGGTCCAGGAAATAGTGGAATTCCTCAGGTCCCCCCAGAAATTCCAGGCACTAGGGGGACGCATACCCCGAGGAGTGCTCCTGGTAGGGCCACCAGGAACAGGTAAGACTTTACTGGCCAAAGCCATAGCTGGAGAGGCCAGAGTACCATTTTACTCTATTAGTGGCAGCGAATTTGTGGAGATGTTTGTGGGCGTGGGTGCTGCTAGGGTCAGAGACTTGTTTGACCAAGCCAAGCGTAATGCACCCTGCCTCATATTTATCGATGAAATCGATGCTGTAGGCCGGCACCGTGGTGCTGGCTTAGGTGGAGGACACGATGAAAGGGAGCAGACCCTCAATCAAATTCTTGCTGAGATGGATGGCTTCGACACCAATGCCAACGTCATCGTCATGGCCGCCACCAATCGCCCCGACATCCTCGACCCAGCCCTCCTCCGCCCTGGTCGCTTCGACCGCCACGTTGTCATTGATCTACCCGATATAAAAGGTCGCAAGGCTATTCTTGAAGTACATGCCAAGGGCAAACCGCTGGCTAAGGAAGTCGACCTCGAAACTGTAGCCAAAGAAACGCCGGGGTTCAGCGGCGCTGACCTTGCTAACATAATCAATGAAGCAGCCATCCTGGCTGCGCGGCGCAACCGTAAAGATATCACATTAAAGGAGCTTGAAGAGGCTGCCGACCGCACTCTAGCTGGACCGGAAAAGAAAAGCCGTGTAATAAGCCCCAAGGAGAAAGAAATAATTGCTTACCATGAAAGTGGCCATGCCTTGACCGCCAGGATGTTGCCCAATGCCGACCCTGTGCATAAGGTTTCTATTGTCGCCCGCGGAATACTGGGGGGCTGGACACGCTTTCTGCCATCTGAAGACCGTCACTTATGGACTAAGTCTCAGTTTGCTGATAGATTGGCAGTGAGCTTGGGCGGACGCGTTGCTGAAGAAATTACCTTTGGGGAAATGACTACTGGTGCCCAACATGACTTGGAAGAAGCAACTAAGTTAGCGAGAAGAATGGTCACTGAATACGGCATGAGCGAGAAATTGGGCCCAAGAACCTTTGGTCAAAGGCAGGAACTTATTTTTCTGGGTCGTGAGATCAGCGAGCAAAGAGATTACAGCGATAAGATAGCCCAAGAAATCGATGAAGAAGTGCATAATATTATCCAGCGGGCCTACGATACCGCCAAGCAAATTCTAACCGCGAATGAAGAAAAACTAAAACAGCTAGCTCAAGAGCTTATAGCTCATGAAACTCTGGATGAACCTGAACTCAATAAGATATTTGAGGGCTTAGCACCACAGCCAGCTCCCAGCTAAATCAAGAAGCACAGGATAAGTCAAGATTCAATTTTTTGATTTTCCTTCAGGGAGTCAAGCTGACTACTTTCTTTAGCGACAATATCTTCATCTAGCTTGACAAATAGCGGTTGAGGTTGGCGTAGTTTCTGCCCCGGAGGTAGAAACTGAACTTTCCAACCTGCTTCTTTCACACTACCATCAAATCCCAGGAAGGAGTGAAGCCTTTCGGAACTGAAGGGGAGGAAGGGATAAAAAACAGTTTTCAATATTGCCAGCACAGAGAGAACTGTATAGACGGATTTAGCCGAAGTCTCTCGTTCTGTTTTGATTGTCTTCCAAGGAGCTTGTTCATCAAGATAACGATTAGCTTCCTGGGCTAGAGACATAGCCTCTTTAACCGCCTCTTTAAACTTACAGTGATAAAGCAGCTTATCCACACCGTCTAGCGTAACTTCAGCCCCATGAAGCAAGCCCTGGCTGCGTTCATCCAGTTCACCAGGTGTAGGCACGGCTCCATCGAAATTGCGGTGAGCAAAGGTGAGAACGCGATGAGCTAAATTGCCATAGGTGGCTACCAACTCATTATTATTACGACGGAGGAATTCATGCCAGGAAAAATCGCTGTCCCCGCTCTCAGGCATATTCGCTGCCAAAGTATACCTTAAAGGATCTGGTTCATATCGTTCCAGGTAATCATGAAGCCAAATTGCCCGACCACGGCTAGTAGAAAGTTTCCTGCCTTCGATAGTCAAAAATTCATTAGCGGGAACATCATAAGGAAGATTCAGATTACCATAACCCATTAACATCGCTGGCCAAACAAGAGTATGGAAAAAGATATTATCCTTGCCGATGAAATAAAAACTCCTGGCATCGTCTTGCCAGAAAGTTTGCCAGGCGGTATCATCCCCCTGCAATTTTGCCCATTCTTTGCTTGCCGATAAATAACCTATGACCGCCTCAAACCATACATAAATACGTTTACGCGCAAAGCCTGATTGTGGCACAACTACTCCCCAATCCAGATCACGAGTAATAGCCCTGTCCTTTAATCCTTCACCTAGAAATTTCCACGTGGTGCTAAGTACATTGTGCCGCCAATGAGTCTGCTCTTTTATCCAGGCAGCCAACTTATCCTGGAAAGAAGAAAGACGCAGAAAGAAATGTTCCGAAGACTCAAAGCGAGGCGGAGTAGAACAAAGGTGACAGCGAAGGTCCTTAAGCTCCCCTGAATTCAAAGGCTTACCACACTCATCACATTCATCACCTCTCGCTTTAGTGGCGCCACAGTGAGGACAAGTACCTTCCAAATAACGGTCGGGAAGGAACCTCTGGCACTTAGGGCAATAAGCTTGAAGCATCTTATCTTTGTAAATATAGCCCCTATTGAGCAAAGTGAGGAATATATCATGAGTAACTTGAGTGTGATTCGGAGTGCTGGTAGTGGTAAATAAATCGAAAGAGATGCCCATTTTTCCCCAACAGTCAGTGAATTGTTGATGGTATTTAGCTACCACCTCCTGAGGTGTGGTAGATTCTTGTTCAGCACGAATTGTAATCGGCGCTCCATGCTGGTCGCTACCGGAAACCATCAGCACCTTATTGCCCTTAAGACGATGATACCGGGCAAAAATATCGGCTGGCAGATAGGCGCCAGCGATATGTCCTAGATGTAAAGGGCCATTGGCATAAGGCCAGGCCACACCGATAAAAATGTGCTCGCTCAAATTTTCCCCCAAAAAGTCAATCTATTGTAAATCATTAATTCACTCGAAGAAAATCTTGCGATTATCTATACCCCGCAAAATCGAAGATTTTGTGGGGACCCCATTAATTTAAAACCAAGTTTACTGGGATTCCAAAAAAGTCGCAAGACTTTTTGGGGGTTAGATTAATTGCCCTGTGTCATTGCCATGAGTTGAGGCCTCAAATGACGATTGCCAACGTTTATTCCTTGGAGAGAAAGGTAATTATTTGTGTTCCTTTTTCCGTTCTGTATGAGATGTAACCACGGCTCAGGCAGCAATCAATACAAAAACGTTGCTTTTCATCTCCTTCACTGTTGATTGTAAGATAACGCTCTCCATATTTGATGGGATGATGACAATCATCACATTCTACCTTTCCTATAGCAATACAACCACGGTGCATTTTAGCTCCTTTCCTGAAATTTCAACCAGGCTCGAGTCTTACCTTCAATAACCAGGCTAAACTCCCCTCTTGGTTCGGCAAAATGCTCCCTAGCTTGGCTCACTCTGCCCCGGAAAATCTCTTCGTGAACTTTGGTAAGCTCACGACATACAGATAGTCTTCTATCTCCTAGAATTTCTTCAATATCACTCAGTGTCTCCCTAATGCGATGGGGTGTCTCGAAAGCCACTATAGTTCTTGGTTCATCGACTATTGAGCTGAGAAGACGCTGCCTTTGCCCTTTACGTCGGGGCAAAAACCCAACGTACAGGAATTGGTCGGTTGGCAACCCGGAAACCACTAAAGCGGTAATCACCGCTGAAGCACCAGGAATCGGTACCACAGAAATCCCGCGCTCAATGGCAGCAACGATAAGCTCGTAACCAGGATCACTTAGCCCTGGCATGCCCGCTTCCGAAACAAGAGCCAAGTCTTCTTTCTCAAGATAATCCAATAAATAATCAAGTTTAGCTCTTTTGCTATGCTCATGATAACTAGTCAATGGAGTTTTTATATTATAGGCATTAAGCAAGTGGCGCGTTGTACGGGTATCTTCAGCAGCAACAAGTTTCACCTCCCGTAAAAGGCGTAAGGCACGCAGGGAAATATCCTCCAGATTGCCAATAGGAGTAGCAATGACATAAAGAACAGACATGACCCAAAATTATACCTAATAGCTATAATTTTATCTACAAGTTTTCTTGACTTTAGACCGCCATGCTTGTATAGTTTGTGGCAATTTCTCTCAAGGTAAACAAAAATGCCTCACTTTAAATTCAAGGAAATTGAACGCGCTTACGGATTTGATGAAGTTGCGCTTGTCCCCGGAGATGTAACCATTAATCCTGACCAAACCAACATAGACTTTACCGTAAGAGATTACACCTTGTCCATCCCCATCCTAGCCTCAGCTATGGATGCTATTGTTGACCCCGCCTTTGCTATTAAATTTAGCAAACTCGGCGGGCTAGCTGTCCTTAATCTAGAAGGTATACAGACGAGGTACGAAAACCCCGATGAGGTCTTAAACCAAATTGCCCAAGCTCCTGAGAAAAAAGTTACTTCCCTCCTTCAAAAAATTTACTCTGAGCCTATTAAGGAAAAGCTCATCAGCCAACGCATTGGAGCAATAAAACAGGCTGGAGCTATCTGTGCCGTATCTATAACTCCAGCCAACACCAAACGGTTGACTCCCATAGCCAAGGATGCCGGGATGGATATACTCGTGGTGCAATCTACCGTCACCACAGCCAGGCACATCTCCAAGAGCTATCGGGGACTTATCCTGCCTGAGCTATGCCAGCAAATGTTCTTGCCTATCATAGTGGGCAATTGTTGCACCTATAGCGCAGCATTAGAGCTAATGAGAACAGGGATTGATGGCATCTTGGTTGGAGTGGGGCCTGGGGCTGCTTGTACCACCCGGGAAGTCATCGGCGTTGGCGTTCCCCAGATAACTGCTACTCTGCATTGTGCCGCTGCTAGAGAAGCATATCTCAAAGAAAGCGGTAAATACGTAGCAGTGATAACAGATGGAGGCATTCGCACTGGTGGTGATTTATGTAAAGCATTCGCCGCCGGTGCTGATGCTGTAATGATTGGCTCGCCTTTAGCCCAAGCGACAGAAGCGCCAGGAAAAGGCTATCACTGGGGCATGTCTCACTCCCATCCAGCATTGCCTAGAGGGACACGCATTAGAGTTGGCACTACCGCCTCATTAGAGCAAATTCTCTTTGGTCCTACTTCCGTCACCAATGGCACTCAAAACTTAGTTGGCGCTCTACGTACTGGCATGGGAGTATGCAGCGCTCGAACCATCAAAGAAATGCACAAAGTTAAAATGGTTATTGCCCCATCTATAAAGACTGAAGGGAAATATTTCCAGGCAACCCAGAATGTCCCTTGAGTTTATAGAAACGCAGAAAGGCAAAACCAGACCCCAAAGCCAGCTAGAATCAAAGCACAAACGCTAAACACAATCCTTTGCACCTTCGATGTCCACCAGCGCCTTGACTCAAATGTACCTACAGAGAGAAATTCACTCCAAACTAAATCACAGCACCAATGTGCCAAAGCAAATGAAACGACACCAATAAGTCCGAACGTAGCAGCGGCACCGATCGTAATATTGCCTACACTAACATTACCAACAATTAAATTTGTGCCTACGAACACCCACCACATATAAAAACCAGGGTTAGCACCTGTGAGCACAATGCCAGTGACTAAAGAGCTACTCGGCAGTCCGCCTACTTGACTAGGCACATTGCCAGCAGTGCGAAACATGCGGAAACCCAGATAAACTAGCATCAGGCCACCTATAATACGAATTACCTTTACAACGTAAGGGAGGTTAATTAAATGACCAAATCCCAGATAGATTGCAGCTATGAGCGGTATCTCAATAACAGCGTGCCCGGCTGCAATCCAGGCACCAGCGTGTTTGTCGCTATAACCCTTGGCTATCGTGGCAGCAGTCATCGGACCTGGCAACATAACGCCAGTAAGAGAAATCCCCACTGCTGATAATAGAAATAGGCTTAGGCTTGTCTCCATGGCTTACTTTGGGGAAAACCAAGTTCAGGCTAAATTTCCTCTTGTTCCTCATCCTCTTCCTCAGCCACATCCCCACCATAATGAGGGAGTATCACACCTGTCTTAGCACGGCGACCTCTGACTCCTCTGGGGAGGTCACTAATCATCTTCTTTAGCTCTACCAATGCCTCAACCGATTGCGTTGAAGGAGCAACTATACCATCTACTCCCGCTTGCCATAAACTGGTTAGCACAGCCTTTGTGACTAAAGAAGGTAAGACCATAATGACCGTCTTTTCTAAGAGCTCGACGAACCTCCGACAAACAAGCAGATGCTCCACAGCTACAAAAGAGTCTCCACCTCTACTGCTGATGAGCACACCGTCTACTTCAAGGCTATTAATGGCCCTCACAAGACCCTGGTCCAATGAAGGCTCTATCATCAAGAATTTGCCCATCCCTTCTTTGTGTAAAACTGCGGCAGGTATTCTAATGTCAAAGACCACAAAGTCACATCCCACGCTTGTAAGCTCATTTATTTTCTCTTCGCTCATACCCTTCACAAATACCCCCAGAGGGACATCACCCGCAGCTTCGACCATTTGCTTAACAACCTTGGCGCTTGCACCCTCGCTCAATATCAACCCGGCATCGGCATTGACATCAGCCACGATTTTGGCTTCTTTGACCTGTGCCCCGGACAGTCCCGCAACAAGCAACATTGCCGGGCTTTTTAGCTCCAAGACAGACGGATGAAAACCTATGGGCGTGGTTGCAGACTTAGAAAGGCTCTGTAATTTATCTACGAATTTGCTCATATTATCCCCCATCAGCGGTCGGATTCGAATCGACGGCCGACTGTTTACGAAGTCTATATTTGATTTTGTCAGTTTTTACCGTTAAATAGCCTCACACTTTCAGCTCGAATTTATGTGGTTAGCGTATCAACCTCCTGGACAATTACGAAGAAATTGTAGAAGAAAATGCCGGAAAGTTCAATTCTTACAATTTTTCGCCCCTTAGCGGCAACTGGTGATTTTTGGTTTAATTCCCCTAGATAACAATCAGCTGAAAAGTTTGAATTCGGATTGGTTGCCGAGCCAGAACATTTTCCTAACCTAGCCTCTGCTAAAATATTGAATGCAGATGCATAGCTTGCTTTATCTATGGGGAAATTATTGATGCGCAGGAGACGCTAAGAGAAGGAGGAGTCATGGAATACAAAGAAATTATTTACAAAACTGAGGGACAGGTGGCTATTATTATATTAAACAGGCCTGAAGCTATGAATGCACTGACTACGACAACACATATCGAATTGAATCAGGCCATAGAACAGGCGAATAAGGACGACAATATAAGAATAATCGTGTTAACAGGTGCCGGGAAAGGTTTCTGCTCGGGGGATGATGTTAAACAAATTTTCTTAAATCCTGAAGATAAATTAGCCAAAGGTAGAGAGGTAAGGCTAAGACATTTGCAGGGGGAGCATATAGGTGGAGGTGGATATATATTGCTTGATATAAATAAACCATCGATTGCCGCAGTAAATGGAGCTGCCGTCGGTTATGGTTGTGACCTGACGTTGATGTGCAATATGAGGATTGCATCTGAAAAAGCAAGATTCGGCGAGATATTTTTGAGAGTTGGACTTATGCCTGATGAGTCTCTTGTACTGCTTCCGAGGCTGGTTGGTCTGGCTAAGACTTATGAGTTGATTTTGACTAATGATATCATAGATGCTAAAGAGGCTGAACGCATAGGTTTAGTGAACAAAGTGGTTCCGCATGAAGAGCTGATACTAGCAACAATGGAACTGGCTAATAAGATAGCCAAAAAACCTCCGGTAGCAGTAAAACTAGCGATGGAAGGTATTCGACGGGGTCTCAGTTTGCCTATGGAGGAGTTTCTGCGATATCATGCTCTGGCATTTACTTTCTGCGGTGAAACTGAGGACCATATTGAGGGCTCTAAAGCTTTTGTAGAAAAAAGAGAGCCCGTCTTTAAGGGCAAGTAAAAGTATTAAGTAAACTAACGCAAATAGTCTGCAATATTGCGCGGTTCTACGTGATCATCAATAACGTGAAACTGAGAAACTCTTAGCAGGTCTACCAACTCAGTATCAGGGCTGGCTGGCCAAGATGATAAGACGACTCTATCAGCTTCACTGTTTTATTTATCAATCAGACTCTATTCAGAGCGAACTGGCAGTAGCCGTCCTTGACCATAGTAGCTTCCATCTTGACCGTGGCATCAAGTCCTAGTCCTTCCAGCGCTGTTTTACAGGCTGCCAGGCAAGCATAGCGGCACGGTAGTAAATTGATAATCTCCTGCCCGCACTTTTCAACCTGGGACTTGAATGTGTAGCATTCTTTCACCCCGTATACCAGGCGCTTGGCCCAGTTCTCCACGATTGGTAGAATTCGGAACTGCTGAGTGCTCAGGTAGGCGATCTCAATGAATCGTTGCAGAACGAGAGGGAATTTCATTTCTCCTGTCTTGTCAATCGCTTCTTTCAACATTTCGTAAGTCCTGTCTGGGTATTCTTCACCGAGCTGGAGGGTCTTGCGCATCCAGTCCTCGCCGTACTTACCGAAAACCTTTTTGGCTATAATATCGATTTCACCGGATTTCTTACCAGAGATCTCACTAGCAAATTTCTCAATTATGACGGAAGGGTCGAACTCTTTCCTGAGCAGTCCGATCATCTCCGTATCTAGCTCAAAGGAGAAAGGCCTTGGTGCTATATATAGCTCATAAGGTGTCTTCTTAGCTTCCTCTTCCGATTTTGTTGCCATTTTCTAAGCCTCCTAGAGTGTTATGGTGATAGCCTTTTCTGGACATACCTCCACGCACTTGTTGCACATATTGCACTTGTCTCTTCTGACAGCAGTGACTTCATAAATGCCAGGTTGCCTGGGGTCAGATTCCCTAAGCTTCACCAGCTGCTTACAGTAGACTTGGAATACAACCTGGGGACATGCTTGTAAGCACTTCTTGCACCAGAAAGGTACAGTGCACTTTGTCATGTCTATTTCTATCTTTGGTAACTTAACCGGGAGCTTTGTTAAGTCAACCGGCGTAACTTTGGGTATCCTGAGTTTGCTCTTATCTATCATTACCACACCTCCTGCAGTGCCGGGATTTTAGCTCTCTCAAATAATGATATTGCCCCACGCGGACATGCAGTCTCACACAAGCCACAGCCGAAGCACCTCATCTGGTCGATGTTCGCCTTGTCGATGGTAACATTCATCTTCAGGGCGCCGAACTGGCATCTCTGCGCACAGACCCCGCAGCCGTTACACAGATCGAAGTCCACCATTGCCACATAGTGTCCTTTAAGCATATTGAAACCGTGGTCCAGCCGCATGGTCAGTGCATCGCAGACTGGATAGTCACAGTTGCAGATGCCGCCGATGAAACGTGGACCGAACATCATCAATGAATGTACGAACCCTCTCTTGTCTAAGTCACGCAGCCATTGCTTTGCTTCTTCGGAATTAACCCAGTAAACTCCTCCTTTATACCTTTCAGGCCATCTTTCCCACTTTAACATGCCCACACCCAGCCCCATACAGGTCATGTTCTCCATGCTTCTCTCTTCGATGCCCAGCATTGCTTTTCTGCAAATGCAGGCAATCAACCCGAGGGGGTTGGCAATCTCCACCATCCTTTCGGCATCGTGAAGAGGCATTACCTGCCCCATCCATCCACCTATCGAACCCTGCGACATATCCATCATATCCCGGGCAAACTTCAGTGCTTTCTCGTATTCTTCAGGGCCTCTCTCCATGGCATCTATCATGGCTCTCTCCATCTTGATGTAAGCACCAGGGTCCGCTTCACCTGTTGCCTTTGTCGACCCTGTTTTATCTTCCTTTGGAAGGGTATACATATGACGTGGATAGTTCATGGGATTCAAATACCAGATCATGCCATCGCCCCATAATTCGCAGTATATACACATATTAACCTCCTTACTTATTTCAACAGCCGCATAGCAGTCTCATAGCATATCTGGCCCCTGCTATAGATGCAATCGGCACACATACGGCAGTTTAAACATCTTCTTGCCTCTTCGACTGCTTCTTCCTTGGTAAAGCCGAGGTATACTTCATTACCGGGCTTTTTAGTTCTGAGACAGAGGGATGAAAACCTATGGGCGTGGTTGAAGACTTAGAAAGACTCTGCAATTTATCTACAAATTTGCTCATATCACCTCCAAACTAATCTCGATATAAACTCATATTGAATTTCAGCAGGGTTCCCCAGAGAATCGCAAGATTTTCCGGGGCTGGTTTAGCCAGCGGTCGGATTCGAACCGACGACCCGCGGTTTACGAAACCGCTGCTCTACCTCTGAGCTACGCTGGCATGAAAGTTAAATTTTAGCCCTTACTCAAATTTATGTCTACTTCTTAGATCTTCGGAGATGTTTGGCTTAGTACCACGTAGTAATTAAGGCCGGCCAAGGTATTCCTTAAATCGAATAGGGTCGAGGTTAATCCCTCGACCCTATTTTTTGCCTCTGAAGTAACAATGCAGTCAACTGTTGCTCGAGATGAATATTAGTTAGTAATGTTAGGTAACAAAAAGGTGAAATGTTAAGTTGAGAAGGAAATCCACAGCCCGATATCAACTGACTTACCATTTCTTGTGGGCGGGACGACAGTCTCTTGATAGTTTTGCGCTAAAAAGCTGCCCGACTACTTAATCTTGGATTGATCGCAGCATCGAGTGAAGTCAGAAATAGTGGTATAATCCATTATGAATATGTGATATGAGTTTGCCCTGAACTACCTGCTCAATATGGAGACATTAGGAAGTGAAGTCATCATGGCTTAAATTTCTTTCACTGACACTAGTTGCAGCTACATTATTCTGCTTCTTAGCCTCATGCACCTCACAGACACCCGAAAACATTCCCACTCCCAAAAGCATTCCCGCTGTGGATGAGATACGCACTCTTGTTCATGACGGAAGGGAGCGGACTTACCTGCTCCATGTACCAGATGGCCTGCATGAGAACGAACCGGGGCCACTGGTCTTCGCCTTTCACGGTGGAGGCGGTAATGGCAGTGGTATGGCCAGCCTGACCGAATTTGACAAACTCGCTGACCGTGAGGAGTTTATTGTTGTCTTTCCTGACGGAGTAGGTAATAGTTGGAATGACGGGCGGCAGAACTTAGCTTCAGAAGCTTACCTGTTAAATGTGGATGATGTTGGATTTGTAGATGCAATGATAGAGACAATATCCCTTGAGTTTCCTATCGACCGGAAGAAGATCTACGCAACAGGTATCTCCAACGGTGCGATTTTTTCCCATTTCCTAGCCGCCCAGAGGGCATCAACGTTCGCCGCGATCGCACCAGTGGCGGGTGGGCTGGCTATACCCTTTAACGAACAGTTCAATCCAGATGATGCCGTTTCTGTGCTTATGATTCAGGGAACTGATGATCCACTTGTGCCATACAATGGTGGACAAATAGCCGGAGGGAACCGAGGCACCATTATCAGCACCGATGATACAGTAGAACTATGGGTTCAAAATGACGGCTGCAACAATATACCTCTCAAAGAAGAACTCCCCAACAGTGACTTGAATGACGGTTGCCTCGTAACACAGTACACGTGGTCTAACGGGCGCGCAGATTCTGCAGTTGTCCTTTTGAAGATCGAAGGCGGCGGCCACACCTGGCCTAGCGGTGCACAGTATCTCCCCGAGTCCATTATTGGCCGAGTCTGCAAGGATTTCGAGGCAACTGAAGTTATCTGGAGTTTCTTCAAAGACCATCCAAAACAATGAGTGGGGATACAATAGGGCTGATATCAGTCAGCAAGATTACCCGCACTCTGTAGCGGCCGTTGCCGGGGGAGTGATGATCCTCGATCAACTCGAACCTGTAATCAGTTATTAGGTTGTTCGAATTGCTCAATCTTGTCTAAACCCTGAAGGACAGAAGGCTACGGCTGAATTACAGCCCGGCTCTGCAGCTGCGTTTGAAAATATTCTCCTAGTGGACTTAAACTTCCCTCTTTGACGTTGGCAAGCGAAGCCTGGTTTATCAGGCGATTGAGTTCGGTGGTGTCAAGATTGTGAGGAGTCTTATCATAGTCAAGGTAAGAAAAGAGGTTCCGTGTCCAGAAGAACGAGACAAAATCCATCTTGGTGGCATCAGCCAGGTTCATAATATCCTGAAAAAAATGCTCATCCAGAGGATACCAGAAACTATAGACATCTCGGTTCATGATTTTTTCTGTATCACCAAGAAAATTACCCAGTTCCGCTGGTGTAGCTTTCCACAACCAGGCCTCGCTCACGGTAACAAGTTTTCCTCCGGCGCGAGCTTCTATTGTATAGTTCAAGGCGCGGTCAAGATAGATGGCATTCTTATTCATAGGGTAAATGTGTAGGTCGATGTAATCAAGGCCGGGCATGTTAAAAAGCTCGTTAATATAGCTTGGATTCTCCCACGTGCCCGTTCCGGCTCCGGCTAATAACCCGCCGAAGCGGTCAATCTTTTGCAATGTAGAAGCAATGAAATCACTCCATATCGTGGGTGTTATCGTAAGTTTGGTCAAAGCCTCTTCAGTTTCAGGCTCGTTAGCCAGAGTGAGATAATCAGGTTTTATTTCCCTTGCGATAAGCAGGAGTTGGTCCTCTAAACTCTGGAGGAAGGTTTCGGTCGTATAGCTCGACCAGTTAACCTCGACTGGAGAATACGGAGTGCCGGCAAAGATTACCCCGCACTCAACGAGCACTTTCATGCCGCGCTGATGGCATTCAACCATTATGTTCTTGAAGAATTGCAAGTATTCGGAAGAACGGGTAAAGTCTGGTTTGAGCAAGGGGAATTTGATGGCCAGCACCACACCTTTGACACCCATTGCTTGGAGATTATCAAGTAAAATACGGTTATTCTCCATTGTGTTTGCGCTGAGAAGCCCCTCACCAATGTTACCATTAGCATAGGCCTCCTCGGTAGCTATTATTGTTTGACCCAGGCTGTGGTCCCACGTTTCGTTGAGAGTGACTTCGAAATGAGCCATCTCAGTCTCAAGCTCGTCGTAGACCGCTTGATACTCTTCCGGGATGGGTGGTAGCAACTCTGGGGTAGGTGTGGAACCGGGCTGGTTAGCTACTGCGTTACACCCCGACAGAGGAATAACTGACACTAAGGCTAGCGCAAGCAGCAGAGATTTTATTGGAGTACGCAATTCTCTCATCCCTCGTTTATGCTGTTGATTGTATCACCTGGCGGCCAGCGGTAACATTTGTATGTAATACCACAAGCTAATGCAGCGTTAGTATTAGTTGCCTCTTCTCAAACATAAGTTCGGGAACTGTCCCAAGGTTGGACATTTCATTAATGAGGCAACAGTAATCAGTATTGTGCAATCCCCTTTCGAAGATTAGGGCTTTTCTTGTAGTATTTTGGGGACATAATACCTAATTTATAGCAGACCTAATTGGTATATTGTCCCTGGAATTTGCGCTGGCTACCTCTACTGCTGTTTGAACTGGCAGCGATCCTTAATGTAGCAGTATAGGATGCACCCCAAAGATTTTGTGTCCTTTATAAAGTGCATCAGTATAAAACTTGTCACCGTCAGCGGTGGCTATTGGCCTGTAGGAACCTCAGGATAAAGCGGTGAGCCGGCTTTCATATACCGTGTCATATGCCGCATCGTAGCAACCAACTTGTGGCTTGCCTTTTCGTACAATTGGGACTCAAACCAATAGTACTCGGTTTTGCTGGTAACACCTACGGCGATAATCTTGCCTTTGGTCTGGTAGAGCACACCAACCTTAGCAGGACCGCCAAGGTAGCGTAGCTCGTTAGCACCATAGAATGCAACCCCTTTGGCGGGTACCCTTACCTGCATCAGACGAGCCGTATGGCTAGGTGGCAGGATAGCTGGCCCCCAAGGCGACTTACTTGAATACCAATCCACCGAGTCTTCGGAGTTTTCTAGTGATTTTTCCAACGCGCTCTTAGTCTCTGAGACATCCTGCAGTGGCATCTCCCAACCGACCTCGAGTTCCCTAAGAATACGTAACTCCTCCCGTGGACTGCTTTGTAGTTCCAGAGTCTGCAAGTATGGCTTTTCATTAGGGCTGCCCATCGACACTGTACCCCTCGCCACAATGCGTCCATCCCGCGCTTCAAGCCGTGTTTCTACCTGAACATCTTTGTCACCCTTCGGCGGCGCCTGCATAACTACCCTCAGTTCTTCGCCATGCAATAGCGCATAGGTGAAATATAGGCTGATTGTGCCTTGCTCAAACCATCGCTGCCCGAATGTTTTTACAGTTATCGGTGGAAAGAGATCAAGATGCATGGTGCCAGCTACTACTCCGCCTCTCATACCAACCTTTTTACCTACCGCATCGTCGTGAATGGAATCAATCATGTGGGCAGCTGCATTGATAGCCTTACGCCACTCTCCACATATATAGCCTTCTTTAGTTAGAATAGCTTCTGCCACAGATAACCACCTCCTGAATAACTAGATTTGTCCATATATCTTTTTGTACTGTAGTTGGAATGGTATATCGTTGGCACAATGATGTCAACCACAATTCCGACTTTTCAGCAAACCCAATGTGCAAAGGTGTCCAGCCGTGCTTTTAAATCAGCTTTTTCCGATCGTCCCACATAGAATTTCTGCTTCGTAAGTGAATAGAAAATATAAACTCCAGTAGCGCCGACATCAGTATCATTTAATTTTTATTACAAAACGAAGCTAAACAGTGAACTGCTGTATTCAACAATTCACACTAGAATCTAAATATACCACAAACCTGGGTTTTATCTCTGCGAAATCGCAGCAGGATGTCCATTGGCTAGATTCACGGGATTAATTACCACAACGAGCCCAGTTATGTTAATAGCACATGATTATTATCTAGCTTTTACGAAATTAATACCTACCACAGTTTCCCTGCAGTTTTAATTTGATTTGCCCAAACATCCCAGTTGGGTACCTGCAGATCCTCGGGTACGTCAAAGATGCCCAACGGTTTGCCTTTGGGCTTTTCCGGCTCTGGCCACTGTTCTACCTGTTGAGCAACCTTCTCCATCCAGTGGTCGGTATCACCTAGGTAGAGCTGCCAGACTTCACCCCTCTTGGTATGAAGAGGTAGAACCCCGTCCTGCGTAATAAAGCCGACGCCGGCCAGAACTTGATGAGCTTGCCAACGAGCATCGGTGCAAGCTTCGTTAGCTCGAGCTTTGGTCATAGCCACTTCAAGGTCGCAGGGGATGCCTTGGCTAAGCATCCATGCGGCTTGATAGACCAGATTTCTAGTACCTTGAACATCGGCAAAGGCCATAATACAGTACTCTTGAACCCAGTTGTGAATACCGATAGGCATATCGAACTGTATCCTGGTCTTAGCATGGTCTACGGCTAGTTCCACAGCCTTCTCAGCAGAACCAACCATTTGAGCGCTGAGCAGCACGGCACCGATATTTAAGACCTTCTCCAGTGTCGCCCAGCCGCTGTGCAGCTTGCCCACAATATTCTTGCTGGGGACCTTCACCCGATTAAAAACTACTTCACACTGCTGCTTATCACCGGCGGTAGTCCGGAGTACAGTGTAGGTTATTCCTGGACTCTTAGTATCAACCAAGAAAAGGGTAACCCCATTAGTAGCGTTTCGGCTCTTCTTGGTTCTGGTGGCCACCAGCAAGTAGTTAGCCGCGCAAGCATCATGGACAAACAGTTTAGTGCCGTTGATGACATAGTTGTTACCCTCAGCAGTCGCTGGTGCGGTTACTCCTTCAGCCAGCCAGCCTTTGCCGTCCCACGTTGCCTCAGGTTCGGTCAGGGCCAAAGCCAGAACCAGCTCGCCTTTGGCTATCTTGTGAAGTATATCGGCTTTCTGTTCGTCACTACCCGCCTCCAAAATGGTCAGTCCGCAGAGAATCACCGTGGAAAGGTGGGGGCTGGGAAATAGAGCCCGACCCATCTCCTCATAGAGGATAGCCATATCTAAGATGCTCATTCCGCTACCATCGTATTTCTCAGGGTAGACCAGCCCCAGCCAGCCCAGCTCGGCAGCCTTTTTCCACAGTTCCGGGGGATAACCAAGGTCGCTATTCTCTGCCTCTCTCACCACACGCTCAGGGCACTCGTTCTCCAGAAATTCACGGGCGGCTTTCTTGAGCATCTGTTGTTCTTCACTAAGCTCAAAGTTCATGCTCTTTCGCTCCTTTCAATCAATTTATGATGTAGGTCTACGATTTTTCTTGCAGGGTTTTCATTATGGTTGTATTCAGCTTGGCTGGTATTCTGGGTAAGCCAAGCACTCTCCCTGCCAGCACTATCTTAATTGCCTCCATAGTACCAGCGTAGTGCATGCTTCGGGTAATCTGCCACCCGCGCTCTATAGACCCAGCCAGTTTGGCATACTTAGAACCCATTCGGAGCTGGCTATATGCGCCAAGAATATTCATCTTCAGCGTCGGGTGGGACATGCCATTCAGCCGGCTGGAAAGCCCAGTCAGGTCAAAGTCCAGTGGCCCTAGCCGCTTCCTCTCGCCAAATCTCCAGGCGGTGCGCCAGGCGGCCAGTCTCAGCACTTCAATATCAATAGCCATCTTGGCTATTGCCTTTCGCACTGATGGGTCTTTAATGAGTGGCTTCCCGTTCCGCTTGGTCTCACGGCAGAACTGTACCAGTTCTTGCAATTCTCGCTTGGCTCGGGCAGCCCCACCAGTATTGGACCTTTCAAACTCAAAGGTAGCCATGACATGATAGAAACCCTGGTTTATTTGACCGACGATAGCGTCGTCGTCTACCCTGACATCATCAAAGTAGAATATGTTCGCCCGGTATCCGCCCATGCACGGCAATGCAGTAACGGTTACCCCAGGCGTATCTGCCTTGACACAGAAAAGGGTAAGTCCTCGGTGCTTGGGGATAGTGTCCGTTGTTCTGGCCTCAACATAAAGCCAATCCGGCTTGTAGCCGCCGGTGATATATATCTTCTGACCATTAATGACCCATTTATCCCCCTGCTTTACGGCACGCGTCTGCTGGTTAGCTTCATCCGTGCCCGCCTCTGGTTCAGTGAAGCACTCGTACCAGATTTTTTCGCCGCTGGATATCTCAGGCAAAAACCTCTTCTTTTGTTCTTCGGTGCCGATGAGATGCAAGCCGGGGCCGACGATGTGCAAGCCGATACCGTCGGGCCACGCTATGCCCCAGTACCCATCCATCTCATTGGCAATCCCGACTTCTATATGACCAAGGCCCAAACCACCAGTTTCTCTGGGCCACCCCGGAGTAAGATAGCCTTTTTCCCCAGCTTTCTTTTGCAGATCCATCCAAAAGTCCTGTAACTCCTTGCTTAAGGGAGGAATAGCAGATAGATCCTCTGGAAGCTCGCTAGCATAAAAGTCATGTAACTCCTTCCTAAATTTTTCTTGTTCCTCAGTAAAGCCAAACTCCATATTCAAACCTCCTTATTTATAGAATCGTTTTCGTTAAATATGTCGGGGATTTATTATACTACCTAGATTTTTTCAGTCAACTTCTTAACTTATAAATCCCAAAAAGGTAGGGATATAAACCAGCTAGCTCATGAATTAGTATTTGATGTCTTTACTTAAATAAAGCAAGTTTTCGTGCAACAATCGTGGCTCCTCTCTAGAATAAGTGGACTCCGTCTGACTAGTGAAAATGGCTCACTGCACAAATGTGGAGATATCCTCCGCTTCTTCTGGTGTCGTCTCCTGGTGTCCCTTTGTTTCCCGAGTCTGCCAGCTTTCACCTCGCTGGCAAAAGACTGTCTCCCCAGCGGCCAGAAAAGGCGATATCCCCTAGTCTCTTCCTTGTCTTGGAAGGAGTCTCGGCAGGATATCCTAATGAGAGAGCACAGAGCAACCTGTGTTCCCGGGGGATATTCAGTATTTCCTTCACTTCCTTGTCATTGAGCCCAGGGTTTATCCAGCAGGTACCTAGGCCCAGGGCATGAGCAGCCAACATCATATTCTGAACCGCCAGTGACCCGTCTCGTATTGGGCAACTGGATAGTCTGGGGTCCACTGAGACTACAATTCCTACTGGCGCCTCATCTAAGAACCACCCGTAGAGAAAGCAGCGAGTAATCCGCTGCCGTACTTCTGGGTCAGTAAAAACAACAAAGCTCCATGGCTGCGAGTTACTGGCGGATGGCGCCCATCGTCCAGCCTCCAGAATCTTGACTAACAGGTCATGCGGGACCGGATCCGGCTTGTATCTCCGGATGCTCCGTCTCGTCCTGATTGCCTCCAGTACCTCCACTTAGTTACCTCCGTTCTGTGCAAGTAGTTTTGATCTCAGTGGTAAAAAAAGTGGCTTTCACTACCAGGCTCATCGCCAGCTTGTCCGGCTCTATTTCACTCGGCGAAGTTCAAGTGTGACTAGATTTGACCGGTCCATGCACTCTACGGTCACCACATCTGGGTTGCCCCATTCTTTGGGGAAGCCACCACCAAACTCGAGCATCGCTATGTAGGGGTAGATGTCATGATAGAAGAAGCCGCAAAGCCCAGCGGTGTCGTGACAGCTTATGCTGAAAGTATCACCTGCCTCATGCCCCCACGAGCAGTTGCCTTTAACCGATTTCACAGTTGCGACTACCTTATGACCAGGATATGTGGCTCGTTTCGGTTTCGCCATGATTTAAAACCTCCTTTTCCACTTTTTAATTTCTAGCTGAAATCTACTCTCGTGACTGCCCTAGGCCATTCTAACATGCCCGCCTTTCCGTCGCCAATGAGCCACCTGCTCCCGTCGAATGTGACTTGAGATTAATCAGAGAAAGGAAGCGGAGACAAAGATCCAGTATAACCAAACGCTATCTTGTTACGCTATAGGTAACAAGACAAGCTTCTGTTACTTAGCATCCAGTGTCAACCCTAGAAGAGCACATTAGGAACGAATCTTGAATTTGGCTACCTGTGGAGATGGTAAGAATTCCCATTCTCCCTTACAACCAGAGTCGACAGCAGCTACTTCCAGATGCAGCATCGCAATACCGCAATCCAAACGTTTAGAGACATTAAACTCTGGCCCGCTAGTCCTTACGAAAACTGTGATACCATTATCTTGTACGTCAAAACTCCATGGTTGACGATTCGCAGCAGAAGGAGCAAGCCTGGCTGCTTCAAGACATATGTCTACCCAGTCGGGCCACTTCTCCCTTGGCAAGCCTCTAACCAACTTAGAAAGTGCTAGGCGATTATGTGACCGACCAAAGCCGGTCATCAACTTCTCCTCCCATGACTCAAACTCTCGTGCATAGCCCACTGGAGTTATGGCCAGTACCCGCTCTTTGCTGCTCACTTCTATAACAGAGGCCACCATCTCCGGTCTGAAAGAGCCGGCGACCCAACACGTATTTAACCCCAAAGCTGTCGCCTCTAAGATGATCCCCTCACCTGTGTAGCCGACCTCTTCCTGAACAAATGGATCATCCATGTTGCCAATAAAAGTAATAAACGCCGGGGCGTCTTTGACCTTACCGTAGCTTCCAATAATGCCCTTGAAAACGCTCTCTGCCGATTCAGTTACAAGACGTGACCGAGCATGAGGAAATGGAGCGAACTGGTTACAGACTTTGTCCAGAGATGCCAGGGCCTCTGGTGCTATTGGTAAATTTGGATCGAAATGTCTGCGTGACCTCCGTTTTTCGATTGCCAGGTGCCATCTTGAGAAAGGGATGTCCATATATTTCTGATAGTTGTAGGGTAACCTATCGGCACGCGAATTTCAAATGGAGGGAGTGCTACCCGAAGTCTCATCCAGGAAGATGCATGGATAGCTTAGTAACCATTTGCTAGCCTAAAGGGGCCTATACAAAGTACTATTGACATTGTTTCGTTCGTGCAGCAACAAGTTGGACTATTGTTCTTTGCTTGCTGCGAATTGACCTGTTGAATGTGCGTGGCTGGGCGACTTGCTCCAACTGAAACTGAGGCCAAATATTGTCTTTTAAAGCAGCGTGCTCAGTCTCTTCAACTCCGCAGGTAGTTTGTCTACAGCGCTTTCTTTGTATAGGACTCCATCTTCGTATAAAGCATTGACCTGTTCATCACTGTAGCCGAGCATTGAAGAGAGTATTTGCCGATTGTGCTCGCCCAATAGCGGAGCATATCCCCGTACTCCTGCAGAAGTGGCCGACATCTTGAAAGGACTGCCGTAAGTTTCTACCTCTCCAACAAATGGTTGCTTCATCTTTACTATCATTTCTCTCGCTCGTATGTGAGGGTCATCGACTATCTCGGTAAAAGTCTTGACTCGCATGCAGGGCACACCCGCTTCCTTAAGTAGATGCTCGGCGTCATGCACTGAGTCAAATTTTGCCAACCAATCCTCCAACAATTGATGTATGAACGGTGCATTCTCTGCAGTCAATCGTGCTTCAAGTCGGCATGTTCTGGGATCAGTGAGAAGCCATTCGTATTCATTCCCCATTAATTTGACCAGAATCTTCCAAATATCTTCTGTAATAGCAGCGATGGCTATAAATCCGTCAGGAGCTTTGAGTATACCGTATGGCGCATATGTAGAGTGCCATCTCGCTATGGGTTTGGGAGAAATCTCGCGATTGCTGAATAGGTATGCCGGCGGGTTAGCCTCATGTAGATGAAAAAGGCAATCTGTCATCGATATATCGATGTACTGCCCGATATCTGTCTTCTCACGGTAATAAAGAGCGGCCAAAATTGCCGCAACGGAGTGAATGCCTGCGTTGCAATCTCCAATAGCTACCGGAGCTTGGTTATTGGGATCAGCCTGCCCTATCCATCCACTAGCGGCTTGAGCAATTATATCAAAGCCTGGCTCATGAGAGTAAGGCCCGTACTGCCCAAAGCAGCATATCGAGCAGTAGATGATTTTGGGGTTTACTCTCTTCACATCCTCATAGCCTAGACAAAGCTCGGACATTGCACCAGGGCTCAGGTTCTCCAGCAGCACATCGGCTTTCTTGGCAAGGTTCAGAATTATGTTTCTGCCCTCCTCTGTTTTTATATCTATACATAGACTCTTCTTGCCTCGATTTAAAAAAGTTGAGTAGCTGCTCTGGCGCACCCCATTACGTTCCAACTCCAAATAGTAATGCCGTTCGATGGCTCCCAGCTTGTACCTCTCAACCTTTATCACCTCGGCTCCCAGGTCAACAAGCTGTCTCGAGGCAAACGGACCGGCGTAGACCCAGGTAAAATCAAGCACTAACAATCCATTCAACGCTCCGGGCTTGTGGTCTGACATCATTTTGTCTCTCCCTTCTCGTATTCTCCTAGATGATTGTGACGTCTCATCTCTGCTGACAAACCAGTGTACTACGTGTCCTCATTAACGGAATATTCTGTATATAAAGTTTGATGTCGCCGATGAATTGCCTTGTCTCTTTGGTTCTGGTTTCAGCTTTGCAGAACTTGTCTGAAATCTCTTGAGCCATGGTTGACTTCTTTCCCTGTAATTTACTGCTTTTGGTAAGCAAGAGCAAGCCGCTATTCGTCCACTGACTATTACCCTAAATGTGTCCCTTTTTCATAGATGATATTCAGGCAATGTGAACTCAACTATATCCCCATCTTGTAGGTGGAGAGTACTACGAAGATGATGAGGGCTGATTAATTCTGCATCGGTGTATATATCGTCAACCCATGTGAAGAAGATAATACATGCAGGGTACTTGCTAGCCACGGTCACTCGACCATAATGCATACCGATTTCACCATCGTATTTTATTCCCTGTTTGGAAAGATCGATTACCCAACCTAGCTCAACAAAGGTAACATAGTTCAGTAGAGCTAAATCGAAAGGTTCGGTGAGATCTATATTCAACGTTCCTGGTATGACAGAAAGACCAGTTAGGCGCTGAAATCCTTCCAAACTCCCGGGTGCTGACATCTCTAACGCGCCAGTCCCACGCCCGGTCTTGACGAATCCTCGATAAACCTTGCTTTTGTCCAAATCACAATTCCATTAAAAATGATGACAAACCTTTTGTGACAGCGATGCCGTGATGTTAACCCCTGCTCATCTTGGAGCGTGGGAGTGCAGGGGAAAGCACTACGGAAAAGCTAGAATCACTTCTATTTACCCTTCAATCTGGTGGCAAGTGCACATTATCGAGATATCTATATGCTTCTTCTTCTATATCCGCAATTCTATCTAGTAATTTTGAACAAGTATTACCTTCATAAATCAAAGCTTTTTCACACAGTTTTATTATCAGTTCTCCAGATTTGGTAAACAGATTAGATGCCTTGTTCCATTCTGTATTGTGATATTTTTGACCCAGTGCCTTCAATACTCGTGCTTGCTCAAATCGCAGACCATCGTTATGGGATAGGTCTTCTGCAATAAGTGGCGGCGTTAATCCAGCATAGGCTACCATATGGTTATAACAAGCTTTGTCTTCCCAAGTTGTGATCTCCTGTGCCAGCTTCCGCATAGCGGGGATACCAAGCATACTTGTAGGTGGTTTGAGCATTCGCCCAGCTTTATGGACAAGACCTTTTTCTGCCACTTCTAACTCCGATGACATCTTCTGAGGCAACCTAAAGATTCTATAGGTGTTTCTCCTACTCATACCGGGGACGTTTACATTAAGGGAGGCCTCGAACTCCACGAAAGGAATTTGCTGCAGGCCATCGAAGCTGCAGTCATGTACGTAGACCACATGTTTCTCGTCATCATAGCCAATCACTAGGAGATAATGAATCGGGATATGTTCCTTTTTGTAGAGTTCAGGGTAGTAGTGCAGGTAGTACATATCCAAGGCACCAACCATAACCGGTTCATCGTTATCAAGGTATATCTTTATTTTCGGGAATTCATTCTTGAAGGATTTGCCCTCGCTTATTATTTGGGTGAAGCCGATGATCTCGCTAAGGTCCTGTAGAAGGTATTTGGGGTTGTTGCCCCAGTAGACCATGCATGGAGGTTTAGCCATCTTGAACTTGAGGTAAGTAAATGAAGCCATTCCACCAATGATGGGCAATAGAAAATAGTCATATTTGGCACCCTTCCACGTTAACACATCAAACAGGCCATTGACGTAGCATGTGGATTCGTGAACTTTATGAGGTATTCTAATCAGTTTTGACATTGCTACTAACCCCCGATTACGATGGCACAGAAAACAGCCTGCCACGCAATAAGGCGAATTGTTGAGCAAGGCCTATCATTTCAATCTCCTTTGGATACTTTCGCTCTCTAGTTCTCTGCTAGCATCAGAGGCAACCCAGCGAGCAGCCTTTGAGTCAAGTCGCTGGATTTCCTTTGCAGTATTTATTGCGGCTTCGTTCAACTTGAGGTTCCTTTTCCCGATGTTTCTGAGAGCCCAGTTCACTGCTTTCTTGACGAATTTACGCTCGTCTGTAGCCGCTCGGATTATTACCGGAAGTAATTCGATGAATTTCTCATCGCTCGCCTTCTTATCATGCCATGCCAGACAAGCTATCAGCGAAAAGGCAGTCCTTTTGACGAACTCTTCTTCCCGCTCAGACCAGTCGATAATTTTCTTCCAGGCTAATTGATTCTTTTCAAAAAGATTCATGCACACCTGGTCGCAGACATCCCACGAATTAATGTCTTTCACCCAGTGCTCCATCTGCTCTTCAGTGACCTTAGCCGGGTCATCAATCATCCCAGCCAAGATCCTGGCTTCAGCTATTCCAGTCCTCCATAAGTCTAGTGCCAGTTTGTGATCTCGCCCTATCTCTTTAGCCAGTTTTCTCATATCAGGAACCGAGACGCCTAATTTCTGTTCAACTGCCATTCCGTATTTAGCCATTCCCTTTAACTGCTCTGGCTGAGCCTTGCTCTGGAGTTTATCCAGCACATCTTTCACAGAAGCCATTGGTTACTCCTATTCCATTACATTGAAATTACTAACATATTGAATTATAAAGGCTCATTAAGCCATTATCAACGCGGATGGTTGTAAGTGTTCCTTATTATCTCTTAGGCGTGCAACAAAACAACACGCCTGAATGACTTGGATGAATCCTGTTTAGATAGCAGCTCTCCCAAAATAAATTAGTATGATGACGATGATGAGTAAAAACCAGTATAAAGCAGGGACCGGCCCCCACTACTCTTTGTGCCACCAGATTTTTCCTTTACGGGAGTTTTTGATCCCATAATAAGGATTTAAAACAAACCACAACAAGTCTTCTAGAAAAACCATACCTACATAAAAGCCAAGCACCAAACTTTCTAACCGCCAGCTCCACGGAACAAAAATCAACGGCAAATGAACTATAGCAATCAGGAACAGCGTCATAAAAAATGGTAGCCAGTTATCGGGCGTCCACCTGCTAACTTGACAAGCCAGCCCTTTTCTATACGCCAGCCAGGTAGCTTCGCTGCCCAACCATCCTTACCATCGATTTGAATTTCCCAGAGGGCAAGTATAAAGGCCAGGAAACCATAAAAACGATTAATCCTATAGTAATGGCTACCCTCCTTCGTATCTTGTGGCTAGTTTACCATTTTCCAATCCGCTTTGATGAAATGAGCTACAAGACAAGAATGCTCGGAATCGGGTAGTGTTGAGTTTAGGATGCTCTTACTTGTTCAATGGCATTTACGGTATTACCCGTAGCTGTGCCTGTTATGTTGGCGAAGTTCTTTTTGACTGTGTTGAATGCACCCCTAGCCAGCAAGTCACTAAAAGCTAATTTAAGCAAAGGTTGCGTAAGTCTAATCAACACCGTTTCAACAACGGTCAATGCCTGCAAGCCCAAGGAACACGCTAGGAGATCTGCTCTTGAAATGTCCTCCCCCGTTTCCGCTTTATAAGCTTTGTTAATCAAGTAAGGTTTGCGCACCCAGCACAACGGTGGCATATAGCCTCTCTCTACTACAGCGTATGCATCAAAGAGGAATTTGTAAGCGCCTTCTATTCCCACGTCTCCCGTCAGCCACTGCAACCAACCCGGCAATAGGCTTCTATATTGTTCCTTTTCGGGCTTAATGAAAGCAGCCCAAACGCTGTCGCTTTCGCCGTGACATATAAAACCTGCTCCAAAACTCTGCTCCTCGGGATCGCTTTTATCCGCCATTGTCAACATCTTTTTCTAAAAGTCTGGATTGCCATGCATGTTTGTGTCATCTAAATGCATTACATCAGCCATAATTGCACCGCTTTCAAAAACGGCGGGATCAGGGTGGTAACCATCAAAATTCACACTGGGCTGCACTTCTTCGGCGATGTATCCATGTGTTATGGGGCCAAAGGCATAGACCGGAACAACGGGGGAAAATAGCATTGTCACCGAGAACAGTATTGCCATGCAAACCCTTCTTAAGTCTTTCATTCTACCCCCCTTCCAGCCAAGTCCGCCTGACGCTGTGATCAGACAGTTTTGAATATCCCTTCGCTTCGCCGAACCCACCTAGACCCATCTGCCATCATCTCCTAGACATCGCCTAAGCCCCTGCCTGCTGCACCGCGCAAGGCAATCTCTTCAATAAAAACCGCTCACTTAAGTGATCGGTTTCACTCTTGGCTCTCCCGCATCCGATGACCACCTTTAGAATGCTGTTTCCTTACCCCCACTAGCCTCTTAGTATTCCATAATCATTGTTGACGCTCTTATCTCATCAAGACTATATACCATTTGTCAATCTTGTCAATCCCCTGCGTAGTATTTTGGAGACAGACGAGGGAGAGGTTGGTTACAGCTCCGAGGTTAAAGCTAAGCCCAGTAACTTGGATGCACTGATTTGTTTCTGGTTCTCAGGACTTCTGGAACTGGTGACACCGGCTCCAAGGTCACATTTGATGTATAGCGTCAATCTCTAGATGTGCCGTATCCAGTATCAATTTAACTTGTTCGTAGTCAGCCCAGTCAAAGCGCAGAACAACCCCACAATCGCTTGAAAACTCTCTCGGTGTTGGAATTAGCTTGGTAGAATAGCCCGCTTTTTTCAGGAGCTTCTCGGCACGCATCACAGATGAATTTGTAAAAAAGAGGACTACACCATATCGTGTCATGAATGAATAACCTGCTCTATTGCCCTTATTGTTGTGCTGATATCATCCATGGTTGTGAACACACCCGGAGCCAGCCGTACTGTCCCTTCTGGAAATGAGCCCATTGTTTTGTGCGCCGCCGGGGCACAGTGCAACCCAACGCGGCACAGGATACCATATTCTTCATCCAGTTTCAGACCGACCTCTGAAACCCGCTTGTGGTGAACACTAAAGGATACGACAGCTACTGTGCTATTGGTATCAAGTGGTCCATACACCTTGATTCCCGGCAGTTCAGATAAACCATTTATGAGCGCTAGGGTAAGCTCTTTTAGGTGAGCCCTGATTGTGTCAATACCTCTATCCCTCACCCACTGTATGCCAGCGCGGAGACCGGCAATCCCCACAAGATTAAGCGTGCCGCTTTCAAATTTATCTGGCAAATCGTTTGGTTGTTCCTCCGATTCGGAACGGCTCCCCGTGCCGCCACGCACCAGCGGTTCGATCTGCGATACATCAACATTCTCGCCGATAGCCAGGCCACCGATGCCAGGAGGGCCTTGCAATTCCTTATGTCCGGTAAAAGCCAAGAAGTCAATCCCCATTGTCGGCATGTCTATGGGTATGGTTCCCGCGGTTTGTGCAGCGTCAACTAATAACAAAGCTCCAGCCTCATGAGCGACAGAGGCAACCTCAGCAACAGGTAGTATAGTTCCCACTACGTTGCTCGCATGAGTGATGGCTACAAGACGTGTGTGGGAATTCATCACTCTGACCACATCTTTGACATCAAAGCTGCCATCGGCAGCACAGGGAACAATGCTCAAACAGACGCCCTGTTTTTCCAGGCTTCGCAGTGGTCGCATCACTGCGTTATGTTCTATGGAGCTGGTGACAACATGATCACCGGATTTTAATAACCCTTTGAGAGCTATGTTAATCGCATGCGTGGCATTTGCTGTAAAGATTACCCGAAGCGGGTCGGCAACATTGAAAAAGGAGGCAATATCTTCCCTGGCATTGTATACCTCTCGCGCTGCGGCAACGGACAAACGGTGCCCGGAGCGGCCAGGGTTGCCCCCAGCGAGTTCCAAGACATCGGTCATAGCTTTTAGAACTTCCGGCGGCTTGGGCCAGGACGTTGCTGCATTATCAAGGTA
Organism: Dehalococcoidia bacterium; assembly: GCA_049586675.1. GTDB lineage: Bacteria > Chloroflexota > Dehalococcoidia > GIF9 > AB-539-J10 > RBG-13-51-36. The sequence continues at coordinate 32,516 of JBAVCL010000002.1, forward strand.
TATCATTTCTTCAGCATCATCCAAGAACTGCCTTCAGTAACTCCTCAATAATTACGCCCCAGCAAGAGTTTCTGAACAAATGGGAAACATTTTCCCGGGCTGTGCTGGAAGACACGGGCACCTGTGCAGCTCCTCTGGCAAGCTTGTGCAACCCCTCATGAGTCAGCATTGCTGGCTGCGGGCATGACAACTCACCAGCATCGATTATCCTGATATCATTCATCACAAGCTCCCTATGCTTCTTTCTCCCGCATAACTAACCCAATAATTATACATATTACCAGACCCGCAATAACAGCAGCTGGACCAAAGGCACCCATTGCATTATCTGCGGGACACAAGCAACTGGCTATGCTGTAGTTCTGGGCAAAACCGGCACCTATAGTCATGCCAATAACAAACATAGCTGCATCAGCATCTCCTTCGCCAGAAAGAAAGAGCTGCCGAGCAGGACAACCGCCAGCCAGAGTGAGAGCAAGTCCAGCCATGACCATACTGCCAAAGTTCCACCACTCGTTGGTTTGAGCTAGCGGCTGGTCTACAAAGCCAGGATGAAACTGGCCCAGTGCCAGGTTAGTGATGAAAGCAGCTCCGATGAACGCCATAAGGCCATTCAGGAGATGTGAATCCCGGAGCCATAGCATGTTACGCACCGCAGCAACTGTACAAAAGCGGCTACGCTGAGCCAGGAAACCAATAAAAAGCGCCACAACTAGGGAGATAATTATAGGAGCGTGTTGACTGGCCGGCCCCGTCGTGGAGAAAAAGATAGGGCCGGTTCGGTTGCCATCAGCATCCGTCCCGAACTGTGGTGCAGCGAGCAAAAGAATAAGCAATGCCACCATTATAATTGGCAGTACCCAGCCCAAAGCTTTGGGCGCTGGATGGCTCCGGCCAAGGCTAAACCCCCTGCGTAAAAAGACGATGCCTATTCCAATCCCAGCCACCAGACCAAGAATACCAAAAATGGCGTTCCAATCACCGCCGGCGAGCCGCAGGTAGGCGCGCCACGGACAGCCTATGAAGACCAGCATGCCAAAGGCGGCAAATCCGCCAAGGAGAAAACGCATCAGCGGAGCTGAGCCAGTGCGAGGCTTAAACTCTCGGAAGATGAGCGCAGCAATGAGAGCACCCAGCACAAAGCCGATTATCTCAGGACGTATATACTGCCCCCCGCTGCTGCTCGACAGACCAAGCGCTCCAGCGATATCGCGGCTGAAACAGCTTACAGAAATCCCCATGTTCCCGGGATTACCGAATTTGACGAGCACTGGGCCAAGTACTCCAGCAGCAAGACCGGTGAATACAAGCCCCCAGCGAGATGTAAGAAACCGTGAAACGGATGTCATAGAACCTCCTTTGTTTACCAGGTTTCCCTGTCTGGGCAGTTGACAATGTCTATAATAATGACACAAGCCCTGAGAAGTCGCAATACTTGTGCGTACTCGTAGAATCAGCAATAAAATGCCTGCTTAGCTGTAGAAAGCTACTTCTCTATATTCGACTGAAAGATGGAATGAACTATTCTGAAGACAAAGAAATGTCAAGAAGATACAAAAATTTCATAATATAGCCTCCCAGTTTTCCCACCTACCGACGAAGTCTTTCTGCCCAGAAAAACCAGGATATACTAACTTCTACACACTACCTAGGATCATCGCTAGGCAAATGAGGGACCCCATGCCCATCATGCACACAAGGGTCAGAGTGTAGGCCAGTCTGGGGCTGGGGCGGGTAGCGAAGAGCCAGGCGCACACCACACCCACAGCGATAAAAGCCAAATCAAGGTATAGATAAATAGGGCTAAATTCACCTGTAAAGTACACAGCTAGGCTTAAGGCACACGCTATGAGTAAACAGGAAGCTGTGAACTGTGCAGTACGCCTTACCCCATAGCGCTTTGGCAGAGTCTGCACGCGAGTAACTTTATCCTGCGGGAAATCGCGGATGTCAATCATCCCTCGCCCGCCAAACATGGCGAAAAAGAACATACCCGCCAAAAGCCACAACCCTAGGCTCAGGTGGCCGCTCGCGCTCCCCATAAGCGCATAGAGACCTTGCAGCAAGCCCAGAGTAAGTGCCTGAGTTAGAGGACGCTCAAAAAAGTGTCGTGCCAAGCCTACGATGATGACTAGAATGATACACCAAGGCAACAGAGCCCGGTGAGTAACCAGAAGTGTCGTAGTGAAGCTAATGGCGATGAAGGTTATTGAGAAGGCGAGCCCTATTGCTGGAGATAGGGAGCCATCTGTCAGAGGATTGTGGCGCATCTCTGCCCGAGGTCCCTCGGCATCCAGGTCACGATCAGCATAGAAGTCTAAAGAGAAGCCGCCCACAGCCAAACACCAACCTGCCAGGGTCATCCATATTGCGTTGGTCACCCCGGCTTTGGCAGTGAAGGCTGCCGCCCCTGTAATCATAGCCACCATCACGGTGCGATTAAGACGCAGCAACCAAAAAAAGGCTAAAGGTTTAGAAAACCGCGCTTTAAGTTCAGTCACATCGTTTCTCTCAATGTAATGCCCAGGCACTGCTAAGTATAGCAGCCCCTTAAGTGAGTATGAACACGGATGGTTTTCCAGTGTTTCTCGCAGCTTTCAGAGTATGGAATTGCACAAAATGCTGGAATGTTCACTTCCCAGGATTATCGCCACTGAACAACTATGGATTCCCTTCGGAACAGACGAACCGCGGCCTGCAGCGAGATGAAAGCCGCGATGCCAATCGCCAGCGCCATCACAAGAATTAACGAAGGAGTGAACCACAGAATTCCGGTGATCTGAATGCCAATAAGACCCAGCACGGGCAAGATAATAATCAGAACTATGGTCTGTGCGCCGCGGGCGTCTTTTGCTCTTGAAGAGCCAGTAACCCCCAGCATGAAGCTCAGAATCGCCACCGCCGGGGTAAGGAGAAACAGGGTAAGAAACCATCCAGCTGTGACCACGAATCCAATGAGGTTTCCCCAGCCCAACCCCGATACCACCAGCAACAAAACCCCTGCCGAGAGCCAGGTCATCACTAGTGCCGGTATTGCTCCCGCCAGTGCCTTGCCTAACAACAGCTCCCAGGTCTTGACCGGTGTCGCCAAGAGAGCTTCAAGACTGCCAGAGAGCTTCTCGTCAACAATGCTGAAGGTGGCCACACTGATTGCGATCATGGTTGGGATGAGGAGCAGGAAAAAGTTGAATTGATTGAGCAGGAGCACAAGAAGCTGCTCATTGCTTGGCAGCTGAGTTACCCCAGGTATTGCCTCAACAAGTTTTTGCAGGGCAGTTTGGAACACCGGAGTGTTCAGCATGCTCCCGCCGGCGAATCTGGAAGCCAGCCAGATGTAAAGTATTCCCTGCCCCACAACCAAAAACGGAAGCAGTGTGATGACCAAAGCGCTGTTGAGGTCGGTAAACAATAGCGCCCACTCTTTCAGAAGAATGTTCCGAATGTGCCTACGACTCATTTCCATTCTCCTCATGGATCAGTCTTAAGTAAACTTCCTCAAGCGGGTACTGCTTTTCAGAGACGGCGATCACCCTGCCTCCTGCTTCCACAATTGCCTTTACCAGCTCAGGGCGATTACGCTCCGAGTCGGTCAGTTCTAATATGAGTTGACTTCCTTCCTCGCGGACTTTCTGAACAAATGGGAGCTTTCTTACTGTTTGTACTACATGTGTATCTGGCACTTCCAGTTGAACCATTAGTTGGCGGTGAAAGAAGCGCCGGCGCAGTTGCTCCGGGGTATCCAGAGCTAAGAGCCTAGTATGAAGCACAGCAATGCGGTTGCAGAGCATTTCTGCCTCATTGAGATTATGAGTGGAAAGGAAGATGGTGTGTCCTTCCTCACCAAGCCTGTGTATTATTTCGCGCACTTCTGCTGCTGCTTCGGGATCCAGCCCAGCAGTCGGCTCATCAAGGAACAGGACCTTTGGCTCGTGCACCAGAGCCCGCACCAGTGCCAGCCTGTGCTTCATACCCTTGGAGAACGTGCCTACCTTATCATGGCAACGCTCCCAGAGCCCTATAAGTTTGAGGTACTTCTCCACTTGTTTTGACGGTAAGTCGATAGACGAGTAAAAACTGGCGAAATATTCCAGGTTACGCTTTGCGCTAAGCCGATTGTAGAAACCGGGCGTCTCGGTAAGCATACCAACCACCTCATGCAGTTTCTCTACATCCCGGTCAGTTCTATAACCAGCTACGATGGCATAACCTTTCGTGGGTGCGATCATTCCGGCCAACATCCGAATGGTGGTCGTTTTCCCTGCTCCATTGGGACCAAGGAAGCCTAACACCTCACCGGCTTCGACTGTCAGGGTCAAGTCTTCGACTGCGGCGGTTTTCCCAAAGTGTCGAGAAAGGCCAAATGTCTCAATTATTGCCATGCACTACTAAGTATAGCAGCCTCTTAAGTGAGTATGAACACGGATGGCTTTTAAGTGTTTCTCTTAGCTTTCAGAGTATGAAATTGCACAAACTGCTACTTTGTTCAACCCATTGACAACTGACCGACAAAGACATATCATACTGCCGACGGTGACAGGGTAATTCCTTGTCAATAGAATAATCTTCTCGATGATTGCTTCCATCCATGAACCCTCACAATGTTTCTTTCTTTCATGTCTCAAGAAGGAGAGCACGTTGTGGGATTCTTGGCTTGAGTGAAATCCGGGTACGATTGTCTGCGAAACCGTTACACGTGATTCCAGAGCCAGATGCATGCACTAGTCCCATTACACACAAGGCAGGTAAACTACCATTTCGGTTGATATACATCCCCCGCACCACCCTCGTGACCTTCCGTCTAATCTGAGCGAGGAACAGGTCAAAAAGAGCCTGAGGAACAGCATTCTTGATGGCTCAGCTTATTCCGTAATGCTCGGGCTGACACAGAACTATATCACGCCATATGCGCTGACCATGAAAGCCAGTACTCAGGAGATTGGCTTGCTCACCAGCGTGCCCAATTTTACCATGGCAGCGGCGCAATTCGCGGCGCCAGCTCTCTCTGAAAGAGTGGGGAGCCGAAAGGGTTTCATACTCCGCATGGCTGTTATGCACGCTGTGATGTGGCTGCCAATTCTCCTCATTCCTTATCTGCTCCAGACACACCAAGTCTGGTGGCTGATAGCGTTCATGACTTTGAGCACCGCCTTTGATTCTGCCGCGAACCCAGTGTGGGGAAGCATGATGGCGGACCTAGTGCCGGCGCAGATGCGTGGCCGATATTTTGGCCGGCGCAACCGCATTACCGGCTTTGTCTCCGGGGTGTTCGCCTATGTCGCCGGCGGTATCCTGCAACTGCTCACCGGCAATACTAACCTAGCTTTCACCATCATATTTGCCGGAGCAATGGCATCACGGTTAGTCTCGTTCTATTTTCTGTCACAGATGTATGAACCACTCAGCCCGGTGACTGAAAAGCGGGGCCATGACGGCATCTTGAAAGTAGCCCGGGGCTTGTTCTCCACCAACATCGGCATGTTCATAATTTTCTGCGCGCTGATAAATTTCGCGGCGGCTGTTTCCGCACCGTTTTTTTCTCCGTATATGCTACGCGACCTTCAGTTTAGCTACATCGTCTATACTACCATAAACTCCGTGGCGATCCTGGCGACCGTCGGTTCTATGACATGGTGGGGCAAACGGATGGATAGGGCGGGAAGTAGCAAGGTGCTGAAAATCACGTCCCTTTTTGTTCCATTTGTACCGCTCGGGTGGGCACTAAGCCACAGTCTATGGTGGCTCATTGTCATGCAGCTATTTTCCGGGTTTGCATGGGCGGGTTTCCAGCTTTCCAGCAGCGTTTTTATCTTCGATGCAGCTCCCCAGCAAAACAGGACGCGCTACATAGCTCTTTACAACTCTCTGATATTCCTTGGCGTCAGCGTGGGGTCTCTGACCGGAGGCATTGTGGCACCACTCCTGCCACCCTTTATGGGGAGCTATTTTCTCTCCATCTTCATAGTTTCAGGGCTGGTTCGGCTGGTCGTGGCGCTGTTTTTCCTGCCGCGCATCAAGGAAGTACGCAAGGTGCCGCAGGTTAAAGCCGGGGAATTGCTATTCAGTGATTTTCAGCCCGTGTGGCTCAAGCAGGCATACGGCTACATGGCGGAGCATTTGCGCCGCCGAAAAATGGACTGACGGCGATCAAATCTCTTGCTTTACAAAATACTCTCTTGTCACTTTATGAATTGGGCAGCTGTCAAAGAGGTAGAGCTCATTTAATAGCATAGAACCCGGCTTGCATGTGAGACATCCAGAAGAGATTCACCACCTTAAAGCCTATCTCTCGCAGTAGACTGATATGCTCCTCCACAGAAATGGGGAAATACTCGGCATTGAAGCGCTTGGCGTGCTCTTCAGCGATGGACTTTGACCTCCCATGTTCTATCTGAAAGTGCTTCCAACGCTCCAGTCCCGATGAAATAGCCTCTTTCGTGCCCGGATTAATATTCTCCACTGTAACGAAGACTCCACTTTCGTCTAATAACTGATGACAAATCTGTGTTGCCTCATGCCGTTGCGGTTTATGAAGGTAATGATGGCTGAGAACAGCAGTGATAACTTGAGGATGTAGCTTGTTCAGGTAGACATTCAGGTTTTGGCTCGGTATCGGAGGAAGGAATCTCACAGGACCGTCTGGCTGCCCTCCTAGTCGGGTTATGGCTTGCTTTAACATGGATTCAGACGGGTCAGTCAAGACAAAACTGGTCCTCGGGAAATGCGGCATAGCTATTTCCACTAGGTATCCGGTGCCGCATCCAGTATCCAGCCAGCAGTTTACGTCCGGCCTTACAGTCCTAACAAGGTCCACAACTTCGGACTGAATAGTTTCATAGAAGGGTATGGTTTGCCTTACGGATTTGTCATACTCAGCCGCCTTGTGCGGCGTCACATTATCTGAAGCTGGCATACGCTAACTCTAACAGACCGCTCTTCGCCGATTCAACTTTCCGCTAGATTGCAAGATAAAATGTGCTGCTGCTGGTCGTGGTAACAAGAGTTCTGGTAACAATCTGAGTGATTGTGCGACCAACTAGGCTTCTGGTATTCTGTGTATTTTATCCCCACGGGGCATCTTAATTCTCTGCTCTACATCACCAATTGATTTTAAAAATAATTTCGCAAGTCCCGTTACAGTTATTGGTATTCTTCTCATTGATAACCTCACCGTTAAGACCCAGGCCCTTAAGCCAGGACTCGAACCTGAGCCTGGCAGCACATTGATGAAGCTCCGTGGTTCCCGCCTTACTGACCATCTGATGAACATAGCACTCCAGAACACGCCCCAGCAGCATGTTATCGTCTATGACCCTAATCTCATATTTGTGCTCGGGAGGGAAATACAGAGGCGCCGCGAGTTCTACCAACGCCTTCAAATCCTCAATATTCCTTATCTCTCCGAAATCGGTTTCGGCTATCAGCTGTTTCATCTCCGTTTTCCCAATTGATTCGACTACCTCAAGGTTAAGTTCAGTAGCAGTGTCGAAACCAAATTTCGCTATCGATTTCAAGAACCACCGGCCGTCGTGCAACAACCATATATTGCGCAGCAGTTTTTCGTTTTGTGCCGGTGTAAGCTTAATTTTCGGTGAACTCATATTTCAGCCACCTTTCCAAATAGTTGACCTTAGGTCAATATTTATCAAAATTAAACGCGAAATCTCTGAAGCATTCCCCATCGGTGTGCATCATGCAACCTTCAATGAGAGGAGAAACGCTATATTTTATTCCCACGCCGTCGAACCACCCGCAAATTCGCTCCATGATTCCACATTGGTATCGGTCCAGAACACCAAGCTGCTTCACCCCGTTGTAGGCGAAACAATTTTTCCATTCACCATGTAGAGCATTTTCTGAAGGAAAACTGTAGGTGAAATCCATAAAATCGCCTTTAAGCACGTTAAACGCTGCGTCTACCAGTGACTTAAGGTCTTCAAATGTTTCCACCTTATCTATACCCACGGCTTTTTGAATCCGCTTTATTTCTATCGCTGCCATAGACCTGATGGCAGCTTTATTAATTTTGTTCGTTCTCTCAATGCCACATTCCTGCAAGCAGTGATAGAACCACATGGCGTCATGGGTCATCCAGTTCTTAATTAAGATTTCCTTCAACTCATTTTTTTTAAGTGTTTTCATATTCGGCGTTTCTCCCTTCTGCGCCATCCAAATATCTACAACCTACTCTGTCTTGCGTTCCTCCACCCGCAGTTCCATGACAATATGCCCCCAGCCGCCACAGTTGACGCCGACATCAACACAACCTATCCGTTTAAACCGCATCTCATTAGGGTCCACACCGGCATAGAATAGCTCTTGTGCCGCATAAATTAATGTCGGCATGGAATGCAAGGCACCAAAACAGATTCTTTTCGGACAGAGCTTGGTCAAAATATTGCCGGCGCCATCAAAATAGAACTTATCACCAACCTTATGCTGACTATTGCAGCCATGTGAGTCGACAACCTCTATTACAATCGTCTTGTTTAGCAACGCTGGCGCTTTGGAAATAACGTCCTCGTTTCTGGGATTCTCTCTGAACTTTTTCATTTCCTTATCACTGTAACCCAGGTGTTGTTGATAGAATTTCCAGACATCTTCGCTGACTTTCATTCGTTTCCTCCTTTAATAACGATTTGTTATTAACAGAATAACAAGGCATAATAGGCTTGTCAATAGAATTTATAACAAATCGTTATATGCACTAAAAGTTTTTTACTGGATATTACAAAATGTGATAAAATCCGGGCGTGGTCTATCCCAGCATCGGCAGGAGGATTCAGCAAGCCAGAGAGGAACTTGGCATTACCCAGCAGGAACTGGCAGCCAGGCTAGGTTGTACACAGGCAGCCTTATCCAACTATGAGCTGGGCAAGAGACGACTTTATCTCGCCAATCTGGAACAAATCGCCAGCGCCTTGGAAAAACCTCTGAGCTATTTTATGGAACCAACTGTCGATGAAGACGACACCCAAATCTGGGCCCGGTATCCTCACCGCTAGGATGCCTAGACGCTCCAGCGTTGCCCAGTCTGTGAACTTACGGAATTACCGATACCGACAATCAATTTGCTTGTCTTGAAATACCTCTTAACTTTATGTCATCTTACCGGGCAGTTCTTTTCTTGCGCAAAATCACTCTGGCTGCTACCAAAGCTAATAAGCCCGAAATTAGAAGAGCTTTTCTATAGTCAGGCATGGGATCCCAAAAGGCTTCCCAGAAGGAATCCATTACCTCGCTCAACCTAATATGAGGAATCTGGAATCGCCTCTCACCTGTTTGAGGATCATATTGATAGTACTCGACCTGAGCATTCTCAATTGAGGTCTCATTTTTACCCTCATAGTCCACCCAGATATGTATAGGAGATAAACGAATTTGATAGGTAATATTTTCCGCTTCCAAGACAGAAGCCAAGACCAGAGCTCGGCCTTTGCAATCTCCTTCTCCTTTCTCCAGCACCTGTTCAACGGTAGGACAATACCAAGGCATGCTATAAACTTCCCAATCATGGTGATAGGGTATTCTAGCCAGGACTGCTTTCTCTATATCTACAGGGGCAGAAGGAAGGTCATTCAGCATAGATTCAACGGCACCAGGGTCAGCATTGAAGTTAAAAACTCTGTGAATACTAATGATTAGGTTTAGAGGATTGGGATATAACACAAAAAGAATCCACAATATAAATATCAGTGGAAAATATCTCCGAAAAACTTTTTTAAGCATTTTCTGATGCTCCACAAACGTCTGGCATAGATGCAGTTTCAGTCGAGATAGGAGTACTATTGGCAGGGGCCAATCATCACCATCCCTTTCTCGTGCTAATGAAGCTAGTATGACAGCCGCATATGCCGACTCTAAGATGTTTAGTAGACCTCGCCACTATCACCGTCTCTCCGTGACTAGCTTTGTGCCCTTCAAAAAATTCTGTTCTTTTAAGGTGCCCTGGATTGAGATAGAATCAGGCGAGGGCGTTCCTGAAAAAAGACCAGAGAACGTTTTTGGGGAAGACTCACTAGGTGCCCACCGATTTATCATATTTCTGCTTTGCTACTTGGAAGCATTGGATCGATTCATTCAGCATTTCCCTAATAGGAAGTTTAAAGGGACACCTTTCCTCACAGTCACCACATTCAGTACAGTCGGCTGCCTTTTTCACTGCGTCAGCGAACGCACCTATGAACAGCCGTTCCGGCGGCAGCCGTCTAATGGCGCTCTTGATAACCATCGCCGTAGATATCGGTATTTCTTGAGTGCAGGGCTGGCAGTAATCACAGCGGCGGCAGAACTTGTTACCCAGTTCACCTCTCAGCTTCTGCATTTCACTTCGCTCTGCGTCGCTAATGTCCCATGACCCCCGTAGCACCTGAACAATCTCTTCTATCTCATGGGGTTTCTCGATACCAGGTATTGGTAATACGTCAGGGAACTGGAAGAGATATTTAAAGGCGATAGTCACATTGTCCAGCGCCCCGCCGGCCAGCGGTTTCATAGCGATGAACCCAACATGGTGCTTACGACATAGGGGTAGCAGTTCGTCTGCCGCTTCGCAGGCAATGAAGTTGAAGGGAAACACCAATGTCTCGAAACGGTCTGACTTCACGGCTTCTTTAGCCACATCTATCTGGTGCGAGGTAACGCCGATGTGTTTTATCACCCCGGCTTTTTGAGCCTTCTCTAACACCACCATTGGTCCTTTTGGGTCAAGGACTGTCTCTAGAGACTTGAAGTCACCGACCTGGTGGAACTGATAAAGGTCGATGTAATCAAGCCCGAGATGTTCTAAGCTCATATTCAGATGCCCCTCCACACCCTCACAGCTTCGGGAGTTAGACTTGGTAGCGATGACGACCTCTCCTCGCCGCCCCTTAATGGCCTTGCCAATACGTGCCTCGCTTGTGGTATAAGCATTGGCCGTATCAAAGAAGGTGATACCCAGGTCCAAGCACTTTTGAACCACAGCTACGGCTTCGTCCTCAGAGACCCGTTGGATGGGAATACCACCAAAACCCAATCTGGAAACTGTCATCCCCGTTTTACCTAGTCTTATTTTGTCCATTTTCTCTTCTCCTTTGCCTATCAATATCGGTCATTACCTGACAGAGCTTCTTCATCTCTTTGTTTGGTGACAGTCTGTCCATAGAGTGCATATATTTACCACTGTTTTTTGATTAGGACTGTTACGCTACCATATTTTCCCTGTTCACGTATCACAATACTATTACTCAAGTTCGGAAGAATCTACTTAAATATAATATTGAGCCACGAGAATACCTGTTCCCTACTTCCTCCCTTGTTTCTCACCCTCTATCTTCCGCAAAGTCTTATCGTCGAGGCCGAAATGGTGGGCTATTTCGTGGCGCACTACTTCCTCTATTTTTGCTTCAACTTCATCGCCAAAGCGGCATTGCGACTCTATAGGCCTTTGAAAGATGCTTATTTTATCAGGCAAAACCAATCCGTACCCCCGGCCTCGCCTAGTTTGTGGCACACCCTGGTAAAGGCCAAGTAATTGGGTGGGATGACTGAGTTTAGCTTGTCTCAGTTGCCTTGGTGTAGGCCAATCTTCTACCACAATATCAACATTTTCCAGCTTGCGCTGAAACTCCGGTGGCAAATTATCGATTGCCCTCGCTACGAGAGCCTCAAATTTCTCCCTCTCCATATCTAGAAACCGCAGATATTGCCAACAAGTGCAAAATTATCTATTGTCATCTTACCACCCGAGGCTTCTGCTAGACAAACGAATGACGAGTTATGGTATCATTTAAACCTAGCCCTTTATATGAGGTGAGCTAGGCCTAGAAGAAAAACCATTTTCGGCTCACGAGACGTAATTATGGCAATCTATCCCGCTATCAAACCGAGCTTTCTTGACGAAGGATAAGAATTAGGGTAGGCTATTAGCTTAAATCTGAAAAGGAGAGCTGTTAAATTGCAATGCCGTGGCATCAGAGGTGCTACCATAGTTTCAGCAAATAATAAAGAACGCATACTAGCAGCAACTAAGAAGCTGCTTACGGAAATGACGAAGGCTAACAAAATCGAGATTAAGGATATCGCTGCTATTTTTTTCACCACCACACCAGACCTAAATGCTGAGTTTCCTGCAGCAGCGACACGGGAGCTAGGGTGGCCATCCCACCTAGCTTTGATTTGTGGACATGAAATGAGTGTCCCCAACGCTCTACCTAGCTGCCTGAGAGTTCTAATGCTTGTAAACACTGAAAAAGGACCTGAGGAAATCAGACATGTTTACTTAGGAGAAGCCAAGAAGTTAAAGGACCAACCGCCATTATCTATTGGAGGCAACACATGATTATAGTCATGAGAGTCGGCTCCAGCCAAGATGAAATCAACGGAGTTACGAAAAGAATAGAAGACGCCGGCCTAAAGGCACACATATCAGAGGGTGTTGACCATACCGTTATCGGTGTGCTGGGACAAGTTTTCTCGGAACTTCGCGACACCTTGGAATTATTCCCCGGGGTAGAACAGGTCCTATTGGTGAGCAAACCCTACAAACTTGCTAGTCGGGAGTTCCACCCCCTAGACACCACAGTGGAAATAAAAGGCGTGACTATCGGTGGCAATGAAATAGTCGTCATGGCTGGACCTTGCGCTATAGAAAGCGAAGAACAACTCTCGGCCACTGCTCAGGCGGTCAAAGCTGCTGGTGCCACAGTGCTGCGCGGGGGCGCCTTCAAACCACGCACCTCACCCTACGACTTTCGAGGGTTAGGGGAAACTGGACTGAAAATACTGGCGGCAGCAGGTAAGAAAAACAAAATGCCCGTGATTACCGAGGTTATGTCGCCAGACCAAGTTGATTTAGTAGCCAAATACGCGGATATACTCCAAATTGGAGCGAGAAACATGCAGAACTTTATTTTGCTCGACGAGGTGGGGAAAACAAAGAAGCCCGTGCTACTCAAACGCGGTTTGTCATCTACCATTCAAGAGTGGCTATTAGCCGCTGAATATATCCTGGCCCAAGGGAATGAGCAGGTCATTCTTTGCGAACGAGGTATCAGAACTTTCGAGACCCATACCCGTAATACTATGGATGTCAGTTCTATACCAATTATCGAAAGAGTTAGCCATTTGCCCATCATCGCCGACCCCAGCCATGCCACAGGTAAATGGTACCTAGTACCTCCCCTAGCATTAGCAGCAGTAGCTGCCGGGGCAGACGGACTTCTCATAGAAGTCCATCCTAATCCTGACCTAGCGCTTGCCGATGGTCCTCAATCGCTCAACTTTGATAGCTTTCGCCTCCTTATGTCTCAATTATTGCCCATAGCCAAAGCTAGAAATAGAAAGCTAGCTACTCCAAGTGCAAAGAGCAAACCCTGAGACCATGGAAATCGAGCAAGAGCTAGCCAGTATAACTCCCCAAAGAGAAACACTCCTTACCATAGGCGTATTTGATGGTGTCCATATCGGGCATCGCTACCTCCTGGAAAAATTGCAGCAGCGCGCAGCGGAGAAAAACTTGCTTAGCGGAGTAGTTACCTTTAACCCCCATCCCCAATCGGTATTACATCCGCACAATCAACTACCCTGGCTTAGCGATGTAGAGGACAGAATCAGATCCCTTCAAGAGTTAGGCATAAACATAGTCGCAGTGCTGACTTTCACTCCCAAGGTAGCCCAGCTAAGTGCCCGGGAATTTATATCCTTGCTCAAAAAACATCTGAAAATGCGGGGCATTATGGTGGGGCCTGACTTCGTTCTGGGACGAGGCCGGGAAGGTAATGCGGACCTACTCCGCGCCTTGGGACGTGAAATGAAGTTCAGCGTGGAAGTTATCCCTCCCTATACAATCAACGGTGAAGTAGTGAGTAGCACCCTCATTCGCCAAGTATTAGCTCAAAGCGATATGAGCAAGGTACAAAGGTTAATGGGGCGTTATTTCCACCTGAGAGGCAAGGTTATCAGTTCCGATAAACGTGGACGAGTTTTGGGATTTCCCACCGCTAATTTAGATATAAAGCCACAACAAGCATTACCAGGCAATGGCATTTATGCTACTATCACTCTGATAGACGGCAAGCAGTTCCCTTCAGCGACTAATATCGGCACCCGCCCCACTTTTGGGGAAGGGGAAAAAACGGTGGAGACTCACCTGTTAAACTATAAAGGTGATTTATATGGCGAAGAGATAAGAGTAGAATTTATGCAAAAACTAAGGGATGAACAACGCTTTGCCTCTGCTGAAGAGCTAAAGGCACAAATCGAAAAAGATGTTCGAGAAGCAAAAATAGTCCTCGCTAAAGAACTAAAATGACTAACCCAAAGTTTAAATCCTTATTAAAACGAGGAGTAGCTGAAATTATAACAGAATCTGAGCTACTAAGGCTGCTGAACTCGGGAGGAATTTTGAACTTAAAGCAAGGCTTCGACCCTAGCGCTCCTGACATCCACCTGGGACATGTGGTAGGCCTAAGAAAGCTGCGCCAATTCCAAGAGCTAGGGCATAAAGTCACTCTTATAGTTGGCGACTGGACAGCCAGAATTGGCGACCCCAGCGGTCAGTCAGCTACTCGCCCTATGCTCTCACCCAGCGAAATAGAAAGCAACGCTCAGACTTACATGAAACAATTCTTCAAGGTGGTAGATAAAGATAAAACAGAGCTAAGATGGCAAAGTGAATGGTATTCCCGATTCACTTTGGCTGAAGTAATTAAGCTTACCAGCAAATTTACCGTCGCCCAATTTCTCGCCAGAGAGGATTTTAACAAGCGGTATAGTTCTGGCACTCCCATATCTCTAACCGAAATGCTTTATCCTTTGCTTCAAGGCTATGATTCGGTAGCCATCAAAGCCGATGTGGAATTCGGTGGCACTGATCAGAAATTCAATTGTCTCGTGGGCAGAGAGCTCCAGCAAAGCCTGGGGCAACCTCCCCAGCAAGTCTTCCTCGTTCCTCTCTTGATTGGTACTGATGGTCATCAGAAGATGAGCAAGAGCTTAAATAACCACATAGGCGTTGCTGAGCCTCCCCAGGAAATATACGGCAAGGTGATGTCCATCCCCGACTCCCTTATCCTAGATTATTTTGAGCTAGTGACCGACGTTCCCGAAGAAGAAATTGCTGAGCTCAAGAAGCAACTGAAAACTCACTCGGTTAACCCTATGAACCTTAAAAAGCGGCTGGCTCATGAAATTGTCAGTCAGTTCCATGGTAAACAGGCAGCGGATGAGGCAGAAAAACATTTTACCCAAGTATTCCAGAAGAGGGAGTTACCTAAGGAAATACATGCTACAGTCGAACTACGTGGTACCGGTACCCTCAGGGCTAATGCTGAGGTTTGGAGAGACATTACAAGCTTGCTATCTGATGCTGGTTTAGTAAAGAGCCGCTCAGAAGCAAGACGTTTGCTAGCCCAAGGTGCTATCGAGGTCGACGGAGAGAAAGTTAGCACCGATAAAGTGATTTTAAAGGATGGAAGTATTATAAAGGTAGGCAAACGGGGTTTCCTGAAAATGGTCGATAGTGCGAAAAGAAAGTGGGAAACCGCTAATTCATAAACAGGAGGTAATAAAAAATGCAGCTACGTATTCCGGGACCAACGCCTTGTCCGCCACAAGCTCTTGAGGCCATGGGGCGGCAAATGATAAACCATCGGGGGGGAGAATTTGGCAAAATTCTCAATTCAGTGACGGGGAAACTAAAACAAGCGTTTCAGACCAAAGGAGATGTTTTCGTACTTACCGGTTCGGGCACCGGTGGCCTAGAAGCAGCCGTTGTTAATACTCTGTCGCCAGGCGATAAGGTTTTATCCCTCGCCAACGGATTTTTTGGTGAGCGCTTTGCCGATCTTGCCGAAGAATATGGTGCTGAAGTAACCCGCCTTAATTTTGAATGGGGGAAGCCAGTTAGTCCTGATGCCGCAGAAAAGGCACTGAAAGCAGATGGCAATATTAAGGCGGTACTGGCAACTCATAATGAAACATCCACCGGGGTGACCAACGATATTAAAGAGATAAGCGCCGTGGTCAAGAAATTCGATAAACTTCTCTTGGTTGACGCTATCTCAAGTCTGGGCTGCATCAATTTGCCTACCGACGACTGGAATTGTGACATAGTGGTCACTGCTTCCCAGAAGGGGTGGATGGTGCCCCCCGGGCTAGCCATGGTTAGTGTAAGTGCAAAAGCCTGGCAGGCTTATGCTAAAGCGAAGATGCCGCGCTATTATTGGGATTTCAGCAAAGCCAAAGATTTTCTCCAGAAAGGGCAAACTCCCTGGACGCCAGCTGTCTCCGTTTTCTATGCTCTTGATGTTACTCTAGACTTAATGTTAAACGAGGGACTGGACAATATATTCACCAGGCATGCTCGAGTAGCTCAGACAGCGAGAAACGGAGTAAAATCATTAGGTCTATCTCTTTTCCCTGATGAGAAATATGCTTCCAACACAGTGACAGCAGTGAATGCTACCGACAAAATTGATGTCTCTAAATTGATTCAAATGCTCCAGAAGGAGTATGAGGTAATACTTGCCGGGGGTCAGGAAAAACTATCAGGCAAGATCTTCCGCATTGGCCATCTCGGCTTGGTATACGAAAAGGATATCAAGTCGGTACTGGAGGCGTTAGGCAAAGCTTTACCCCAAGCAAGGAAACACTAAGCACTAAATACGAAATGCTAAACAATATCAAAACCAAAAATCCCAATAATCAAAACATAAGGGTTTTGAGTTTAGATATTTGAATTTGTTTAGTCCCTGATTAAATCAGGGATTAGAGATTAGGATTTGGGATTTATACTTAATATGATGAAAATTTTAGTCGCTGACCCAATTGCCGAAGAGGGGATAGAAGCCCTGCGCAACTGTGCTCAGGTCGACGTCAAGACGAAGTTAGAGCTTGAGCAACTCAAAGCTATAATTGGCGATTATGATGCTTTAATTGTGCGCAGCCAAACTAAAGTAGGGGCAGAGGTTATTGAATTGGGGAAGAAACTCAAGGTGATTGGTCGAGCCGGAGTGGGCATAGACAACATTGATGTCGACGCCGCCACCAAGAAGGGCATTGTGGTGGTTAACGCCCCTACAGGCAATATCATAGCTGCCGCAGAACACACCATCGCCCTCATGCTTGCCCTGGCACGTAATGTGCCACAAGCGAATAGCCAGCTTAAATCCGGTAAATGGCGAAGAGAAGAGTTTGTCGGCACGGAAATCAGAAATAAGACACTGGGCATTATCGGCTTGGGTAATGTCGGCTCCGAAGTAGCCAGGCGGGCTCAAGCCTTTGAAATGCGCGTTATCGCCCACGACCCCTTTGTCTCTAACGACTATGCTCGCAATCTCAAAGCAGACTTAGTATCCCTGGACCAGCTTCTTAGAGAGGCTGATTTCATCACCCTCCACGTGCCGCTAACCGCGGCTACCAATAAACTAATTGGAAGTAAGGAATTAGCAAAATTAAAGCCCGCGGCCCGGATTATCAATTGTGCTCGTGGCGGATTGATTGACGAGGAAGCGCTAGTCAAAGCAATTAAGACTGGAAAACTAGCTGGCGCTGCTTTCGACGTCTTTGATAAGGAGCCAGTAACCGATAGCCCTCTATTCAAAGAGGACAAGATAATCGTTACACCTCATCTCGGCGCTTCTACAATCGAAGCCCAAACCAGTGTAGCCAAGGACGTTGCTGCAGAAGTCTTAGCTGTGCTTCAAGGACAATTCAGTAAGTACGCCGTTAACGCTCCACACATAGCTCCCGAACTAGTACCATTTATGAGAGTAGCTGCAACTATCGGCAACCTTGCCAGTCAACTAATGGAGGGACAAATAAGCTCAACACACATCAAGTATAGCGGCGGTGTAAGCAACTACGATTGCAACCCTATTAAGACGGCACTCATCAGCGGGCTATTGCAACAAGCAAGCGAGGAAAGAATTAACCTGATCAACGTTGGTTTTATCGCCACCCAGCGTGGTCTGAAGATCAGCGAAGAAAAAGAGGCGACCTGCCAGAATTACTCCAATTTGCTCACGCTAGAGGTCAATACCAATGTAGGAACCACTGCAATAGCGGGCACAGTTAGAGATGGTGAGGCTCACATTGTCCAGGTTAATGACTTCTGGATGGATATTGTGCCCAGTGGGGGATATTTCCTGTTCTGCGACCATCTTGACCGGCCTGGGCTTGTTGGCGCCATCGGTAATATAACTGGTAAAGCTGATATTAATATCAGCTCCATGCACTTATCTCGACTCCAGCCCCGGGGAAAAGCCCTCATGATCTTAGCTCTCGATGAACCACTAGGTGAAGAGCAGCTACAGGAGATACGTGCCCTCCCCGGTATTTATAGCGCTAAAGCCGTAAAACTATAAATCGCCTTAAACTATAGAGTTAAATAGCGGCAATTCTTAGTGTACGACTAAGTAACATTCCAAGTTAATGTGCAATTTCACCCTCAGGTATGCTCTGGACCTTACGGTGCGACAACTGTGAAGCTCCATGGCTCAGACCACCAGCTATGGATTACTTTCTCAGTATCGGCCTCTATAGACCTGCCCCTCCGCTAGCCGGTAACTTCGCCTGAGAGTGCCCCTTCCGTGACCCAATAGCGGGGGTCCACGCCCGCCAGTAGCTCATATCTTTATATGTCGGCTACCGCCTCGCCGGGGTTCTCATCCTACGCAATCTAACATCACGGACGCGGGTATCGCCCTGCCAGCCGCACTTGAGAATAAGCGGCACGTTAAGTCATCTGCCGGAGGCCACAGGGCTAGTGACACACCCATCAAGAGATTCAATAACGGGCAGCCGACTTGGCAGAAAGGTCCTCTAGGCTCCAGACAGTGCCGATTTCAGCCTTCTTCATATCGTAGCCATCTGCCCCCTGCCACATGATTGCCGGAGGATAAGCGCCAATGGCCAAGAGTTTGCTATTGCTATCTGCAGTTAGGCCACCGCAGATCTTCAATGCCTCGGGCCACATGACGAATAATTGTTCGAAGAAGTTGACATCCTCGGAATCCACCGTGGCGTTGTCTGTGGTAAGTCCCCCAATCAGATAATCCCAGCTTGTAGAACCGCAGCAGACATCCTCGGCAGGCGTCAGGCAGCGAGCCACGCCACTGGTTATCGTGGCGTTCCCGCTTGTTGTTTCTTTTGCAAAGATGTAGCTGGCGTAGAGAACGCCGCCAGTGTCAGGACTGGTCATGGGGTTAGCCGGAGCTGGTCTGTCCAGCACCAAGCCGGTAAAGGTTACTTTATTAGAGTCTGTTGTGTTTCCCTGACCGGTTAATTGGAAAGTGCTTGGCTCACACCCGAGGTCTTTCCATTCATTACTTTCGCCAATGACCCAGCGATAGATACCGCCTGTTGTTTCCCCGTTTTCGTCAAAACTTGCTACGGCCGCATAGATTGTGTTATTGGAGTCAAAGTAGCTATCAAAGGCCACCGTCACGTAGCCTTCAATGGTGGGAGTATCCTCCAGCAAAGTGAAGGTTTCACCACCGTCGTCGGAGTAAGAAACCATACCATTATAGCCGCCCACAAGTATATTGCTGCCATGAACGGCGATGGTCCAACCATAATCAACCTTGCTGTCCACTGAGTCATACCAGCCCTCAGAATTGTACATGGCGACATCGCCACTAGCATCCAGGGCATAGATGGTATCTTTGTTCTTCACAGCCAGGTCCACGATGTGGTCTACCGTTGGAGCAGCTACCGTGGTCCAGCAACCAAAGCTTTCCATGTCATTCAAGTAGATGTTATCGGTCATGCGGTTAACAAGGAAGACGTTATCACCAGCCGTTTCCTCGGCAGCCAGCCTGAGCAAGCCATAGTTGTTTTCGAGCTGGCCACACCAGGTCCTCAGCCATTGGCCGCTGTACTCCCAAGCCTCAGGAAGGTTTTCAGCCTTGAGCCAGACGCTGTCGCAGCCGCAGCCCGACTCCGCGTTAACGCTGACCAGCATCATCTTGTTGCAGTCGGGCGATACCGCAACATCCGACAGGTAATCAATATGGGTGTCGACCAGGCTGAGCTGGTTCCAGATATCGCCGTCGTCGAAACTTACCGACCAGGCGCCCTCGTCATAGTAGGAATTCTCTGGGCCCAGGGCAACAGCATATTCCTTTGTGTCACTTACATAGAATGCCTCCATGGCAAATCTCCCTGTTGGCGGCTTGCAAGCCTCCTCCCAAGGTACGCAGCAGATATCCATGCTGTGGATGTTATCATTATGATAGACCCGGACGCCTTCGCAGCAGGTTGCGTTTCCTCCAGTTCCATCGCCCAGCACACCGGCTATAGCCTTACCCTCAGCTATGGTGCCCCAATAAGACACGTCAGTCAGGAAGAACTTGCTGTCCTCTACCTGCTGCCCGATGGCTTTAACAGATGTGTCTTTCACACGGAATACCCTGCCTACTGGAGTATTATCATTCCAGTAGTTCACCCAAACCCAGGCATATCTGTTAGTGGCTTTCTTATCGGAATAATAGTCCGTGGGCAGGGTTATGCCCGCTGTGAATCGGCCGAGGTCTGCGATGATTACATTGCCTATTACGGGCACAGCATTAATGGACAGACTGGACGCCTTGTTCCAGGCTGGATTCTCTCCCCACGTACCGGACTGCAGTTGGACAGCGGTACTGTTAGCAGTGGCAGCCAGGATGACTTTGTCCGTCTTCCAATTGGGGGAGAACTGGATGTCAACAACGGCTGTCGAGGTGAAATTAGTGCTCTGGCCTTTGTCATTCCAGCCAATATACTTTGTGGCATCCTCCCAGGCACCAGCCGTAGTTCCAGTAGCCGTGGTGCGGAAAAGCAGGGCTTTGGTCCCATTGGTGCCACCAATGGCGATGTCATGAATGCCATCCGCCATAGGGGAGACTTCGAAGGCAAAAACGTCGTCTGTGGGGATCTTGACTTCGCCGGCGTTCCGGAAAATAGTGCCGCCATCATCAGAAATGAACACGTACGCATTACTAGAGATATTGAGGGAAAGGGCGACCGCCACGAAGTCGGGAACCTCAGCGTCGCAGGCAACCGCCAACAACTGGACAAGGCTGCCAAGTTGTTTCTTGTCAATCTCGTTTTTTACTCCCTCGGTGATGTCCTGCCAGGTGGCAGCGCTGTCAGTGGACTTCAACAGATAATAGCCATCATCATACACATACACGATAGCGTAGGCTACATCTCCGCTGTCACCCACGGCATAATCGACGATATAGGACTCGGGTGCCAGGACCCAGCCCTCCTCAGACGGAGTAGAGACCCTGCTCCACGTGCTGATACCGAAGTAGATCAACTTGATTGCAGTTATATCCCCGGTATCTATACTTTCATCTCCATTGATATCGGCACAAGGCGTTGGGGGGTCTAGTTCAAAGTAAATCCTCTTCACCTTAGTGATATCCCCAGTATCCACTGCGCCATCCATGTTAACGTCGCCGTGCTTACATGATATCTTCAAATTTAGGTCCTTGCTATCAGAGTTAGTCAGAGCGTCGGTAACAGTGACCGTGACATTGAACTTACCAACTTCCTCAACCGGAGTCCCTGAGATGACTCCAGCGGCGGAGCAGGTCAAGCCAGCAGGTAATCCGGTTGCCGTCCAGGTATAAGGCATCTTACCATCAGTGGCCTCAAGAGTTGCTGAGTAGACGTCCCCCACCTTCCCGGCAGGAAGCCCGGTTGTGGTTATCTCTAGGGCAACGACATATACCGAGTCATCCATTGTGGCAGTGGTTATCTCTTGAGCCTGATAGTCATACATCGCCACACGTTCTAGATGTATGACACTGGTTTGGCCATGAGAGCCCAAAACATGGTAGTGTATCTGGGCAATGTAGCCTGTGCCAGTGATTCCAGGCCCGGGCACACCTCCCATCTGAGCAATCACCCTGATTTTTCCTGGGTCCGGGCCAGGAGGAATGTACGACCAGTCGCCTGAACCTAATCCAATTGTGTGACCATCGATTTCGCCGCCGGTGACATTGGTCACGGTGATAATTGTTTCGTCATAGATAACATCAAAGCCGCAGGAGTTGAAATTCTCCACGTAATCCACAGTCACGTCGGCAACAAAGTCGCTTCCCTCAGTCACCTCATCTGGAGCATCTATGCCCACCGTCACCATGCCATTGGCGCCAGTAATAGAAAGTGGCACCAATGCCAGTGCCAGGCCCAGGCTTACTATGATGGCTAAAATGCCTTTCCAATGTTTCATAATCTCGCCTCCTTATGTTATACAGCTACGAGAAGTAGATTACCTTAATTGCAGTTATGTCTCCAGTGTCTATGAGGCCATCTCCATTGACATCGGCACAAGGCGTTGGGGGGTCTAGTTCAAAGTAAATCCTCTTCACCTTGGTGATATCGCCAGTATCCACTACGCCATCCATATTGGCATCGCCCAGCTTACATGATATCGTCACAGTAACCGTGTCATCCAGTGTAGCGGTGGGTATCTTCTTAGCCTGATAGTCATACATCGCCAAGTTCTCCAAATGTATGTTACTGGTATCACCAATAGAGCCTAAAACATGGTAGTGTATCTGGGCAATATAGCCTGTGCCAGTTACTCCAGATCCGGGTATGCCTACAGTCTGAGCGATCACCCTAATTTTTCCTGGGTCCGGGCCAGGAGGAATGAACGACCAGTCGCCTGGGCGTACTCCAATGGTATGACCATCGATTTCACCACCTGTGACATCGGTCACGGTGATAATTGTTTGGTCATAGATAACATCGAAGCCACAGGAGTTGAAGTTCTCCACGTAATCCACAGCCACGTTGGCGACAAAGTCGCCTCCCTCAGTTACCTCATCTGGAGCATCAATGCTCACCACGACGAAATAGCTTTCCCAGGCCGCCATCAAGGGATAATTGTCTGCATCTGAATCTATTGAGTAAGGTGTATCACCAATACCATCCCCATCGGCATCGTTTCCAGTGTAATCGCTCCAGTAATTGCCGAGATAGCTTGTGTAAGTATTGCCGTTGTATGTGTAGGCTATCTCTTCTGGAGAGTCCCACATATTGGTCGATTGCTCATCTGAACACACATTACAGTCGTTGTTAAAGCTGTTGAGATAGATAATGTTGTTACTACTTGATTTGTAAATCCCGATGCCACAGTTGTTGCTGGAAACTGTATTTTGCATTATGACATTCCCGGGGCTTGAATCAACTGCTATCCCGTGAGCATTGTTCTCCAGTAGAGTGTTGTGTATCAATTGGTTGTTGGTGCTACCATCGTAGAGGTTAATACCATTATCACAATTTGCATTCGCTACATTATCTATGAGCGTATTATTATAGGAGGCTCCCAGAGATATTCCATTATGCACGGTGTTGCCAGAGGCCTCGTTATTGGAAATAGTGTTGTAGGTTGAATTCCAAAGCCAGATGCCATCACCCGCGTTCGAACAGGCCGAGTTATGTGAGATGACATTATGACTGCTGTTTACGACATCCATACCTTTGCTTGACTCAATGATGTTGTTTGTAATCCTGTTGTGGTTCGATTGATAAACGTAGATGCCAACCTCATCGTTGTTGTTGCAGGTGCTGCCTGAAACTATGTTGTTACTCGAATCTAGCAGGCCGATGCCGCCATAGTTGTTCGATACACTGACATTTTCTATCCTTGAATCGGTAGAGGAAACGAGCAGAACCCCTGCGATATTATGCGTTAGTGTTAAGTTCCTCACCGTTATATTTGTGCAGCTTATGAGCGCTACAAAGCCAGCATCGTTTGGTATCTCACTGTCGTGCTGGTTAACCCAATAATAGATTGATTTTCCATCCACGAGGTTGCTTGCATCTATATCCTGAATGAAGTGAGAAAGCTCATCTTCATCAAAACAAAAGAAGTTGCAGGGGTTTCCAGACATTGTGTTGTTCCTGAGTGTGTTATTGCTCGAATCCGTCAGGTAGATGCCGCATTCGTCGTTTGAGTTTGCTATGTTGTTGTTTAAGATGTTGTTGGAAGCGTCTAATAGGCCAACTCCATTATGCCCATTGTTGTTTGCGGTATTGTTTGCTACCACGCTGTTATTGGAATGATAGAGCGAGATGCCCTCTGCTCCGTTTGAGGCCACAGTGTTGTTGACCACGCTGTTTCCTTCTGACCATTCCAACCCGATTCCGTCGTCGCCGTTATTCGATGCTGTATTTCCACTTACGATGTTGTCAGTAACATCTCTTGATGGGTCGCCGCCATCGCCTAAGCGGATGCCGCCCCAGCCATTAGAATTAGCCGTATTATCCGTTATTGTATTGTTGTTCGATGAATCTAGTAACACTATGCCATCGTTGTTGTTCCAGCTCACAGTGTTGTTGGTGAGGGTATTGTTGCTTGAATCCTCCAGGCAGATTCCATCCTCGTTGTTCGATACGTTGTTGCTCGTGACCGTGTTATTGCTCGAAGAAAGCTCAACATGTATTCCGAAGTGATTATTCGAAACGTAGTTACCCATTATAACAGTGTCTGATGAGTACTCAAGGTCGATTCCACACTCATTGTTCCAGACATTGTTGCCTGCTATCTCATTGTCTGATGATTCACTGAGGCGTATCCCATCTCCACTATTTGAGTTTACATTGTTGTTTGTCATGGCATTGTTAGAGGAATACTCAAGATTGATTCCACCTTCATTGTCTGAGATGTTGTTTTCTGAAATGTTGTCATTGTTTGCCTCGTCGAGACATATTCCACATGCGCCAGTTGCCCCTGTTACTGTGAGACCATTTATTTCAACATAATCCGCCGTCACCATAAAGATATGGTCATTTGGATTTGCTGCCTGAACAATCGTTGAATTAGCCCCGTTTTTTGACTGAATGGTTAAGTGGTCTTTGTTCACATTCACATTCTCAGTATAGGTGCCGGGGTAAACGATAATAATATCTCCTGGGCTGGCCGCGTCTACCGCGTCCTGAATCTCAGTGAAATCCGCATCGGGATAATCAACGAGGTCGTCATCAACATACCATGTTCTTTGTTCCCAGCTCAAGAAGGGATAGGTTTCGCCATCAACGATATTCCAGATGTAGGAAGGGTTGCGCGTATCAGGATTGGCGACTGCGACTATGTCCCACGCCGCCCCTAAGAAGGTGGCGACGTCCTGCATTTCCACCGTCATCTTGCCTGTCCCCCCAGCCGAAATAGTTTGTTCGCTGGTTTCGGTGTCCCAGAAGGAGTTGCTCACGGTGCCATCCTCATTGTATCCCACCAGACCACCAACATATTCATCGCCAGTCACGCTACCGGTGGAGTAGCAGTTTTCCACAGTTCCACTATAAATCCATCCCATCAGACCGCCAACAGCCGCATAGCCAGTCACGTTGCCGGTGGCATAGGAGTTGCTCACGGTGCCATCCTCATTGTATCCCACCAGACCTCCAATACCATCTTCGCCAGCTACACTGCCTGTGGCATAGGAATTGTTCACAGTGCCGCGATTAAATCCCACTAGGCCGCTAACACAGCTGCTGCCAGTTACGTTGCCAATGGAATAGGAGCTGTCCACAGTGCCCCCATTACCTCCGACCAGACCGCCAACCGACGAACTGCCATCCACGCTACCGGTGGCACAGGAACTGTCCACAGTGCCATTATTCCCTCCCACCAGGCCGCCAACACAGCTGCCGCCAGTTACGTTGCCAGTGGAATAGGAGTTGCTCACAGTGCCATAATTATCTCCCACTAGGCCCCCAACACAATCGTCGCCATTCACCTTGCCGCAGGTATAGGAATTTCTTACAGTGCCGAGATTAGCTCCCACCAAGCCGCCAACATAGCTGTTGCCAGTTACGTTGCCGGTGAAATAAGAAGTAGTCACATTGCCCTCGTTCCATCCCACCAGACCTCCAACACTGATATTGCCAGACACGCTGGTGGTAGAATAGGTATTGCTCATGACGCCAGAACCCCCGTTCTGTCCTACCAGGCCGCCAGTCAAGTTATTGCCAGTCACACTGCCAGTAGAATAAGAGTTGCTCACAGTGCCATCATTCTCTCCCACCAGACCGCCAACATACTCATTGCCAGTCACGTTGCCGCTGGAATAGGAGTTGGTCACAGTGCCCACATTATATCCCACCAAACCGCCGACATATCCGTACTTGCTAGTCGGGTCACCGCTGGAATAGGAGTTGGCCACAATGCCCACATTGTATCCCACCAGACCGCCAGTAACATCCTCGCTAGTCACTCTGCCGGTGGCATAGGAGTTGCTCACGGTGCCCCTGTTATCTCCCACTAGACCGCCAACAAAAAAGTCGGCAGATATGTTCACGTTCTCAACACCAACTTGAGTGATTTTCCCACCAGAAGCAAGGTATCCAAATAATCCGACTTGGGCTTGGGAAACAAAATCAAAGTTAAAGCTCAAGTTCGAGATTTTATGACCATTGCCATCAAACTCTCCGGCCAGATAAGGAATGTAAAGGTTGGGGTCACTGTCCAAATCCAAATTGTTTTTCAATCTGAATTTCAACGAACCGTCTTGCCCAAACGCAAGCAGCTGTTTGAAGTCACTGACATTATTTATCACATAGTAACCATCTTCTTGAGAAAGCCTTTCATTGACATCTAAAAACTTACCGTTGGCAAGCCATTGCTCAAAGTCCGCACCAAACAAAGCTCCGGTGGTAATTATGTTCTCGCTGTTAATGAGAACCTCATCGTAATCATAATAAGAGTTCTTTACAATGCCCCAGTCATTAAATCCCACCAGACCACCAACAGCTTCAGTGCCATTTACGCTGCCAGTGGAATAGGAGTTGCTCACAATGCCCATAATATTAGCTCCCATGAGACCGCCAACAGACGTAAAGCCCGTCATGGTGCCCGTAGAATAGCAGTTGGTCACAGCGCCACCATTGGTTCCCACCAGACCGCCAACGGCCCTATGGCCAGTCACAGCGGCGTTCACCACCCCGATATTTTCGATGATGCCTCCTTCTTCAACGACACCGAAAAACCCTACGCAATCGCCGTCAGGGCGGTCAATAAACAAGTCCCTTATCTCATAGCCCTGACCATCAAAATTCCCCGTAAATGGATCAAGCGGAATATATAGCTCCTCATCAATAATACCAGTGCCAATTGGCTTCCAGCCCTTTCCCCCATTGGCTGCCGGGCCTGCCAGCTCTGCGTAACCGGCAGTCGTTGAATCGAGACCGTTCATCAGGATGTAGTCACCGTCCAGGTTGTTCCTTATGGCATCCAAATCATACCAGTCCCATATTTCCGTTGCCGGAGAGCCTTCGACGACCGTTGGCAAAAGCACAACTGCCATACTTAAGATGATGACGAGCGAAATCAGGCTGCATAATAACTTCTTTTTTTCTTCCATTTGTGCACTCTCCTTGTTCAGTTTCTTTTCGTTTCCTTATGCTCCGACAGGAGCTAGATATGCTCTTATATTTCCCTGTTCCAGGCAAGAGCAACCGCAGTGGCAATGCCTGGCAATAACCTGTGGTTGTGGAGGGGACGCTCTATCCTGGAGGGAAAAAACAGCCGAGCTCACATGTCTGCATGTACTCGACCGAGCATAGTGCCAACCAGGATACACCCTTGACACACACTTGACCACCAAGCTTATGTTGAGCTTAGAGCATTATTTCTTATGGAGAATAGAATACCACATTATTGAGGGGATTCTCAATA
>JBAVCL010000003.1:0-4955 GCA_049586675.1 Dehalococcoidia bacterium
GGATGATCCTCTTCTTCGGCTTCTGGCAAGCTCTGGCTCTCTTTCTGGCAGTCTTCTCTGCCTTCTTTTGATCAGGATATAGTTTATACCTGCGAATCACCCTCTCGATCTTCCAGGTAGAGACCCATTCAAAATATTCTTTCTCGTAGAGGACCTTTAGCTTCTTCTTCCCATAGTAAGGGTATCTCTCCCTTAAGTGCCTTATCCTATCTTCCTGGATAAGAGTGATTTCCCATTTCCTTTTATGGTGAGGTGCTTTAGATTGGTCAACCAGGCTCTGGACATCGTATTTAGAGTTATTAAAGCGCTTGAACCACTTATGAAAGGTCTTCCTTGAGATACCGAAGTGTTTAGCAGTGAGGGTGGCATTCTCTTTACCCGCGGTATAGTAGAAGACCATCCATTCCACTCTCAGTCTTTCATGAGCCTCAAAGTCCAGAAGGTTTGCCACTCCCCTCCAGGTCTCATATCTATCCTTGTGGACAATGGGTTTTCTTTTGAAGAAGTAGAAGCTGGCCGGCTTTCTCATTATGGTAACTCCTCATGGTAAGTCATTACCACTAAACATACCATGAGTGTTACCCATGTATCTCAGCCTCCGCATACCCCTCTTTAAGCAGAGTGTACATCCCAGATTATGCTACTTTCTACCTCAGAAAAAAGTGGCGTCGCGGGTGCTGAAGTCGAAGTCCGCTACGCTGGTTGTATTCACCATTAAGCTCCAAAGTAAATGACCTTAATTGCAGTTATATCCCCAGTGTCTATGAGACCATCCCCATTGACATCGGCACAAGGAGTTGAGGCGTCTAGTCCAAAGTAAATCCTCTTCACCTTGGTGATATCGCCTGTATCTACGACGCCATCCATGTTGGCATCGCCCAGCTTACATGATATCTTCAAAGTTAGGCCCTTGCTATCAGAGTTAGCCAGAGCATCGGTAACAGTGACTATGACATTGAAGTTACCAACTTCCCCTACCGGAGTTCCTGAGATGACTCCAGCCGCGGAGCAGGTCAATCCATCAGGTAATCCGGTTGCCATCCAGTTGTAGGGAGCCTTACCACCAGTTGCCTCCAGAGTTGCTGAGTAGATGTCTCCCACCTTTCCCTTAGGAAAAATGGTTGTGGTTATTTGGAGGGCGGGGAAGGCCACATGTACCGAGTCATCCACTGTAGTGGTGGTTATCCCTTGAGCCTGATAGTCATACATCGCCAAATTCTCCAAATGTATGTTACTAGTATTACAAACAGAGCCCAAAACATGGTAGTGTATCTGGGCAATGTAGCCCGTGCCAGTGACGCCGGGCCCGGGTGCGCCCGAGCGGGTGGCAGCCACCCTGATTTTTCCTGGGTCCGGGCCAGGGGGAACGTAGGACCAGTCGCCTGTAAGTACTCCTATGGTGTGACCATCGATTTCGCCACCTGTGACATCGGTCACGGTGATAACTGTTTCGTCATAGGTAACATCGAAGCCGCAGGAGTCGAAATTCTCCACATAATCCACAGCCACGTCGGCAATGAATTCGCTTTCCGCAGCCACCTCATCAGGAGCATCAATACTCACCACAACTACCCCAGTGGTGAAATTCCACACGGACCCTTCAGTTGTTACACCGTGATTATCCCTGGCAACTATCTGCCAGTAATATGTGGTATTATAGCTTAGTGCGCCTGGATCATAGGTTATAGAAGATTGCGCTGCCGGATACGGACCGATGGTCTCTACAAGAGGCGGAGTTTCGCTAGTGCCAAAGTAAAAATCATAAGTCACTGTATCCCCAACATCGGGGTCTCCGCCACTCCAGCTCAAATAAGCATTTATATCTACGCCTGTGGCATTGTTCGCCGGTGAGGGATTGCTTGGCGTGTTTGGTTGGCTTGTAACGATAGTTTCCTCAAACTCGCCATCGCCATCAGAATCTATCTTGATAGTAACCCCTGCTTCGCCTTTAGAAAGAGCCTCCCAGTCAATAGTATACTGATGTACTGCCCCCATTGTTGTAGGAATGTCAGTAGCGGTGAAGACATCGGTTTTTCCCTCCCTGACAAAGGTCACCGGTAACTTGTACGAGCCTTCGCCTGTCCCCACAACCTCATATCTATAGGAATCAGAGGGGGATACTATAGTAACCGTATTCTCATAGTATCCCGAGTTTGGAATCTCGTTCTTTACCTCTCCATGTACTAAACCTGTAACCCTTCCTTGTGAATCGTAAACCCTTAGCTCGCCAGGGCTGCAAAGGCTTGCCACAATCCAGTTTTCAAGGACGCGAATATTATCAGACAATAAGATTTTGCCATTTTCATCTTCATTCAAGCTTTGCCCTGACATTGGACTTGGCTTGACTGATACCCCATTTTTATAAAGGGCGAAATGTAGATGGGATCCGTAAGAATAAGGTTCACCCGGAGTATTATCACATCGCCCGATTTCCGTTCCATGTGTTACATACTGCCCAACAGCAATTCCTGGAATTTCCTTGGGGTCATATTTAAGGTGGGCATATAAAGTCTCAAACTGTTGATCTTCCTCGTGCTTGATTGTAACATACCATCCACGTGTATTGCTCCATTCAGCTTTGGTTATCCAGCCATTGGCAGCTGCTAAAATGGGCTCATTGTCATCTTTTTGCGGCTGATCGTCTGCCGTTCTTTTGTTAAAATCAACTGCCCAATAACTATTCCCTGTATGATATCCCTCCCCATAGTAATTACCATCGCCTCCAGCCTTCCAGTAATCTCCAGCTTTCCAGGGGCACCACAATTGAATAACGGCCATCTGCAAGTATTTAACCGACGTGCCATCCATCCAGACGAAAGAATAACCATTTTTAGGTATGTTGCTCTTAACACCACCGACTATCGGATAGTTTGCCCACAACAAACTGGGATTAGTCTGATTGTCAGAAGTGGAAGATGTCAAATTCTCGATGGGCTGCCATGATGTAGTGTACTCCCTATATCTCAGTTGATAATAGGTTGGAGAACCAGAATGTTGACCGCTCCACACTACATGAATGTGGCTGTTACTATCTATCGTGATAACAGGACTATACTGCGGATAGAGCGTGGGTCCTTCTAATATCTCTATCGGCTGCCAGAATGTAGTAAATTTGCGATATCTAATGGCATAGTTATTCCCCTGTCGCTCTTGCCACCCCCAGACAACATGAATACAATTGTTGGTATCAATAGCAATAGAAATACCACTACTGCCATAATTATCAAGAGACTGGAGTTGTATCTCGCTTCCCCAACCGGATGATGTCCTCTGCCTATATATTATCTCGTAGCATGGCTCGGAGTATGGTGCATGACCGTAAACCACATGAACATTGTTGTTCTCGTCTATTGCTATTGCGGCTGCACCAATCCAGCAGCCTGAGCTTACTCTCTCTATTGGACCCCATCCTGAGGCAGTCCTTTTGGTGTAGCTTATACCTTCACAATTCCAAGCACCGGGATTGTGCCCTCCAATGACAAGATGGACATTGTTTTCGCTATCCACTGCTATTGAAAGAACTGTGTGGTAGCCGGTTTTGACATTTTCAATACTCTGCCAAGCAGTTGTCTTCATTCGATACTGAACTGTGCTAACCCTCCCAGGGTAACCAGGGTAACCTGGCCAGAGATAACCGTAACTTTGTTCCCAAGGGTCCCCATCTGGAAAAACTATCCACGCGATATGGACATTATCGTCACTGTCTATCGCTACTGACGGTTGGTAATGATATAAGGGGGCAGTAGTTATTTGCTCCTCAGTCCAGGTTTCTCCCCCATCGGTAGACTTGGAACAATAAATTTGTGTATAAGTTCCATCTGAACGATGATAGACACAATACCAAGCACCGTCAGAAGTCCTCGCTAATTGTCTTGCAAAAGAACTACTCAACACTCCTGATGCAATTAGAGTTCCAACATTAGCGTCAGCACTGGCCGGGGGAAGGTCTGCAGCAGGGAAAAAGTCAAGGCTTGTTGCATCTACCGTAGCCTGAATTGTCGAATGATCGTCAGGAACATAGATAGTTGCTGCTGAGGCTTGGACTTGGCTATGGCCGCCAAGCGCCCCCAGAGGAAGCATCGACACAATCGTTACAAATACCAGCGCAACCCAAAATATTTTGCCTACCAATTTGCCTTTTTTCATTGATGTACCTTCCTTATTCATGCTTTTATATTTACCTCACCCTTCGATAAACTCCCGACAGCCTCTTATCCTTCTCCCTTCACGAATGAAGGGATTGCTTCAGCTACGCCTCGCCCTAGCCCTGCGTTTCGAAAGGCAGGGTTGATTTTACTGTGCCAGGAAAAAAGTCTGCTGCACACGTCTATGTATGCTGGATCGAATATTATGTGAACTATGACAACACTCTAATGCACACAATTAACCACCTGCCCTATCCTGGTTCTAAATTACCGTTTCTTTTGAGGACTATTTATACAGAAACTATTTTATCATTATTATGTAAGAAATTGTCAATAGTTTTTTGGGGAAATTTCGTTGAAAAACGAGGAATTTTTTGTTTGCTTGGTTGAATCGCCACGTGAGCTCAAGATTCTTATTTCACCCTCACCTTAATCCTCTCCCGTCGAGGGAGAGGGATTATTTCACTCTCATACTTCGTTGACCCTTCGCTTTCCTCAGGGCTTCGGCTCAGGACAGGCTGTAGTTCCTTCGCTATGCTCAGGACTAGCCTCACCTCCCTTCAAGGGAGAGGATATTGCTTCGTCCAGACAAAATCGGGACTCGCAATGACACCGGGGGTCGAAAGCGAGGGTTGATTTTACTGTGGCAGAAAGAAAGAGCCCAGTTCACATGTCTGCATGTGCTCGACCGAGCATAGTGCCAACCAGGATACACCCTTGACACACACTTGACCACCAAGCTTATGTTGAGCTTAGAGCATTATTTCTTATGGAGAATAGAATACCACATTATTGAGGGGATTCTCAATA
>JBAVCL010000004.1:0-201010 GCA_049586675.1 Dehalococcoidia bacterium
CTGCCTACCTCTACCGCGTTCAACACCATTAACCTACTCTGCTCTTTCTTGGTCAATGTCACCCTCTCTTTCATGGTGACATTTTCGCTTAACACTTAAGGGTGACAAAATCGTAAAACATCAACATTGAGTATGCATCACGCTTGACAAACATGCTATAATTAATCCAACTAATGATTGTTTAACAATTCAATAATTTTCAGAAAGGAGGGTATTTAAATGGCGGCGAAATTTGAACTCTACAAAGATGCGAAAGGCGAATTCCGTTGGAGGCTGGTAGCTCCGAATGGGCAAACAATTGCCACCAGTGGGGAAGGCTATAAGGCAAAAGATAGCGCTAAAGCTGGTATAGAATCGGTTAAGAAAAACGCAGCTACGGCTGCAATCGAAGAGAAATAAAGTAAGCCGGCACCGTAGGTACTTGCGATAAAGCCTTTTCCCCCAGCCTTCGGGATAACTTTTCTTAATACCTAAATCTTAACAGATGGTTCTTACGTCTGTGCTGTGTTTATTCTTCAAGAATAAACGTTATCTTCATCTGAACGCGGTACTCTGATATCTTGCCTTTTTTATCGATTAGTACTTCTTGATTCCAGATCCATGCTCCTCTAACGTTTTCCAGAGTCTTATTAGCACGGGCGATTCCTTTTTTGATCGCATCATCAAAACTAACTGGAGAAGAAGATTTGATTTCAGTAATTCTTGAAATAGACATGGGCACCTCCTTATGATTTAAGATTTGGCTACGTTTTCATATCGTACTTTGTAAAACCCGCCAAAAATAATTATAGCACTTTAACATATTGTTTTGCCAGGATGAGACAGTTGGCGTCGATGCTATTGTAAGAAAGTAACACAAACATCACAGATTGCAATTCCCTGTGGTGCCCTAGGTTGTTTTAGATAGTCAGTAGATCCTTTTGTTTTGACTATAGCACTGGTCCCTATTTCCTGTTTGGATTGTGTCTTATCGGTTTTCCTTCTATTTTCTCAATCGGATCGTTTATGTAGACTCTCCCGAGTCCAATCGCTGAAGTAAGAATTCCACCTCTTTTATCTTCACTAATTCCATCTGAATACCCGAGGTCTACTGGTACTTTCCCTCTTCCACCTTGTGCATCAACTACATATAGTGGACGGAGGAAACCTGTGGTAGTTCCGCAAAGATCTCTACAGATTTCTTTTCCTTTGTACACTTCTGTTCTAAAATGACCCGTTCCCTCAACCAAATCGGCGTAATATAGATAATATGGTTTTACTCCCATTTTACCGAGGCCGTGTACCAGGTCTCTCATTACATCTGTGTCATCGTTGACTCCCTTTAGCAAAACGGTCTGGTTTCCTATTGGAATGCCCAGTTCTCTTAGAATCTTAATAGCTTGATAACTTTCGTCAGTTATTTCATTTGGATGATTGAAATGTGTGTTGATATAGAGCTGTGGATCTCTCAGCGATTGAGGCAAATGCCTTTTCAACACCTCAATGAATTCTCTGTCTTCAATTATCTTCTGCGGCCATGTGCACGGTACTCTCGTACCGATTCTTATTAATCCAAGGTGTTGAATTTCTTTTAGTCTTTCCAGGATTTCGTCAAGTCTGCTATTTGAAAGTAGTAGCGGATCCCCACCAGAGATCAATACGTCCCTTATATCTTCATGAGATGCAACATATTCAATTCCCTTCCTTATTTCCTCTATTGCAGGATTCTTAAGGTCATCACCCACCTTTCGTTTTCTGGTGCAGAATCTGCAATACATTGCGCACTCGTTTGATACATACAATAGGACTCTGTCAGGATACCTATGAATTATTGTCCTTGGCCCGCCGAGAGGGATATCTCCTTCCTCATCTAGTGGATCTGGTGACAGGTCCATATAATGCTCAAGCTCCTCGACATCAGGAATTGCCTGTCTCCAGATACTGTCATTCATTTTTTCAATAAGACCCAGGTAATAGGTATTCACCCTCATAGGGTATTTGGCGATTACTTCCTGGAGTCTGGGATCAACTCTTGCTTTCTGCCCGGTAAGCCATTTCTCCAAATCTTCGAATGTCCTTATTGAGTTTCTCAAAATGTCTTTATATGACATTAACAGTTCTCCTTTCTTTATCTAATAGCAAAAATTTAGATCTCACTTGCGAATAAATGATATTCTTTTTCAAGGTGCTATTCAAGTATTTGTACTTGTTCGGTTGATTAATTATGCTTGATGGATTGTCATAATGCCTCCTAGTGGGTGCTAGGAAAGTCTGAAAAACAATGTTAATCTCAAATGCTTCCTCAGTTTGAGCGCGGATGACATTATGACGCATTGTTATCCAATATTCCTCGGTTTTGTTCAACCCCACTCCTGTCCAACAAAGATACGTAAGGTAGAATCTCAAGATATAGCAGGTTTATAATCCTTCTTAGGTCTGGAAGAAAATGGAAAACTGAGGGCTTCCTAATTACGAGAGGCCATTAATTCTATCGCTGAGAAATTCTTAGAACACTGGATTATAATTATGGTAGGCTTTTTGAATTTAGGAGGAAGAGCAATGGAGCTTTCGAATAAGTCTCTGAAAAACGACCTTATAGTATTGTGGAAAATCCAGAATGATATACAAAAAACCGCCTCTATGACAGGAATCGAAGCAGCAGAAGGAAATCTTCGAGAACTATTGGATAAGACACAAGAGTTCATTACCAAATATGGTCCTGAGCGATTTACCATAAGCTTAGGAGGCGCAACAGGTTCTGGAATATCATTCACTTGGCAGAGTAAAACGAAACCAGTACCACGCCTCTTGGCTGAGGTTTAGGCTTTCTGTTACACTGTCTATTCGTCTGATTAATTGCATGGTACGATCAATAGAGCAGATTGTCAACACCTCAAGCTAGTGATAATAGATTTAGGAGGAAAGGGGAATGGAAGATTACGAAAGACTGGGCGTATTTTATCTGGGTAGGCCTTACCAGCTAGCAGAAAGAAGAGCGAGCGAAGGGTTGATTCTTTATGATTCCAAAGACCTGGTGACCCATGCGGTCTGCGTTGGCATGACAGGGAGTGGCAAAACTGGTCTCTGCATTTCGCTTATAGAAGAAGCTGCTATGGACAATATTCCAGTAATAGCTATTGATCCTAAAGGGGATTTGACTAACTTGCTACTAACTTTCCCAGACTTAACAGCGAATGACTTTCTACCTTGGGTTAATGAGGATGACGCACGTAACAAAGGCTTATCCATTGAGGAGTATGCCAGCAAGCAGGCAGACTTATGGAAGAATGGCCTAGCTTCATGGGGTCAAAGTGGAGATCGAATAAGGAAATTGCGTCAATCAACAGACTTTGTGATTTACACTCCAGGCAGTACTGCCGGTATACCGGTTTCAATTTTGAAATCATTCGCTCCTCCACCTCAGGCGATACTGGAAGATGAGGAATTGTTGCGGGAGCGTATCAACACCACAGCTACCAGTTTACTCGGGATTATCGGCATAGCCGCTGATCCCGTCAAAAGCCGGGAGCACATTTTAATATCTACATTGCTTGATCGGGCTTGGAGAGAACAACGAGATAGCGGAATTGCCACTTTGATACAGCAGATTCAGTCGCCTCCGCTGAGTAAGATCGGGGTTATGGACCTAGACTCTTTTTATCCTGCCAAAGACAGGTTCGAGTTGGCGTTGGCTCTGAATAATCTGCTGGCGGCCCCTGGTTTCAATACCTGGCTTGAAGGAGAACCTCTAGACATTAGTTCAATATTGTATTCACACGAGGGTAAGCCCAGGATTTCAATTTTTTCAATTGCGCACCTGAATGATGCTGAACGTATGTTCTTTGTTTCGCTACTGCTTAATCAGGTATTAGGCTGGATGCGTACTCAATCAGGCACTACAAGCCTCAGAGCCATTGTTTATATGGATGAGATTTTTGGATTCTTCCCGCCTGTAGCCAATCCTCCCTCGAAGACTCCTCTGCTAACATTATTGAAACAGGCTAGAGCTTTCGGGATTGGTATTGTTCTGGCTACTCAAAATCCGGTCGATTTGGATTATAAAGGTCTATCTAATACCGGGACCTGGTTCATCGGCAGATTACAGACGGAACGTGATAAATCCCGAGTATTGGATGGGCTCGAGGGAGTCGCGGCAACTAATAG
This sequence comes from Dehalococcoidia bacterium, assembly GCA_049586675.1. Classification (GTDB taxonomy): domain Bacteria; phylum Chloroflexota; class Dehalococcoidia; order GIF9; family AB-539-J10; genus RBG-13-51-36. The sequence goes on from JBAVCL010000004.1 coordinate 4,144, forward strand.
TGTGCAATGGGACCGGCAAGGCATGGAGCAGACTTTAGCCGGTTTAAGTAATCGGATATTCCTGATGAATAATGTTCATGATGATGCACCAGTTGTATTCGAGACACGCTGGGCAATGTCCTATTTGCGTGGCCCTCTGACCCGCAATCAAATCAAACTACTCATGGATCCCATTAGAAATAAAGTTAGCAGTTCAACTGCGCCAGCCGCAGTCAATGTGGCTGGTGTTTCTCCCATATCTGCTCTGGCACCCGCAGCCATTAGCGTGGGCGCCGAGAAAACCCAAGGGAATCGACCGGTTCTGCCGCCCAAAGTACAGCAGTATTTTGTACCTGTGCGAGGAAACCAGCCCGTGAAAAGCAACCTGATTTATCAACCTGAAGTAATCGGAGCAGCCAAAATTCATTTTAGCGATGTAAAAACCGGGGTAAATTTCATTAAAGACACTCTCTGCAGAGTGTCGGTAGCCGACGCCCCAATAGCTATTGCCTGGGATAAAGCGACAGAGACGGACTTTATGGTTAATGAGCTAGAGCAGTCGCCTGTAGAACCAGCCCAGTACGGTGATTTACCAGCCATCGCCATGAAAGCAGATAGTTACTCTTATTGGAATAAGGAATTTGCTAACTGGCTTTATCAAAGTCAGAAGGTGGATATATGGAAAAGCCCCGGTTTGAAGGAATTTTCCAGAATAGGTGAACCTGAGCATGATTTCAGAGTCAGGCTACAGCAAAAAGCCCGGGAGCAACGCGATGAGGCTACCGATAAACTCAAGCAAAAGTATGCCCCGAAAATTGTCACATTACAGGAACAAATGCGTCGTGCCCAGGCAGCTGTTGACCGTGAAAAGGATCAAGCCCAACAGCAGAAAATTCAGACTGCCTTATCTTTCGGAACAACCATTCTAGGTGGCTTCTTGGGTAATAGAAGGTTAAGTTCAGGTTCGATAGGTAGAGCCAAATCGACTGTCAGTGGAGTGAGTCGCTCGATGAAAGAAGCTAAAGATATAGAACGGGCTGAAGATACCGTTGAGGCTATTCAGCAAAGACTACAAAACCTTAAAGCCGATTTTAAAGCGGATGCAGACGCGCTAACAGCGAAAACTGATCCTTTGGCGGAGCAACTTGAGCAAGTCTCGGTACGTCCAGCCAAAACAGACGTCTCAATACAACTCTTAGCTTTAGGATGGTTCCCGTACTGGCAGAGCGATGACGGCAAATTGACACAAGCCTGGTAGAAGCAAGCCTTTATCCAGTATAAACAGGACAATGATAGGAATCCATGACCTGCTTCATGGCAATATCTAAGGGCAATTTACACTATCCTTATAACGGTTTTCTTGGTCTTTGATACCGGGCAAGTACACCTCGGCGTTACACTTTGTGACGAGTTCAGCTACTCCAGTGTCCGTTGCTTAATCGTGCCAGCATTGCTGACGATGCACACGGGGGCTTGGCTCAACGTCTTCCGATCCGTCTGAACAACGACAGACACAACAATAAACCAACTACGATGAGGAAAAAATATGGTGGGGAGGCGGCTCCCTCGCCGGTCCCGGCAAACGCTGTGGCCGAGGCGGGAGGTGGTGTTAATGGAGCTACTGCTCGGGCAGGTATTTCATAGGCAGGTGTCTCAGCAGAAATTTCATAGGTAGGTATTTCCATATCGAGATACTGCTCGGGCGCCCAGCCCAGCGGGTTGTTTCTGCCAGTAGCCTCTGCCCAGATCCATCCTGACTCACCGTCCAGGTCAAAGAAAACCGTGGCGTCGTTATAATCAGGCAGATAAACCAATACTGCAGTGTGCTCCGAGAGAAGCATTATAGCTGAGCGAATTCCGGCAGCTTTATACATAACCGCCAGTAATACCGCCATATCTTCACAATCACCCTCCCCACTTCCCTCTTTCACAATAGCCGTAGCCAACTCGTCGGCATTCTGGGCAAACTCTTCACTTCCAAATTTGTCTATATCAGAGGTATAGTCCACCCTATCACGAACAAAGGAAAATACTGCCTCTGCCCTCTGTAGTGTGTCTGGATATTCACTGGCAATCTGCTCACCCAGGCTATAGGCTACGTTAGCCTGTTCCCCCAGGCTTTCGAAGGCTATAACCGGACGAAATCCTGTATCAGTTATTTGATAATAACCGTCTTCACCAAAGGCTGTAGTTCTATATATCCGCCATTGATCAACGATATCGCTGCCACTCTCGGAGAAACCTTCAGACGGAAATGCCCAGGTGTAACCAGCAGTTGCTACCCCAGCTAACAAGATAACTATTAAACCCAGTAAAACCCAGGCTCTCTTCATAACGGTCCGGTCAGTGCCGCATGGAGTATTAAGCCAAAGAAGACGAGATAACCAAACATATGTAGCCCGGCAGCCACCGGGCTTTCGTTAATAGGGCCAAACGGTATGTCGGGCGTTAGTTTATCCACGATATAGAATAGGGCCACTCCCAGAAGTAAGCTTATCACAAAGCTCATAGCTAGTACCCCCCACATCCTGAAATCGAAGATGTACCACACTATTGGAGCTGTGACTGCAGTCAATGCGGTAATCGCGCCGTGGATAACAAGACCGATCAGAATGAAGAAACCGGCTATGAACAAACCGATAGCCACCGGGCTCTCGCTTATGCGCTCGCGATAAGAGACCTGACGGATAAGAGCATCCAGTGCCATGACTCCAAGCCACGCCAGAAGAGCAGAGATGAAGACCAGCAACACGACCTTAGCTAACCATATCAAGACAATTACCCAGAAAGGGACGCCTAAACCTAACCCTAACACTGGCATATTAGTGCCTCCTTGTTGTCTATATTCGATTTATAGTGTAGCATTTTCTTATGCCTAATGTGAATTACAGGGATACTATACCAATTAGGCCTACCACAAATCAGCTGTTATGTCCCCAGAAGACGCCGAAAGGCAGTAAATTCATTTATTGTTCATCCTGTGTTCATGATACTATGTTTAAATATTCAGAAACGGCTTGATACATTACCTATTTTATGGGTGTTTAGAGTTAAGGAGGAAAATATGAAGAGAAAAACAACATGGTTGATTTTGGGTTCTCTGGTAGTGTTGGCAGTGATATTTACTTCATGTAGCTCGCAAACACCCGGTGGTTCCGGTGGTAACTCAGCTATCACTGGAACGACCACCTATTCTCAAAGCGGTGGGACAGTCGCCAAGTCAAATCAGACTATTACAGCGTCCAAGCAGAATGAGTCGGCGGTCAAAATTACCAACAGCGGTGTTTTTACGTTGACGGATTCAATTGTTTCCAAAAGCGGGGATACCTCTTCTATGGATGATTCTAGCTTTTACGGTCTAAATGCAGCGATACTAGCTGAATCGGGTAGTAAAATCACCTTCTCTAATGTAACGATCACTACCACCGGTTCCGGCGCGAACGGCGTCTTCGCTACCGGGCAAGGCTCAATTATTAATCTTACCGACGTTACGATTAATTGCACCAGTACGGGAGCCCACGGTGTTGACACCCCCATGGCAGGCATTCTAAATCTTACGAATGTTGATATTACTACGGCGGGCAACGGCGCTTCAGCGGGCATTGCTACCGACCGGGGTGGAGGGACGATTGATGTTACGGGAGGTACAGTAACCACTTCCGGCACCAAGTCGCCACCTATCTATTCTACCGGTAAAATCACAGTTAGTGGCGCTATCATGGAAGCGACCAATTCTGAAGCCGTAGCTATCGAAGGCAAAAACTCCGTCACATTGACCAATACCACCATATCGGGGGCTAAGAACTGGGGCGTTCTTATTTATCAGAGCATGTCTGGTGATGCTGAAGTAGGTACAGGCATTTTACAATGACTGGTGGTACGCTAACCGCTGAAGAAGGCCCTCTATTCTATACAACCAATACTGAGGCTGTTATTAACTTGAAAGGTGCAACATTGGTCAATCCTTCGGGGATACTGTTAAAAGCCAGCGCTGGCGATTGGGGTACTAGTGGTTCTAACGGAGCTGCTGTAACCTTTACAACCGACAGCGAAGCCCTTCATGGCAATATTGTTTGTGACAGCATTAGCACGGTGAATATCACACTAAAAAATAGCACAACCTTAGAAGACAGTATCAATGCGGAACATACAGCTAAATCAGTTACTCTAGCTCTTGACCAAACCAGTGTATGGGAGGTAGCTGGCAACTCTTACCTCACGAGTCTAACCGATGCGGATACGACCCTGGCTAACATCCATTCCAATGGTCATACCATTTATTATGATGCCTCCAATAGTGCTAACAACTGGCTGAACGGTAAGACTTATGACTTGACTGGTGGTGGTAAGCTGACTCCTTCGATTTAAGCTTTCTGATTCCCTGAAGCTAATGGTACCTGGTTAACTGCCCCTAAAGGAGTAATAAAATAGCAGTTGGTTCATATTATAGAAAAAGCACAATGCAATAACAGACTGAAGAAAATAAATACATGTTTGACAACAACTATCAGTAGTTGTAAATTACTGGTACACCAGCACGTTTGGTAACGGAAAAGCGCAGGCCTTAATGTTGCATTTCCAATATTTTCTTTTGATTTACACGCTAGCAGAGTTTTAAATATCTAATAGGTGTATTTGTTTAGGAGGATTTTATATGAAGACAATTTTTGAACCACAAAAGGAAGTCCCCGTATTTTATGAGGCGGATGTTGTCGTGGTCGGTGGTGGGCCAGCAGGTATTGGTGCTGCTTTGGCTGCTGCCCGAAACGGAGCTAGAACTATCCTCATTGAACAATTCGGCTCCCTAGGTGGGATGCAGACACAGGGTTTTAGTTCATCTTTCTCGCTTGTTGATCCTGAGATACAGGGTGGGATAATCCAGGATGTCATTAATCGGCTTAAAAAAGGCGGGGGGCTTCTAAACGATACTTCGGCAAAGACTCGACAGTCGGGGTATACACTGGTTTCTTTTAATTGTGAGTACTATAAATATCTTCTTGACAATATGATGGCAGAAGCTGAAGTTAAGCTGTTGTACCACACCCATGGTGTTGGCGCGATAAAAGAAGGAAACGCTCTGAAGGGCATCTTCATCGAGTGTTTGCAGGGTAGATATGCAGTTCTAGGAAAGGTCATAATAGATTCCACTGGAAATGCTGACATAGCCTGGAAATCTGGAGCACCATGTATGGATGACGGACATCCCAGAGGACTGGGGAAGGGGCGGCATATGGGATTTGGATGTAAATTCTATATGAGCGGCGTAGACGCCAACAAGTTTAACAAGTTTAAAGAGGAAAACCCTGACGAATGGAGAGGCCTAGAGGGCGGCAGGGACCTTATTAAGAAGGCGTTAGCTGAGGGGAAGTTTTATGGGTACCGCAGAGCATTCATTCTTCATGCATTTGAGTCCGGAATAGGGTCCTTGGAGGGCTTGAGCTACCCTTTGCCGATGGGTCATCATGGCTGGATGATTGAAGATGTAACTGCCGGGGAAATAGACCTCAGGAAGCAGGTATGGTCCGCCTGGAACTTAATCAAGAATAATGTACCAGGCTTTGAGAATTCGTCTGTAGAAAAGACAGGAAATATTCCGGTACTGAGGGACACGCACCGGATATTAGGGGAATATGTCCTGGCTGAGGAAGATATGCGTCAGGGTCGAGCCTTTGACGACTCTATTGCCATAAGCAACATGGTTTCAGACGTTTATGGACCGGACGGCGAACACCAATATGAGCCTCAAAACGTACTGCCCCACGATATTCCTTATCGCTGTTTAGTATCCAAGGAGACGGATAACCTTCTAGCCGCTGGCTCGACAATCTCGGCCGATTTTATGAGCTTTGCTGCAGTAAGGTATTCCGCGCCCAGTATCTGTACCGGCCAAGCAGCAGGTACGGCAGCTGCTCTGGCGGTTAAGAATAATGTGACCCCGAGGAAACTGGATGTGAAGCAGTTGCAGGACACTCTTACTAGACAGGGCGCTCGTATTAGCGTTAAATACGTGGCAAAGTCGGTCCTCGACTCATATGAAAAAAAGGTAGAGAAATATCGCAGTAGAATGCAATATTCTCAGGCAAGGGGCTGAAAGAGTTGATAGAGCTGATAGAGCTGATAGAATGACATAGCTCCCTACAGCGGTAGTTTCGCGTTCATCTCTGGTTAAATCGCCTTCCTAACATAGCTGATGCGATATTGATCCGCTGCATTTGCACCGTACCTCCAGCAAGTGGCCAGCCGCGGCTGTCCCGCAGCAAGCGTTCAATCGGGAATTCTTTGGAGTAGCCATTACCCCCGAATACTTGAAGAGCCATATCCGTCACCTCCTTGGCTATTTCATTGGCGAAACATTTGGCTACTGATGTTTCAAATACTGATGGCAATCCGTTGCCGGCATTAACCACAGCGCGATAGATCAGAAGCCTGGCAGCCTCGACCTTCATAGCCATATCCGCGAGGAGGAACTGAATGGCCTGAAACTCGCAGATAGGTTTACCGAATTGCACTCGCTCCTGGGAATACTTCTTGGCCAGTTCCAATGCACCCCAGGCGATCCCAAGGGACTGGGTGGCATTCCCGCAGCGCTCCACATCGAAAGCTTGCATTAGTTTAGCGAAACCGCCTTCAGGAATGATTAAATTCTCTTTAGGGACCAGACAATCTTCAAAGATCAGGTCGCAACTGGCCATCCCGCGAAGTCCCATGAATTCTTCCTGTTTCCCAAAAGTGAATCCTGGGTTGCCCTTTTCTGCCACGATCCCACCGATTCCTCTATGTCCTTTCTGCTGGTTGAGTCGGACATAAACCATATACCAGTCCGAATGGCCTCCTCCAGAAATAAATCTTTTCCGGCCATTCAGCACATAGTAATCCCCTTGAAGGACGGCCCGGGTCGTTAAGTCTGTAAGTGCTGATCCTGCATCGGGTTCGGTCATAGCTACTGACATGAATTTCTCACCTCGGCAACATGGAGGGATGAATCGTTGTTTTTGTTCTTCCGTGCCGAATTTCTCCACTGCCCGAATCGGTCCAAGACTACTCTCCATTATCGGGCCCGATGCCCTCGTACTAACGCGGGCTAACTCTTCCATTGCCAGAATGGCATAAATCGCTGGAAGGCCCCCGCCTCCATACTGCTGCGGTAGTGTAATACCCAGCAAGCCGAGGTCCCTGTACTCTGCGATAAGCTCACTATCTACGGAAACACCTGTTTTTTCCCAATCACTGACTAAGGGTGCAATGCGCCGTTCCGCAAAATCATGCACCGTTTGTTTGAAGATCTTTTGGTCTTCCGTTAATTGAAAATCCATCTTTCACCTCCGTTCGTGACATTTCATTATTGAATCTTAAGCAGTTTTATAATCTTATCCTTTATGACCTTTGCGTCCGGATTCGTCGGCAATTCCGGCGAAAAGGAAAGCCTTTCATCAATATCAGGATGCCCGAAGGCGTAAACAGCGACTGCTATTAGCATTATCAAGCAGAATAGGATGTCTGGTCTAAGTAATGTCTATCCCCTCTGGATCCGCTGGCTGGACTAGCTATCGACCAAAGAGATAAATCCTAATCTTAAGCTCTAATAAGCCTGCTTATAAATTTGTAGGACTTCGTTTGGATCGCTGACAGGGCGCGCATTAAACATGACAGCCGTATCGCCAATGGCATGAAATGCACATATTGCAAGGTTCTCTTCCGGAACGCCCACGTCGCGCAGCCTCATCGGATGTTTCACCTTCTTCATCATGGCTTCCACTGCGTCTGCTGCTGCCAGGGCGGCATCATGCTCTTTCATGCCGGCGGTGTTGATGCCCAGAGCCCGTGCTACCAGAGCCAGCTTGTCAGCAGCATGGTCAACATTGTAACGCATCACCTTAGGTAATACGATGCCGCAGGCCGCCCCGTGTGGGACATGATGTAGTGTACCTATAGTATGTGCCATACCATGCGCCAGACCAACCTGGGCAATGGTGAATGCCCACCCTGCCATAGTAGCTGCCAACTGCATATTGAGCCGTGCCTTTTCATTCCTGCCGTCAGCTACGACTAGTGTCAGGTTCTCGTTGATCAGGTGTATGGCATGTAACGCCAGACCGTCGCAAATCTGGTTTGCCATGATGCTCATCATAGCCTCAATGGCATGTGTCATGGCATCCATAGCAGTGGTGACTGTTAAATCCTTGGGCAGGGTCATGGTGAAACGCGGGTCCAGAATAGCCATATTCGGCATGATTCGTGGGTCTACTATAAAGAGTTTACGTCCAGCGCCCTTGCTGGTGAGGACAGCTATATTTGTTACTTCGCTGCCGGTTCCTGCCGTAGTTGGAACGGCGATGTGTGGGGTTTGTGGCTCAGTAAGCACCAGAAAATTCAGATAATCATTCACCTTACCGCCGTTCTTTAATGTTACACAGACCCCTTTGGCAGTATCGATGACGCTGCCGCCACCGACGCTGACGATGCAGTCCGCCTTCAGTTCGCGGGCTACGGTAGTGGCTGCATCAACTGTTTCTAGGTCAGGGTCTGGTCCAATATCGTCATAGATGCCTACACAGAAATCCACTAGGGTGTCTTTAACTAATTCAGCAAGCCCTGCTTTATTGACTCCGGAGTCGGTAAGAATCAGAGCCCGGCGGCAGCCGAGATCGACAACTGCCTTGTAGATTGAACTCAGAGCCCCATGGCCGGCGATTACAGCAGTCGGGCAATTGTAGCTAAAACCTTCTATCTTCTTATAATCTGATAGAAGTTGAAAAGTTATATTCGACTTATGGTCGGCAATTGTGGATACATGTATTCTCTTGATCTGAGTATATTCATGCAGGCTTTCTAGACCGAATTCGCGGCCGAAGCCAGATTGCTTGTAGCCGCCGAAGGGGCAATAATCGGAAAAGATGTGGTAATTATTAATCCACATTGTTCCAGTGCGAACCCCACGAGCTACACGTTCAGCCCTGGCGATGTTAGTGGAAAACACACCACCTGCCAGGCCATACAGGGAATCATTAGCAATGGCAATCGCTTCTTCATCACTATCGTATTTTATGATGCAAAGAACAGGGCCAAATATCTCCTCTTGTGCAATACGCATCTCGTTGTTCACATTGGCAAAGATGGTGGGAGCGTAGTAGAACCCACCTTTGATACCCTTAACCTCGACGCGTTTGCCACCGGTGATCAGCTCTGCCCCCTCATCCTTACCCAGTTTGACATAGCGTTCAACCGTAGCCAGTTGTTGTTTGCTGACAAGGGGCCCCATGTGAGAGGTCGGGTCCATCTGGTATCCAACGCGGAGAGATTCAGCCCGCTTTATCATCTTGTCGAGGAATTCATCATGAATCTTTGATGAGACTAATACACGACTACCTGAGGAACAAACCTGTCCTTGGTGGAAGAAGTTGCTAAAGAGTGCGCCCTCCACGGCAAGTTCCATATCTGCGTCGTCGAGTATGATATTGGCTGACTTGCCGCCCAGCTCGAGCGTCACCTTTTTTATTGTATTGGCAGCCATCCTCATGACTTCACGACCGATTTCCGTGCTGCCGGTAAAGGCTATCCTATCTACATCCGGGTGAGTGCAGAGAATTTCGCCCAACTCCCCCCCTGGGCCGGGGATGACGTTGAATACTCCATCTGGGATGCCAGCTGCTTTTGCTGCTTCTGCTACTATAAGCGCAGTGAGTGGAGTATAAGAAGCCGGTTTTAAAACCATAGTGTTCCCCATGATGAGGGCAGGAGCGATCTTCCAGCAGGCTATATACATAGGGTAGTTCCAGGGAGAAATTCCTACACATACCCCAACCGGTTCCCTGCGGATGAATTCACGGCCCGGCGCAAAAGCGTTGCCCGAGACCGGGATTTCCTCCTCCCAGGGAAATTTTGTGACTGCCGCTAGGCTTAAATTGCGTAATAAAGTGACACTGATTAAAGGCATGAACTTGGCCAGTGATATGACCTGGCCGGAGTTCATCGATTCGGTGAAAGCCAAGCGCAGACCCTGCTGTGCTATCTGGTCGGCAAAGTCTTGCACTTTGGCGGCACGGGCTGCCGGCGTAAGACCGCTCCAGTCCCCCCTGTCGAAAGCCCTACGTGCCGCCGCTATAGCCTTTTCTGCGTCAGCCTTTCCTGCTTGCGCTACTGTGGCTATAGGCGCCTCGGTGCCGGGGTCAATCGCCTCGAACGTTCTTCCACTGGCAGCGTCTACGAATTCGCCATTGATGAACAGTTTATATTGCTCCATTTGAACCCTCCTCCTTAAATATTTTTAAATGACAGACAACATCATATGCTTACAAACATATAGTCACATACCATAAAATCCACACGTTCACACTTGAGGATTAGGCTGAATTTTAATGTCGCTGACACCGAAGCCATCCCACTCGCTTACAGGTTTGCTTGATGTGAGAATAAATCCTTTTCTCCCCATTTCATCCACATAGGAGATGGTTACTTCGCCTACAACTTGGTAAATATCGGGATTAATAACGAATGTCAGGCCATCTAATTCCACGGTCAAATCGGTCTCCAAGGCAGCGTCCACGCATAGGTATAGTGACGAATCACAGCATCCGCTAGAATGGAGATCAATGCGAATAGGCTGCTCGATACCTTTATCGCCTAGAATTGACTTGATGGTCTGGCTTACACTTGGCCCTAACTTGATTATGGGATTGATTTTCCACCCCCTTCCCACCTATCTAATTTGATGAGAATTTTAGTGAACAGAGGTAAGTTCCCAAGGCACACACTTCACTACCAACCTTATATTGGTTTTCGCGCAGTATTTCTGATAGCGGGCTGTTCTGCTAAAAAACTATTATACTGCAATCTAAGAAATAGTCAATAGTTTTTTTGTGCAGTGTCCAAAAGATACTATAGAGTTAAGGAGTCACAAAACGCTCCTATGAAAGAGTAATGCAAGTCCCATTATTTCACCTCGCCATCCTTGTCATAGTTAAGAGTTTACTCAATCTCCTATTCGTACCACCATTTCTGGTGCACACTGTAACATCCGGCGCCGGAGCCCCTTAACCTAAATTAGAGCGCAATCCACTTATTAGCGAATTCGCTAAGCGTTTTAAAAGGCGGCTCCGACTTTCGCGCTTTTGTAGGCTGTTATATATGGTCGCCTCTCTTTAAGCACGTGATACACGACTTTAATTAGCCATCTGGCTATTGCTGTCTTGGCTACATTAGCGCTTTTCTTCTTCCTAAAGATATCCAGTCGTTCCTTTATTTCAGCGTCAGCGTAGGATGCCGGCACTGCAGCTTCCACCAAGACCCACCTTAGCCACCGGTTACCTTCTGATGTAATCTTCCCATGATATGTTTTCCCTCCAGATGAGTGAGTGGAGGGTACCAGACCAGCGTAAGAGCAAAGCTTAGAGACGGAAGAAAAACGTCCGATGCCGTCTATTTCAGTGCTGATAAGCATTGCCAGGGTCACCCCGATGCCCGGGATAGTAGCAAGCAGTTGGGCATCCCTGTCCTTCTCGTATAGCTGCTTCACCATGTCATTAGTGATTGATATTTCGTGGTTGATAGCTTCCATGACTCTTAAGTGCGATTCAACTATTTTCTTATCCTCTTCGTTGGCCCATTCCAGAGACGTGAGCCACTTCATACCCTTCTTGGAGAACAGGTTTATGGGTTTTGCCTTAAGTACGTCTGGCGGCAATAGCTGGCTATCTACCAAGTCATGTATTCTGCTCTTCACTCTCGTCCTCATCACCATCATAAAAGCCCTGTGCCTGATTACCTGTTGCTCTACTCTGTTGTCCCCTTTTCTCAGGTGGGCTTGGGGAATAAGGTCGGCCATTAGCAACTGCGCCAATGTCCGTGAATCAATCGCATCGGTCTTTATCTTAGCTGAAGCAATAGCTTTTACCTTTAGGGGATGAGCTAATATTATTTCCCCTACAAGATCCTCGGACAGCTCATACGTCCGAGACCAGTCCCGGCATGACTCTATGACCATCCTGGTGCCAGTCCTATCACCAATGAAATCGTTGAAGTCTTCTTTGATATGAGCCAGCCTTTTTACTTTGATTTCGCCCGTTTCCGTGTCAATCATCGTCGCATGGTCATATTGCTTGTGGCAGTCGAGTCCGATGTACTTCATTTGCACCTCCCTATGGCATATTCGTGTTACATTAACCTCAAACTCTACATCATATATCCCAGAAGGTGCATTACTCTTTCATGATACCTAAATCATGCAGCGAAATATTTTGGTAGGGCCAGAAGTGATATACTAATGGAGCAAGTCTTCACACTTAGCAAGCTAGCTTGCTAAGTACAGAGATTTCGCGAGAAGGGACAAATACCAAATTAGAGGAGAAAAATGGCCAAAGTATTAGTGGTTTATCATTCTGGAACTGGCAACACCAAGGCTATGGCCCAGGCTGTAGCTGAGGGAGTGAAGGAAGTTCCTGGTGTAGAGGTGGTGCTAAAGGAAGCTGACCAAGTATCTGTCAGTGACCTCGTTAATGCTGACGCTCTGGCATTTGGGTCGCCTACCTACTTTTCCTATATGGCTGGTGTCGTGAAGGCGATATTTGACAAAGCGTATCTTTCAAGAAGCCAACTAAGAGGCAAGCCATTTGCCGCTTTCGCATCAGGTGGTGGCGGAGAGGTGAAATCACTGCAGAGTATAGAAAGCATAGCGGCTTCGTGCGGATTGCGCAAGGTGTGCGAGGGAGTAGCCGTTGGCGGGATGCCTACAGAGAGTGAGAGCCAAGACTGCCACCAGCTCGGCGCTACCCTAGCAGAGGCTAGCAAGAAATAATGAAGTGCAATATACAGCGAGAACCTAGCTGTGTTGCTCGGATGTCGCGCAGCCCAAATTTAATCTGAGGGTTATCGACCTTATCTTGAAGTTGCCCCCTAGCAGGGACAGCCAAACAAAACCGAGGATTGTTAAATCCCGTAAGATTGCACAATAGTCAGAATTGTTTGGTCACTTTTCGATGAATTGTTAACGCCGCTTTTTTAACTGTATAAGAGCAAAAACTATTGCAGAGGAAACAAAATACCAGAAGATTAAATCTACTACCAGCCCCAGCCATAAAATAGAATATTGGGGACGATAAGCGAAATCACCACTCCACATGCGGAAGTAAGAAATTGGAAATCCATAGGCTTCGCATATTACCACTCCTCCAGGTGAACAGTTGACCTTATAGAAATATGTAAGACCTAAAAGAATTAGAGTGATTAAGATTTTTCTCCAATCTGGTTTTAAAAATTGCTTAACTGATTGTTTCATTACCTTGCTCTGCTATAAATCGCCTCATCGCCATTGGATAGCCACTGACTAAGATCAGAATTCTCTCAGCGTCCTATTTTACGCTTACAGCTTTTTGACGGCAAGCCATAGGAGTAAATTTGGCAAGGGGGCAATATGATGTATTGTTCAAACCGGTGAATGTCATGTCTATGTTATATCAAGTGATTACCATTTCGTACAAAAGCAAATAATGCCATCTCCACATCAGCAAGCCACCATGAGCCATCTGAGCGAGGCCCTGGCGCTGGAGTTTTTTTCCGTATATGAGCGCAAAGATTAATAAATTGCCCGTAACTGGCGTCTGTCCTTTTCAAATTTAGAGCCTTAATGCCGCTTCGTAATAGGCTATCGAACGCAGGGTAATCTTGCGGGCGTATAAAACTCAGCGTTTTTGTGCTATAAGTAAGTCCCCAGGAATGGATCCCCTTCAAGCTTTGAAGAGCAGAGCGCCAATTACTTGTGTTGAGGTCTTGAATCGCCTGCCTAGTTATGCTCTGAATATATGCATTTGTATTTTGAGCTTGGATTTTGGCTTTGATATTGTATTGGTTTCCTCCCCAATCTGCAATAGCGAGCAGGTCGGACATGTCTAAATAACCTACATTCACAGCTTTCGATGAAATACTGCATTCTAAATGAGCAGTGAGTTTGCGTAAATTTGGATTCCAATCACCATACTTTGCATACCACATCGGTAGTGCACTTATAAACTGAGCAATAGTCATAGTCATCATTCTGTAAGTATCCTAGATTACAATTTTGGATTCTTTAGCAAATTCTAACCAGATAGCAGGTAATGTTCGGATCAGAAACTGGTATAGCTTGAGAAATTTATCTGCCTCATCTTCAATATAGTCCTGAATTGTGGGATATTCCTTCCTGTCGTACCATTCCATAACTTTAGAACCTGAATATCGTTTCCCAGCGAATTTCTCAAGAGTTGCCCCTTTGATTGAACCCCTGTTAAACAGTATCAGAACTGCTTGTATATCTATATATGGATGTTCAGCAAATAAATTCCTTACATTTACTTCCATACCTATCTTTCTCCAACGGTAGATTAGACTGGTAAAATCAAAGCTTAGGTTGCACCCAATTGGTACGAAGTCCCATTTTTTCTCTGGATTGAATATCGGATAAAATTTTTGCAAGATTTCTTTTTCCGAAGATTCCCAAGATTTCAGTATATTTAACTTGCCTTTCGCCTCCCCTGTCCTACTGTCAATTTGTTGGTAAGTTATCGCTATTATTTCATCATTACTGAAATCCGGTCCCGGTGTTTTTGAGTACGTTTCAATATCAAAATAATAATCTGACATTTCTTTCCTCCATTCCGCTCTGGCTTAAGTCCTTTTCCCCTCTTTAAGGCTTAAGAAGTCCGAGTTATATTCCTCAATTAGCCTGGCATCGGCAGATTTGTTTATCGTTATTGCCCAATTGCGGCAGTGCTGGGCTTGGTGACGAGTTTACGCCCGCTGAGCACTCCGCCAGTAATGGCGAGGGCCCCGGGAAGCAGCATCCAACCGGTCAGTGCCATCATTACCCCTCCAGCCACGCCCCATTTAAACCCAGATTTGTCCACTTTCGTCTTCCTCCAAGCGGCGAGGGCGAGAATCCAGCCGGCGAGTCCGATGAAGGCAACTAACGCAAGAAGTATACTTTCACACCAGAACTCAGGCTCTATTAAAGGAATCCCTGTAATAACCACACTTGTAATGCGTTGCACGCCCACCACTACCCAAATTACTCCCCCCAAGATGAAACTGACCAGCAATACTGCCCTACCTTTTCTTGCTTCTGTCAATTTTTTCGCCCGAAACCTATCCCATAGGAAGCCGGTCAGTACACCAAAGACCAGAGCGGACATAATGCCAACTAATATCAGGCTAATAGATGACAGGTTAACCGTTCCACCGTAATAAGTTCCAGTACCCCAGATGCCGTTAGTCTGCCAAGGCCATCCAAAGGTTGGCCATCCAGGGGTTGTGTAAATAACCTCATGCCAAAGCCATCCAAGGTTTGTGTAAATAACCTCAATTACAGTGACTATCCCGAGGAACAACGAGAGCACTACTCCCTTCACAATGCTGGTAGTGCCGGGGAGGAAATTGTACAGGGCCGCGAAAACCACCCCGAATATGATTCCGCGGACTACGTTGCCACCGATACCGGGCGAGAAAAGCACGAATAGTGATTCGACTGGGGCGAGTCCGGCTGCGTGCATAAAGCCCGAGAGGTACAAAAACTCGCCACCAACTACTCCAAGTATCACCAAGATAATTGTGTAAACGATTCCGGTGACTACGCCGGCTTTGATCCCCCGTCTGAAATCAGCCAATTATCTCACCTCACTATACATTCGACAAAGCGACTTAAATAGATATTGCACTGACACTAAATTTGCCGCCCACCCGCTTGCACTTTCAAGCGTTAATTTCTCACATGCGAACATTATACCAGAATTTCCCCCTATATCAATTCTCTCCCGCCAAAGGAGAGAGAATTATGATTTATGCAGTTAACTATAGTTTCGCCCTGCTTGTTTCCTTTAGCGGAGTTTCCCTTCTTTAAGGCTTAAAAAGTCCGAGTTATATTCCTCAAATTAGCCCGGCATCGGCAAATTTGTTTATCGTTATTGCACAATTGCGGCAGTGCTGGGCTCGCTGGCGGGCTGGCGCCCGCTGAGCACTCCGCCAATAATGGCGAGGATCCCAGGAAACAGCATAATACCGGTCAGTGCCATCATTACCCCTCCAGCCACACCCCATTTAAACCCGGATTTGTCCACTTTCGTCTTCCTCCAGGCGACAAGGGTGAGAACCCAGCCAGGGAGTCCGAGAAAGACAACCGACAAAAAAAGTAGGTTCGGCCATAAAGAACCAATCCCTATCGCAGGAGCCCCGCGAATAACCACACCTATAAGGAACATCACGGCAAATAATACCCAAGTTACTAACCCCAGAATGAAGCTGACCAGCAATACCGACCTCCCCTTTCTTTCTTCCGTCAATCTTTTCCCCCGAAACCTATCCCACAGGAAGCCGGTCAGTGTACCAAAGACCAGAGCGGATATAATGCCAGCCAGTGCTAGGCTAGGCGATGACAGTTTAAGCGTTCCAGCATAATAAAATCCATCAGATATCTGGCCTTCGGTGGGCCACCCCGGGGTTGTGTAAATAGCCCCGACTAAAGCGACTATGCAGACGAATGCCGAGAGCATCACTCCTTTCTTAACGCTGGCGGTGCCGGGGAGGAAACTATATAGCGCGGCGAAAACCGCCCCGAATACGAGTCCGCGGCATACATATGGAAAGAACACGGAAAGCCAGAAGGAGAAAGCCGTTAAATCCCTTAACAAGAATGGGGAGAGTTGGGCTGCGTGTATGAAGGGTGGGATGGACAAAAGATTGTAATAAATTGCTCCAAGTATCGCAGAGATAGCTATGTAGGCAATTCCGGTGACTACGCCAGCTTTGATGCCCCGTCCGAAATCAGCCATTTTCCACCTCCTTGACTATTCACATCTTTCTTTTTACACTAAGGAAGGTTATTATAACATGGGATTATCCAAGAGAGGAATTATAATGAATGGTAAAAATCCAATAATTATAATCACCTTGGTTGGTCTAGCCATTGTTGCCGTTGTTGTCGCCTATACCCTTCTCAAACCGGAACCCGAGCCCAAAGTCCATTTAGCAACTTACGGTTATTATTTCCAAGAATCTAGAGTGGGAGAAGTACAACTCGCGCCAGTCAGCAATAAGACTTATAAATTCGAAGGAGAGTTCACCATAAATATCACCATCGGAGAAATTGGGGTGAGTTTTAACGGAGAGGTTGAAGATTTCAGGAATTCAGTGCCTGGATCCACATCTTTTTCAAAGAATTACAAAGACTCTTCTCTGCCACTTCCGACAGCAATAGATGCAGGCATTTTCCTTGATGTAACCACGGAAATGACGCTCTTACTACTACCAGAACACTGGGGGGCCATTCATGCAGGGTACTCAGAGCAATTCACCCACATGATTCCTTATGGCGGTACAGCAGAGCTAATCGTGGAGATGACTGCCATCAGAAAAGAGGATGTTGTGGTCCCCTCTGGCACCTATCAGAATTGTTTCGTGCTGAATGGAACACAACCTGAGATGGGTCTGGAGATGACACTTTGGGTAACCGAGCAAGGTGTTGTGCCCCAAGCGGAAATTATAATGGCCGTGCGGGGCGTTGATCCTCTTATGTTAACGATGAAACTCGAACATTATGAATAAAAGAATGATAGAATTCCTTAGCTCCATCCCAAAATGGCTGCCGCCCATTTAACAGTGGACGAAAGCTAAAATCGCCAGACAACTTATTAAGGTCTTAAATCCCGTTCAGGCTTAAGTTCGCTTACCTTCTTTGAGGCTTAAGAAGTCCGAGTTATATTCTTCAATTAGCCCGGCATCGGCAAAGCTGAAGTAGCGATTCTCGCCTATTATGATGTGGTCTAGGACCTTAATCTGCATAATATTTCCGGCGAAGACTAAGTCCTGGGTTATTTGTTTATCGTTATCGCTGGGCTGAGGATTCCCGGCCGGGTGGTTGTGGACGAAGATTAAGGCCGCGGCATTATGTTTGACGGCGCTCTGGATAATTTCCCGAGGATAAATAGCGCTAGCGTTCAATGTCCCTGCAAAAAGGTCTTCAATCTCCACAACGCGATTCTGAGTATCAAGGAACATGACTTTGAAGACTTCTTTTTTCAAATCTCGCATAGAATGGTACAGGTAATCGAAGACCTCCCGGGAGGACCGGCAGTAGGGTTTTTCGAGGACTTGTTCCTTGAGAAACTCCCTGGCTATCTCCTGCATGAATTTGATGACAAAGATATGGGTCGGGCCTACTCCTTTAATCTTCAGCAATTCCTCGGGAGGAGCCTCCAGAACGCCTCTCAAGGTCTTGAACCTCTTTATGGCTTCTTTGGCTTGCGGTTTACAATCCTTGCGAGGAGTCCCCAGTGTCAGCAGCAATTCCACAATTTCGTAGTCGAGGAACGCCGCCAGCCCCGATTGATTGAACCTCTCCCGTAGTCTTTTCCGGTGCCCTTCCGGGCTTTTAGCTTCCATGCTTAAAGACTCTCTTTCATAACTCCCCCGCCTGCCAAAGAATTTGTTCGGCGGGCAGGCCTGACCCCTCTCATCTTAAGAGGGGGAATTTTGGGAAGACTTCTCTGTTATTCCTCTTATCTTAAGGGTGAATTTCCCCCTCACTCTAACTCTCTCCCGTTAGGGGAGAGAGAATTATATTATGTAGATACCCTTAATTATATATTTTAACTATGGGTATATAAAACGCAACGTTTGCAGGAGTGCCTGAGCAGATTTGACAGGTAATACGCACATGGTTATAGTAGGGAACAAAGCTAACCGCTTCTACCAAGACAAACGATAGCGGCAAAGGAGGTTGCAATGAAAGAAAAAGGCATTGAGCGAGTCGCGGTTATCGGTGGCGGGCTAATGGGCTTCGGTATTGCCCTGGAGTTTGCCAGGTTCGGCTATCAAGTCAACATGTACAATACCAGAGAAGAAACCAGCAAGCGAGCTATGCAGCAGGCCAAAGAAGCGCTCGATTTGATGGCAGAGACGGAACTAATTACCCACAATGAGGCTAGAGCAACCTATCGCCGACTGCACCCGACCACCAATATCGCTGAGGCAACAACAGGCGCCAACTTTGTCCTGGAATCGGTACTCGAGCTACTGGCCTTGAAGCAAGAAATTTTCGCCAAGCTGGATGAGCTCTGTCCACCGCAGGTAATACTGGCCACCAATACCTCCACCCTCAGGGTTACTGACATCGCCTCAGCTACCAAAAATCCCGAGCGTGTCGTAGCAACGCACTACTTCCAGCCACCCCACTTCGTCCCCCTGGTAGAGGTAGCGGGAGGAGAAAAGACAAACAGGAAGGTCGTAGAGAGGGCGGCAAAAATGCTGCGAGGGATGCGCAAGAAAGTGGTGATTATCGACGTTGACCTCCCGGGATTTATTGGCAATAGAATTCAGGGGGCTATTGGGCGGGAAATTCAGTCTCTGATAGACCGTGGGGTATGCAACCCCCAAACCATGGATGATGTTATCTCCTTCGGCTTCGGTCGCCGCATGACTTACACTGCTTACTTCAAGCGGTTGGACCTGATCGGGCTGGACTTCAGCTACCGTATGGCGAAAGACCGCGGCGTACAGCCGTGGAAACCCATCGCCGAACACGTGGAGAAAGGCGAACTGGGAATAGAAACTGGCAAAGGTTTCTACGACTGGCCCGGCGACACCGCTAAACAATTTCAGTATCGATTCCATACCGAGCTAATTCGGTTGCTGAAGCAGGATATGGAAGCCGGGCTAATCTAAATCCGTCCACGAAAATCACAAGAAAAAAAACATTATACGACGGCAAGGGAAGTGCTGATATAATACTGATACGATGAATTTAGCCCGGCAAATAGAGCAATATCTCCCCCAGTCACTCCTGGAGTTAGTCAAGGATATCAGCGGACAGGCGGCTAAGCGGGGGCAAACGGTATATTTCGTCGGTGGTGTAGTGCGAGACCTGCTTCTCGGAGATCCTTCGCTTCGCTCGGGACCCCGCTTCGACATCGACTTGGTAGTCGAGAGCGATGCGATAAAACTGGCTCAACAAGTGGCGGAAACCAGTCAAGCCAAGTTGCTAGCCCATCACCGCTTTGGCACCGCTAAGCTCAGATATGAAAATTTCACTCTGGACCTGGCGACAGCACGAAAGGAAACCTATGCCAAACCGGGGGCGCTGCCTACAGTTACCCCGGGCACCGTCAAGGATGACCTCATCCGTAGAGATTTCTCTATCAATGCTATGGCTATATCCCTTGCGGCAAGCGATTATGGGAAGCTAGTTGACCCCCATCAAGGTAAAAATGACCTCGAGCACCGCCTCATTCGTATTTTGCATCCTGGGAGCTTCAGCGACGATGCTACCAGAATTTTACGGGCTGTTCGTTATGAGCAACGGCTAGGTTTTGAGCTTGAAACACAGACCGCTCAGCTACTTAAACGAGATATCCCCATGCTGGATACCATAAGCGGCGACCGAATCAGGCACGAGCTGGAATTGATTTTCAAGGAAAAAAAGCCGGAACTGGTTATCAAGCGGCTTGGCGAGCTAGGAGTGCTGCCCAGAATAGGCCCCTTCCTCAAAGGCGATGGCTGGGTAGCTGAGAAATTTGACAAGGCGCGCTGCCTAAAGAAGCCCAACCAATTGTCCTCGCTCTATTTCTGTCTTCTTGTTTATTCATCTAACGAAAAGGATATTGAGCAATTTCTCGCTCGTCTTAACATATCGGCAAAATTATCCCAAGCCATGCGCGATACACTCCGCCTCAAGACCAGCCTGCCCCTGCTGGACAAGCCTTCCCTGAAACCCAGCGAGATTTATTACATGCTTCGGGAATATGAGCCTGTGGCAATCCAGGCAAATGCCCTGGCCCCAGAATCTCCGACGGCACACCGTAATCTCCAACTATTTCTCACGAAACTGCGCTATGTCAGAACTGCCCTCGACGGGGAAGAGCTAAAGAAACTGGGCATCTCCGCGGGACCACAGATGGGACAGGTCCTCCAGATATTGCATAAGGCAAAATTAGATGGAGAGGTCCGCACCAAGGCCGACGAAAGAAAACTAGCCCTTTCTTTATCGCTGAAGCTAGAGCGGTAAGGGAGGGAGATGACTCAAAACTGTCCCACCGAGGTAGCAGCCCAAAAGATACTTGGGGAATTTCCCTGCCCAGCAAGCCAATATGAATTTCCATAATGGTATTCTCGAAGCGCCCGAGATAAGTCCAGCTATATCGAATGGTAAAATAGGCTGGAGGGACAGAAGAAAAATGGCCAAGGGGCCGTGTCGCTTCATCCAACCCACAAGCTTTTCATATCCCGGTGTAGCCTCAGTGACTATTATCTTTTTCCCTAGGTAACCAGCATAATAGCCAGTTATTTCCCCCAGGGTGCCAGCGCTACTAGCTGTAAGAGCTACCAGAACAGGACCCCACGGTGATACTTCCGCCATCATCTTTGCCACTGGTATCATTATGCCGACGAAAATAGGTACCGGAATAATAATACTGGCGTTACTTACCAGAGAGGTTATAAAAACAGCCAGGTAAGCTGTAGTGGCTAATCCTTCACCTGAAATATCAAAACGAGCCTTCAGATATCCAACGAGGAAATAAAGGCCGAAGCTGAGACCAAGAATGATAACGGCATAAATCGTCGCCAGAAGCCACCTATTTTGCTTGATTTTCTCCACTATATTCATATTTTAACTTCCACCCTAACCTTCTCTCTTCGGGGAAGAGCGCTCTAGTCACCGTGGAGAGAAGATGCCAGGTAGCACTCCAATTCCTGCTTTTTCAGGCGTGAAAACAGCTCACCAGCTTTTTTCTCTCCTGAGAAAAAGGTAAAAAGACATGGTCCGGAGCCGGCGAGATAAACTCCCGGGGCTCCAGCTTCCTTCAGAGCCTTCCGATATTTGTCCAGCCCAGAGAAGAAATCAAAGGCTACCTTTTCGAAGACATTAAACATAAGACTATGATCAATCGTTTTCCCTTGCCTCAAAGATGACAAGGCTGCCCGAACAAACTGGCCTTCGGTGAAATAAGCAGCGCGCAAATTACTATACATTTGCTTGGTTTTATCCGGCACTTTAGGTAATGGCGGCACTAGCAACACGAAGTGAGTTGTAGGCAAGGATGGTAAAGAGGTTACCTTTTCTCCTCTCCCCTCTACCAAAGCCGTGCCTTTATGGATAAAGAAGGGGACATCCGAGCCCAGCTTAGAGGCTAAACGGACCAGCTCAGAAAGGGGCAACCCCAATCCCCAGAGCTCATTTAGAGCTAGGAGAGTGGCGGCGGCGTCGCTGCTGCCACCCCCCAACCCCATATCCCAGGGTATATGCTTGCGAAGTTCCATTCGTGCCCCCCGACTACATTTTGTGCTTTCTTTAAGCAGGGCGGCCGCCCGCGTTACCAGGTTATCACGCTTTAAGCTGAGTTCATCACATTCAAAGGATAATGTCTCGTCTGGCTGAAAATTGAGGACATCGCATAAGTCTATTGCTTGGACAATACTGGAGATTCGGTGATAATCATTATCCTTGCCCAGTACTTCGAGGACAAGATTTATTTTAGCCGGGGCATAAACAGTCAACATTGTAATCCTTTAACTACTTACCCCTAATGTCATTCTGAGGAGTCCCGATACATCGGGACGACGAAGAATCTCGAGATCCTTCGCTTCGCTCAGGATGACACAAGAAGGGAGCAAAGACTTTCCAGAGCTCCTTCCACTCCTCCAAACTCAGAGTTTCCGCTCGCCGTTTAGCTTCTATGCCAGCCTTCTCCAGTAATGAAGCCACCTGGCTGGGCGGCATCCCTAAAGAGTGCGCCAGGGAATTACGAAGCTGCTTACGAGGGGAACGGAAACCATGCATAACTATATCAAAAAAACCAGCGACATCGGATACCCCTGATTTAATCAGGGGCGGCTGAGAGTAGACATCCAGGCGTAAAATAACCGAATCCACCTTCGGCGGGGGATAAAAACTTGCCGCTGGTACATAGGATACAATAGCAGGCTGGCTATAAAACTGAGCCTTAACACTGAGCAATCTCATCTTACCAGGGGCAGCAGCAATAGCTTCACCAACTTCCTTCTGGACCATTACCACCATTTCTGAGGGTCGTAGCTGTGCCTCGAGAAAATGACTCAATACTGGTGAAGTAATGTAATAAGGAAGATTAGCGATAACTTTATAGCCTCGGGCAAGTTCAGAGGCAGTTAGATTATCTTGTAAAAGTTGCTGAGGGGTAACCTTAAGTATGTCAGAATGGATAATTTTGACATCAGGAAAGGCAGCCAGTCGTTTTTTCAGCAGGGCAACTAGTTTGGCATCAAGCTCAACAGCAATGACCTTGGCTCCTCGCTTGGCTAACCCCTCAGTTAGTATGCCCAATCCCGGACCTATCTCGACTACGATGTCCCCAGGGCTAAGCTCGGCAGCAGATAGAATACGCTCTAATACAGCTTCATCTATAAGGAAATGCTGTCCTAGCCTTTTTTTCGGTTTGAAGCCAAATTGGCGGAGTAATTGCCGATACAAGAGTGTCGCCTTATCTAAACAAGCCGTGCACCTGCTCTCGATTCCCAAACTAGCAAGCTGTCTTCGCCAGCTAGCTCCAGCTAGGCTACTCTATGTCACACTGGAAATGCTATTTACCGCTGCTTCCTTCCGGACCTGACGGGGTTCATAGCCTCCAGTTGCATAGAACCCGACTATCAACACCGCTCAGCAAAAACAAAATCTCACCAGCCGTGAACCTCAAGCAGGAATTCCGCCCCGCTATAGCGGTTTTCGGGTACAGGGCACCGCTAGTTCCCCGCCTAGCACGGCTCAGTTTATGATGTTACCAGCAAGTGTCAGCCACGTCAACATTAGGATAAGCGAATTAGATTCTCCGCTACGCTCGCAATGACACTTTCACCCTGTCATTGCGAGGCACGATGTGCCGAAGCAATCTCGTGGAGCGATATAGGATTGCCACGCCCCGACAAGTCGGGGCTCGCAATGACAAGAAGCGAAGAGCCCAGAATGACATTAGTGGATGTTATTGAATAACTTCTGATAATTTACGTGGACTTCTTTCACTCTACGGCCAATTTGAGAACAAGATAGACAAGGTTGATGCTACTCTTTCAGTTATAGTCAATTGCAAAAGTCCCTATAATTCTCCCTCCCCTGGCGGGAGGGAATTAGAGGGAGGGGGATTTCACCCTCTCCTTAATCCTCTCCCACTCGCCTGCTGGAGTCATACGGCGAGCAGGTCAAGGGAGAGGATTTTTATACAAGATTATGCGGAAGGCTTTAGTTCTGGGGCAGCCCTCTTTCTTTGAGCTTCTTCCTAGCTACCTTCCCCGAGCTAGTTTTGGGTATGCTATCTACAAATTCAATTCTCTTAGGGAGCTTAAAATCAGCCAGGTTTTGGTAACAAAGATTGGACAGCTCTTTTGCCGTGGCATGTTGCCCTTCTTTAAGCACTACGAAGGCTGTGGGTATCTGTCCTCCATAACCATCGTCAATACCGACATAGACTGCCTCAGCTACGCTAGGATGGCTCAGCAGCAGAAATTCAACTTCTGACGGACCAATCTTAAGTCCAGAAGACGTGACTATTATGAACGATTTCTTCTCCACATACTCCAGATAGCCTTCTTCATCCATCCTGACTAAATCTCCGGTATAAAACCAGCCATCCTTAAGGACTTGAGCTGTGAGTTCAGGAGCTTTATAGTATCCTTTCATCACCCAAGGAGCATTGAACACAGCTTCCCCTATTTCGCCCCTGGGAACTTTCTTGCCGCTATCATCCAGTATCTTAAGGCGGCAAATTGGCTTGCCTACAGTCCCCAGTTTACGGCTGTTAAAGGTGCTTATGGAAACGGCTGAAACTTCCGTGAGGCCGTATACCTCATAAAGGGATAAACCAAACTTATCCTCCAAAGTTGCCATGAGCTTAGGAAAGGACTTGGCCCCAGCAGTAACCGCCAATCGCAGCGAACTCAGGTCATATCTTCCCAAAATTTCGTCACGCACCATAGCCAGGGCATTGTACATGGCAGGAACGCCAAAGATAATACTGCCTTTCTCTTTTTCCGCAGCCTCCAGGACAGCTCTGGGAGTGAAATTAGGGATAAGCACGATGGTAGAGCCTGTGATAATCGAACCAAAAAGAACTTCAAATAAGCCATAAAGATAGGAAAAAGGAACAAGGTCTATGATGACATCTTCTCTTTTCCGTTGTATGCCTACGGAAACTATGGGGGGAGTTCCCATAAGGGAAGCATGTGTATGTACCACGCCTTTTTGCCTCCCTAGGACGCCAGAGGTGTAGAATATAGTAGCTTCATCCTCGCCTTTTATATCGATAGTCGGTGCTATGGAAGAGCTATTAGCGACCATCCTGGTGTAAGAGCTTGCATCAACTTTAATTATGTGCTTTAGCAAAGGAATGTGAGGTAAGACTGAGGAAAGCATCCGAGAAAATTTCTTCTCCGTTATCAGAATTTCCGAGTCGGAGTCTCGCAGCAAAGAATCAAGTTCAGGTGCTTTAAGCGCAGTGTTGAGCAGCGCAGCTACGCCCCCACCTTTAATTACCCCGAAATAATTGATGACCCACTTTGGACTATGAGACATCAAGATAGCCACATGGGTACCCTTTTTCATCCCCAGCTTCAGGAGGACATTAGCTACTCTATTAGAAGCTTCATCTAGTTCCCCATAAGTAATCCTCTGAGCACCAAGAACAATGGCTTCTTTGTGGGGTATTTCTCTGGCAGTATCTTCCAAGGCCTGTTTAATATTCATCTCTGCCTCTGGAAAAACATTATAGAGTATATCGTAATAAAAGGTATATCGTAAAGCCCTTGTCCTCGTTCAGTACCCAAGTGACACTTCTTTGTTTGTCATTGCGAGGAGCGGTAGCGACGAAGCAATCTCCAAGCGAGGTCCCTCAGTTCAACTATAGCAGGCCCCAGCTTCACAATGAGATTGCCACGCCCCGATAAGTCGGGGGCTCGCAATGACACGGAAGATTATCACCCAATGTTACAAATATGTAAGGGAACAAAGAATAGGTTGCTGGGCAATGACCAGAGGCAGAGATATCGCCAATGTGGTGGATGAGTACCAGCTATTGACAAACCGGGAAGTCACACCATCACTAGAAAAAGGAGATTGTCCTCAGCACCACTGAGATTTCAATCTGCCTCTCGGGGATGTTCCAATATGTCCGCAACAGCCTATCCTTTTCCCGAGATGACACCAGCTTGAAGCCATGTTGCTCGTAGAATCGAATAGCCCAGGTAGCATCAGCCCAGGTCCCCACCAGGACTTCTGGAGTCTGGGCCAAACCTACGAGATATTCCAGTAGCCTCGTGCCAATTCCCTTTCTCTGGCATCCTGGAAGCACATAAGCATGCCTGATCAAGGTAGTATCTTTAAGAGCTTGAATTCCGGCCACTCCGAGCAAATGCCCACCTTCCGCCCAACCAAAGAATCGCACTCCAGCTTCAATTTCCTCTTTCAATTCCTCGGCTGACATATATGGTTCCTTCCATCTATCATCCGGGATTACTCCTTGGTAAGCTTGCGCGGCATCATTTAAGACCTGGAGTATAGCATCGAAATCCGCAGGCAATAGGCTACGAATCATGTTGTTGGAAACAGGGAGTAGTTGGGCACACGCTTCCCGGCTAATGTTACAGCTTCGGCAGTTGTTGTGGTTGTTGCTGGAATTGTATGGCAATTACTTCGCTGCCGGCTTCAAATAGCTCTGACTTAATTTCGTGCACCAGGCCCCAGGACTGCGCCTCCTCGGGATTCAAAGTCGTCCTCTCAATCATGGCATCAGTAATATCTTGGGCGCTTTTGCCGGTATTGGCGGCGATGACCTTGGCAATATTCTCCATATCAATCCTCAATCCGTTTAATCTTTCCTCCAGCAGTTTCTCCTCTAGATTCTGCTCCCCCCTAAACTGCGCGCTAACGCCGTGAAACAAGAATCTCGCTTGGGGTACTGATAGCCTTCTCGAACCGGCGCAGTATATGACAATGCCTATCGAGTCTACGCTACCAAAATTGTGTGTAGTTATGGAAGCAGGTAACCCCTTCAAATAATTATATGCGCTTAAACCGTGGATGACAGAGCCGCCGGGCGAAGAAATAAGAATGATGAAATCTTTTATCCCTTGCTTCATTTTCTGGTCGACGGCACTCATCAGAGTATTGACAGTGGCATCAATCACCGGGGCGAAGAATCTAATTACAACTGGTTTCGTAGCCATGTTTTATCCTCCTCTTTTGGGCTTATACTCTACCCCATTTTTGTAAATCCACCTTGATTATAGCAAATATCGTAGAGTTAGGAGGTAACTTAACAACTCCATCCTAAACGTTAGTAATTTCGACACAGTTGAGAATAAAATTGAGGTCGGGAAGCTCTGCTGTGCTATACTTGCACATAGGAGTTAGCTATGAAAGATAAGGATAAAGTAAATCTTAGAGGCCAGCTAGAATCTTTGGCTAAGGACATGGGGTCAACCTACTTCGGAATAGCTGACCTTACTCCTGCCCGACAGCGTATTTCCGAGCAGGGCGGAAAATTTCTCACTCAGTTTCCACGAGCTGTTTCTCATGGCTTCGTTCTTACGGATGGCATTGTAAATGCGCTGGTCCATCATAATAATCCATCTGCCCTGAACACTTATTGGTATTACGTGTATCAAATTATAAATCCGCGCCTAGACTCTATTTCCGCGATGTTAGCCCAATCCCTGGATAAAGCCGGTTTTCAAGCTTTCGTTATCCCGTCGTCTCAAACGGTGGACAGAACCAGGATTACTGGTGTGTTCTCCCACAAATTAGCAGCTCATTTAGCTGGGCTGGGGTGGATTGGCAAGAGTGCCTTGCTCATTACACCGGAACACGGTCCCCGCGTGAGGTGGGGCACAGTGCTCACAGATGCTCCTTTAGAAGCGGGAGTGCCTATGAATGAGATGTGCCGCGACTGCTGTACATGTGTGAAAGATTGTCCGGCACATGCCTTTACCGGACAGGCTTTCGATAAGCCCAGACCAAGGAGCGAGCTATTCGCTGCTGAAGCATGTGACAACTATCTAAGCAAACGAGAGGCTCAGCACAGGGCTTGCGGTATGTGTGTTTATATCTGCCCGTTCGGCAGAAACAAGTGAGCAAAAACTTTCCTGAACAGTCTCCGCAGTTTGTTTTTTACATCTACGTTTGATGAGTGACATCTCTGCACACCCGTCTTAGCTATGCTATATTATAATTGACGGAGCCTTATGAAAGACGTAAATAGAGCCAAACAGAGGATAGAAGAGCTGCGGGAGATAATTAACTATCATAATTACCGTTACTACGTGCTGGACAGCCCCGAAATCAGCGATGCCGAGTATGATGAGTTGATGAAGGAGCTCAAGCAGCTTGAGGCTGAGCATCCTGAGCTTGTTACCCCTAACTCGCCGACGCAAAGGATTGGAGCGCCTCCCGTAGAAGCGTTCGGAGTTGTCGAACATCCCCAGCCTTTGTTGAGCCTGGCCAATGCTTTTTCCTATGAAGAACTGGCAACCTGGCATATAAGAGTCAGCAATCTCCTTGGCGGGCGCCAGTTTGACCTCGTTTGCGAGCCTAAAATCGATGGGCTGGCAGTAGCTTTGACTTACGTTGACGGCTTGCTCGCCACGGGAGCAACCAGGGGAGATGGCTACCGGGGTGAGAACATCACCCAGAACTTGAGAACCATCAGGAGCATTCCCCTTTCCGTGCCCAAGGAAGCGCCGCCCAGATTCGAAGTCCGGGGCGAAGTTTATCTTCCTAAAGCTGGTTTTAAGAAGCTCAATGAAGAGCGGGCTAAAGAGGAGCTAGCGCTTTTTGCCAATCCCAGGAATGCCGCTGCTGGCTCGGTAAGGCAGCTCGATTCCAGCATTACCGCCCGACGACCTCTCGATATATTCGTTTATGGCTTAGGCTGGGCTGAAGGTAAGGCGGTGCCCGACACTCACTGGGAAATCATGCAGTACCTCAAGTCCTTGGGCTTCAAGATAAACTCCAATATTGCCCTACGCCATTCCCTCGATGAAGCGGAGGAATATCATCAGAGCTGGGTAGAAACCCGGGAAAAGTTTCCCTACGAGGCTGATGGCATAGTGGTAAAGGTCAATTCTATTGCTCTCCAGCAAGAATTGGGCACTGTGGCTCACGAGCCCAGATGGGCTATTGCCTATAAGTTTCCCGCCGTCCAGGGCACCACAAAGCTAATTGACATCGGCATAAATGTGGGGAGGACGGGGAGTCTTAATCCCTACGCTATTCTGGAGCCAGTTCGAGTAGGCGGTGTAGTTATCAGTTCAGCGGCGCTGCATAATGAGGAAGATATTCACCGCAAAGACATCAGGATTGGAGACTGGGTTGTGGTGCAGCGAGCTGGTGAAGTCATTCCTGAGATTGTCGAGCCTATTATCAGCCGCCGTACTGGCAAGGAGAGGATTTTCCACATGCCCAGCCGCTGCCCCGTGTGTGGCAGCGAGGTCATAAAGCCTGAAGGTGAGGCCATGCACCGCTGCACCAATGCTGCCTGCCCTTCTCAAGCCCTGGAGAGAATCAAACACTTTGTCAGCCGTGAGGCCATGGATATAGATGGCGTGGGTGAAAAGCTATGTCAGGCTTTGTTCGAGGGCGGCTTGATCAAGGATGCTGCCGATTTATACTACCTCACCAAGGAGCAGCTTCTCGGTCTGGAGAGGATGGCCGACAAAAGTGCCTCCAACGTGCTTAATTCCATCGAGGGTAGCAAGGATAGACCCTTAGCACGAGTTATTTTCGCCCTGGGAATCCTCCACATTGGTGAGCAATACGCCGACCTACTGGCAGAGCGCTTTAATAGCATAGACGCTCTAGCTAAAGCCAGCGAGGAAGAGCTTTCAACTATTCCCTCCATCGGCCCCAAGATAGCTGAAAGCATCGTGGCTTTTTTCAGACAAAAAGGAAACAGGCAAATTATCGAAAAGCTGAGGAAGGCCGGGGTGAGGCTGGAAAAAGGGGAAGTCGAGAAAGTAGGGGAGGGGCTTGTCCCCTCCCTACCTTTAGCCGGATTGGAATTTGTCTTAACCGGGAAGCTGGAATCCTTCTCCCGTCCAGAAGCAGAAGCGAAAATAAAGGCCTTGGGTGGCAAAGCCGGCTCGGATGTCACCAAGAAGACCTCTTACGTGGTGGTGGGCGCCGACCCTGGCTCCAAGCTAGCCAAAGCAGAGAAGTTGGGGATAAAGACGCTCAGCGAAGCTAAGTTCCTGGAGTTGCTGGATAAGGCTGTAGGCAAATTATAGAAACCATTTTAACATTAAGTTTATCGGACCGGTTCTCCCAGGCTAGGTGTCAGTAAAGTTTAAGGATATCAAATCGTTATAATGGCTGGGGAGCTGGACAACAACTCCAGATTTAAATTGCAACAATAGATTCACTCCCCAGCCCCAAGCATTTTACCATTAACATACCTGAATATGTATTTGGCAAGCATCGTGGCTGTTCTATTGACAGCCGCAAAGTGGAGGCGCTTCTCATCATAGTCTGGATGTTTGGCCTGGATGTCAGCCTTGCACTTATCATACATTAGCTTAAACTCTGGGTCTTCGTACTGTCTTGTCAATCGAGCCAGCATGTGATACAGCTTTTTTGCATGTCGGTTATAGTTTTTGCTCATTTTGACATCGTGAGTCAAGCCACAGAATCTTAAGTATGACGACAGACATTTGAAGTCAATTGGATTGGCAGTAGCCAGAATACCGACCCAGATACGATTGTGTAAACCCCTAATGTTCGGTTGCGAGGGCATTGACTTGGACTGACCTGTAGATACCAAACCACTTGCGCGTTTCATTATGGCATCCTCCGCACGCTCAAGCGCTTTTTTTGCAGTGTCATATGGTGTTATGTCATCAGGTGAGCCATTGCCAGAGGCGGATTCTTTGGCGCGATAGTATCTTGAGTAATTCTTCTGCGTGTTACCCACTGCAATTCGTGTTTTCTGATAACGCAGAAATTGCCTGTATAGGAAGCGAAGCTCTAAGCGGTCGTCGTCCAGACTGGCTGGCGTCAGTTGTGCTCCGCTATTGGCAAGCTCCCATATGATTTTCGCATCGACTTCATCACTCTTGGGAATACCATGCTCAGTCCTATACCGCTTGGTGGCTTTGTTGCTTATCAGCAGGACTGGATTTCCCTCATTGGCTATGTCTAGGATTAGAGAGACTGGACAGCCATCCTCAAGAATGACAGATTTTTGGGTATTCTGACCGAGCTTCCTTAGCCACAAGAGAAAAGAGGCTCTGGTCTTATGATTTTCTGAGTTCGTACCGTCGTATGTGGCAAGCCCCTTGGTATGTGACCAATCCACAGCTATATTCACTTGAGACTCCTCTTGATTGAATTATACCGTAAGTCAATCTTAAATAGAAGAAGCTGTGAATTGCTAGCTCAGTGAAGTTTGAGGATAGCTTAAGGCTGTATTGGAGGGTTGAACAAATTGCTATAAAGTGCAATTGGCATTCATAACCAAATCAAATTCCAAGCGCTTTCCGGCAGCGTCTTATGGTTTAGATTGAAGCCGACTTAAGGTAGCTTTGTTAAGAATTTTTGTGAAAGAGATAATGTTGCTACTCGAGTCATCTTATTAGGTCGATATTCGGGCATTGTTCATTAGGGAATATATTCCTCCAATCTTGTTCAAGAATTACCTGTGCCTCCCTCTTTAGTCTCGCTGCCTTGCTTCTGTTGCCACTCTTTTCAGCAACTTCTATCTCTAAAAATTTTCTTTTTGCACGAAACCACGCACACCTTTCCCTTTCTCGGTGTATCTCCTGACAGAGCTCATCATTCAAGGCTCCTTTTTCTCTAAGCATGTCTTCAGCATAAGAAAGGGTTTTGAGAATCCCCCTCACAGAGCTTATGTTACAGATATTCCTTTTCTTGGAGGCTAGAATATCATCAGAATATTCGCGAATTTGGAGCCCATCTACTAGTTTGTGCGCCTCTTGTCTAATTTGTGTAATTTCTTCGTGTAGTACATCCTTTACCGATTTGGGCCAGTCCTCCCCGAGTCGGTTGGCAAGTTCTCCAATACTGATGAATTCCCCTGTCTCCTCGTCCCATTCTTCATACAAGCCCGACATGCCCGACTTGCGAATATCCTCCAGCTTGTTGCGAAATTCACGCAATTCCTGCTTAGCACCATCAACGTCAACGCTGTGGTCACTTTTCCGGCTATTGATGCCGAACCTAATATAGGGGTCGGCTGCACCTCGAAGAGCGAGATTATAGATTAGTTCATCTACTTCCAGAAGTGCGTCGTCATTGTCCATCTTGGCGATGCGTCTGATTTTTTCTAGATAACCTTCAAGTTCATCACTATTGAGGTTCGTGTATTGACGCATGGTATCCTTATCTACCTCCCGGTGACTTTATTATTCTATTTCGACTCCTGTTGCATATGTAATTGCTTGTTTTATCTTGTCTATCTGCGTCGCTATACTACTCTTCAATTTGTCGGAAAGTTTTCGTATTTCCTGTGTCGCAGTTTCTACATTGGTACATTGTCTCTGAATCTGCGTGAAGGCATCCAGTTTAGTCGCTATTTCTTTTATACCTTCGGCTATCGTCTCAAGAGCCTTCTCTCCTGGAGGTATCTCCTTTGTAAGTTTCAATCTTGCCCACTGGTAAGCAATATTTAATACCTCTGGGAAGAATGTATCGGCTTCCTTGCTACCCAATGCACAAATCAACATATTGCCCCTAAACTCATTGAACCAGCCAATCTTCTTTGGCAACGCCTCCTTATATTTTGATACAAATATTCCATATTTGGCTGCTCTATTCGTCATCGCTTCTTCTAGGCCTTCAATAATCTTTGGTTGTGTTACGGAACCCCAGTCTTTTGTTTCTAGCACTATTTTGGTGTCTGGCATATCTCTCAATGTTATCAAGAAGTCTCCTGCTAAGCTGCCTGTAATCTCACCATGCTTACTAGTCGTTCTTTCTAGTTCATCACCTATATGCTTTGAAACAAAATCACTGAGGATAGCCTCACAGGCGTCCTCGAATGCGTAACCTTTCAATGTAGTAATCTGAACTATTTCCTCTTTCGCTTCCTTTCTCTCTATCGAATCTCTAAGATTTTTAAGTTCACCTTGTAATTCTTTCTTTAGGTTGTATAAAGGGGACCCCTCAATTGCCGGGTTGAATAAATTCTCTAGAGTTCCGCCCTTGTCAAAATATTCTCCGAGTAATTTTGATAACTTGCCTAAATGGCTTGTCTTTACATCTGGGTTGAACATTTTGTCGAACTCATGTACCATATCTCCAAATTCTTTTCGTACATAATCTACTTCTTCACCTACAGCCATACGTCTTAGACCAATAGCACCTATTCGTATTGCACTCACGAGGCCATCTATTCTCCTGCTTTCATCGATGCTTGCCAAAAAGTGGTATATATTCTCATCTTCTACCTCAACATCGTTAATCAGTATCGTTTTTCCATCCTGTTCTAATACTACTGTCCCATTCATGTTGCTGACCTCCATTTAATACTTCCAATCTAGCTCGTCTTATCCAATTATATCACTATATGACGAAATCTTACATAGGCAGGGACGACTCATCGTGTATCTCTACTTCTCATTAAGCCATAATGTTACTTTTTCGGGTTAACTTGCTAGCCTACTCGCTAGCCACGATATACATCGTAATTGCAAATGATTCTCCGCTTTAATTCTCAGTTTCCAGGGTGGTTTAAGTTAGTGTGCTTTATGCAGCCTTTCTAAAATAGGATATTTTGGATCGTTAAGTCCAGATAGTGGCTAATATAGTCCACTCAGCCGAAAGGCCCCGAATGCTCTGATTCAATTAGCCACACTACGGTACTGCCAGGCTACTGAGACGGCTGCCTATCCCTCAGCATCATTCCCACAGCCTCAGTCAACCATTCGGGCAAGAAGCGACATTTTCCCCTTGTTCGAATAAATAATTCATGTTAATCTCTGCTTGGAACTCGTGTGCTACCCTGGCAAATCAAATCCCGCAGGTGAGGTTTCACAGAACGTGACTGTAAACCCAACACAGCGCCGCCGCAGGGACGGTGTTTATCCCGCCTTTTCGTTTGGCCTTTAGGCATTTGGGCTTTATTTGGCATTTGGATTTTGGCATTTGAACTTTATTTGCTATTTGGATTTTGTCATTTGGACTTGGTTTGTCATTTGGGCTTTGGCATTTGAGCTTTATCTGTCATTTGCCTCCCTACGTCATTCCGCAGGTCTGTTACGGCCCACAACCATAAAGGGCAAATGCTGACGAAACGAATCGTACGTATTTTAACAACTGAATCCGCTGCGGGTAGTCGCCTTACGTATGAAAAAGAGCTGTTGGACTCCAGAAAAAATAGCCATTTTTACAAAACGAATCATCCCGGCTTCCCTGCTGTTGTCGCTCATGCAACTTCCGTGAAATGGGATATTCTAGAGCGTTAAGGCTAAATACTGGCGAATATAAGGCCATTTAGCCAATAAGGCCAAAAATGGTACAATTTAATTAGTCGTAGTGATAATACCACCACACTTAAAAATCACTGGGGAGACAAGTGGAAAATCTCAAAGCTTGGTCAGACGGAAAATAAGTTAGATGAGAGAAAAATTTAACTTAAGAGTCATAATCTTGGTATTTGTGTCTTTGTTAGCATGTGCCCCACTCTTTGCAAGCTTATTGTCTGAGCTAAATGAAGCACCGATCGACGTACCTATACCCACGGTTTTCTTAACGGATACGGAAATATGTAACCCTGAGATTGCCTTGCAATATGGTATCACTGGATATTTAGAGATTATTCACCCTTCCGACTCTCCAATGCCTCTATATGTTGATAGAGGTGGAGAGATAAACATAACGATCCTCCTCCATTTTGTTTCTTATCTCCCTGAGGTTACTGAAGCGCAATTAAACATAGACCCAAACCCAAAGACTGGAGGAGTGGGGATTTGGGAGGGCGGTGTTTTCTTTAATGATCTTGTCAGTTACAATCCAAGTGGAAACATCTCGGTAAAAGATGGGGAAACTATACCAGTTACGATGAGCTTTCGCATTCCTGAAAATTTTCCGAGTAGCATCGAAGCACTTCCTTTATGTGCCATGGGAATTGATATGGGAATTAAAACCAAGACTTATTTTCCCATAGTAGGTGAGTTCGCTGAGATGGAAAATGAGGTGGCAATTCACTAGAGGAGTTAAATGAGAGAAAAATTTAGGTTAGGAATCATGATTTCGGTATTTGTGGCGCTTGCTGCATTAATATGTGTTGCAGTCCTCTTAAGCGCATCGCCTGAGCCAATTGCAATGTACACACCTATTACCCTTGACCAGTACTCCTCCACCGTTATCTCCAAGTATGGTCTGAGCCTCACTCTATCGTTAAACTCAACGACCTATCACCCCGGAGAGCAGATTTCAGTCACCATTAATGAAAAGAATATCCTAGCAAAAGAAAATAACATTCACGTAGCCAATGCATGGCCAGTTCAAGGTTTAAACCTATTAAGCCCCTGCGGCCCGCTTCCTTATCCTTTCGGGATATCCATTCTGCAAGGATATTACGATGCAAAAAGCGTTGCTGCCATCACTCCGCTTCAGTTTTTTGATCCAAATGCAATGCTTTTTCTTATTTGCCTATTCATACCCGCTGTTTCTTATGACTTTCAGCCTTGGAGTGACACTGCTACTATCCATACCAGCAACCCCGAGCCGTATCCAGTTATTAACATGACCGCCACGGTTACATGGACAGGATTTTGGATCGGCACCTGCTGCAATGCGACCTTCAGCAACTTCACCCCTGGCATCTACACAGTGGTTGGAGGTGATGAGTGGGGTGCATTGGTTATACTCCATTTTACTATTTCCTGAAGTAGCTAGAAAGCTAACTTCCGGTTAACTAATACAGTATATTTTAGTTTATGCAGCCTTTCTAAAATAGGAGGAATCGATGATAGATTTAATAACTAGTTATTTCGTCCGTTTCTTTCAAAACCCCAGTGCCTGGGGGATTGGTCTGGCCATAGCCTTCGGTGTAGTCTGGTTAGCTGCTTACCGACCGCCGCTCTTTAAGAAACCCTGGCTCTGGGCGGTCCTCGTAGGTAGTGCCTTTCTAACCCTGGCTGCTTTTTGCTTCATTCAAATTCCTCTCGGAAGTTTAATTTGGCAGGCGCTGTTCCATTTCTGGAGCTTGGATGTCCTCGAACACTGGCTTTTTCTAGCAGGGATACCATCAATAATCCTCATCGGACTGGTTCAAGAAGGGTCAAAGTTGGTGCCGGTGGTTATCTACTGGTGGCGCAGCGGCAAAAATATTGACCCCAAGCTGGGATTGGCCATCGGTGCTGTGGCTGGAGCGGGATTTGGCATCTTACAAGCGCAGTCAGCACTCAATGCCCAGTTCGCCTCAGGGTGGACGTGGGAATCAGTCCAAAGTGCCGGTTTTATAGCACTACTTGGATATGTGGGAAGCTTCTTTGGGATAGCCGCTCATATCGCTTTTTCCGCCCTGGCGGGATATGGTTTGGCCAGAGGCTGGGGATGGCAGTTTTACCTCATAGCCTCTTTCTTGCACAGCTTACTGAACTTTGACGCAATTTTGTTGCAAGCAAGGCTCCTTACCGCGCCCGTTGGTGTAGAAATTTATGATGTTGTGCTAGCCGCGCTGGTAACAGCTGGGGCCCTGTGGCTCCGCTGGAGAAAAACGGCAGCTACGGCTAGTCCTGCAATATCAGCTCCGTGAAGTTTCGCTTAAGAAATTGTTGCCATTTTTGGCACTTTATTTTTTACGTGGCTTGGTAGCTGATATTCTAGTCACTTTGATTTATAGGATATTCTAAAGTGTTAAGGCTAAATTGCATAAAATATAAGGTTACGTGCTTATATACTTGACAAACCTAGCTCTTAAATAAATATTAGTGGCCAGTTTATCATAAAGCCTTAAGTGTAGAATATGTTATGTTTCAGATAAGGGAAAAGGGGGTATGTTCATGACCGTAAAAATTAGACGTTTTATACCCGGCGATATTGATTCCATCGTTGAGATTTTAAAAGTAAATGGGCAATATGATTATCCGAATGTTGAAGGACCTGAGGCAATGAAGAGAGTAGCAATATGTGATGCTGCAATCTTCTTAGTTGCAGAAAAAGATAAAAAAACTATTGGTTGCATACGTGCAACGTATGATGGTTCTCGTGCCATGATACACTTACTATCTGTTCATCCAGAATATCGACATCGCGGGGTTGGTGCGAACCTTGTTGAAACTATCATCAAAACACTAAAAGCTAGAGGGGTTCCTACCATTAGTGTTACCGTTACAAATTCAAGTAAAGGATTTTGGGATAAACTCGGTTTTGCTGAACTCCCTGTTTTTTTGATGCTTAAAAACTTAGGCAATTATCCCTTAACACCAAGTAATTAGGGAATAAGGTTATGGGCTTGGGCCAGTAGGGCAGCGGTGGCAGCACCAGATTCAGCGCTCTGAATGAATAGATTTAACGCGCTTACTACCAGTAGCTTGGCCTTTCGTACCCTAAGGCAAAGTCCCTTGAAACATGGATACTTTTGGAGCAAATGCCTTATTTTTGGAGCAAAGCTCAATCACTGCGAGGAATAGAATCCTAGTTATTATAGATTTCCAGTCGTCTAAATTCTGATTTGAGTCTGATATTTAGTATATGCCCATGTTGATGTGGGTATTACTTCATAGATTGTTATCCTCGGCTCTGATACCGAGAATGTATCTATCTCTTGTAGTATCTGTTGTTTGAGTTTTGAACTCTCCCATGCTTCCCAATGCTCAAGTCTCTCCCAATTATATAACAGAGCAGCAATAGGGCTGCCTTTCACACTTCTGATGTGCTCAGCACTAACGAAACCTGGAAATGTCATAGCAGATAACCTTAGCTTTAGAAATACAAATTGTATAGCGGCACCTTTCTTCAGTTCATAACCTTCGATAACCTTTATCATTTTCCCCCATTTTTGTGTAATCCTACCTCACCACCTTGCTGTTCCTTTAGATTTAGCTCTAGTAATTCATCGTATATAGTACAGCATAGCACAGTCTTTTTAGCCGTCAATCACCCATAAGTAATAGGAAGATAGTATTAGCCCCGTCATTCTCTTTGTCTCAAACCAGCTTTGCCCAAGAAGTAGTACTTGCCCTCTTAGGCAGTCTTACATAATGTTCTGCATTGCCGTGCAATCATTAGTTCCAAAATGACACACTACCACTAATTCTGTTGAGCGAAGAGGGGAGAGGAAAATTCGTGCTGAATACCAGCCAAGTTTTAGAGAAGCAGAAATACGCCTATGAACACCGAAAAGCATGGGCTCAGTTGATCGCAGAAGTTTGAAAAGAACGAAGGAGTATCATTTAGAGCATTTGTCTCATGTAGGTTTGTCAAGTATATAAGCACGTAAAGTTATTTAGCCAATTAAGCTTGCTGTTAAAGGTAAGGAGCATTTGCTTAGTGTCGATGGAATCAGCCATAATATCCGGAGACTGAATTCCCATAAACTCTAAGTCAATGAAACTCATAGTTGGTCTGGGGAATCCCTGCAAGACTTATGCCCATAATCGCCATAATGTTGGCTTCCGGTGCTCAAATTGAGAAAGAGGCATATCAGCGGCTTTCATTGATTCTGATATAGTGGTATTCCAAAATGATGGATATTAACGACATTAAAGAGAAGGTCAAGAATAGCAAGTATAAAATCTCCTTCACCCATACAGAAAAACTCAGGCAAAGGGAAATTGAGATACGAGAATTAGAGGAAGCAATATTTACTAGCGAGATAATAGAGAAGTATCCCGCCGACCCACGAGGACCAAGTTGCCTAATATTGGGGTATACCCAACGAAATAGACCACTGCATATAGTGTGTGGCATAATAGAAGGAGAGTTGCTCATTATTACGGTATATGAACCTAGCCCTGAGGAATGGAAACCTGATTGGAAGACAAGGAGATAGTTAAATGGCTGACAAGTGTTTTTTTTGTAAGGGTAAGGTAGCTCAAGAAAAGGTTAATGTAGATTTCCGCTGGGGAAAGGATTTGATAGTTATTGAAGGTGTTCCTGCGATGGTGTGTCGCCAGTGCGGTGAGAAGTATTTTGATGCCGAAGTCTACAAGGAGATGGAAAAACTGGCGAAAGGCAGAATAAAGCCACTCAAACGTCTGGTCATTGACGTTATCAAGTTTGAGCATCCTGTGCCCGCTTGATGGTAACGAAATCTGATGAAGCTCATTGTCGGGCTAGGGAACCCCGGTAAGACTTATGCCCATAATCGCCATAATGTTGGCTTCCGGTGCCTAGATTACTTCGCCAGGCTTCACTCTATTCGCTTTAACCACAGGCAATGCCAGGCTAAAGTAGGCATTGGCGAAGTAAGGGGCGAGAAATTGCTGCTGGCT
Organism: Dehalococcoidia bacterium; assembly: GCA_049586675.1. Classification (GTDB taxonomy): domain Bacteria; phylum Chloroflexota; class Dehalococcoidia; order GIF9; family AB-539-J10; genus RBG-13-51-36. The sequence continues at coordinate 43,552 of JBAVCL010000004.1, forward strand.
AAGCCAGGGACGTTTGTGAATCTCAGTGGCAAATCCGTAGCTGGCCTTGTGCGGAAGCATAACATTCCTTTGAGCAACCTTCTGGTAATATACGACGACCTCGACTTGCCGCTAGGCAAAATTCGCCTGCGCCAGAGCGGAAGCTCGGGAGGACACAAGGGCATGAACTCTATTATTTCCGTCCTGGGCAGCGAGGACTTCCCCCGAATCAGAGTGGGGATTGGGCGACCCCAGGCAGAAAAGCAGTCCATGAGCGAGGACGCTATAGTCAATTATGTGCTCAGCGATTTCTCTCCCCAGGAAGAAGCAATAATCAAGCCTGTAATTGCCAAGGTATCTGAAGCCATCGATTGTTTTCTTACCCAGGGAATAGAGGCAGCAATGAACAAGTTCAACTAGCCGCTTTATGAAGCTACATGCCATGCCGTATTCAAAGGCGAATTTAACAATACAGCGATTTGTTAAATCATCCGATCCAGCCTCAAGCTATCCTCAAACTTCACCGAAAACTGTTCTGATTGTTGCTCCGTTAGCTTCAAGTTATACCCGAAAAATTGGCTTTTTGCCCACCACATATTATGGAGATATAATGAACCCATGCTTTGCCCCAACGATAGGACTGAAATGCACCAGGTGAAAATAGTGGCGCACTACGGTGAGCCAATTGTTGTTGACCAGTGTAAGAAGTGTGGTGGTATCTGGTTCGACGAGTCGGAGCTATTTCGGGCAAAACAAGGTGAGGCAGAGAAAATCGAGGCACTGAATGCCGAAATTCTACGGAATCCCACCACAATTGAGCATCCCAACTTGATTTGCCCCGGAGACCAGACAGTAATGCAGCAATTTACTGACAAGTATTTCCCTCAGGATATTGTCTTAGTGCGCTGCCCATCGTGTCATGGATTCTGGCTCAATAGAGGCATGTTCACGAAGTATCAGCAATTCCGCCAAGAATTAATGCGCCCGAAGAAGGAAAGCCCTCAAGATGAGAGGCTGCAAGAAAGCATTTCTCAGTTGGTAAAATCATACGAGAACGGACGCTCAACTGAAACACTGAGAAGACTTGGAAAATTCTCGTCCACTCCCATGGATTCTGGTGATACTCCCGCTTCCAGTGGGACTCTCGATATCATTGATGCTATCAAGGGTGCTGTCAAGGACACCGCTAATATTGCCGTACCTGCTCTTAATATCCTGTTTATGATTCTAAAGTTAATTCTCAGGTTCTAATAAATCAACAAGAGTAGCAGATAACGATAGGATATTGAGTGACACATTTGCTCGTTTTGTTACCTCTGACGTAACAATATAGTAGAAAGTTATCCAACAATACAGCGTTTAGTCCAATCTCGTAAACTCGCAGAGCAGACGACATTAATCCATCTTGTAGCATCTTTTGCTTGACCCTATTATAGTCATGCGACTTGCAACTCCCGTAACTTGACAACCACATGGCAATTGCACACAATATTTTTAATTCCTGAGAAGTAAAAGGATAGCAGGCAGTTTATATTCCATGTGCTGCATGCCCGGATAAACCAGGCATGGAGTATTCAAATAGGCCTTCAGAGATTACAGCCTCTGGGAAGGAGATAAGCGATGGTAAAGGAGAGGAGAGAAAAAGAACTGCCGGAAGGGAAGCCGAGAGGAAGAGGCAAGCATTCCTCCAGCACCCGCAATCAGCACAACGTCCCCCACAGCCGCGCCCATAGCCCAAGCATCCAGCCCGTAGATTGGGAGGAGAGATACCGCGCTCTGTTCGACCGCTCGCTCCAATATATCTGCATACACGACTTTGAAGGCAATATCCTAGATGTCAATGAAGTGGCTTTGAAGTTGCTAGGCTATAACAAGGAGGATATTCCTCACCTCAATATTGCCTCCTTGTTGAGCGAGGACCAATTGCCCAAGGCATCGGCTGCGCTGCAGAAATTGAAGGACACCGGGATGACGAAGCAGGTCAATGAGTGGAGGCTCAGGCGCAAGGATGGCTCCTTTGTCGATATGCTACTCTCGGGAGCTCTCATCTACCGAGAGGGAAAGCCTCATGCCGTTCTGGGGATTGGTATAAATATTACCGAGCGCAAGCAGGCAGAAATTAAGTACAAAAACATTATCGAGACTGCCATTGATGGTTTCTGGATTATGGACGTAAGGAGCCGATTTCTCGATGTTAACGACTCGTATTGCCGGATGACAGGGTATACTCGTGAAGAGCTGCTTAAGATGGGTGTACCTGATGTCGAAGCTGTAGAAAAGCCCGAAGAGACAGCTGAACACATCAAAAGGGTAATCGAGCAAGGATACGATCGCTTTGAAACAAGGCACCGACGCAAGGATGGCAAAATAATCGAACTTGAAATCAGCGCAATGTATTCGGAGGCACGCGATGGGCAATTCGTCGTGTTTATCCGCGACGTCACCGAGCACAAGCAAGCTGAAGAATCTCTGCGTCTCTCAGAGCAGAACTTTCGCGACTCGATAGAAAAATCGCCTTTAGGCATACGCATTGTCACTGCAGACGGGAATACGCTTTACGTCAATAAGACTTTGCTGGACATCTGCGGCTATAGCAGCCTTGAGGAACTTAAAGCTGTGCCTAGAAATCAACTTTATACGCCCGAGAGCTACGCTGAACACAGGGGAAGGGTAAATAAGAGGAAACGAAGAGAACATGTGCCATCCGATTACGAAATTAGCATCGTACGTAAAGATGGTCAAGTTAGACGGTTATCGGTATCCCGCGGAGAAGTGATGTGGGATGGTGAAAAGCAATCCCAAGTAGTGTATCAGGATATTACTGAACACAAGCGAACAGAGGAGGCACTTGAGAAATCCGAGGAACGTTACCGCCAGCTTGCAGAGAACGCCGGTGAGGCTATCTTTGTTGTTCAAGACGGCATAATCAAATTCGCTAATCCCAAGGGAGCTCAGCTTTCTGGCTATTTATTAGATGAATTAGTCTCCAGTCCGGTTGTCAAATTTATCCATCCCAACGACGGTGATATGGTGATGGACCGCTACACAAGGAGGCTTGAAGGTGAGGCTGTTCCCCAAATATATGACTTCAGGATTATTAGGAAAGATGGTGATATCAGATGGAGTGAACTTAATGCCGTGCCTATTTTATGGGAGGACAGACCTGCGGTTCTATGTTTTATGAGTGACATAACCGAGCGTAAGCAAGCCGAGGAGGCGCTGCAAGAGAGCGAGGAGCGTTACCGGGCTTTGTTTGACCGCTCACTCGACTGCGTCTTCGTGCACGACTTTGAAGGCGATTTCCTGGATGCCAATGAAGCAGCTTTGAAGTTGTTAGGCTACGATAGAGAAGATATCCCTCACCTCAATTTTGCCGCCCTGCTGAGCCAGGACCAGCTGCCCACGACCCTCGCCACGCTCCAGGAATTTAAGGACACCGGGGCTCAGAAACATGTGGATGAGTTCAGGCTCAGGTGCAAGGACGGTTCATTTGTGGACATGGAGGTCATAGGAGCCGTTATCTACCACGAGGGAAAACCCTATGCCATTCAGGGGGTGGGCAGAGATATTACCGAGCGCAAGCGAGCGGAAGAGGCGCTGAGGCATTCTGAGGAAAGATACCGGACTATACTGGAGGAGATGGAAGAGGGCTATTATGAAGTGGATATAGCAGGTAACTTCACCTTCGTCAACGACGCAATGTCCCACATCCTTGGGTATTCGCGAGACGAGTTGATTGGAATGAACTACAAAGCTTATACTCCCGAAGAGAGCATCAAGCCTATTTTCCAAGCGTATAATCGCGTGTACCGGACGGGTGAGCCACTGAAGTGGTTTCCTATGCCAGAGATCAGGAAGGATGGAACCCGGCTGCTTGTCGAGGACTCGGTCTTGCCAATGAGAAACGACAAGGGGGAGGTTATCGGATTCCGGGGTGTTAGTCGCGATGTGACCGAGCGCAAAAAGGCCGAGGAAGCGCTGCGGGAGAGCGAGGAGCGGTACCGGGCTATACTGGAGAGAATGGAAGATAGCTATTTCGAGGTTGACCTCGGCGGACACCTGACCTTTGTCAATAGTGCCGCCTGCCGCCAATTGGGATACTCCGGGGAAGAGCTGCTTGGAATGAGCTATAAGGGCTTCACAGATGAAGGTCATATAAAATCTGTATTTCGAATCTATAATGAAATATACCGGACCGGTGTGCCAAACAAAGGCTTCCCCTGGAAAATCATCCGCAAAGATGGCAGCCCCGGGTTTATCGATGCCTCGGTCGCTCCTCTGCGAAATGGCAAGGGCGAGATTATCGGGTTCAGTGGCGTTGGGCGTGACATCACCGAGCGCAAGAAAATAGAGGATCAACTCATACTTACTGACCGCCTAGCTTCAATCGGACAGCTTGCAGCTGGGATAGCCCATGAATTAAATAATCCGCTTACTGCTGTCATTGGTTTCTCGGACTTGCTATTAGGAAAAGACCTCCCAGCGGATGCCAAAGAGGATCTAAAAACCATCAATCAAGAATCAAAGCGCGCCACCAATATAGTGAAGGGGCTTCTCGCCTTTGCCCGCGAGCAAAGAACCGGAAAGTTGCTGGTGGATATTAACAGCATCATTCAAGGGGTACTGCAACTACGCTCCTATGAGCAAAGAGTAAGCAACATCGAAGTCGCTACCCGGTTTGACCCTGCCGCACCTCAGGTTATGGGCAATGGAGCTCAACTGCAGCAGGTCTTCATAAATATCATCATTAATGCCGAACAGGCTATGCTTGAAGCCCACAGGAAAGGTAAGCTTACCATTGTTACAGAACGGGTTGGGGATATAGTTCGGGCTTCCTTTACTGATGATGGCCCGGGAATCAGTCCGGACAACATGAAGCAACTCTTCACTCCATTCTTCACCACCAGAGAGGTGGGCAAAGGCACCGGGCTTGGTCTAAGTATCTGTCACGGGATAGTTACTGAACACGGTGGCAAGGTATACGCCGAGAGCGAGCTTGGTGAAGGAGCTACTTTTGTGGTAGAATTACCCATCAGCAAGTAGTAAAGAGAAAGAGGCGTACAATAAATACTCATATAATAAATACTTCTGATCGCACCGCACAGAGAATATTAATAGTCGAGGACGAACCATCGATTGGCACTATGTGCCAAAGAGTCCTTATTAGGGAAGGATTTGAGGTAGAGATTGCCGTCAATGGGACATTGGCTCAGGAAATGATAGAGAAGAAGCAATATCACATTTGTCTTATTGATATCAGGACGCCGAAAATGAGCGGTGCAGAACTCTACCACTGGCTGCAAAAGAAATATCCGCAGGTGGCAAAGCGAGTAATATTCACTACTGGGAGTTTAATAGACGATGAGACCATGGCTTTTATAGAGCAAAGCGGTAGGCCATTTTTACCCAAACCATTTACCCCCAATGAGCTAACAGCGACAGTGAAAGAAGCTCTAAAGTAGCTAGAAAAGTAGCGAACTTTTTACTTTTGCCAATCTTGCCCCAGCCCGGAGGATTAGCCATATACCTGCTCGGTTATGAGATATAACTAAAGAGTCTTTTGTTAGGGAACATTTGCTTGTTTTGATCAGTAAGTCACAATCTAGCGGCTTGTTATTTAACTGAACAATAGCCCATTTCGTGTGATTTCAAAGTTGCTTGTGCTGCTACGAATGATGAGCCTTCCAAGTCCGGTGGAACCAGATAAGCGCAGTTAAGAAGACCCCACCTATCAGGTAGCCTCCTATGACGTCACTTGGCCAGTGGACACCTAGGTAAACTCGGGAAGTGCCAATTAAGAGAATTAAAGCTATCAAACCTGCAAGAACCAGCATCCGCAGGACGCGATTCTTCAGATTGATGGAAATAAAATAGGCCGTAAGTCCCAATATTAAAATGGCAAAGAATGCATGTCCACTAGGGAATCCATTACCCTGCTCGGGGGATAAGACGTGAACCAGGTCAGCCGAGGGCCGCGGACGATTGATGGCCAGCTTCAATGCCGTATCTACAAGCGTGATTAATCCCCCCATGATAATCATGATAGCCTCCAGCCTCCCTATTCGCCACCAAACAACGATACCGATGGCAACAACTACCAGCACCGAGGACCAGCCCCCAAAAATAAAGGAAATACACTCCATGGTTGAGAGTATGAGATGATTATTAAAAGATTGTAACCGGAGGGTCAGGTACAGGTCGCTAGGAAACCTAGGTGTTAACCGGGCGTAAATGGAAATGACCAAGGCTAGAATTGCCAGGGATCCAACAATCAGCTTGAATTTAGTATTTTCCGGCACCTTTCACCGATAATAATGAAAAGGACGACCAGCAAAATTATAGCCCAGGATGGCAGAGTTGAATATCCCTAGCCCTGAACAATAACTTGTTTTGTTACCTATGGCGTAACAATATGGCGGAATGTTAAGCCTAAACCCAAATTATTCGTCAGGCGAGAACGCCATGCTATAATTGCAAGATAATAAACTTGGTAATTGGGCGATTTGAGGCATTGAGAATGCCCAAAGGAGAGAAATGCATTTTAAATGTGTTACCTGCGGAATTGAATTCACTACGATAGAGCAGCTAGCTCGCCATAAGCAACAGCATCAGGCTGGTCCAAGAAGCTCCCCAGGAGTAATCTGCCTGGGCTGTGGCAAAGGTATCCCTTTGGAGCCATCTAAAGCTAACTACAGTGGGCCACTCACTTGTCCTAACTGTCAACGAACAATGACCGTCGTCATAGAAGATGGTGAAATAGCCATAGCTCGGCTTGGCTAGGAAGGGTTAGTATCCCAAAAGAATTCGGGCCCTTATTAGCTGGTAGCATATCTCTAGTAGTATTAGTAGGCGCACCGTATAGCTTAACGGTCATTTGACCTACTTCCTGCCAGTCAAAAAGGTGCTACCCTTCTAGTTTGTGATCGGACTTTCCTATTACCTTGCCATCCTTCATTTCCAGGACCATATCCGCTCTGGCTGCTATACCAGCGTCATGTGTGGCTACTATTACCGTTCTGCCTTCCTCAACAAGGCTGTGCAGGAGTTCAATAATCCGCGTGCTGGTCTTGGAATCCAGATTGCCGGTAGGCTCGTCTGCTAGAATGATAGCCGGGGCATTGGCCAGAGCGCGGGCGATAGCGACCCGCTGCTGCTCACCACCTGAAAGTCTGGTAGGTTGGCGGGCTTGGTGACTGGCGTCGATTCCCACGCTTTCCAGCAACTGGCGCGCCCTTGCTTCCTGCCCCTTTCGCTTCACACCCAGGAGATCCATCGGCAGCATAACGTTTTCCAGGGCGGTTAGGCTGGGAATGAGGTAATAGTATTGGAAGACGAATCCCACCTTCTTCAGCCGGTACTCTGCCTCACTCATGCCATAGAGTTCTGAGACCCTAATCCCATCCACGACTATCCTGCCGGCCGTGGGTTTGTCTAGAGCCCCAAGCAGGTTCAGCAAGGTGGTCTTGCCGCAGCCACTAGGCCCTTTGATGGCTATCATCTTCCCCTTGGGCAGCCTAAAGCTAACACCGTTCACCGCCGTCACTGTTGTATACTCCGATGTGATAAACTCTTTGACCAGTCCGTCTACTACTATGACCATCTCCTTATCGTTACTCATAGCGCAACACCTCCGCTGGTTTAACCCGTGAGATATACCGAGCTGGGAATATGCTGGCGGCCACAGCCAGTGCTATTGCTATGCCGAGGGCGTAGAGAAACACCTCTGGTGATACGGCTACATTAATCCCGGCAACACTGGTAACGCCGCCACCGAATAGCCCTCCCCCACCAGAGGTTCCAAATCCCCCTGCCGGGGAGGCACCAAGCAAATTGGCAACCTTCTGAGCCAGAAGATAGGTGATAAGGGTACCGATAATGGCAGCCATAACGCTCATAGCTAGGGCCTCTCCACCCAACTGAAACCCTATTTGCCGGTTGGATGCACCGATGGCTTTAAGAATACCAATCTCTTTTACCCGCTGCCGCACCATCAAGACTAAAGAAAATAATATTACCACCACAGCGACGGCGAAACCAGCAATCATCCCTATTGTACTGGTGTTTTCGGCATTTGCTACAGAGCTATTTATTCGCTGATACATGTTTTGGGCAGTGGTGACATCAGCGACGCTTGTAGGGAAGATCTCCCGAATACTGCTGACTACACCATTCACGTTCTTAACGTCGTCGGCTTGCACCGTTACTGAAGTTGCCCCTTTTAGATCAAACAGACTCTGTACAGCGCCAATAGGCATAACTAGCATGTTATTTCCAAAGACCTGGCTGCTGTCGTAGATACCGATGACTTCCACCTGCGTGCCATTTATGGCGACTGTAGAACCAATAGCGAGGCTGTTCTTGTCAGCCAAGGCCTTACCGACTACCATCACATCAGCATCGGTGTCATCCGTGGTGAAGTAGCGTCCCTCTGTTATATTCATCTGCCCCCCACCCATTAACGTCGGATTTTCTGTGGCAGCATCAAACCCCATAACTATTATGCCCATGCGGAAACGGTTGGGGAAGGAACCCCCTCCTGGGCCACCACCTTGGCCTCCCGGTGTCTCTTGTTCGACAGCAGACTCAAGGCTGTCGCCGGTATACTGAGTCTGAACACTCTCCCGTACAGAGACCACGTGGGAAATGTAATTGATTTTGTCCACGTCTTCCTGGGCCAGTGTCCCATTTCCACCCATCATGCCAAAGCGGCCAGCTGGCTGTACTGTGATTTCTGTACCAATCTGCTGACCTATCGACCCTAGTTGATTTTCAGTGGCGCCGTGAACTGTGACCATAATCAATGCCAGCCCTATGCTGACTGACAGAATGGCTACAATCGCGCCTGTGCGGAGGGGACTCCGAATTAGATTGCGTATTACTCTCAGAACTACACCCATATACTAACAAACTCCTTTCTTTCCTACTCGTTGTCGTCTAAGATGGGGACTCTTCCAGCGTGGCAGTAGCTACTTTCTGGACACTCCCACGGTAATAGACAATATCAATCTGGTCACCGATCTGATGAGAACCTATGGCTGAAATCAGGTCTCCGGTTGTGCTGATGTTTTCATCGTCTATCTTGGTGATAACATCACCTGCTCTTAATCCAGCCTTATCTGCCGGGCCACCGCTGGTTATACTGGTAATGAGCGCTCCCGTGTTGACTGACAGGTTGTAGTAATACTGGATACTTGAGGTAACGGTGGTCACTGACAATCCAAGCCAGGGACGGGCTACCTTTCCTTCGGTTATTATGCTCTGCACAACTGGAATAGCCGTATCAGTGCTTATGGCAAAGCCGATGTTTTCGGCATTGCTGGCGATAGCCACATTGATGCCGACCACCTGCCCTGCCGTGTCTAGTAGAGGTCCGCCGCTGTTCCCTGCGTTAATAGCTGTATCGGTTTGAATAATGTCATTGAGCACTACTCCGTTTTCCTCTTCAATAGAGCGTCCTAGATTGCTGACCACGCCGGCAGTCCAGGTAGGTCCTCCTGGCAGGGCTAAAGCATTGCCCACAGCTACCACCGAATCAAGGACGCTAAGCTGCTCCAGAGAGTTGCTCAGGAAGTGTAAGTAGGAAAGATTACTGGCGTCGATTTTCACTACCGCCAGATCAGTTTGCGCGTCTGTACCCACTACAGTTGCCTCAAAGGTACTCCCATCACTCAGAGTTACGGTCACTTTTTTGGCCCCTTCTACCACATGATTGTTGGTCACAATATAGCCGTCCGGGCTGACTATTATCCCGCTGCCCGCTCCTGTCTGTGGGACTGCCTGCCAGAACCAGTTGTAGCCCACCGTTTCAACAACAATAGAAACCACGGCAGGAGCCACCTCTGTTACTAATTCCTGGTTACTGAGCTCGGGGCCAATTTTTTCGTCAACATACACATATCCTGAGGCTAAGCTAGCAGAGTTACCTACGCAGCCGGTAACAACCAGGCTGATACTAACAAGCAAAAGGACGACTATTAGAATATATTTTAGCTTAGACATTTTTCACCTCTCTCTGCCTTATATTGGTCTTCGACTAAGTAATTACTCAATTCAAATATCTTGGACAGACGTTCTTTCTTTTCCTCCATTTCGGTTTGAAATCTATTGTTCTGGACTTAAATCTTGGCCACTGCAAAGGAGAGGGGGGAAGACCCACCCCCTCTCCAGATAGATTCTGTCCCGCTGGCTTATCAACTGCCTGCTTCATCGGAAGCATTAGCGCCACACCATGGACCGCCCCGAGGCCCAAAAGCTCGACCCTGTATCATACCAACCCCACGACCTTGTCCGCCAAGCCCTGGTAATGGTAATTTGATGTCGGGCCGGGACTGCCACCATTCCAGATACTGATCAGCTTCTTGCTGAGTTATCTTGCCATTGTCTACGAGATTCTGCAGCCAGCTTTTTAGAGCTTCATTCTGCATCTCGCTTCGAGCCTGCTCCAGAGCATCCTTTAGCTGCCCTGAGTCGATGGCTACACCCGTCTTTTCCTCGTAGATGGCACAAGCTCTGTCCAGAAGCGCCTGGTATCGATCGGCAGCCTGGGTCTGATTCCCTGCCGTGGTATTGCTTGAGATATCGTCCCCAGCAACAACCACCCCCCCAACTATGCCTCCGATCAGCAGTACAGACGCCACCACGACTGGAATGAACCACTTGCGTTTCCGCATTGCCATGTCGCCTCCTTTCTACCGATGGGGATATGTTTCCTTCTCGGATGCTATATCGACCTTCTTTACTTGATAGGCACATCTCATTTCCTTTTCCAGTTAATCCCCATCAGTACAAATCAAGCTTATCACAACAACATGAACCCACCATGAACTGGAGGTGAACCACAAAAAAAGCATATAATTGAGCTATTTCATCTCATGTTCATCTTGGTGTAATATAATTCGTTTTAGGAGTTTGTCATGCGAATTTTGGTTGTTGATGATGACCGGCGACTCTGTGCGATCATCAAACGTGGGCTTCTGGAAGAAGCCTATGCTGTTGACCTAGCCTACGACGGAGAGGAGGGAGAATACCTTGCCGAGGTCAATCCGTATGACCTCATCATTTTAGACATCATGCTGCCCAATAAAGATGGCATCGAAGTTTGCCATGAGCTTCGTGCCAAGAAGATTAATACCCCCATTTTGATGTTGACGGCTAAAGACACTGTAGAGGACCGGGTCAGAGGGCTAGATACGGGGGCCGATGATTATTTAGTTAAACCTTTTGCCTTCAATGAGCTTCTGGCCCGAGTCCGGGCACTCCTGCGGCGAGAGGGAATGTCCAAATCGCCAGAGCTTCGGATGAGAGATTTAACTCTGAACACTCTTACCCGTCAAGTTTGGCGAGGACAAAGACCTATTGAACTGACCACTAAGGAGTACGTCATCCTGGAGTACTTCATGTGTCATCCCAACGTGGTAGTCACGCGGACTATGATCGAAGAACACGCCTGGGATTACGACTTCGATAGCCTGTCTAACCTGGTAGATGTCTATATCCGCAGATTGCGGCGTAAGATTGACAGCGAGGGGGAGGATAGCCTGATTCAGACGGTGAGAGGAGCCGGCTATCGGCTGAAAGCGCCATGAATTTCATTCATAGCATCAAATTCCGATTTACCATCTGGTACCTGTTGGTGCTGGCAGTTCTATTGATTGCCCTCAGCGCTGGGGTGTATTTCTATCTCTCGCGAAACCTCTATCGAAGCTTGGACGATTCACTGGAAATACGTTCGACTCAGATACGTAGTATCCAAGATATTCTGGAAAGCATCAGGCAAGGAGAATTCCAAGAGGAGTTGGGGGAAATCGTCATATTGTACTTTTACTCTGGCGACCAATTGATGAAGGTATCCCCCCGAGGGATAAGTATTCCTCTGAGCGACGAATTAATTTCGCAAGCCATTGCTGGCACAACTTTGTTTACCACCATCCCGACAACGGAAGGTGAAAGACTGCGTCTCCTGGCTGTCCCCGTAAACCTTGGCATACCGGGACCACCACCTGGTATTCAGCCAGCTACATTGGTCATTGCTCGCTCGACAAAACAGATAGACCAGGCATTGGCAGGGTTGGTGCGCACCCTTATCATTGCTATCCCGCTGGCCCTGGCATTAGCTGCCGGAGGTGGCATATTTCTAGCCCGGCGAGCGCTTAAACCGGTAGACAAGATTGCCCAGACAGCGCAGGAAATCGAGGAAAGTGACTTAAGCCGAAGGATTAATGTGAACACCAAAGATGAATTAGGAAGGTTAGCAGCTACACTGAACGCAATGATTGGACGGTTGGAAAAGGCGTTCCAGCGCCAGAAGCAATTCACCAGCGATGCCTCACATGAGCTACGCACTCCCCTGGCGGTAATTGAAGCTGAATCCACTTTGGCGCTCCAGAAGGAAAGACCATCAAGCGATTACCGCCAATCTTTGGAGATTATTTCCCAAGAATCAAAGCAGATGTCCTCGCTTATTGACCAATTGCTTACCCTCGCTCGTGCTGATGCTGGAAAGGAACAATGGAACTTCACGGAAGTAAATCTTGGCCAACTCATCAGTAACCTGGGTACGGATGTAGAGGTTCTCTGCCAGGAAAAAGGGCTCAGCTTTCAATTAGGTCAGCCGCAGGATTTGGTGGTGAAAGGTGATGAAGCCCGGCTGAGAGAACTGTTCATGAATCTTGTAGACAATGCCATCAGATATACCCCTGCTCCGGGGACTGTCTCTGTCTCACTTCGCCACGAAGGGCAAATGGCCGTCGTTGCCATCACGGACACCGGGGTTGGCATCCCGGCAGAAGACATCCATCTCATCTTCGAACGGTTCTACCGGGCTGATAAATCCCGCTCGCGCGCTGAGGGAGGCACTGGTCTGGGCCTGGCAATATGCCGACATATTGCTGAGGCTCACGGGGGAAAGATAGAAGTGGAAAGCCAGGTGGGGGCGGGAAGCACCTTTTCGGTATGGCTTCCTCTGCAGTCACCTTAGTTCTCACTTGTATTACTAGCTGCTTCGTATAAATATATTTGCTATAATAGTGAGAAAACATTATGTATATGGTCGCTGACTAAATGAATTGCAGCGAACACGCTCAATACATAGGAGCTAACGTTTATGTCTAAACGTCTGAACATCGACAGTGTCCCGGCTCTAGTCGGCATCGTGGGACCCGTTGTGGTGGTTGTCGGGGACCTTGCGGCATCGTTATCCACTCCCGGTTACAGCCCGGTCCGTGATTCAGTCAGCAGTCTGGCGTTGACTCACATAGGCTGGCTACAATCAATTTGCTTTCTGTCTATGGCCTTGCTGCTGGAGATCTTTGTCGCCGGGCTCTTTTTCAATATTCGTAGGGCACAGGCCTTTCATGTCGGCATCGGAATTCTTGCTTTCGAAGGCTTCGTGTTGATGTTGATTGCTGCTTTTCATATGGATGCCCCTGGGGGTCCGCGTACTACCGCAGGAATAATCCACACGCTAGCATCTTATGGACTGGGCTTGTTATTCCCTATCGCTATTTTGTCGCTCGCACCCAGCCTCAAGAGTACCCCGAATTGGAAAAACATTTTTGTCTATACGCTGATTGCCGGTGTTCTAGCCTTCGGCCTGATAATAGGGGCGTTCCTTACTGAGCAAAGAGGCTGGTTTGGTTTGTATGAGCGAATTATAATACTCAACGCGCTAGTCTGGGTGGAGGTAGTAGCAATCCATCTTCTACGCCTGTTACTCAGGCGGGAGGCAAGGCCTCAATCCTGACAAATTGATTATGATAATGGCCTTGGTGTCAGAAGACAGTGGGCGAGCTGTCTGCCAAATCTTACAAAGTCATTTACAGCGTAATATGACTGGCATATAATACAGCATATCTATCAATAACTGGAGAAAAATCTATGAATAAAAGTCGCATTGTGTTATCCCTGTCAATCCTAAACTTGCTGGGCTTCCTCGGTACCGTTGTCGTTAATGGGCTAGCCGTTGCCCTCCCACTAAATAACAAAACGACCGCCCAATTATCCGACCAATATCCAAATTTGTTTGTGCCAGCGGGGCTGACCTTTGCAATCTGGGGGCTAATCTATGTATTACTTGCAATCTTCGTCATATACCAATTAATACCCTCTGTTAGAAGAGACGCCCAGAAGATCGACTTTGTACAGAAAATCGGGCTGCTATTCTTTATTTCCTGCATCGCTAACATCGGCTGGATATTTGCCTGGCATTATCAAATCGTTCCCCTATCCCTGGTCCTAATGCTGATACTGCTGGGATGCCTGATAGCAATTTACTTGAGGCTCAATATTGGCAAATCAGAGGCGACGAAGGCTAAAAAATATTTAGTGCATCTTCCTTTCAGTGTCTACCTTGGCTGGATTACCATAGCCACGATTGCCAATGTCACCGCTCTATTGGTGGATATCAATTGGAACAGATGGGGTCTTAGTGAGCAATTCTGGGCAGTAGCAGTGATTATCGTGGGTATTGCTATTGCATTATCCATACTCTTCACCCGAAAAGATATCTATTATTGCCTTGTGGTTGATTGGGCATTGCTCGGTATACTGCTAAAACGACTTTCAGTTACAACGGTGCCCGATCAAAGCGTAGTAGTCGTTACGATTGTGGGCATGGTGCTTATTACCGGTGGAGTTATAGCTCAACTGATAAGGAAAAGGGTGTACTAGCCAAAGTAGTGGCATATCTTAATCTTACTGATCCTTGCAGCCATCGCAACTAAAAAAGTAACATTAGAGCGAATTGTGCGATAATCGCCTATAGCTTTCATGTTTTCCTCTGCGAGATGAAATCGTGCTACAATGCAGTTCACTGAGACTCAAGCTGTGTGCTAATATAATATACTAAGCTACGAAATGATTATCGCCGTTATCGGAGATTCAGCTTGCTCCCCAGAAGAAGCTAAGCTGGCAGAAACCGTGGGTGAATTGTTAGCCCAGCAAGGTGTCACCATAATATGCGGTGGCCTGGGTGGCGTGATGGAAGCTGTGTGTCGCGGGGCTAAGTCCAAAGGTGGCTTGACCGTAGGCATTTTGCCTGGACAAGATTCAAGCATGGCCAACCCCTGGGTAGATATTCCCGTGGTTACTGGCATAGGTGAGGCCAGAAATGTTGCGGTGGTTAAGTCAGCCCAGGCGGTGATTGCCATCGGCGGAAGCTATGGAACGCTAAGCGAAATTGCTTATGCTCTGAAGAGCGGAATCCCGGTCATCGGCTTGAATACCTGGTCACTGTCCCGCAATGGGCGAGAGGATGATTCCATAATCAGAGTCCAGAGTGCTACTGAGGTGGTGGATAAAGCAATCTCTTTGGCCAAGAGGCACAAAAATTATGATATTGCTTCGCGGAGCCTGTCCTGAGCGAGATTCTTCGGTCGCTTCACTCCCTCAGAATGACAGGGAGCGAAGGGCTCGCAATGACGGGAAGGGAAATGGCAAGTATAAAAAGTATAAAAGCCAGAGAGATTCTCGATTCGCGGGGCAATCCTACCATAGAGGCCGAGGTGGTATTGGTTGATGGCACCGCGGGTGTTGCTTCTGTCCCCTCAGGAGCGAGCACCGGGAAATACGAGGCTGTAGAGCTTCGGGATGGTAATAAAAGAAGATATGGAGGACTCGGCGTTCTAAAAGCCATACAACACGTTAATAATGAAATTGCCTCAACAATAGTGGGTATGTCCGCTTTAGAGCAGGCGGCTATTGACCAGCGACTAATTGAGCTCGATGGCACTACTAATAAAGCCCGGCTGGGAGCTAATGCCATACTGGCGACATCTCTTGCCGTAGCTAAGGCTGGCGCTAACTCCCGGGGCGTCCCTTTATACCGCTATCTAGGAGGGGCAAGAGCTAAACAATTGCCTGTGCCTATGTTAAACATTCTCAATGGGGGTAAGCATGCCTGGAACTCTGTTGATTTTCAGGAATTTATGATAGTGCCAATGGGCGCTGCCAACTTCCACAAAGCCATGCAAATAAGCAGCGAGGTGTATCATTCCCTGCGGAAAGTGCTTGAAGACAAGGGATTAAGCACCAATGTGGGAGACGAAGGTGGCTTTGCCCCCAAGCTCCGTTCTAACAAAAAAGCGCTGGAGCTGATACTAGCAGCTATTGACAGGGCTGGCTATAGAGCTGGCGAAGATTTGCTTATCGCCCTGGACCCAGCAGCCAGCACTTTCTATCAGAATAGAAAATATCTCCTCTCCCAAGAAGATATTACTCTCAGTTCTACAGAAATGATTGACTACTATGTCAAATTAGTCTCGGATTACCCTGTCATCAGCATTGAGGATGGGCTAGCTGAGGATGATTGGGCAGGCTGGTCGTTGCTCACTGACCAACTGGGAAAGCAGATTCAAATTGTCGGCGATGACCTTTATGCTACCAAAATGAAGCGCCTGGAAAAAGGCATTGCCCAAAAGGCCTCCAACTCAATCCTTATTAAGCCTAATCAGATAGGCACGCTCAGTGAAACCCTGGCTGTTATCAAAAGGGCTCGGCAGGCCGGATGGACAACCATTATCAGCCACAGGTCTGGTGAGACCGAGGATACGACTATTGCCGACCTGGCGGTAGCTAGCATTGCTGGATTCATCAAAGCTGGTGCTCCTTGCCGCAGCGAGAGACTGGCTAAGTACAATCGTCTCCTCAGGATAGAGGAGGAATTAGGCAAGGCTGCACAATACGCTGGCAAAAGAGCGTTGTATAATTTAGAGAGGATAAAATAATGCGAATATTAAACGGTGTTCACCAAATAAGAAGTCCCGGTCCCGGCGATGCATCATTGTATACCAATGTTTATGTAATTGAGGGCAGTGATGGTCATATACTGGTTGATAGCGGCTGGGATAGCCAGGAATCCCTCTGGGCTCTCCAGGAAGGGATAAAAGCGACAAACCTCAAACTTCGAGACGTCAAAAAAGTGGTTATCACCCATATGCACCCCGACCATTTTGGGTTGTCAAGCAAGATAAGACAAATCTGCGGGGCTCAAGTAGCTATTCACAGGATTGATGCGGGTTTTATCTCTTCCAGGTATAAAGATTTTGCTGACCTGGTTAAGAAGACTGAAGAGCTGCTTCGGCAGAATGGCGTTCCTGCGGATGAATTGCCTCAGTTAAAAGAGGCCTCGTTATGGATGAATAAATATGTCACCCCGGATCCGCCTGAAGTTATGCTAGAGGATGGCGACATAATTTCCAACGGCTCTTTCCAATTGAAGGTGTTATGGACGCCGGGGCACTCGCCAGGCCATATCTGTCTTTATGAACAAGATAAGAAGTTTATTCTCACCGGTGACCATGTCTTGTATGACACCCTCCCCCACGTTGGCTTCAATCCCCAATCTGGCGATAACCCCCTGGGCGACTATGTTTCCTCCCTTAAGAAACTAGAGAGCCTTAAGGTCAACTTTATCTTCCCGGGACATGGGCCGCTGTTCAATGCTTTAGGACTGAGAATAGAAAAGATACTCCAGCTTCACGAGGAAAGGAAGAGAGCCATCATGCAGTCTCTGCGCAGCGGCTTAAGGACAGCCTACGAGATAGCTCAGAAAATCCCCTGGATGGTTGAGGAGGGAGGCACTGCTTTTCAGGATTTGCCAGTTTGGGATAAGCGAATGGCTGTTAGCGAGACCATTGCGCATCTTAAGCTGCTGATGGAGGAAGACAGGGTGAGCAATGTTGCTATGGATAGTGGTTCTTTATATATAGCCAAAGACTAGCTTTACTCATCTCCTCCCTTAAAGGGGGAGGAATAGAGTGAGGGTGAAAATTAATATGGAAAGGAGAAGACAAAAATGGCAACGAAAGTAGGAATCAACGGCTTCGGGCGCATTGGCCGGTTAGCTCTGAAGGCAATTATCCAGCGTTGTGGTGGTAAGGCAGAGGTTGCAGCGGTGAATGACCTTACCGACGCCAAGACCAATGCCCATCTTTTTAAGTACGATAGCAATTATGGCATCTATACCGGTAAAGTGGAAGCTAAAGACGATGGCATTGTAGTTGACGGGAGGAAAATAAAGGTCTTAGCCGAGCGGGACCCTGCGAAAATTCCCTGGCGAGATTATGGGGTAGATATTGTGATTGAATCTACCGGGCTTTTCACCCAGGCAAGCAAGGCTGCTGCACACCTTCAAGGCGGTGCTAAAAAAGTGATTATCTCAGCACCGGCTGAACAAGAGGATATATCTATTGTCCTCGGCGTCAATGAAGGGCAATATGACCCGGCGAAGCACCGCATCATATCCAACGGCTCCTGCACCACTAACTGCATTGCCCCGGTAGTTAAAGTCCTTCATCAAAACTTTGGCATCGTTCATGGATTAATGACTACCGTCCACGCTTATACTAACGACCAAAAGATATTGGATGTGTTTCACCGCGACCTGCGCCGAGCCAGGTCTGCTGGTACCAACATCATCCCGACTACTACCGGTGCCGCTAAGGTTGTGGGCGTGGTCATTCCGGAACTTCAGGGGAAGTTACACGGTATTGCCCTCAGGGTACCCATTTCGGTGGTATCTGTCGTTGATTTCGTCGCTGATTTGAAGAAAAAGGTGAGCGCTGAAGAGATTAACACTGCCTTTCGTAAGGCTGCTGACGGTGAGCTTAAGGGAATTCTAGAATATTGTGACGAGCCATTGGTGAGTTCTGACTTTAAGGGCAACCCCGCCAGCGCTATCTTCGATGCCTTAAGCACTATGGTCATTGATGGCAATCTGGTAAAGGTCTTAGCCTGGTATGACAACGAGTGGGGTTATAGCTGTCGTCTGGCTGACCTTGTCTCTTACATTGTCAACAAAGGGTTGCAATAGAACATTGATAATAACCCAATCAATGCATGAGCAAGAGGAAAAATTTGCTTAGTCGGAGGTTTTCATGGTTCAGAGAGCCATAATGGAGGACCTTGACAAACTATTCAACCCTAAATCGGTTGCGGTAATTGGGGCGACAAATAATCCGAATAAGTGGGGTTTTTCTACCTACTTTAGCAGTATTGACGGCTTTGAGGGGAGTGTTTACCCAATAAACAACAAACAAGAAGTTGTCCAAGGCCACAAGGCTTTTATAAGGGTAACTGATGTGCCAGGGGAGGTTGACTTAGCGGTGTTTGTTATCCCTCCTGCCAGTGTTCCTGCAGTTATGGAAGACTGTGTGCAAAAGGGGGTGAAGGCAGCAGTTCTCATCACTGCCGGCTTCGCTGAAACTGGGGAGGAAGGCGTGAGACTTCAGGATAAAGTCTTAGAGATAGCAAGGAAAGGGGGGATTCGTGTGGTGGGGCCGAATTGCATGGGTCTGTGGAGTGCTTCCTCAAAGCTAAAAGCAACCATGTTCCCTATGCCGATTCACCCTGGACCCCTTGCTTTTGTAACCCAAGGAGGAAACGTGGGAGGTTCCGTAGTTAGGTCTGCCATTCAAAGGGGGATAGGATTCCACCGGTATGTGAGCTGCGGATCCACCATGGATATACAGGTTGAGGATTATATAGAACATTTTGGACAGGACCCCGAGGTCAAGGTGATCCTAGCCTACATAGAGGGATTGAGAGACGGGAGGAGATTCATCGAGAAAGCAAAAAAAGTAACTCCCAAGAAGCCAGTAATTGCACTGAAACCGGGGAAAAGTGAAGTCACTGCTAGAGCAATACGGTCTCATTCTGGGCTCCTTTGTGGACCCGACGAGGTTTACGAGGCAGCGTTCAAGAAGGCAGGAATAATTAGAGCGGAAACCCCAGAGGAGCTTTTGGATATTGCCACTGGCTTTCTGATGCAACCACTTCCTCAAGGTAGGAATGTGGCTATTATCACACCAGGTGGTAGCTACGGAGTTATATGTAGTGATCATTGCGCCTCAAATAGACTTAACGTGGTCAAACTTCCCGAGGAGACAATTGCTGAATTTGACAAGATATTCCCACCCCGCTGGAGCCGCGGTAACCCTGTCGACCCCGCCGGAGATAGGAACTTGGTCGCTTTCCTGGAAGCGACAGAAATGATCCTGAAACTCGATGTGGTGGATGCAGTCATCTTCATGGGATTTGGCGGGCTCTCTAGGCTCGCTGATACGTTTTTTAGAGATTTTTTGCCTAAGTCCGAAACACATGAGGAAAAAGGGCAACCTCCCGGGATTCTTGACATTGATTCAATCATATCTTCGCTTGGTGGTTTTCTCTTTCAAAGAGACCGGGGGCAGAAAGAAATTCAAAGGATAGTGACTCTGGCCATTGAATCGGGGGAGATAGATGCCGCATCGTTTTCCAGTGCTAGTGGATTAGACGTATCCAGAGTGCTTGGTTTCATAGACACAATCCTTGCGAACTTGGTACGACATTGGATGGAGACTTACAAAAAGCCCGTGGTTCCCATCACCTTTGGTGACGAGGGGGCATACGTAAAACTAAAGCGAGGGTTTTACTATGCCTATCCTTCGCCTCAGGGGGCAGCAAGGGTCCTAAGTAAATTGGCAGAGTACAAGGAATATCTCGAAAGGTGTTGACTTCCTATCATAAGCCACCATGTAACCTGTGTTTCAAGGGCAATCCAGCCAGTACTATCTTCGACGCCCTAAGCACTATGGTCATTGATGGCAACCTGATAAAGGTATTAGCCTGGTATGACAACGAGTGGGGTTATAGTTGTCGTCTGGCTGACCTTGGCGCTTATATTGTTAGAAAGGGATTATAGAAAGTGCACTGGATCAATGAATTGTTACGAATTTTCTACAGAGAGTTGTCAAATTCGTGGTAATAATCTCTCAGCGCAAACGCTACAATCCATTCATATCAAGTAAGTAAAATGTGCTAAAATTACACAAGATATAATACACAGAGGCACGTATGAAAATCACTCCAGTGTATCTACTAGCGGCAGGGCTCATACTTACATTAATTGTGTTTAACGCTGGCACAGCCCCGCAAGATGTAGCTGTCGAAGGCAGCACGGATTCCCCAATATATACGATATATTGCGACTGTGATGGTCCTGATGCTGTTCTGACGCCATGCGGCTATATGCCCGCAAGTCATGTGCACTTTGTCGGCGACGGTTCGGTCATAAAGCTAGCTCCAGAAGGTGATTACATTTACAGCCCTGAGGGCAAGCTTACTGAATTTTTTCCGAAAGAAGAAGAAACCTCAAGTTGGTTACATCGTGTGGACATAACCAAGCCTTAGCCGGTAGCTCCTAGCACTATTACCCCAAGATGGCTGGAGGTTGGATAGAATATGCATATACCAACACGCAGAGCAACCTGGCCATGTGGGACACTAAATGAAAAGTGTCCAGGAACAGCCAGTCGCAGGTTGATGTGCTAAGGAGTTCCAACAATTCTTTGAATTTTCGGGGAGAAATAAGGAGGGGAACAAACAGTGCACGTTAGCGTGTGCCAAATTGAGCTTCGCCTCCCTGAGAACCAGTCCCTTAAAGGTAAGAGACAGGTAATTAAGTCCATCATTACACGGCTACAAAATAAGTTCAACGTTTCCGTAGCTGAGGTGGATAACCAGGATTTATGGCAATTAGCTACTTTAGGCATAGCTTGCGTTAGCAACCACAGAAGACACGCCGATGAAACTCTGGCCAATGTCATAAAGTTCGTTGTCCAGAACTACCCCGATGTAGAGTTATTGAGCTCGGAAATAGAATCATTCCCTTGATGGATGCCACTATTTTTCTCCACCACCTTGTCAGCCTAACTGATTATAGCCAACAGATCGTCCACATTGAACGCATTCCTCATCAAGGCGCTATGTTGGGCAAACTGGATAACCCCCTCCACCCCAACCTTCAAGCATGTTTGAAATCCCTGGATATATCGGCCCTTTACAGCCACCAGGCAAAAGCCTTGAATGCCATCCTGGCCGGGAAAAATGTGGTGATAGCCACGCCCAGCGCTAGCGGTAAGACCCTATGCTATCAATTAGCTACACTCGATGCGCTTCTACACGATAAGAATAGCCGTGCTCTTTATATCTTCCCCACGAAAGCTCTGGCCCAGGACCAGCTACGCAGCCTGAAACAAATCATTAGCCTCCTGTCATTGCGAGCCCCGAAAAGTCGGGTCGAAGCAATCTCCCCAGAAGCTGTGGCCACTTTCGATGGTGATACACCGCAGAATGACAGAGCTAACATAAGAAGACAAGCCAGGATAGTGCTCACTAACCCCGATATGCTCCATTTGGGCATCTTGCCTAACCATCAATCGTGGTCTAAATTGTTTCGCAATCTCAAATATGTTGTAATAGATGAAACTCATATTTATCGAGGTGTTTTCGGCTCCCACGTAGCCAATGTTATGCGGAGGTTGCGGCGGCTTTGCGCTTTTTATAGCTCCAAGCCTCAGTTTATTTGCTGCTCGGCCACTATCGCCAATCCCCAAGAGCATGCTCAAAATATCATCGGTTTGCCTTTTGAGGCCATTGTTGAAGATGGCTCACCACATGGTGAGAAATACTTCACTTTTTGGAATCCGCCCGTCATTGATGAGGCTAAGACCAGCCGACGCAGTGCCAACAGCGAGGCGGCTTTTCTTCTCGGAGAGCTTGTTCAGAAAGAGATTCGCAGTCTGGTATTTGCCAGCACTCGTAAGCTTACTGAACTCATTTATATTTATACCCAAGGACAACTACCTCCTTCACTGAAGGACAAAATCAGCCCTTACCGAGCGGGGTACCTCCCCGAAGACAGACGTCGAATTGAGCATCAATTTTTCGACGGCGAACTTCTCGGTTTGGTCGCCACGACCGCCCTGGAGCTGGGAATAAATATCGGCGACTTGGAAGCGACAGTGCTCACCGGCTATCCCGGAAGCATTGCCAGTGCCTGGCAGCAAGCCGGGCGTAGCGGACGAAGCGCTCATAGCTCCTTGAGCTTTCTTATCGCCCAGGAAAATCCGCTTGACCAATACCTGATGCGTAATCCCGATTTCTTTTTCAGCAAGAACTTTGACAATGCCATAATCAATCCTAGCAATCCTTATATCCTGAAGCCTCACCTCCTCTGCGCTGCCTGGGAGAAACCACTAGAAGATAAAGATGAGGAATTCTTCGGCGAAAGTAGCACCATGCTAGCTGAGCTGGAACAAGAAGGGAGGTTAAGAAAACGCCAAGAGAAATGGCATCCTGCTCCTTCTATCTCCTATCCCGCTCAGGATATAAATATCAGGGCAACATCAGGGCAAAATTATGCTGTCATTGATGGTCGGGAGGGTTGCCTGTTAGAGACAGTAGAAGCCAGCGTTGCCTTCTTTCAAGTACACCCCGGCGCTATCTACCTCCACCAGGGTGAATCTTACCTTATCACGGAACTTGATCTAGCCCGGCGTATTGCCTGGGCCGAACCGAGGCCTGTAAATTACTATACCCAGACTATGGAAATACACGACATCCGGGTCACAAAGCTGCTCGAGGAAAAAGATTGCCACGGTGTGAAGGTTTACTTTGGAGATGTTGATGTTACTATCACGGTAGTGGGCTTTAAGAGGAAAAAACAGTTCACCGAAGAGGTCATCGAAGAGGAGCCTCTTGATTTGCCAGCACAAAACTTTCCCACCAAGGCCCTGTGGTTTGATTTGCCCCAGAAGGCGATTGATAGAATAGCCGACGCGGGTCTTGACCTTCATGGTGGTTTACATGCCTGTGAACATGCTGCCATTGGCATACTTCCCTTATTTGCCCTTTGCGACCGCAATGACATTGGCGGCGTTTCCACTCCTTTTCATCCTGACACCGGCAGGGCACAGATTTTTATCTACGATGCTCACCCCGGAGGCATTGGCATTGCCGAGAAAGGATTCGAGATGATAACTGAGCTCTGGCAAGCCACTTTGAAAGCTGTAGAAGAATGTCCTTGTGATGACGGCTGCCCATCCTGCGTGCAATCGCCCAAGTGTGGCAACAATAACCAGCCCCTGGACAAGGAAGCAGCCATAGTATTGCTTGAAGAACTCGTGGCTTGAGGGAAATGACTAGGATAGCTGGTCGATTATTCTCAAAACTAATTGCAATATTATTGCATTTAGCCTTTCCGCCAGATAAAATACTGCCGTGTTTCGAGACTCAATTCGAGTTTTGCAAGCTCAAGGATATAAGGCGACCAAGCCGCGAAAGCTGGTGCTCGAAGTGTTGGAAGAAACCGGACAATCGCTTTCCCCTTATGACATACAGGGGATTTTACGCCAGCAGGGTAAATATTTAAACCACGTTACCATCTACCGCATACTCGATTTGCTTTGCAGTCTCAATCTGGCTCACAAAATGTTATCCAGCGGCGGATTTGTGAAGTGTAGCTTGGATGCTATAGAAGGTTGCCATCGCTTTATGGTCTGTCAGGACTGTGGAGCTATTCAAGAATTCGCCGATGAGGGCCTATGTCAAAAAGAAAATGAGTTTGCCCAGAATCTTGGCTTTCATACCGAACATCATCTTTCTGAATTCTCCGGACTCTGCTCCCGTTGCCATAAGTAGAGGTTGCTGAAACATGTCAATTTTGGGCAGTATGATGCTGGTGTGGGAACTGAAATAGGCTGGATGTGTCGATTCTTAAGAAATGAATTTAGCCAATTTTAGCCTAGCAGTAGCCTTCGTAGTGGGGCTAGCGCATACCCTTGAGCCCTGTGAAGATAAGGCAATCGTTTCTTTATTCGTTTTCTGGGCTACAAAGAAATTAGCTCAAGCTATTGGCCTGGTAGTATTGTATGGCTTAGGGATGGCTCTGGCGGATACTGCCATGGGGTTTGTCCTTTCCTATGTTGGCTGGAGATGGCTTGATATTATCAGAACTCCTCTGGAAGTTACGGCGGGGGCGATTACCATAATCTTCGGCTTTCTTATGCTGAGAGGCAAGGAATTGACTCATGTCGGTCATCATCATGGTGAAGCTGTAGTCCCCGCTAACTCGAAGCTACTGCATTGGTACGCCATCCTGGGTTTTGGTATAGTGCGAGGGTTGCCACCCTGCCCAGTGGAAATTGCTGTGCTGCTATGGGCTGCCTCGCTCCGCAATGTATTGCAGGGGACGGCTACCGTTTTTGTTTTCGGTTTGGGCACCACTGTCGGCCTGATTCCTCTTGGTTTAATCATGGGAGGCATAAGTAATGCTATCAGTAGAACCAGATATGAGAGCTGGGTTCCTAAGATTACCGCTATTCTGATGATGTGTTTTGGTCTCTTCCTTGTGCTGGCTCCAATATTCGGAATTGAACTGTAAGATTGGTGAGGGAAGAGCCGGAGCTACCTTTGCCAGAAAGGCAAGAAGTCGCCAGCTAAAAAATTGCCTATACTTGTGTTACTATATACGGGCACCATTGATCACGGAGGCAGCTTGTTCGATTTGTTAAAAAAGACTGAACTAGGAGTAAAAAGAAGCAAAGAAACCTGGTTCGGCAAGATAGCTAATATTTTTAAACGGGGCTCTTTCGGGGACGAGGTCTGGGAGGAATTGGAAGAGTTGCTTGTCTCCGCTGATGTCGGTGTCGAGACCACAAGCAAACTCCTGAGTAAAGTCAAACAGCGGGTGAAAACAGACAGGCTTTCAGAGGTATCTCAGATACAGAAAGCTTTGAAAGAGGAGATGGTAAGTTTATTGAGTGTCCCTTCATCGAGGCCTGCCACTTCTGGCTATTCTGGGTGCCGTGAAGAATTTCCTCAGGTTATCCTTGTAGTCGGCGTGAACGGCTCGGGCAAAACGACGAGCATTGCCAAGCTAGCCTATAGCTTCACTTCGCAGGGAAAGCGAGTTATTTTGGCAGCAGCAGATACCTTCCGGGCAGCAGCTATTGAGCAGCTTAAACACTGGGGAGGGAAAGTGGGTGCCGAAGTCATCGCCCATCAACCCGGTGGCGACCCCGGAGCAGTGGCCTATGATGCCGTTCAGGCCGGCTATAGCCGCCATGCTCAAGCGGTGATTATCGATACTGCTGGTCGCCTTCATACCAAGTTTAATCTCATGGAAGAACTCAAGAAGATAAAGAGAGTGGTAGCTAAGCACGATGCTTCAGCCCCGCATCAAGTTTTGCTGGTAATGGATGCTACCACAGGGCAAAATGGACTGGCTCAGGCCAAATATTTCACCGAAGCTGTGGACGTCACCGATATTTTCTTGGCCAAGCTGGATGGCACAGCCAAGGGCGGCATAGTATTTGCCATCTGCGACCAGTTAAACATACCCATTTCTTATATTGGTACTGGTGAAACATTACAAGACATGGCTCCCTTTAATGCGGAAACCTTTGTCGATGCTATTTTCTGAAAGGCAAAAAGTAAAAATAAAAATGCAAAATGACAGAGCGACAGTAAATAAAAAATTAAAATGCAAAAAGCAAAGATGCAAGGAAGGGTATAAATATTTTTAAGTTTTGCATTTTGAGTTGTCATTTTAGCCTTTGATTTTTGATGTTTACTATAAGCATAAACCCCGTCGCTTTCACCATCGGCTCCCTAACGGTACGGTGGTATGGAATCATGGTAGCTGTAGCGCTTGTGGTGCTGTTGCTCATTATGGTCAGGGAAGCAAAAAGGCGAGGCATTGAGCGTGATATTTACAGCATTTTCCTTTGGGGTATCCTCGGCGGCCTTATCGGAGGCCGTCTAGCATATGTAATCTATGATTGGGACTATTTCATGGCAAACCCTCGACAGATTATCGGCTTTCTTGGCCTTGCTCAAAACGGGATGATTATCGGCGTCATTGTGGCAGCGTTGATCTATATGAGGGTAACGAAAATGCGTTTCTCCATGCTACTTAGCATGGGCGATGCCGTTGCTGTTGGGATGCCTTTAGCTCTAGCCATAGGCAGGATTGGTTGTACCATAAATGGCTGCTGCTCCGGCAAGCTCAGCCCTTTTCAGTTTTTCCCGGGGGCTGTGATTTATGCTCCCCGTCCACATGGTACTCCTTCTCAAGATTGGTATGACCTCCCCGCCCAATATTTGGGGGTGCCGATTTACCCCACTCAGATTTATCATTTAGTATGGGGGCTGATAGTTTTTGCTGTAGTGTGGCGACTTCGGGGAAAATTTAAACCCGAAGGCTGCCTTTTCTTCTTTTGTCTTTGCCTTTTTGCCGTCGGTGATTTTGGCGTGAGGTTTTTCCGTATTGGCGAACCATTGCTCTGGGGTCTTTATCAAGCCCAAGTTCTTGACCTAGCTATATTGGCGGTATTTTTACCCTGGCTTATCATCAGAATACGCCGATTCAAGAAACATGCTTTGTTAATCTAGCTTGCTAACGAAGCTGAGTCGGAGCAAAATCGCGAAGATTAAGGCTTAACACCTCTTCACCATCCCAGCGACTTTTTTCCAGGTTGTACACAATATCTATGTGAGACGGAATTTCTTTCCGTTTTTTCTGCGACTCAAAATCTACAGCTTGCCAGGTCACATTTCCTTGTTTGAGTTTTAACCTCAGCCAATCGCCATGATTGCCGAAGTTACGACACTCGATTACCTCGACCTGCCGAGTGAGAAAGGTCGGCTGCGGGTTGCCGTGACCAAAAGGGCTCAATTTTTGCATAAAGTTAAAGGTCTCTCCACTAAAAGCAGATAAGGGAAGCTCAGCATCAATCACTAGTTCCGGGCAAAGTTCCAGATGACCTAACTGATCCGTAGCTAATCTCGTAATCCGTTCCTCTAGTTGAGCTAAATTTTGGCGCGCTACGGTGAAGCCCGCAGCTAAGGGATGGCCACCAAAGGCAGTAAGCAAGTCCTGGCATTTTGCTAAAGCAGACATGATATCGAACTCAGCTATGCTGCGGCAACTACCCTGATATAGTTCGGCACCTAGATTGATGATAATAGCGGGCTTGTAAAATTCATCTACGAGCTTGCCGGCAACGAGCCCGATAACACCGATGGAGTAGCTTTCGTCGCCATCTATAAGCACCGGCAGGTGCAGTTTAGCGGCTAGTTTCTCCCTCGCTCGGCTTAATACCTCAGTGGTTAATTTTTGCCGCTCGGCGTTCTTTTCCTCTAGTTCTAAGGCTAGCAGGCGAGCTTCTTCTGGTGACTGAGTGGTGAGCAGTTGATAACTGGTGGAGGCATTATTTATCCTGCCAGCAGCGTTGAGACGAGGTCCCAGTACCCAGGAGATATCCTCAGCATCAAGTTCACCTGGCTTCAACCTGGCCAATTTAACCATTTCTTGGATTCCCACGCGGGAGCTATTATTAAGCTCTCTGAGTCCTTCCTTAACCAAGTAACGATTCTCGCCAACGAGACTGACTAAATCTGTAACAGTGGCCAAAACTACTAAGTCCAGCAATCTGGCTAGCCATTTCTCTCGGCTATCTTTATGGAATAGTGCTTGCAGAAGCTTGAAGGCAACACCAGCACCAGCCAGATCCAAGAAAGGATATACTGAACCCTTCCGCTTCGGGTTAACTACCGCTACGGCTCGAGGTAAGCTTCTTAACGGGATATGATGGTCGGTTATAATCATATCCATCCCCATCTCTTGAGCTTGTTTTACCTCTGTAAGGTCAGTTATGCCACAATCAGCAGTAATGACCAAAGCTGCCCCCTGGGCCTTAAGCTTCTCTAGAGCTGAAATTTTTAATCCATGCCCTTCGTTTATGCGGTCAGGAATATAGGGAATAACTTCAGCACCAAGCCTTGACAGCCCCTCGACAAGAATAACTATGGCTGTGACGCCGTCAACATCAAAGTCACCATAGATAGCAATCTTTTCCCGGGAAAGCACGGCCTTATAGACCCTGCTTACAGCCTGTGATATATCAGGAAGGAGGAAGGGATTACCTTCCAGCCTACGGTCAGCAGACAAAAAAGGTTCGATGTCTTCCGGCTTAACACTTCGATTGTAGAGGAGTTGAGCAATTACAGGAGGAAGGTCAGAAGCATTTACGTATTCATCAAGCACCGGAGGCAAGATTTTCCATCGAGCTCGTTGATTCAATTGCATATCTCGCATTGATGTCCTTGATTAGAACCGCTAACTATATCACAGAAAGGGCTTTGACAAAATGTCGTTGTGAGCGAAGCGAAGCAATCTCACATCCTTTTTAAAGATTGCCAAGTCATAATTCTCTCTCCCCTGGCGGGAGAGAGTTAGACCTGTCCTGAGCAAAGCCGAAGGAGTGAGGGGGAAATTCACTCTCACCCAGACCCGCTACCTTCAAGGGAGAGGGTTTTATACGAAATCATACTGAAGGCTATGGCGATTTGACCACTCAAGCCGGCAATAAAAGTAGCGTGAGTAACGTAACACCCATACCGTTTAACTTCAAGGTGCCCGCAGATGTGGTGTGGAAACATAACTTAACGCTAGAATGTACAGTGAACCGGTAGGGCTTGGTAGACGATAGGATGGCTTGGCAACAATCGCCAAGTGATTCGTGATGTCCCTGTGATTCTTGCTGTGATACACCATCTCGCGATAGTGAACAGCGGCAAGCTGGGGATTCCCCACCCTTAGTTTTTAGGCTATGTGCCCCGCTCGATGGGCTCTTCTCCTGATAACCAAGAAATAAACCAGCACTGCTATTACGACTACAGCCCCGCCCGTGATTCCGCCGATTAGGCCCCAGTTCACTGGTGCGGCGTTGACCGTCTGAATAAGAGCTGAGGATGCGCTGCCAGCGAAGTGAGTGCCCCCACCATAGACAGCGGTAATGTAATGGTTACCCACGGAGAGCGTCGAGGTGCTATAAGTTGCCGTGCCATTGCTTAGCGTACTACTGCCCAGAGTAGTATTCACTTCTTTGAAAATCACCGTGCCAGTAGGTATGCCCGCCCCCGGCGCTGCTGCGCCTACCGTGGCAGTGAAGGTCACTGACTGGCCGTAGACTGAAGGGTTAGCCGAGGAAGCAACTGTTGTTGTTGTTGTAGCTTGATTTACCTCCTGCCCGCCAGAAAGGATGCCGGTGCTGGTAGCAAAGTTGCTGTCCCCGCTATAAACTGCTGTAACGGTATGGCTGCCAATACTCAGCGTGGCAGTGGCATTGCTGGTAGCAATGCCACCAACCAGGGCAACGGCTGAACCAAAGTTTGAACCATCGATCTGGAACTGCACCGTGCCAGTAGGTATGCCCGCCCCGGGCGCTGCTGCGCCTACCGTGGCAGTGAAGGTCACTGACTGGCCATAGGCTGAAGGATTAGCCGAGGAAGCAACTGTTGTTGTTGTAGCCCGATTTACCTCCTGCTCGCCAGAAAGGGTGCCGGTGCTAGTAGCAAAGTTGCTGTCCCCGCTATAAACTGCTGTAACAGTATGGCTGCCAATACTCAGCGTGTCAGTGGCATTGCTGGTAGCAATGCCACCAACCAGGGCAACGGCTGAACCAAAGTTTGAACCATCGATCTGGAACTGCACCGTGCCAGTAGGTGTGCCTGCCCCCGGCGCCGTTGTGCTTACCGTGGCAGTGAAGGTCACTGACTGGCCGTAGACTGAGGGGTTAGCCGAGGAGGCAACCGTTGTGGTGGTAGCCTCATTATTGTGACAGATGATGCCAGCAGCTCCCACGGCAAAGACATCGGTGAGCGGACTGACCCAGACACTATAGAGGGAATGGCTGGTGCCGCTCGTCATGGCGCTCCAGGCGCTGCCGTTGTAGCGCAAGACGGTGCCAGCATTTCCCACGGCAAAGACATCGTAGGAGGAACTGCCCCAGACATCCCAGAGTACATTGTTGGTGCCGCTGGTCATGGAGCTCCAGGCGCTGCCATTATAGTGCAGGATAGTGCCGGCATTTCCCACGGCAAAGACATTGGAGGACGAACTGCCCCAGACATCCCAGAGTACATTGTTGGTGCCACTGGTCATGGCGCTCCAGACATTGCCGTTGTAGTGCAGGATAGTGCCATCACCTCCCACGGTAAAGATATCGGATGAGGAACTACCCCAGATACCCGAGAGGTCATTGGTAGTGCGGCTGGTCATGGCGCTCCAGGCGCTGCCATTATAGTGCAGGATAGTGCCATCATCTCCCACAGCAAAGACATTGGAAGAAGAACTGCCCCCGACACCTAAGCCCCAGACACCTAAGAGGTCATTGGTGGTGCGGCTGGTCATGGCGCTCCAGACGCTGCCATTGTAGTGCAGGATGGTGCCAGCCTCTCCCACTGCAAAGACATCGGAAGAGGAACTGCCCCAGACAGCATAGAGGGAATAGCTGGTGTGGCTGGTCATGGTGCTCCAGGCGCTGCCGTTGCAGTGTAGGATAGTGCCGCTATATCCCACAGCAAAGACATCAGATGAGGAACTGCCCCAGACACCATCGAGAGTGTTCGGTGGATTGTTGCCCTGCGTTTGGGTGGTGAAGCTCCACACGCTACTCCATGAGCTATAGCCACAGGAATTGTTAGCCTTGACGCGCCAGTAGTATCGTGTCCCTTGATCCAGCGCAGGTGCCATGCCAGGTGACACCGCCCACTGACTACTGTTCACACTGGCGGACCCAACCACAGAAGAACAGCCACTATCACTGCACACTTCAACATCGTATGATGTGGCACCGGAAACATCACTCCAGTATAAGGTTGGAGTGGTAGATACACCAGTTTGACCATTGTCGGGGCTGACCAAGCTCGGTGTACCGGGAGTCGCACAGGTAGTGAAACTCCACACGCTGCTCCATGAGCCAGAGCCACAAGATTTGTTAGCCTTGACGCGCCAGTAGTATTGTGTTCCTTGGTACAGGGCAGGTAACACCGCCCACTGACTACTGTTCACACTGGCGGACCCAACCACAGAGGAACAGCCAATATCACTGCACACTTGAACATAGTATGACGTGGCACCGGAAACATCACTCCAATATAAGGTTGGAGTGGTATTTACACCAGTTTGACCATTGTAGGGGCTGACCAGGATCGGTGTGCCGGGAGTCGCACAGCTAGTAGTGAAGGTCCACCCGTTGCTCCACGAGCTAGAGCCACAGGAATTGCTAGCCCTGACACGCCAGTAGTATCGTGCCCCTTGATCCAGGGCAGGTGACACCGTCCACTGACTACTGTACACACTGGCGGCTGCAACCACAGACGACCAGCCAATATCACTGCACACTTGCACATCGTATGTAGTGGCATCGGAAACATCACTCCAGTCTAGAGTTGGAGTGGTAGATACACCAGTTTCACCGCTGTAGGGGCTGACCAAGTTCGGTGTACCCGGAGCGGGACAACTTATCAGTGTTTGTGCAATCGGATTACCACCTGCGGCTGTGTCATCAAACTGAGGCGTACTTCCCCATTCGCCGTTAAATAGGTAGGGCGGGCTCCCGTGGCTGTAGTACTCAACAGCATAGAGCATCAGGGCGGGCTCCTTTCCGCCTGAAGATGCCGGTGTATTCGGAGGGCGTGTATCTGCTTTCGCTAAGCCCGTCATCGCCAGGATAAGAAGTACTGTCACCAGAATGACAACTCCAGGCATTCGGAACGTACTTATTAGGCCGATGTGACGTCTTTCATTCATTAATAGTCCTCCTTTCCTTGCACCTTGAGGCGCCTCAGTAACAATCTGTCTTCCTGCGATTCTTCTGCCATATATATCTTCAATGGCTAATACACACCTGGCCAGCGACCTTATGCTGGCCTTAAAGTATCCCTTCTTGCCAGGATTGTTTCTATAGAGGCTATTATACCACTATCTGGGAAATAGCAAATAATTCATTGTGCGGTGTCCAAGACATACTATCTATGGAGTCAGGGAGTCACAAAACGCCAGATTGTTGGGTAGAAACCAAACAAGGCCATTTATTCCAATAGAAAACATGTTGCAACATACCAAGACTAGTTGTAGAATTTGACTCAAGTCACCATTCGGCTAGGTCATTAATACAATCCACATCAATGAGAGTAGCTTTCTATACCTTGGGGTGCAAGCTCAATCAGGCGGAAACAGAATCCCTAGCCGGCCAATTCAGCCAGTTGGAGTTTCAACTTGTATCCCCGAATGATGTGGCCGATATTTATATTGCCAATACTTGCACAGTCACCCATATCGCCGACCGTAAGTCACGCCACTGGCTCAGGTTGGCCAGGCGCAGAAATCCTCGAGCCTTAATTATCGCCACTGGCTGCTATGTCCAGAGACGTCATCAAGAGCTGGCTCAGCTTGCTGACCTCGTAGTTAATAACACAGTGAAACAGCACCTGCTGGCCATCATCCAGGCCCTCTCCCTTGAAGAAAGAGTACTCGATGAGGGTGAAGCAAAGCAATCTCAGGCGCTCACTGCCACCGTGAGGACTCGCAGCCTGATAAAGATTCAAGATGGCTGTCATAGTCCCTGCACATACTGCATTGTGCCCAAAGTCAGACGTCGTGAATATTCCTTGCCATCTTCCCAGATAATTGACGAAATTAAGCGAAAGGTGGCCCTGGGCTATAAGGAAGCTGTTCTCACCGGGACGAAAGTTGGCAGCTATAAAGACGACGGCACTGACCTCAAGAATTTAGTTCAGCGTATTCTCCACGACACGGGCGTCGAGAGATTACGTCTCTCGTCTTTACAGCCTTCGGAAATATCTCCGGAACTTCTTGTCTTGTGGCAGGATAAAAGGCTCTGTCGGCATTTCCACTTGGCGCTACAAAGTGGTAGCGAGACCGTGTTGCAAAGGATGAGGAGGAGCTACTCTCTGGACCAATATCAGAAAACACTAAATTTAATTAAAGAGAAGATACCCGAGGTAGCCATCACCACAGATATCATGGTTGGTTTCCCTGGGGAAAGCGATGAAGAGTTTGAACAGAGCTACTCTTTTTGCCGACAAGCTGGTTTCGCCAACATCCATGTCTTCCCCTTCTCGCCCCGTCCTGAGACAACGGCAGCCAGGATGCCCGGGCAGATAAAAGACAAAGTTAAACAAGAGCGCAACCAGCGTACGCTAGAGCTGTCTCGAAGCTGCCGGCGCCGTTTCTGTGAGCACTTCTTAGGACAAGCTATGCCGGTCCTGTGGGAGCAAGAAATCAGTCCCGGCAGCGGCATATACTCAGGGCTGACCGGCAACTATATCAGGGTATTTGCTCATAGCGAAAAGTTTCTGAGCAATGAGATAACGCCTGCTAAACTGATAGAATTTCATAACCGGGGAATATGGGGAGAGATGGTGGATGAAAATCCAGGTTAAGGTAAAGCCCAATTCCAGGACCGAAGAAATTAGCCGGGAAGGCGATAGCTTTATAGTCAAGGTTAAAGAGCCGCCCAAGGAAGGCAAGGCCAACCAGGCAGTCGTCAAATTACTGGCAGAGCATTTCGGTGTTCCCCAGAGCCAGGTCAGGATTCTCAGCGGCTTTAAGAGCAAAAATAAAGTCGTTGAGGTTGCGAAAAAAATAGTGTAGCGACAGAGAACTGTCCCGCACTTACGCAAGGTCGCCATAGTCATCCACATAATTTCGTATAACACCCTCTCCTCCGAAGGGAGAGGGTCTGGGTGAGGGTGCATTTCCCCCTCACTCCTTCGGCTTTGCTCAGGACAGGTCTAACTCTCTCCCGCCAGGGGAGAGAATCATAATGGTTTATACAGTTAACTATAAATGTGAGTTGGCAGTGGGTGGCACCAAGTATGAATCTCTTTAAGGCGGAGGCTGGTTCGATGGCAGGCGTTTCAAAGCAGCTTGCGCTCCCGAAGTACAAAGCCAAGTTCTCGGCTGTGGTTCACCACTTCCTCTAACTTGGCTCGGTCCGGGCTGCCTCTGGTTTCAGGTCGGGTAGCATTAAGACCGGCGGCGGCGCTGGCCATAATAAGCGATTCTTGCAAATTAGCCCCCATAACATAGTAGGCGGCAAAGACCCCAGCGAAGACATCTCCACAACCCACTGTATTAATCACATTTAGACCGAGCTTCTTGAGAGGCAAGGCGGGGACTTCGATCACTGTACTGCTAGCCGGTTCAAGCATGACCGCTCCCTGAGCACCAAGTTTGAGCACAGCGTGATTGCCGAAGCCTAGCTTCTGCAATCGCTGCAGGCTCGCATTTAACTCAGAAGTTCCCAGTAGAGCACTCGCCTCTGTCTCATTTAAGAAGATGACTTCGGCTTCCTTAGCAAGAGAGAGCAATGCTTCCCGATTTGGGCTTATCAGAATTCCCGGGTCCCATAACACAGGGACACTACGCCGCTTTGCCAAGTGAATTAGCTCTACAGCCACTTCTAAAGGGGGATCGGTGAGGACGATGCCTCGACATTCTTGTAGTTGCCGCTTGACCTGTGCTTTGTTCAGGTGTTCCAGACAAAGCCTGGCATTCGCCCCCAGATGACTGGCAATAACATTCTCTCCCGTTTGGTCAATCATAATATAAGCCTGCCCCGACTCCTCTCTTTTAATGTGCTGAATTCCCTCGGTGATGACTCCCTCGTCCTCCAAGGCGGCAATTTGCTGGCGAGCAATGTCATCCCTCCCCAGAGCGCCTATCAGGGCAACTTCTTTAGCCCCCAAAATCCGTGCTGCCGCCACAGCAACATTGCCTCCTGTCCCTCCGGACACCCGTGTGATACGTTTTATGATAACTTCTTCACCGGGCACCGGCAGCCGCTCTACGAAGCAGCTAATATCCCAGTTTATGGCGCCACATACTACCAAGCTGACCATATTACTCCTCCAGTATGCGCGATAGAAATAGCTTGAGAAAGCGAGGCCCGTCCACAGCCGAGGCTACGTGTATCAACTGAAAGCTATCAGTTGACAGCTGACGGCTATCAGGGGGCAAGATACGAGTAACCCCTCTGTCCCAGTCATTTCCTTCGACTACTTCTATCTTCGCCAATGTAAAATCGAGTAGGGAAGCGTCCAGCAACGTTGCCAAAGCTAGCGGGTCATGCATTCTACAGCATCCATGGTATTTTACCTCGTATTCTACCAGTTGGGCAGCCAGATGTGCAGCCGGTGTATGACTGGTCTTAATTTGCTCCAGATGCTGGCTATTCAGGCACGCCGCAGGGTCCATGGTTACATCCAGCCCCACAGCGAAGATGTCCGCCCCGGAGTTGAACACTATATAAGCAGATTCAGGGTCTTGCCAGATATTGAACTCGGCATAGGGAGTGCGATTTCCTTTGCCATAGGGCGTAAGACCATAAGCGCCTCCCATGAGAACCAGCCTGGCTAAAAGTTCCGGTAGTTCGGGATGAAGCTCAAAGGCATGAGCTACATTGGTTAAGGGACCCGTGGCTACCAGGGTAATTTCACCGGGGGCCTCCAGAACCGACCGGGTCAAGAAATCCCAGGCCTTAGCTGGGTGCAGTGGAGTCAGGGGTGACGGCAAGCCGCAGTTGCCCAGTCCATCCGGACCATGGTAGCCTAAGGCATCCTCTAAAGGGCGGTCCAAAGGGTGTGATGTTCCCATCGCCACCGGGATGCTCTCGGCATTCAGGTATTCCAATACCCGGCGAGCGTTGACGCTGGTCATTTCCACAGGAGCATTGCCGGCCACCGTAGTGATGCCCAGAATTTGGACTTCAGGCGACTTCAATGCCAGAATTAAAGCCAGGGCATCATCGATGCCGGGGTCCATATCCCAAACTAGTTTGTACATCGAATTCCACGGCATACACTAACATAAATTTCGGAAGAGCATAAATATTTACCCTGAAAAATTTCTTTAATCCCCCAAAATAACTACGAGATTCTTCGCCTGCGACTCAGAATGACAAAAGCTAAGTGCTCGCAATTACACCCTCACATGTTTGCGGCTAATACTATCTTCCTATTACGGATGGGTGATTGACGGCTACGAAAACCAAGCTATACTATACTCTATACGATGAATCACTGGAGCTAAATCCAGAAGAAAACAGAAGGAGGTGAAAGAAGAGCAGACGGTAACACATAATATATCTACAAAGCAGCTTACTCGAGCTAAATCCAGAAAAAGTCGAAAAATAAAGGAGGTAAAAAGGGAAAATGCCAAAGACAAAATATCCCATATTTAAGTACCTGCATCGTGGAGAGAAAGGCTTCACCCTGATTGAGTTGTTAATCGTAATTGCCATTCTGGGCATTATCGCGGCTGTGGTTATCCCCAACATTTCCAGCTTCATGACATCAGGAAACTTGGCCGCAGCTAATTCCGAACTGGAACAGGTGAAAACAGGGGAGCTGGGTTACTTTGGTGACCATGGTTATTGGCCCGGTACTTCAACTGACCTGAGCCCCAACTACATTTCAGGAGTGCTTAAGGCTACCTACACATTCGACGGCACCTACGGGTGGGTAATGACTGGCAATGCCACCGTAGGCGGTTGGCAGGGAATCACGTTTAGCGTGGGCACAACGGGCTCGAACGGGACTAGCGGACACTGGTCGAGACCATAAGAATAATGAGGATAATAGTCCGGTGATGGGGAATAAGTTACCGGCGGAGTCAGCGTTAGCTAACTCCGCCGGTAGGCGTTTATATACTTAAGTAGTCAGTAGTCAGAATTCAGTAGTCAGTAGTCAGAAGACAGTAGACAGGAGTCAGGAGTCAGGAGTCAGGAGTCAGGAGTCAGGAGGCAGTAGTTTCGAGTCGTGAAGGAATCCCTTCCTTCACGATTCAAATCCCAAATAATATCGAAATCCAAAAATCAAAGGTCAAAAATCAAAATGACAACTCAAAATGCAAAACTTAAAAATGTTTATACCCGTCATTGCATCTTTGCTTTTTGCATTTTAATTTTTTATTTACTGTCGCTCTGTCACTTTGCACTTTTATTTTTACCTTTTGCATTTTCCAGGGATTTGTTTGGATCTTGGCTTTCGGAATTTAGTCGGGGAGATTGCCACGCCTCGACAAGCCGGGGCTCGCAATGACACACCCTTCTTGTCATTGCGAGGAGCGTAGCAACGAAGCAATCTCATCGTGAACCCTCCCTGCCATTGCGAGGAGCGAGATTCCTCGCTTACACTTCGGAACAATTTCTTTTGACAATGCTCGCTGGCTTATACTACAATTGGCACAGAGGGTAGTCATGCTAACAGAATATATCGAAGCAGCCATGAGGAAGGCAAAATATGAAATCCTCAGTGATGACAATACGTTTTACGGATATATCCCTGGGTTTGATGGTGTTTATGCCAATGCTGAGGACTTGGAAACATGCCGCAGCGAACTGAAAGAAGTCCTAGAGGAATGGATTATGCTTGGCATATCTCGTCATCTACCGTTGCCAATTGTTGACGGAATTAAATTGCTAGTAGAGGAAGCAGTTTAGTGCCCAGCTCTGGACCTGTAAAAAGAGCTGAGCTAATCAGATATTTACAAATCCTAGGTTTTGAAGGTCCCTATTCTGGTGGGAAACACCAATTTATGTTCAAAGGCACGATTTGCTTGCGGCTTCCTAACCCGCACCGAAGAGACGTCGGAAGGGAATTACTCTCGAGGATTCTTAAGCAGGCAGGAATAGACAAGGATAGCTGGGAAAAGCTATAGGTTGGCCATGTCATTGCGAGGAGCGAGATTCCTCGCTTACACTTCGGAACAGGCTCCGCAATCCCGGCGGGGGCAATAGAGATTGCCACGCCTCGACAAGCCGGGGCTCGCAATGACATTAGAGGTGCGGGCGGGGACAAGCCCCGCCCCTACAGCAGTGGCAAAATGTAGTGGCGAGGTTTATCCTCGCCTTATGGGGAGGGGATGAGCCCCGATGAAATCGGGGCAACTACAGAAACGCGGGGTCGGGTACAAGCCCCGCCCTGCTTCACCCCAGATGATTTTGGATTTAGAATTTAGAAATTAGAAGTTGTTTAGGATTTAGTGCTTGGAATTTAGGATTTGGAGTAGGACGGGGTCGTGTTAGGCGCTTGGCTATACTTTTATCCTGCCCATGAGTTTTTCTACTTCCTGGTGGTCGTTGCAGAAATCGAGCACAGTTTTGGCGGTGATGATTCCCTTAAGATAGATATTGACCAGGGCTTCGTCAAGCGAAATCATGCCTATGTCCCGGTGGGTACGGATGACATTGGGTAACTGGTAGAGTTTGCCTTCCCGAATAAGGCTCTTCGCTGCCGGATTGCCGAGCATAATCTCTACGGCGGCTACTCTCCCTGAGCCATCGGCCCGGGGCACAAGCACCTGACACAACGCAGCCACGAGTAGAGAAGCCAGTCGTGTCTGAGCCAGGTGGCGCTCATGAGGTGGGAACAGGTCTATTATTCTCTCCATGGCCTGAGTAGCGCTGGGAGCATGACCGGTAGTTAATATAAAGTGCCCGGTCTCAGCTACGGTCAGGACAGCATCGGCAGTCTCCGGGTCCCTCATCTCCCCGACCAGAATCACATCTGGGTCCTGCCGTAAGATGTGCTTTAGAGCATTAGCAAATGATAGGGTATCAGAGCCCAATTGACGCTGGGTCACAGAACATTTATTGGAGGGGTGAACATACTCTATGGGGTCTTCAATGGTAACCACACGACGAGACTCATTATTATTCAAGTGCTGAATCATGGCTGCCAGGGTGGTACTTTTACCACTGCCAGTAGGTCCCGTAACTACTACCAGTCCTCTGGGCTTCAAGGCTAGCTGCTTACATATCGAGGGCAGCTGCAGCTCGTCTATGGTGGGGATTTTAGGTGGCAGCAGCCGCACGGCCAGGCAGATGGACCCGCGCTGCTGAGCGACATTGCAGCGCAGACGACCGACATCAGGCAAAGTATAGCCAAAGTCAAGCTCCAGCTCGAGGTGGTAGTGTTCCCTCTCATCAGGCGTGGTTAGCTGGAGAAAAGCTTCGTTTATATCCTCAGGAGCCAGCGGAACTGCACCGTTTGCTGGTTGAATGGAGCCGTCGATACGAAATGTTGCCGGGCTGCCCGCAACCAAGTGCAAATCGGAAGCCCGTCTGGAGTTACCTGTCCGAAGCAACGAAAAAACATCCATATATTTTGCCTTTTATAGTCAACCCCATAAATCCCACTTCCGCTGACTTATGGTATGGTTGATTGTATCTATAAGAAGTATAAGCCTCCTTCACCCTTACTGTCAATCACCTATTGGTAATAGTGATAAAGTCCTAGACATAGACGGTCAGTAGTCAGTAGGGGAATCTTCTGAATGCTGACTCCTGACTCTTGGCTACTAATTTAGAGATTTGGCGCTTGGGATTTAGGATTTTGTACTTTGCCCTTTAATCATCCTTCTGTTATGCTGGGGATTGCTAAACAGTCTCCATTTGGCTATTTGACCCTTTACTTATTTCTCTGCTATGCTATGGTCACCATGGCGAAGTACATTTTGCCCATTGAAATCCAGCCCTTGGAGGAAGGCGGCTATCTGGCTAGGAGCCCAGCTCTGCCAGGTTTTCTAGTTCAGGCGGATACTATCGAGGAGGTGATTAGCCTCTCGCCGGGGGTAGCTCAAGCGTTGATTGAATCAATGCGAGAAAACGGTGTCCCGCTTCCTCAGACCCTGCAAGAAGTCGAGCCGCCTTTTCACACTGACCTCCTTATCCCAGTATGACCTATCGCATATTGACCAAGAGGCTCCGCAAGTTGGGCTGTGAGTTTGTTCGCCAAGCTCCAGGTTCTCATGAGATCTGGTGGAACCCCGAGAAGAAACTTTTCACAACCGTTCCAAATCGTGGCAGCAAGGATATTCCCAAAGGTACTTTGGCAGCCATTCTGCGAGACCTTGGTCTTACCAGAAAGGACCTGGATAAAGCATAGTGGCGTCCTTGAACGGACCAAATTTTTCTTCGCGTCTTTTCCACTTGCAGTATCATAAATATCATCCTTTAGGGCGTTTGGCAAGCCCCGTTGGTTAAATTCCAAACTCCGAAGGCGCGCCGTTGTAAATCATTTGAAAATGTAAAATGCAAAAAGCAAAGATGCAAGGAAGGGTATAAACATTTTTAAGTTTTGCATTTTGATTTTTGACCTTTGATTTTTGGGTTTCTATATTGTTTGGGATTTAGCGCTTGGGATTTAGGATGTCGTACTTTCTTTAAATATCTTTATTTTGTTAAGGTGAGCTCAAAACTAAACGCGCCCTCACTCCCGCTGATAGATTTAATCCAGACTTCCGAGAATCTGCCGCCGCTTCTTAGAGCTCGGGCATAACTGAAGATCTCATTCTCATCTGAAGCCACCCCCTGCACAGTTACCGAGCTACCTCCCTGACCAACACTGCTCAAGGTTACCTTCTCTGCCGCCAGTGTTACAATCTGGGTCAAGTCGTCGTAAAACATGGCCCGCCCCTGTTCCATAGTAGTAATTCTGTTATCAAGCTCACTGGCAGTAGCTTCTAGCGACCCAAGCTGTGCACCCAATGTCGCTATTTCACTCTGCTTTTGGGTGACACTGCCCTGAACAGATTCCAATTGAGAACGCAAATTCTCGGTATAAGCGCGGTTATGCAGGACAAAAATTACGCCAAAGATAATCAGCCCAATACCAATGATAGCAACCACCGGGATAAGGACTCGCGCTATAGAGAAACGCGGGGGTACATAGACCTGGGGCAGGGCATTAAAATTCACTAATGAAAAGTTAGCTTCTCCCTTTTCTGGCAGTAATTCCTTGAGAGCCAGCCCGATATTGACCATGAATTCGTTGGGGTTAAAGCCCTCGGGGAGTTCCACAGGCGAGGGCAATGGTGACACCGAATAGCCTCCCCCGCCAACCACTGACGGCCAGGTCTCTTGTGCTTCTGCCAGGTCGCCGCCGACAAACACAGGCACATTTGCATCTAAAGGCTTTTCAATGTGGCTGGAATTGTAGAAGGCCACAGTCCTCTTGAACTCTTCAGCGATAACCGGCAGCCTTTCCTCCAGGGATTCAGCCTCGCCGGCCAGGGATAACCTGCGGATGACCTGAGGGATCCTGTCTGCTAGAACCGTAACATCCAGGTGCTCTAACCGGGCATTTACGATGATTGCTGTGGGCTCATTTGGGATTCGGCACAGGGCTAAAGGAGCTAAGTCCATAATATATGGCCTAACACCAGCCTGATGCAGCGTTCTGACCAGAGCATCAACCAGATTACGGGGGAAAGTGACCAGGAAAATACGACTCTCTCCTTTCGGTGAGCGAAGACGCTGGTATGAAAAGTAGACCTCTTCTAGAGGTGTTGGTATCGTTCTCCTGGCCTCACGCTTTACTGCCTCAGGAAGTATAGCTTCAGGTAGGTCGGGCAGGGTTATGATGCGATACAAGGAATCATGCCCGCTTACAGCAGTGATAACTTTCTTTGCCTTTGCTCCTGTCTCTCTAAATATCTGTTTAACCTTGTCGGCTACCTTAGCTTCATCAACAATGAGCCCCTGGCTAACCAAGCCGGGCTCCAACGGTAAACTAGCCCACTTTTCTACCTGTCGGCCCTTCATGACCAGCAGGTTAATACTGGTATCTCTGATAAATAAAGTGGTAACTTTTTTTGCCATGCTTATTTAACCTTTATAGCCATAGATATTCGCATTGATGGTAGCTATTCCACCCCCTATATCTATACTTACACTATTCACCTCGGCGCTCCACGGTAGCTGAAAACCATCACCAGTTCTTAGAGCGTTGATAAAGCCTAGTATGTCATTCACAGCACCCTGAACCGTTATTGCAAATGAGGAAACAGAATAGGTAACAGCCCCTACTGTTGTGGTGCCCGGCATTGACGGGCTGAAACTGGTTAACTCCACATTACAATCGTCAGCAATCTTAAATAAGTCCTCACCGTATTCAATGCTCTCCACTGATTCAGGGAATTTTGCCCGACTCTCGTCAAGCAATGATTCAGCTGCATTCAGTTTCTTTTGCTGGTTGTTCTCCTGAGCAGTGAGCATGCTCAAGAGAGCTTGCTGCGCCGCCACGTCGGTTGTCAACTGCTCCTGCTCTTTAATTTGCTGGTTATAGATTCTAAAGAGGCTGACCAAGGCAGCAACGATAATAACGATTCCTATAATCAACCAGATTTTCTTATCTATCTTAATTTTCATAAATTACTCAACCTTCCTCTATCTCCTTCAATATCCCTCTTAAAGTAAGGATTCTCTCCTTAAATCTCCCACTTAGAGTAAGGGGGATAAAGGGGGTTACTTCCATAATTCTCATAACTCCTCTAACCCCTCTTACCTTAAGAGGGGGATAACTTTGCCTTGCCCTCTTATCCTTCGACTTCGCTCAGGACAGGTCTTAAGAGGGGAATTTTGGCAAAAGCCTACGTAGCAAGTCTTACTTAATTTCATAACCTACGCAGCTTCCCAGTAATATACCATCATCCCAAGAGCCTGTCTAGAGCTCATGCCGGTTGACCACACAGACAGCACCGGGAATTCGCTTATTCAACACGAGCAGCGCCGACATGTTCATATTAAAACAATTATCCAGGACTCTTATCTGTCATCAGCTAATCTTTACCGATGTGATAATGCCGCCCGTCGTCAGCTCGCTGCGGAAGGAGAGAACAAGATAGACTAAAAAGTAGATTTCTTGATTGGTGTCGAGTGTTACCGTGGCTGAAGTAGCATAGGGCGGTATACAATTACTGGGCAAGACGAAGGTGTCAACATCTTCCCCATCGGTATTTACGGGAGTGGTCAAGGGCAGTAAAGCGTTAGAAAAGGAATTGAAGACATTGTTCTGGGGGTCATTTGCGTCACTCAAGTACATATTATTTACTTTAATGGAATCACCCGAGTAATGGTCATCACCTTCGCCAACAAAATAGGTCAGGTGGCTCGTGTCATTCGCGGAGATAACAGGGGGAGCCAGGAAGCCGCCGACGGAGAATGTAGGATCATCACCTCCGCCAAGATAACTACGATAACGAAAGTCGTCGTAGAGGTAAAGCTGGCGCTGCATGAGCGCCGGGGTGCTATAGAAGATAATCAGCGACCAGCCGGCACAAGCCCATTGGTATCTCTCTTGATAACAAGTTTCACCACTGGGTAATTTATGAGCTGGAGTGCCTAGGGGATAGCCTGTACTCTGGCCGATATTATAAAGGGGAAAGTAATATGTATCAGCGCCCGTGCCTGTTCTTTTTACACCCCTCACTTCAGCAGCATGCCCCGCAGTAAAAGTAACCGTGCCGCTACCGTTGCTCTTCATCGCATTCTCAATATATTTCTGGACAGTGACATTCCCGGATACCACGAGATTGGTGACATCTTTCCAGCACGAGTATGCCCAGGAGTTGCTCCCAGCCGTGCAATCATAGGTACTAATTATTTGCCATTTACTATCACCAGCAGTATTATTACAGGTTACTGTCTGCGCGTTACTGTCAACAGCGAACTTGACCTTGTTGACCTTAGCTCCCTCAATCAGAGTTTTTAAATTTGCTGGAGTAGGGGAACTGGGATACTGCAGAGCCGAAATCTCGCCCCAACGATACCCATACGAATAGTAATAGTAGTGGGGGTCTATCCACCCCGACCAGTAGAGATAGACATTGCTTATGGTAGCATCTTGGGGAATCTGCTCTGGGGGGACGATACCTGACGGTGGAATTGATTGCAGAGGGATTCTCGTGATGGTGCTGCTGCTCTCCGCAGAGAGCCGATTTCGATAATAGCTCTCTGGGTAACTACATCCAAAAAGCTTGCCACTTCCAGTAGCTATCAG
The DNA here is from genome assembly GCA_049586675.1 of Dehalococcoidia bacterium. Lineage (GTDB taxonomy): Bacteria > Chloroflexota > Dehalococcoidia > GIF9 > AB-539-J10 > RBG-13-51-36. The sequence goes on from JBAVCL010000004.1 coordinate 88,000, forward strand.
CAAGGTGTTACCGGCGACGGTATAGTCCGATGATATAGTGGACTTGAGTTTGCGGAACTTAGTTTTGGCACCATAGGCTTCAACCCGGACTCCGCCGGCTATCGACACAATCCTATACAGCCGGATGCTGTCATCCCAGGTATAAGTAATGCCCGTAACCCCCGTGGTATCAATCCAGGATGCCAAAAGCTCGGGAATCTGCCCCGCCTCCGGGCTTGTGTATTTGAAGGTGAATGTTTTTTCCAGCGGGGGTGTGCTGCCAGTAGCAGGAGTAGGAAAGTTCTTAAGATAAGGCTGAGAGGCAAAGTTCCAGACCACGGCCTGGCCACCTTTATACAGGGAAACAGTCGGGGCACTGTAAAAAGATTGGCCCTGAAGGCTACAACTGCCGCTATACTCAGTATACTCGAAGCCCGGGGACAGCCATACCCCTATCGTCTTTACCTTCAACGCTTCCCTATGTGCCGTGGTATCCCAGTTATAGTCTATCTTGATTTCGTATGTGGACGTGTTGCTGCTAGGATAGCCGACTATAAGCAGATTCTCATCCTGGATAATCTGTCTGGCTGTGCTTGGGCTTGGGGGGGGTGGGTTGGGTATATCCTTGGGAATCCAGACGTTTTGAATAGTAACAGTCACATTTTTGCCGTTTACTAATAAGTTGTATGGATAGGAATAGGTGGTAGAATAGTTATACTCATCATAACCTGCACCGAGTAAGTCTTTGATGGTGTCATTCCTTATATGCCAGAGGGCATCCTCAACACCGGCATCGGCGGCATAAATCTCATCATTCTTTTGCTCATAAACTCGACCACCGATAACGCCGGTGCTCATAAAGTTCAGGGTGGGAGTGACGATGAGCGAGCCTATGAGGAGCAGGAGCAAGACAAGGACCAATGCCTGCCCCTTTTCATCTTTCATTAATCTCTTCACGGCAATTTTCCTCACTTCACGCCGCATTATTCCAGCTATAGGCTACTATTAGTATAGCGTAATCCTCTTTGGCGTCAATAGTCCATTAGTACTGTCATTGTCTGGTAATGACGCTCCTTTTTAACGGTATACTCCTCTTCTTATCAAGAGAAAGCGGATCAGGGCGATGATGCCCACCACTGCTGCGGTTATGATAGCAATGAATCCCCATAGTGGTAGGAGTCCGGCACGGAAGGAACGGGCTGCGGTCCAGCCGCTTTCGTTCTCTGCTTTATCTACAGCTTGCACAATCCAGTAATAGGTGCCATAAGGCAGTGCTTCTGTATCTGCCAGGGTATAGCTCGTTCCGGCTATGTCCGCAACTGAAACTATAGGGTCAACGAATCCTCCACTGGCAGTGACATTGGCACTGGTTGCTATCTGCAGGCTATAGCGAACTCCACTGTCATCGGATACCGCCGACCATTCAAACGTCGGTCTCACCCTGCCTATGAGTCCCACCACGCTTCCGTTGGATGGTGAAGTGAGTGTGGGCATAGGTGGGGGTTCTGATTCCATGGTGAAGATGGCGGTGGCCTTGTTCTTTGCAGTATCCTGGGCTGACACCGATCGCTCGCCATGTTGGCTCTCAGGCATGAGAAAACTTGCCTCAAAGCTGCCTTTGTTGTTGGTTCCGGCTGTAGCTACTTGTCTACCATCGCACATTATGTTTACATCTTCGCTGGCGGAAAATCCGCGACCAGTGGCGGTCAATTTCATGCCCACATATCCCTCATCAAGAGACAACACGATGCCAGGCTCTATCTTGAAGTTGAGCTCGCTGACGTCTTCTTTCTTGGTCTGCTCTCCCCCAGCAGTGACACTATACATGCCCATAGGCATCTCGGGCACCTCGAAGCTTTCCTCCCAGTCACCTTGGGCGTTGGCTTTGATGTCCGTGACCACTGCTTGGCCAGCAAACAATATCTGGATGCCCTTCTCGTAAGCCACAAATTCGCTGCCCGTGATCGTTATGATGTCGCCCACGCTGCCTGATGATTTATCCGTGCTTATCTCCGCTGCTACTTTAAAGGTGGCATCCTCGACCTCGTAAAACTCACTCTCAGCACTCTGGGCATCTATCTTGTGGTCTCCTCTGGTGGAAGGGGGAATTGGGAAACTCGTCTTCCAACTGCCCTTGGCATTCGCTGTGATATTCCTTCCTATCGTTTCGTAGCTGCCATTGAGGTAATACCTCACTTCGATGCCCTGTTCATTCTTGGCAAACCCCTGTCCTTTCACGGTAATATTAGTGCCCACAGGACCTTTTTGGGGACTTACGGTCAACCCCGGCGTCACGGTAAAGTAAGCAGAGGCACTTTTACCATCCACATCCTCGGCGAGCACCGTATGGACCCCCTTGTAGCCTTCAGGAACGGTGATGGTGATTGTGAAATCTCCACTGCTATCGGTCTTGCCTGTGTTAATTCTGGTCTCGCCATAATAAATGTCAACATATGCGCCTGCATCAAAACTCTGGCCATCGACGGCGACCTGTGTTCCGGGGACTCCCGAGGCGGAGGAGAGTTTGATAACAGGTTTCCCACACTGCTGGGCTTGTGCCGGCGCAGCCAGCAGGGCGATAGCTACAAAGTAGATGACAAGAATAATGACCAGTCCTGGCAGCAATTTTATCTTACTATAGTTATAGTCCGTGGCAAAACTCCTTGTAGCTCTCCCTCATCCTTCGATAAACTCAGGACAGGCTCTTAATCCTTGCTTCAATTCCAAATCCTAAACATAGGCTTTCAGTAATCAGCCCTCCACCTCTCGGCAGACAAGGAAACTGAAAGCTGACCGCTGATGGCTGAATGCTTATGCTCGGGATTGATGTCTGTCCATTATGAAACGGCTTTGGGCACAATTTTATATATCCTGGTTTCACTCTCTTGTTGCTGACCGGTGCCCACGGTGGCTGTTACTGTGAAAATAAGCCCATTAGCATTACTGAGGGTAGCATCTTTGTCGCTATCTGCGGTTATAGCGGCGGTGGCAGCCATAGTTTCGGACGTCCAGCTACCTTTTGTGCTAGAACCAGTGGCAGTAAATGTAATAGTGCTCCCAGTGGTGGTTGTCCAGGCGCCTGTACCCGCGTTGTAGGTAGCATTGCCCGTGGTGGTATACGAGATGGTTCCACTGGTAACAGTTATTTTGCCATTGTCAGATGTAGCCCCACCGGTAATCTTGAACGCATCACCAATATCAAGCAAGCTAAAGACACTGCCGCCACTAATTTGACAATTAGTTTTAGTTATATTAGAGTCAATAACCTTAAACACAGGAATCTTACCAGTTTTCGTTGAATTCAAGACTTCCTCGACATAATAACTCCCCCTGAGGCCAGAGCTATTCAGGCTAAACACAACCTTCTGCCTTTGATACGGGGGGTCAAAGTCGACCCAGCGCAGGATAAGTGGGAAGCCCGAGTTTCCAGTTATTGTCAAGTTTTGAGACGAGTAGGCATAATAGCTAACCCAATAGCCAGCCTCCTGCACCTGCCTGACTGCGACCATATGGTTAGAGCTACGGGTACTCCCGGTAAACGTCTGGGAAATAGCCATGGTAATGCCTGTGGTCATAAGAGCGGTAATAGCGAAAGCTATTAGCAACTCCAGTAGAGTAAATCCCTTCTGGTCTTTATGTATCAACCTTATCCCCTTTTATAAAATCCTAAAACTAGTAGACAGTAGTCAGGAGTCAGTATTCAGAAGATTTTCCTACTGGCTACTGGATTCTTTATTCTTGTTACTACAACTTGGCTTAGGATTTGTCATATTTTGCTCTGTCATTTTGCATTTTTATTTTTCCATTTTGCATTTTGAAGGGATTTGTTTATAGTTTAGAAATTAGTATTTAGTATTTCCCTTCGTTATCGGTCTACCTTATAGCTCTCCAATGTGATGTTGGCGCCGTTAGCCCAGTTAGTATTATTATTAACGAAGGTATATATTACCTTCTCCTGGTTTGCCGTATCATTGTGCGTAATCACCAGCGCTATCTTTTGAAGGCCAGCATCCTTGTCCGCTGGCTTATTATTTTGGCTATCCCAGGGTATACCCACTATATTCGCAACCTTCCCACCCGTGCGGTTGTAACTCCAAACAGAGTAACCCGCAGGGATGTCGCTAATTTTTTGATAGGTGGGGTTGTTGTTGTTCAGCACCGATGCAGCATTGTAACCTTGATTTTTAATATACTCCATCTGCCTTCTGGCCAGGCTTTCGGCAGTGGTTCGCTCATCGGCAATAGAGAGAACCTTGGAGGAAGTAGATAGAGCGCCTAAAATGGCGACCGAGACTATCCCGATTAGGGCTATGGCTACCAGTACTTCAACCAGAGTGAAGCCCCGGGAGCGACCCCGAAAGGCTTTCCTCACCTGGCTATTAAGTCTTACCCTTTTCATTTTCATAGAGCTTCCCCGTCCTGTCATTGCGAGCACCCGCAGGGTGCGTGGCAATCCCGCTGTCCCCTCATCGAGATTGCTTTGTCGCTACGCTCCTCGCAATGACAGGAGGAAACAGGGACTCGCAATGACAGAGCAAAGGTTAAAAGTTTTGCATTTTGATTTGTCATTTTAATTTTTGACCTTTGATTTTAAGATTTCTTATTCTCCTCATTAATAACCCTCACTTAGAAATTTACTTGATGATAGATAGAATACATAGCTGAAAACATAGCTAAAACAATAAAACCAACCACTACACCTATCACTATCGTCAACGCTGGTTGAATAAGCGCCACAGCCGAGCTGGTCTTGTCATTAGCCTCGGCTTCAAAACTTTCGGCCACGGTAGTTAGTGTGTTCTCGAGGTTACCGGTCTCTTCACCAACTCTCACCATTTGTGTCATCAAAGGCAAGAAGAGGTCCCTCTTTTCCATAGGTCGAGACAAGCCTTCGCCCCTGATCAATTCTTGCTGAACTCCGGCCAGGTTCTCATCTACAATCGTATTGGTAATACTGTGAATGGTTACGGCCAGGACTTCCGGGAGGGGTAAGCCAACCTTGATTAACAATGCCATGGTCCGGCAGCATCGAGAGAGCTCACTAAGTCGGATAATACGCCCGATTACAGGCAAACCAAGCATCAGCTTATCCTGGCGGTATCTCCCGGCAGGGGTCCTGCTATAGAGATAGATTGCACCAACTGCAATTACAAGCCCAAGCAAAAGATAAAACCCATAATGTTGAAGCCAACCAACAATGTCTATAAGGATTTGGGTGACCGTAGGTAACTGAGCCCCGAGTTGAGAATAGAAGCTGACAAAGGTGGGGAAAACTCTGGTGACCATTATAAATATCACACCAATAGCTATCACAACTATGAAAATGGGGTATGTCAAGGCACTTTTTATCTTCTTCTGGGTGTTGAATCCCCTCTCCATATAATCGGCCATTTTCCTCAGCACCACCTCCAGATTACCACCTTGCTCACCGGCAGCTATTGCCCGGTAGTACATTGAAGAGAAAGCCCGAGGATGTTTGCTTAAAGCCGTTGACAGCGAACTACCACCACGAATATCCGAGGCTATCTCACCGACTACCTTCTGCAAGGTTTGATCAGTTATCTGCTTTTGTAATAGGTCTAACGAGGTAACAATATCGGTGCCACATTCCAGGAGTAAAGCTAGCTGGCGGGAAAACATGATTATTTCTGCCGGCTTTATGCGAGAAAAGCGGGCGCGCAGTTTTTCTCTATCAAACAAGGGACGAGTTGACTTAAGGCTGAGCACCCGATAGCCGCCATAGCCTAACAGTTCGGTTGCCGCCTCTTCACTGGTAGCCGAGACTTTGCCACTAATCAATTTTTTATCTTCTTCACCATAAGCTACATAACTAAAATCCATTTATGACCTCCAATCAACTAGATTGTAAAATAGGCATTGCGTAGTATCTCAGAAGGGGTGGTAATACCTTCTTTTACCTTGCGCATACCATCGTTTACCATAGATACCATACCCTCTTTAAGGGCTTGAGCTCGAATATCAGTACTGCTGGCTCGATCACTGACCATCATTCTTATCGAGTCGCTCATAGTTAGAATTTCAAAGATTCCCGTTCGCCCCAGGTAACCAGTATAGGCGCAGGACTTACAGCCGTTACCATAGAGGAACGGGGTCTGCTTCTCCCCCATTTCCTTTTCATAAGCCATCTGCTCGACCAGGGGAGCATCAATGAGGTGACCACAATCGGGGCAGATACGGCGCACCATCCGTTGCGCGACAACGCCAAGAATCGCTGAGGCTATCAAGAAGGGCTCTATCTTCAGGTCAAGGAGACGGGAGAGCACACCGGCGACCTCATTGGCATGGATAGAAGACAGCATCAGATGCCCGGTTAAGGCTGCCTGGACAGCTATGTTGGCTGTCTCGGCATCGCGTATCTCACCAACCAATATTACGTCAGGGTCAAGACGAAGTATAGACCTCAAGCCACTGGCAAAGGTAATGCCCGCCTGGGGATTGACCTGAATCTGGTTAATATCCTTAAATCGGTACTCAGCAGGGTCTTCAATAGTAATGACGTTCCCCTCGTGAGTATTAAGGGAATTGATTGAGGCATAGAGAGTAGTAGTTTTGCCAGCTCCGGTAGGACCGCTAATCAGAAGCATACCATAGGGAGCCTTGAGCATACTTTCATACTTTGCCAGGCTATCAGGTAGAAAACCAAGCTGTGATAACCCCAGAGTAGCCATGGATTTATCCAGAAGCCGCAGGGTTGCTGTCTCACCCCAGACAGTGGGAGCGGTAGCAACTCTGATATCTATCTGTCGCTCTTTAGCCACGATAGAGAATTGCCCATCTTGAGGGCGAAAATGGTCAGCGATATTCATTTCGGCCAGGATTTTAATTCGTGAAATGAGTGATCGATGTATATTTACAGGTAGAGACATCGTATCTTGAAGAGTGCCATCTATACGGTAGCGTATTCGCAACCTATCTTCTCCTGGCTCAATATGAATGTCAGATGCGCGGGCTTTGACTGCCTCTTCAATCAGGAGGTTGAGAGCCTGAACCAGAGGGGTATCCCTAGTAGCACTAATGGCTAGTTTCTCATCAGTTTCTTCAGCCGGGATAGAGATGCTAGAAACCTGCTTTTGAATCTCGCTATAGGCTTTATAATTGAAGTCAATAGCGTCTCTGATTTCCTCGGTAGTGGCGGCTATAGACTTAATCCTCATTCGGCTCTGGGCGGAAAGAGTCTCCAGAGCAAAGATATCAGTCGGGTCTGCCATAGCTACTTCCAGTGTCCGACCAGATATAGTCAAGGGTATGACATTGTATCTCCTGGCCATCACCTCGGGAATTAATTGTAGCGCCTCAGGCTGGGGCATCTGCCTCAATAGCTTGGCATGAGGCTTCTCTAATTTAGCCAGCTTCTCTTTGGGCTTGACAGGCATCTCTTCAGTCACAGGTTTAGAAACTAGCTTTTGACCCCGCTTAAGGACTTTTATCTGCTGGTGCTGGGCAAATTGCTGTGCCTCGGGACTGAGCCCTACTGATACTACAATGACCTTCTCATCAACGCCAACTTCATAGGCTTTAGTATCAAATAACATTACCTGTTCCAGGCTCACTTCTTTCTCCCCGTTCAGTAAATCTATACCTAGCTTATGCTCAACATGACCGTTTTCAGCATGAGCTAATATATCAAAGGTATATTCAACTCCCGACCGGCCTTTAACTTTGGCTTTCTCTTGTACTCCATAGCCCCGGCTGGCTAAAGATTTGACCAGTTCCTCCTTGGTCTCAAACTTGACCGACACCTCGGGCTTAACCGGCTGCGTAGGTTTCGGGGTTAATAGTTGTCCAATTTGTCCTTCATCAACAACCTTTATTCGCTGTTTGAGAGCCAGCTGTTTCATCTCCTGACTAAGGTAAGGAATGGCAATCAGAATCCTGTCCAGGATGCCGCAATCATAGGCTTTATTGGCAAGGCTGAAAATAGTGCCTGCTTCTGTTTCCCGATCACCACCAGTAGCAAGGCCAATAGCAACAGTGTAGTTAGTAAAACCATCATTTCTTTGAGCCAGCATATCAAAGGTATGCTCAATCCCCGAGTTACCGAGGAGCTTGGCTCCTTCGGTTACTTCATACCCTTGCTGCTCCAGATACCCTCTAATCTGTGTCCTTAGCTCCGGAGTGATTTTCATCTGACGTATCCCACCATCCTCCTTCAGCAATTCAGATGAGGTGTAGTTCGCTAATTGGCTTAAGTCAAAGTCGTTAACCATATCTTAATCCAAGTTAATTAAGGCGTAATAATCTAGCTTTTCCATAACCTAAATACACTTTAGCATGTCGTAGCAGTTTGTCAATAGGACTTTTGGGGGATGGGTCCCTCGCGTACAAGAGTAATGGTTTTAGCGATCCTTGCCAGCCCCGACTTGTCGGGGTGTAGCAAGCTCATTGGCTAAATTCCAAATATAGGCAATCAGTAATCAATAGACAGTAGCCAGGAGACAGTAGACAGTAGTCAGTAGGAGAATCTTCTGAATTCTAAATACTGTCTACTAGTTTCAAGATTTGGTGCTGGGGATTTGGCATTTCTTCAAATCAAAAATTAGGGTCTCTACTCAAATATCTTCCTTAGAGTACGGGGGTATACAGGGGGTTACTGCCACAATTTTCATGACTCCCCGTACCCCTCTTATCTTAGGAGGGGTAGTCTTAAGAGGGGGATTTTTGGAAAAATTTGGTCAAATCAAAGTGCTCACGTGGCAAAACCGTTTAGTCCTTTGGATTTTGGTCATCTGATAATAAAGTAGGGGCGATCGCCAAGAAAATAATAACAGAAATCCAATGTGTCTGTGATATGGGTGTCAACGAATCGGTAGCCTAGGAAGTTGTTAAACAAAAGTCCGACGCCATCAATATGCCTGGCAAGTGGGAAAGACGGGAAGCCATGTTACAAAGTTTAGGTGTATACTATATGACAGCGAGGGATTTTCAGAGAATTGTTCCAGGCATCTAGGCATTGACTGGGAATTCCAGACCGTAGTTGCCGAAAAATGACTGCCGTATCAGGGTGGGAGAGCATCGGGTTATCTATGAGATTGAGGATGAAGAAAAAGTTGTTCGGGTAATGCGAGTAAGACATCGTGGGAGAGCTTATGGCTAAGGAGCTTAGAAATGAAAGAAGAATTAAGGGTTGGCATTGGCTATGATAGCCATCCACTGGTTTCGGGGCGAAGGCTAATTTTGGGAGGCGTCGATATCCCTTATGACAAAGGCTTATCAGGTTGGAGCGATGCTGATGTGGCAATCCATGCCATAATAGATGCTTTATGTGGTGCTGCTGATCTGGGCGACATTGGCACTTTATTCCCTCCTCAGGAGCCGGAATATAAAGATATCTCAAGCTTGGTTTTGTTAAGCAAGACCAGCGAACTGCTTAAAGCCAAAGGATTCAAGGTGGCCAACATTGATGTTACCATTATAGCGCAAAGCCCGAAGCTTGCCCCTTTCGCCCCGGAAATGAGAAAACGCCTAGGTCGGGCTTTAGGTGTAGATTCAACACGGGTGACGATCAAAGCCACCACCAGCAACAGTTTGGGCTTCATCGGCAGAGGAGAGGGAATGGCTGCTCAGGCTGCGGCTTTGATCTGGAGAGAATAAACTCCCGAAAGTTAGGAGAGCCATGAAGGAATCCCTACCGCTGGAGGAGGTAGCTAGAGCTTATAAGGTGTCCTGGCGAGTGGGAAGGCTTATCTGTCACAAACTCGATGCCTCGGCGGGTGCCTGGCCTGGCTAAGTCTTCTTTTTGCTCAGGGCATCACGGTCCCCATCACTCATCCCAGCGAAATATTTAACCAGCTTCTTCCTGGACTCGATGTCGTATTGTGTGATGATAGCGATTTGCTCCATGATGGGCGAGCCACCGCCGTGATAAGCTCCTAACCTGGCTACGCCGGAAGCTGTTGAAACTAACACATCCTCCATATACCGCCAGAACTGGGCCTGGTCCTCAGGCGACATATTAGGACTTCGTTTGGTGTATTTCAGGAGCAGGTCCTTAGTCTCCGGATTGATAAAATCCTTCTCGTGGGGGAAAGTGGCGGGTACACCACCTGATATATTACAGAGTATTTCCGCTTCGTGCCATACTGCCTCGCCCGTCAGGCAGCGGCCGACGTTGCAGTAAATCGAATTGGGGATATAGGAGCCGGGGCCATAAGGCACAAATCCCACACCCGGCATGTAGACCTCTGGCTTACCGAGGTCAGAAGCAATGTATCCGGCGGCGTAACCTAGCTCGGTGACCAGGATTATCTCGGCTAACTGTTCACGTACGTGCGGTGCTTTCTGAATGTTGTTCACATCGGCAGCCAGAGCAGCAGTACCGAGCAGAACATCACCAAGGGCGGGTTTGCAGCCTGAGTAGGAGTGACGGTGAAACAGAGCAAAGAGTAAAGCTAATACGCCACCATGTTGCCACTCCCCGGCCAGAAACACCCTCTCCCAAGGTACAAAGCAATCTTCAAATATAACGTATGAATCGGTGGCACCAGGTGAAAAACCACGCTTGAAATGCTCTCTATGTCTGAGGTTTCGTATGGAAATCACTTGTTTTAGTCCTTCCCAGTCACCGGGTATGGCGAAGGCAACGGCGTAGTCTTTGTCCTCTGGACGCAACGCTCGAGTTGGCACGACCAGCACCTCATCGGCAACTGATGCCTCGGAGATGTGTAGCTTGCAGCCGCTAACGATGATACCATCACTGCGCCTCTCTTTAATCCGTACGTAGGCATCCGGATTTGGCTGCTCTGCAGGCCTCAGTATTCTATCGCCCTTGACGTCAGTCTGGGCGCAACAGCCCACCAGGTCTTCGGTTTGGAAGCGAGTAAGCCACTTCTTAAAGTTCTCGTGGTACTGGGTGGCGCCTTTGTTCATCTTGTCCGCTTCGTAAGAAACGTTGTAGATGGCATTGGTGGCGTCGATGCCCATACACCTCTGGATGCAGCCGCCCACCTTCTGGCAGAGCATGCGAGTCATGTCCTGCTTCTTGTGCAAGTCGGCGGTGTTCTGGTGAATGTGAGTGAAGCGGCTGATGCGCTTGCCGGTGAGATGAGAGATAGCGGTGCACACGTCTTGATTCTCGGGCTTGGCAGCTTCATCAAATGTGGTGCCGATGGTATTTATACAGTCCATCTGCTGCTCGTCTGTACGGTCGATTAGAGCGCCATTGAAGTAAACGTTGCGCTTCATTTTTGCCAGACCTCGTATATATTGCTCTTTTGTCCTCATTTTTCCCTCCTTGCTTAATGGATAACTAAATATGTAATGGTTTAGCTTTCCAGAATCTTGTCCTATAGTATAGCGTGCTCGCCGTTGGCAGGCAAATTTCGAGATTTTTAGTCGCGCTTGCCCCAACTATAATGACCACCGCCGTAACAATCCCAGGTGGCAGGATAGTTCAACGAAGAGCGCCATAAAGTAAGAGCCGAGGCTGACCTCGGCTCTCATACCATTTCTCTTCACTCCCCTTGGCGCTCACTTAGTACCCGAGATTGCTATTATGCTCACGAGCCTCTCGCCGACCATAAATCGTGGCTCCAATTTAACATTTTCACAATGGGGTCAACAAAACCCACCCTCACCACTGTTCTGAGAACCTCGTGTTGGGATATGAAGTCGGCTATAGGAGGACTGGTTTTGTAATAGAGAGATACAAACTTGGAGCCCAAGCTATTAGGCAGCAAGACCTCATCTCTAAATTCTCTCAGAATATCTATTTCCTTTGCTGTAGCAGTACCATAGGCTGCGGTGGCGATAAAACACCATGGCTGCGGAGTTTCCGACGGATGGCCATAACCACCAAATTCCGTTCCTTGCAAGTTGGCCAGAGATGGTGTGGTGGTAGCTGTTATTTCGGCCCACATATAACCGCTGTAGCTGTAGCTGCTGGTGGTATTAACTCCGCTGCTTGAGCACTGTACCCAGGCGGTGCCATTCCACCAGAAGAGCCGCAACGATTCTTCGCTGACGTTCGCTGCAGCTACTTCAATATCGATATAATAAAGCCTTATCTCAATCTCGGTCCCAGGCTCAGTATTGGTAACGGAGACATCGCGGAATATATTCACTTCGCGGAATGTATCCAGTGCAAGGAGATCGAGGGAAGCCGGAATCCCACCGCCAGATGGGGGGTGTGGGTTACTAGCGTATCTAGCAATAGTTACCGTAGCTGTGCCCTTTACCACAACCTCAGCGCCAGCCTCGAGCTTAGCATCAACGGTGCTATTGGTTACAGTTTGTGTCTTAGTGGCTACCACACCGGGCAGGAACCGCGCAGTGATGTTGTAGTTGCCCTGCATGGTAATGTTAGTCGTGGCAGCATTGACATTAGCGATGGTGCCCACATCACCGGCCCAGTTGACAAACCCGTAGCCAGCAGCCGGCTTCGCCACCAGACTAACCACTGTCCCGACGTGATATATAAAATTCCCCACACCGGGGGTGGTTACATTACCACCAGCAGTGCTGGAGATGGTGAGGGTACACATCTCTGCGACTGTCAGAATCCGGTCGTCGCCACCTGCCAAAACCGGCGCCGTCGTTGCCAGCCCCAGGCTCACCACCATCAACAGGACAAACAGGATACTAAATATTTTTTTCATTCTTCACCTCTTTTTATTACTTTTTTGTTAACTTATCGTCCCTCGACCATGGGACTAGGGGCTTGTCTATCGCACAACTTCCACTTCCATAAGCATTACCCTACTTCACTCCCCTAGTGCCTATTTAATGTCCGAGACTGATATTATGCTCATGAGCCTCCCGCCGACCATAAATCGTGGCTCCAATTTAATATTTTCACAATGGGGTCAACAAAGCCCACCCTCACCACTGTTCTGAGAACCTCGTGTTGGGAGATAAAGTTGGCTATGGGAGGACTGGTTTTATAATAGAGAGAGACAAACTTGGCGCTCAAACTGTTAGGCAGCAGGACCGCATCCCTGAACTCTCTCAGTATGTCTATTTCCTTTGCAGTAGCAGTGCCGTAGGCTGCGGTAGCGATAAAACAAGGTTTCGGAGGTGACGACGGATGGCCATAACCACCGAATTCCTCTCCTTGTAAGTTGGTCAGAGATGGCGTGGTATCAGCTCTTATTTTTGCCCACATATAACCGCTGTAGCCATTGGCGCTGGTGGTATTGACTCCGCTGTCTGAGCACTGTACCCACGCCGTGCCGTTCCACGAAAAGAGCCGGAGTGACTCCTCTTCACTGATACCTGCCGCAGTTAGTTCAGCATCGGTATAGTAAAGCCTTATCTGAAGCTCGGTGACTTTCGTAGTATCGGGAACATAGACATCGATATATTTACCGAGCGCACCGAAGCCGGTGGGAGCTTTGCCGCCGGGATTACCAGCAAGTTGAGCCACGGTTACCGCAGCTGTGCCATTTACCGCAACCTCGGTGTCAGCTTCGTCCTTGGCATCAACGGTGTCATCGGTCACCGTCTCTGTCTTTAGGGTTACCGGAGCAGCCCCCAGCCAGGGCTCGAAATCAACGTGGGCTGAAACAGCATCGCCAGTGCCCGGGCCGGCGCTGCCGGGCCCATCATTGGCACCCCACCAGTTCCTGGTAGCGTCCAACGTTGCATTGCCATCATTCCGCACACCAAACCAAGAGTTGTCGAAGATGTTGTTGAAATTAACGGCGATTCCGGTAAGCTTTGTCTGCGTATCAAACACGTAGATACCGAAGGAGTTCTTTGTGAAATTATTGCTTTCCACATTCACATTCTCAGAAAGAGGCCGGCCATAGTGTGACTCGAAACCCATGCCCGCGCCCTTAACATAACCAGTTATTGTATTATGCTTAACCTGGGTGTTAAGGAACTGCCCGCTAATGCCTGTGCCCCCCGTAGCGAAGTCCCTTATCAGGTTGCCTTCAATAAGCGAATCTCCCATGTACCCGGTGATGCCAAACTCCGCGTTAACGACTTCGTTGTTCCTGAGGGTCGCTACAGTCGGAGGAAACGGCTCAAGGGCGCCCGCGTTAATGGCTTGTTTGGCACCTTCCACATAGCAATACTCGACCGTGGTTTTCGTGGTGAAGGTGAGGCTAATGCCAAATTCACTGGAGTTCAAGGCGCGTACGTTTTTGACGATAATATCGGCCGCCACTTCAGGGTCGGGAGTTGTGATTGCGTGCACGACGTTCCGCACTGTCAAACCATCAATCACGACCATATAGTTGGTACCGGTACGGTTAGCGGTACGTATGCTGATCCCTGTTCCCCCATCTGGTTGAATAATCGTTTCATTACCACTGCGGGTCCGGGCGTCAACCCCGGCCTGCGCACCCTTTAAGGTCAACGCCCTGTTAATGACGACATTCTCCTTATACAACCCCGCTGCCACCATGATAGTGTCGCCATCCGAGCTAGCATTAATGGCTGCCTGGATAGTGGGGTAGTCTTGGGGCACATGAATAATGGTGCCACTTGCCAAAACCGGCGGCGCCGTCGCCAACCCCAGGCTCACCACCAGCACCAGGACAAACAGGATGCTAAATATCTTTTTCATTTTTTCTCCTTTTATTACTTCTTTATTGTCTCACCGCCCCTCGACCAAGGGACTAGCGGCTTGTCTATCGCACAACTTTCAGCTCGACAAGCATTACATCCCAAAAAACACAAAACCGACCTTCAAATGTCGGTTTCATCATTAGCTACGCGCGCTAAATAACCACCCAAAGGCGCCGCCTCATCGCTCCGCGTAATCTCTTTTCCCCAGCATTCTGTCACTTTTGTTCCTCAACCCCCAATCAGCAAATGGGATAAGTAACAGTTTAGGTTTCCCAAAATTCTGGCTTATGTAAGATTATATCATATTCTACGCACAGTCAAGCGTTTTTGGGATTTTGGGGATGGTAAAAAAGTCGGTAAGTTTGGCAATAGAGGCTGAGTACCGGCTCTCATACCAACCTATAATAGCAAGCTGATGAGCGAGAAAGTACTTCAGGTTTTGGGGAATATTTACCTGTCCCCTCGATTACATGGGGTTTTATTTTTGAGGTATTGTTATGCACACCTTATCAGAACTCTCGCCTGTTTTCCAACGCTTGCCCCAAGGTCAGGTCATCAGCATATTCCAACTCAGCACCAAAGGGCAAGCCGCGTGCCAAGCGAGTAATGTGAATGTCCAAAGGCGCGATAATCCGTTGCAGGTACATAGCCATAGTTTCGCTCTCGACATTGGGATTGGTTGCGACAATCACTTCGGTTACTGAGCCATCTTTAAGACGAACCAGAAGCTCCTTTATCTTTAGCTCTTCAGGTCCTATCCCCTGTGTCGGGCTGATAGTTCCATGAAGCACATGATAAACACCGTTGTACTTTCCCGTCCGCTCCAGAGGAAGGATATCTGAGGGTTTCTCCACAACGCAAATTTTAGAATGGTCACGCTCTTTATCCTGACAAACGAGGCAAGGGTCACAATCGGTGATATTAAAACAAACCGAGCAAAGCCTTAGTTTTTCCTTTAGTGTTAAAATAGCCTCGGCTAAAGCCTTAGCTTCTTCATCAGGGCTGCGCAATAGATGGTAAGTCAGCCTTTGAGCACTTTTGGGCCCGATCCCGGGCAGCTTATTGAATTCCTCAATTAATCTAGCTACAGGCTCAGCGACAAATCTCATTTTCTCTAACCCATTACCTTATTGTCATTCTGAGCTCAGCGAAGAATCTCCAGACTTCCCTAAACTAACCCCGGTATATTAAGACCACCGGTCAAACTGCTGAGGCGCTTGCTAACAAGCTCCTGCGACTTGGTAATAGCCTCGTTAACAGCGGTCATGACTAAATCTTGCAGTAATTCAACATCTCCAGCCTCTAACGCTTCAGGAGATATCTGCACAGAATGCACCTTCTGGTGCCCATCGATCACCACTTTGACGGCACCACCTCCACTAGTAGCTTCCACGGTAATGCTGCCCAATTCCTCTTGGGCTTTAGCCAACTTTGCCTGAAGTTGCTGGGCTTGACGCAATATTGATTTATCCATTTCGTTCCTTTCCTTCGGCTTCGCTCAGGACTCCAACTCCTCCTCACTAATCCTGGCTCCCATTTCCAGAGCAGCTTTAATTATCGGATTTTGTGTCCTTGCCTGGGACGGGATTTCTCTTTTAGAATCAACTAAAATACACCGTATCTTATAGGGCCGACCAAAGACCTCCTTAAGCTTTTTCTCCACCAGATGTCGATATTTAGCGTCTTCGATTTTCTCCTTATGGAAGGAATAATAGAAACCTAACACCACTGTATCATCCTCAAGCGCTATGGGGTCACAGGCGCTACGCAAAAAAGCATCCAAATTGCCACTGGAACCTTCCCCTCGCAAAGATTTAATGAACTCCCTCCAGCGGCTACGAAGGTAATCAATGTCCTGAGAAATCTCTTTGCTGGGAACCTCAGCCCCGACTCTGTTGATATCCAGTGCCACTGGAACCCCAGCTTTCTCTAAGGACTCAGTTACCTCAGCAGCATCCGCTACCTCCGACCTGCCCGCCGCACAAGGCTTTGGCAGGCGGGAGGGTTTAGTTGTAGTTAGTGGCTCTTGTCCTGCGGGTGGAGACAAAGCACAATCCAATAGAGCCAATTCTAAGGACAAGGCGGAGTAACTATCACTGCGAAAATCTATATTGGAGAAAGATTTAACTGCCTTAAGCAAATAATCCAGCGTAGTATTGGTCGCAAGGCTTCCCATCTCAGCTAAATCCTCGCTAGTAACATCCAGAGCCTCTTCGCAGCGGGATTTAGCCAGCAATAATCCTCGAAGGTATTCTATCAAGCCCACGTTAAACTGACGAAGGTCAACACCATCGCTATTGAGGCTATTTATGACTTTGAGTCCCGCAGCCACATCCCTACTGACCACACATCGTGCTAGTTGTCTAACCCGTGAATCCCAGCTGATGCCCAGCTCCGCTTGAATCTGAGCAAGCTCAATTTGGTTGCCATAGTAAGCAATCATCTGTTGTAAAATATTTTCGGCATCTCGAAGACTCCCCGTAGCAGCACGAGCAATAAGCTCTAAGGAACCAGGCTCGATGTGAATTCCCTCTTTTTCGCATATTAGCTTGAGCTTATCCATTATCTCGGTTTGACGCAGACGATGGAAATTAAACCGCTGACATCTCGATACTATGGTGGCTATCACCTTGTGTGCTTCAGTGGTAGCTAAAACAAAAATCACATGTCCAGGTGGCTCCTCCAACGTCTTCAACAAGGCATTGCAAGCCGCCTCGGTAAGCATGTGGACTTCGTCTATGATGTAAACCTTGTAGCGAGCAAGGCTAGGGGCGTAATTTGCTTTTTCCCTCAGGCTGCGGATTTCATCAATGCCACGATTGCTGGCGGCATCTATCTCTATTACGTCCAAAGCCCTGCCCTCAGTGATTGAACGGCACATATCACAGGCATTGCACGGCTCGCCACCTGCTTGATTGGGACAGTTGACTGCTTTGGCTAAGATGCGCGCCATGCTGGTTTTGCCTGTACCTCGTGGACCGCAAAAAAGATAAGCATGAGCTATTTTCCCACTCTCCACAGCATGACGCAGAGTCTGAGTCACAGGCTCTTGTCCCAGCACCTGGCTTAAGGTTTGTGGCCGCCACTTGCGGTAAAAAACCTCAGAACCCATATGCCCTTATTATACACCTCTCCACCCAATCCCCAAAGGGAATTTTTGCGCTAAATCACGGATAACATATCAAATTTTTACAGCATACGCAGCGGCTGCCTATAGTACAGTGGCATAACGGCGATAGGATTTTCCGTCGCAGAACTCGACAGCGGGTACGCTAAAGATTTAGCCGTAGTTGCCTGATTTATCAGGCTTGGGCGCCGGGTCCTTAAAAACTTTACTTGCTGGCTTGCTTCTCAGCCCAGTTGCCTGCTAGGGGCACTTTCCACATCTTGCCTTGGTATGCCATGAGCATAAGGACAATCCACAAGCCCACAGTTATTACCCAGACAATAATGCCCAGGACATGTGCAAACCACCATGGCCCGGGCGAAATGGTAACCAGAGCGATGCCAGCAATGATCGACAGAATAATCTGAACCACGGTCAGTACCCCGAAGGTCATAATGGATTGCCAAGCATGGAATTTAACAAATTTACTCTTCTTCTCCAGCACTACAAATATTATTCCCGTTACCCACAAAGCCACGTAGCAAAGAAGCCCGGCAACATTAGCTGTCATACCTGTGCTACTCTCTGCTTCTGGTTTAGCTACAGCTTCAGGTAGCTTCGCCGGGGCACCGAGCTCAGCGCCACACTTGGAGCAAAACTTAGCTCCTTCAGGATTTTCCGCGCCACATTTAGAACAGAACATGTTCACCTCCTTACGTTAAATCTATACTACATGTCAGGGACATGTCAATTCCCTCAGACTCCGAAGCTCAGCCTAAAATTGTCAAAACACCCTCGCGAATCATCTTCACAGCAATAGCAGCTAAAAGTAACATAACTATTTTGGATACAGCGTTCGCGCCGGTACGTCCTAAAAAATCTACAATTCGAGTAGCTTGTCTGAAAAGCACCCACTGTATCGCCAGATTAAGGATAAAGGAAGACAGCACAATAACGATACGATACTGGCCAGTAAGCGATAGCAAACTAGTAAGCACCGCTGGCCCGACAACTAGAGGAGTGCCTAGGGGCACAACACCTACCATCTCAGAGGCTGATAAATCCTGGGTTTCTACCATCTTACCGATGATTAAATACCTGACAGCCAAAATCAGCAAAATAATGCCGCCAGCTATTAAGAAATCAGCCACCTCAATGCCTAAAAGCGAAAAGATAGCTTTACCAAGAGCAACAAATCCTAGACCTACACCAAGGGCAGTAAGTGTGGCCAAATTTACTGTCTGTCTACGACGCGTGGCCCCTACTTCTTGCGTTAAAGCAAGAAAGATAGGCAAGTTCCCCACGGCATCCATGGCGAAAAAAAGAGGGACGAAGGTCAAAGCTAATTCTCGAATAAACTCAACCATCTCACCTGAAATCCTACTTTCTTAATTCTAAACTCAGATTCGTCGAGGATTTAGAGTTTATTTATTTCTCTAGAGGGGCTAAAGCTGATTTTGCATTCTGTTGGAAAACCCAGGTGGCCGAAGCCACGCTATCATCTTCGGCTAAGCCCATTAGCCTGGCTCCCCGGCCGTTCCGGCTCTGAATTGGGACCTGCTCCATAGGGATGTTCACCACGTTGCCCCCAGTTGATAACATGACCAGGGAGCCTTGCTGGGAGACAAGCTTGGACAAAGCTAGATTACCCGTTTTGGGGTTAACCCTGTACGTCCTCACCCCCTTGCTTCCCCTGTTGTGAACAGGATAATTTTTTATCGGGGTCAGCTTGCCAAATCCCTTTTCGGTCACTGTGAGCACATAAGCATCGGGAAGGACAATACCCATACCAACAACATAATCGTCAACAAGACGAATGCCACGAACACCGCCACTCGTTCGAGACGCAATTCTCAAGCCTTTGACCTGAAATCTGATAGCCCTCCCATTTCGACTCACCAAAATGGCCTCATCTTCATCGGCAACTACGCCGGCTGAGGTCAGCTTATCCTTATTTCTGAGCCCCATGGCAATAATGCCATTCCTCCTTATCGAAGCAAACGCGCCCAGGGTAGTCTTCTTTATTAAGCCACCTTTAGTAGCCATTAATAAGAACTTGTTTGAAGGAAAGCTTGCGATGGCTAATAACACAGTTACCTCGTCTTCCAAGTTAATAGGTAATAAATTAACCAGGGCTATCCCCTTGGCCGTACGGGAGGAATCCTCGGGAACCTCGTAACACTTAAGGCAATAAACCTTACCAGTGCTGGTAAAGAAAAGGAGATTATCGTGGGTGTCGGCTACCAAGATATGGGTCACGGTATCGCCACCGCGGGTTACCATTCCCATGATGCCTTTCCCGCCACGGTGTTGCAGCCGATAAGTGCTGGCAGGAATCCTCTTAATGAACCCCTTGTTAGTCAAGGTAACTACCATTGCCTCATGAGGAACAAGGTCTTCCGTACGAAATTCTTCGATTTCCTTTGCTTTCACTACGGTTCGCCGGGAATCACCATAATTGGATTTAAGTTCATCAGCATCCTGGGCAACAAGTGATAATACTTTCCGAGGATTAGCTAACAAATCTTCAAGATAGGAAATATTTTTTATCACAGCGGCATATTCCTCAGTTATTTTATCTTGCTCTAGCTTAGCCAATCTCCGAAGTGGCATATCAAGGATAGCTTGCGCTTGGATCTGTGACATAGTAAAAGCTGCCATTAAGTTGGCACGAGCGGACTCTACAGTTTGAGACTGTCGAATAATCTTGATTACCTGCTCCAGGTTGTTTAGGGCGATTCTGAAGCCCTCGAGGATATGAGCCCTATCCTTGGCCTTATCAAGTTCAAACTGAGACCTCTTGGTAATGACCTGAAAACGAAAGTCAATGTAAGAAGTTAGCGCCTCTTTAAGATTAATTACTTTAGGTTGTCCATCAACCAATGCAACCATATTGATGTAAAAGGCAGATTGCATCGTGGTATACTTGTAGAGGTTATTGAGTACCTGTTGAGGTTGTGCTTCCTTTTTGAGTTCGATAACAATGCGCATGCCTTCCCTATCCGACTCATCGCGCACCTCGGCTATCCCCGAAATTTTTTTCACTTTAACAAGCTCGGCTATCTTCTCTACTAAAGCTGCTTTGTTTACCTGATAGGGAAGTTCAGTAATAATTATTTGTCTCTTGCCTGCTTTGGTAGTCAGTTCTTTGGTTTTAGCTCGAAGTATAATTTTCCCTTGTCCTGTAGTATAGGCATTGTCTATGCCCTCTTGCCCCCAGATTATCCCGCCAGTGGGAAAATCGGGGCCTTTGACCAACTTCAGTAGTTCCTCTACAGTAGCTTGGGGATTGTCAATTAGATAGGCAATAGCATCACATATCTCGTCTAGGTTATGAGGGGGGATATTCGTCGTCATTCCCACAGCTATGCCTGAAGAACCACTAACTAACAAGTTAGGTAACCTGGCGGGCAGGACAGAGGGTTCCTGGAGAGAGTCATCAAAATTGGGAACAAAGTCGACGGTATTTTTCTCGATGTCAACCAGCATTTCCTCGGCAATTTTGGAAAGGCGAGCTTCGGTATATCTCATTGCCGCTGGTGGGTCATTGTCAATGCTGCCAAAATTACCCTGCCCATCAACCAAGGGATACCTCAGAGAAAAATCCTGAGCCATGCGTACCATGGCTTCATATATCGGGGCATCTCCATGTGGGTGATACTTGCCCATGACTTCACCAACAATGCGAGCGCTCTTTTTATAGGGGCTGTTATATCGTAACGCCAAGCCATCCATAGCGTACAAAACACGTCGCTGCACTGGCTTCAAGCCATCGCGCACATCAGGCAGGGCTCGGGAGACGATGACGCTCATAGCATAGTCCAGATAGGAGCTTTTCATCTCTTCTTCGATATCGACAGGCTTTACTATTGCAGCTTCCATCAAGTCTCAATCCCTCTTTCACCATCTTCACCAACGACGGTGAAACCTTCAGGCAAAGATTCCTCTTCAGGGCCAAGTTCTTCTTCTTCCTCAAAATATTCGGGCTCAGGCATAGCCTCACTTTCGTCAGTAATGATTCCTCGCCTGAGAAGGCTTTCTTTGATACGCGTGCGCAGGTGCTCTGTAGCTTTAACAAGGAAGGAGGGACGTCCCACTTGGCTGGGATGTTGATATACCTCTTTAATAAGCACCTGCACTTTATCATCTTCTACATTGAGAATTGCCGCATCGTATCTATTTCCACCTTGCATTAGTTTAATGAGACGCAATCCCTGCCTCGGCTCCACCTCGCCCAAATATTCTCCACCTTCATTCGTCAAGAACAAGCGTTGTCCCTTTGCTTCCAAGTGTACTTGGTCACCGAATCCCATCTTAGCAAGAACCTTGCGTGAGGCCACATTATGAAGATTCACCACCCCAGCCTTCCCCACCTCCGTTACGAAAAGGTCAAGAGTAACCCTTCGAGCCCGAGATTTCGAGGTCGAAGTTTTATGAGGGTTGCTCCTCAAGGTTGCCATAGACTCTGACAAGCTAGTTAAACGGGCCAGGTTTTTCTTAGCAATAGCATTCTCAGGGGCAAGCTCTAGAGCCTTAAGATAGGCTTCCTTGGCTCCGTCAAAATACCCTAACTCTGTCAAAGCTCGGCCAAGGCGATTATAAGCCTCGACATCAGAGGGAAATTTCTCAATTATGTCCCTGTTTATCGCTTCGGCCTCATCCCATTTGCCTTGAAGGGCTAAATCTATAGCTTCCTTGCTCAGGCGCTGTCTTAACCGAGCTTTTTCTTCTTCTTCCTGTTGGTAAGAGGCTATATACATTTCCATAAAACTTATTAGTTAATGATGTTAGGCCAAAATTGTCAAGTTTCCTTCTCCAGCTCGAAAGCTCGATGCAATACCCGGACAGCGTCCTTAACTTTATCTTCAGAAATAATACAGGTTATCCTTATCTCGGAAGTGGTAATTAACTGAATGTTAATGCCCTGCTCGTAAAGAGCGCGAAACATTCTGGCAGCATAGCCCGGTGTATTTTGCATGCCAGTACCTACGATGCTGACTTTGGCCAATGTAGAATCGGTGACACATTGCTTGCCACCCACGGATTTAACCACTGGCTCCACGATGGACATCGCCTTAAGCAAATCACTCCGAGCCACCGTAAACGTGAGATCGGTAATATTATTAATGCTGGCATTCTGAACAATGGTATCTATATCTATATTGGCTCTCGCCAGGGGCTCGAAGATTGCCGCAGCGATGCCAGGATGGTCGGGAACTCCGACGACGGTGATCTTAGCCACATTGGTATCATGAGCAATACCCCTGACCTTGTTTTTTACTTCCATAGAAGCCTCCTTACAAATAATAGTACCCGGGCTGTCGCTAAAGCTAGAAGCCACTAATATGGGCACGTTGTATAACCAGCCCAGTTCTACTGCGCGATTGTGCATTACTCTGGCTCCGTAGGTAGCTAGTTCTAGCATCTCCTCATAGCCAACTTCCTTTAACTTTTTTGCTGAGGGAACAAGACGAGGATCAGCGGTGTAAACGCCTTCAACGTCGGTGTATATTTGGCAGATCTCAGCACCCAGGCTAGCAGCCAGAGCAACCGCCGTAGTATCAGAACCGCCGCGACCTAAAGTGGTAATGTCCTTTTTTCCGGTGACTCCCTGAAATCCAGCTACAATGACAATATTTCCCTTTTTCAACTCGCTGACCACTCGTTTCGTGTCAACCCGGAGAATCCGAGCTCGACTGTAACTAGAATCGGTACGTATGCCTGCCTGAGCACCACTAAGGCTAATTGCCTTGTAACCTAAGCTCTCTAGTGCCATGGCTAAAAGGGTGCTGGAGACTATCTCTCCGGTGGACAAAAGGACATCGAGCTCCCTGTCACTCGGCTGTTCGCTGAGCTGGTAAGCCAACTTGATTAGGTCATCAGTGGTGTCTCCCATGGCCGAAACAACAACCACCACTTGATTTCCTTCGTCTTTTGCTTTAGCAACACGGCGAGCAACATTTCTAATCTTTTCGGAATCAGCCACTGAGCTGCCACCATACTTCTGAACTATCAGTGCCATCTCTTCACCTCTATTTAGTTACCTCTATCAGCCTGCGCATAATATTATAACCTTCTTTGATAAAAACGCCTGTGCCTTTAGCCTCTGCTTCGGTAAATCTCTTCGCCCCACTAGCTATGAATCTTGGCCCCCAGAGTATAAAGGGGACGGGGTCGGCAACATGGGTTTGAATCTCAATCGGCGTGGCGTGGTCAGGCAAAATTAGCACCCGAAGGGCATCCTTGTTCCAAGAACGAAGCCGACTCACAACCTCTTTATCTACCCTCTGAATAGCCTCTATTTTGTCCTTAACCAGGCCGGCATGGGCCGCCTCATCGGTTGCTTCCACATGAATAACCACCATATCATATCTCGCCAGTGTTTCCATGGCACCATTTGCTTGGGCAGCATAATCATTGTTGAGATCACCGGTCACACCGGGAATATCTAATATCTCAACCCCCGTCATTCGGGCTAAACCTCGTATAATATCGACTCCGGATGTCACGGCAGCGTTAAACCCATGGGCCTCTTTGAAAGCTGGCAGATCAGGTATTTTACCACTACCCCAAAAAAGCCAAATCATGGTAGCGGGAATATCACCGTGTGCTTTTCGCTCTATATTCACAGGGTGGTCACGAAGCACAAGCTCAGAGCGCGCCATAAGCTCTCTTAATAGGTCGCTCCCTGACCCTTTGGGAAGAAATTCAGCAATAGGCTTGTCTGGGATATCATGTGGAGGAGTACAGCTAGCCAGGAGGGCATCTTCCCTCCCTTTTATTTTACATAAATGCCTATAGCTCACACCAGGATAAAAATGCACTTTATCACTGCCAAGCTTTTCATTCAAAGTAGCAATGAGGACTTGGCTTTCAGCAGTACTGATATGCCCGCAACTGTAGCTCCACATCCTCCCGTTGCGCACGGCTACTAAATTGCAGCGAAAAACGACCTCTCCTTCGTTAACAGGAACGCCCATACCCTGAGCCTCAATGGCGCTCCGTCCCCCATAATATACCTGAGGGTTATAACCTAACACGGACATACAGGCGCAGGCGCTGCTAGGTTCCATTCCCGGCGGCACAGTACAAAGCAGCCCGACAAC
The DNA here is from genome assembly GCA_049586675.1 of Dehalococcoidia bacterium. GTDB lineage: Bacteria > Chloroflexota > Dehalococcoidia > GIF9 > AB-539-J10 > RBG-13-51-36. The sequence goes on from JBAVCL010000004.1 coordinate 112,723, forward strand.
GCCTGCCTTGGCCATAGCATCCATGTTTGGAGTATGCGCTAACTCCAGACAAGTTCTCCCACCATGAGCAGCCAACGGCCAACCTGACGCCCCATCAATTATTAGGACACAATACTTCATTCTTGTCCTCCATAGTTAAACATCATATAATAGCATAGACAAACGGGGCGTAGCGCAGTTGGTAGCGCGCAGCGTTCGGGACGCTGAGGTCGGAGGTTCAAGTCCTCTCGCCCCGATTAGCTCGGTAAAGAGGAGCTACCAAGGCGACACCTGATAAAGTGTCAGCAGGTGCAAGAAATTTGACAAGAAATAAGTATGTAGTTTATAGTGCCCGATTATCCTTAAATTAAGAACGGAGTAGAGGGAAACCATGATAAAAGCTGGAATTGTCGGAGCGACTGGCATAGTTGGTCAGCAATTTCTCGTTGCCCTGAAAGGTCACCCCTGGATTGAAATTGCTACTCTGGTTGCCTCCGAGAGGTCAGCAGGGCGCAGCTATAAGGAAGCCATAACCGATGCTCAGTCTGGAGCACTGCGCTGGTTTTGCCAGGAGCCTCCGGTGGAGGAGGTTATGGCCATGCCCGTCCGAAATGCTGCCGAGATGGATATCTCTGCCCTTGGTATCATCTTTTCCGCCATAGAGTCCGACCAGGCGAAGATTCTGGAACCGAAATTTGCCAGAGATAAGGCGGTTATAAGCACGGCTTCGGCGTTTCGTTATGATGGGGACGTGCCTATTCTAATCCCGGGCATCAACTCCGAGCATGCCAAATTAATTGATGTGCAGAGAAAAGCCCGGGGATGGAAGGGCTTCATTACACCTATTCCCAACTGCACCACCACTGGCCTGGCGATAACTCTAAAACCAATTTACGAATCATTCGGTGTGAACGCCGTTATAATGACCTCCATGCAGGCCCTGTCAGGAGCAGGCAGAAGCCCGGGAGTAATAGGCCTCGACATCCTGGACAACGTTATTCCCTTTATTGCTGGGGAGGAAGAAAAGGTACAGCGTGAAACGCAAAAAATCCTGGGCAGTTTCGCAGGTAATTCAGTCAATCCAGCTAAGTTCAATGTAAGCTGTACCTGCACCCGTGTTAATGTCCGGGAAGGACATACGGAATCGGTCTTCGTCTCCACTCAAAAAGCCTGTGAGGTGAACGACGTTGCCAGAGCCATGAGGGAATACAGCGGCTCAGCCAACGAAGTTGAGCTGCCTTCAGCCCCCAAGCACATGATAATAGTCCACGAAGACCCGTTCCGACCTCAACCACGGCTCGACCGTGATGCTGAGGATGGCATGGCTACCGTGGTTGGCAGAATCAGGAAGGACAACGTCCTGAAAAACGGCATCAAGTACCTTCTGGTATCCCACAACACCAAGATGGGAGCAGCCAAAGGCGCAGTTCTTGTCGCTGAACTCCTTATCAGGGATGGCTATATTTCCTAATAAAATGGGGGCAATTCTATTTTTCCTGCTTATCACGAATGCTTCCCAACCCTGAGGAAAACTAGAGTCGACCCCGTAGTACTATCATTTCAACTTCCGCCTTGAGGCTATCATAAGGACTTTAGATGTCCGACGCCCCATTTATCGTCAGACTTCGACTTACGACTACTTCGTCAAAGAAGACCGCAACCTGCCTGGGAGAGAACGGATAAGGCCGAAATTCTAAGAAAAGAAGCGGGCTTATGAAATTGCCAAACCAGAAACCAAATTAAGAATCCTCTTAGCACTGTGTCCTGCCCCAACAGTTCGTCAAAAAGTTCAACAAGTCCCTTAGTAGTTAGTATAATAAATACACGTGATGGAAATTAAGAAAGTGAGGCTATGATATGTTGAAGGAAGACCATGGAAGTCAAAACTTGGCCTATAAGGGCACAATCATCGACATTGAAACTATAGGAGACTACTGCCGGGAGTACAAGGGTGATTTGAGGGAATATAAAGACCTAAAGATGGTGATATTCGGATATATCAACAAGCAAGGATGGCACATTTATTGTGCCATAGATATAAAGTACATTCCCAAACTAGAAGAAAAAGCAAAACAATTGCTCATAACATTAAAGAACGAGTCCCCTCTTTACGCTTTTAACTGTAATCAAGAGAAGGGGGTGTTCTTTCATCGCCTAAACGAAAAGATTTTAATGAAAGAGCTTCAGTCCAAAGAGTATGAACGCAAGGACGAGGCTTTGCGAAAGCTTGGCATTGTGGAAAGCTATGGTGACCCTTTTCACGGCGACCGAGACCCAGGCAAAGCGTGTATGAGAGCATGGGAAAGTGGTGATTTTGACAAGGCTGTTCAGCATAATCGAGCTTGCCTTTTGAAAGAGCAGGAGCTCTTGCTACGTGGACGAGGGAGGGGACCTGAACCACTCGATTTCAAAATAGAAGCCAGCTCCTCTGCGAGCTTTAATGCATCATTCCAGCTTTGGACAAGAGAAGAAGAAAGCTGCGTCAGAAAGGCATGGAGAGAAGGGAACACGCTGAAAACTATAGCACAAGGCTGCAAAAGGACTCCTAAGGCAACTTGGATTCGCTTGCAGATATTAAAGGAGATACCTGCTGAGATTCTTTACACGATTGAAAAGGACTCTTTTACGATAAGAGACCTGCAAGGCTAGCTTCTGAGGATATGCTATTGCTTAACAAAGAGCTATCCTGGTCGATTTGATTGATGTGTGAGCAGCTACCGTAGTAGAATTTCCCCACATGTACGTTATTATTTGCAGGCAAACGGGAGTGATTTAACATGCAACAATTAGACGACAAGTTGCCAGCCCGGGGTGTAAAGTTCTACTTCGTAATTAAGCAAGACATAGCAGAAAAGGAGCGCATTTGGTGGCAGGAAGCAGTATCGCGTTCAAGCCCGCTATCCAAGTGGTTTAGACGAGTCCAGTTTGAATATTCTGACCATCCCGTGTTAATCAGCGATTGGCTGGGTTGGAACCTGATAAAGATATTCTGTCCGGACGCTCACGTTTCAATGAAGCCCTCGGAGGCGAAATCATCCTATAAAGAAATCTTTATACAATTCTCGGAATGGTTCATCAAGCTGTGTCGGGATAGGAGAATTGAATGTAAACCCTATGATTTTCGAATACTCTTTAGGTTGCATCCTCCTGAGAATCCGGGCGAATTTGTGCCCATTCCTTCTTTAAACGAAGTTTCTAGAAGGATTGTATCACCGCCCAACATTTTACCGAATCCACCGACTACACCGGAGGCAATGTCCGACCTTGCTCAAAAAACACTTGCCGGCAAAACTCTTGAGGAAGTTCTCAAGTATGCAGAAACGAAAAAACTCAAGGTTTATAGTGGATATGGTATCCGCACCGAAGAGCATGCCAACACCTATGAATTTGATATATTGCTGCCTGATTCATCCGAAGAAGTCGAATCCATACGAAGTCTGCAGGGCGAGCTTTCACATGAGTTGGTACTGCAGTCCCAAGGAACAGCTACTCCGGATTTCAACAACGTTGTCAAGGCTCTCCTTATGAAACTAATACGAAATGGCGTGATAGATAGCGAAAAGGTGCAGCATATCTCTAGCAATCTGGCTGATTATTTTCAGGTAGCACAGCGGTGTACGCGTTTTGTTCTTAAGTTTGACCTCAAGAAATGGAGCCCGAATAGCGAGTTAGGCAGAGCATTGGACGTTGCCAAGAAGCAACTTCAGAAAGACTTGGCAGGCAGAGGGTACTATTTATATGGGGCTGTCTCTTACAAACTTACCGACGAAGATTTAACGAGAATAGAAGCAGTAATAAAGGATATAGTCTATTTCAGGAACGCTAGACGTGATGAATTATTTGTGAACCTCGACATAACCCTAGTTGACAATAGTTACGAGACGATTATTGAAATCGCAAGAGAAACAGATAAAATCCTAGATCTATATAAAATAATTGATTTAAATGCGTTGCCAGATATGGCGACAGATATTGAAGATGCAAGGAAACGGTGGAACTCGGCTATGTCTGATTTAGTAAGAGATGGGAGAAGCGCAACATCTTTCTTGTTCTTTAGAGAAATATCCGCCGTACCCTTACAGGTATTCACACATGCTCGGGAACCATTGTGCGGAGAACTTAATAGAATCGCAGGAGAAACTCACATGAGCGCCACACTCACGTCCGATAATCAGCAATTCACCCGGTATGGTTGCTATGTTGCTGGAAGTAAAGCCTGAGCATTCAGGTTTCACAGATGCCCTCTTTTCAAACTAATCAAAGCTGAAATTTGCCGCTATCGAACAAGCATTGGGATAAACATGTGGGTATCCGAACTCGCATTCTGCACATTAAGCCAATTTGTTCACTATCGTCTAATCATTTGTCTTATACTTCCAAGGAAGTAACATCCCCTAACTCTTTGAAATGAGGGGGAGAGATTACCACGGGGCTCTTGTTGAATTCCTTCACGCAGTTCTGGCGTCCGTATGGTTAGCTGATTTTTGGTTTTCTCTTATGCCAGTCGGTGGCTTGCTCATAGGCGAAGGCGATGCGCAGCAGTGTTTCCTCGCTGAAAGGCTTGCCCATGATTTGCATACCTATAGGTAGATTGTCAGCGAAGCCGGCAGGTATGGAGATAGCCGGGATTCCAGCTATGTTTATGGGTAAGGTGCATACATCGCTTAGATACATCTGCATCGGGTCTTCTAGCTTTTCACCCAGCTTAAAAGGCACTATGGGCGAAGTTGGGGTGACCAGGGCATCATATTTTTCAAAGGCCTGGTCAAATTCTTGTTTTATCAGTGTGCGCACCTTCTGTGCTTTAAGATAGTAAGCGTCATAATAACCTGCTGATAAAGCGTAAGTACCTAGCATTATGCGCCTTTTAACCTCAAGACCGAAGCCAGATTGTCGCGTCCTCTCCGTGGTCTCGATTACATTACTGGCGTCTCGCTCGGAAAAGCCGTATTTTACTCCGTCATAGCGAGCCAGATTAGCTGAGGCTTCAGATGGAGCAAGTATGTAATAAACAGCCAGAGCGTATTTAGTATGAGGTAGAGAAGCCTCCCAATCTATTTCCGCACCCAGTTCACGTAGCTTACCAATGGCTGCTTCCAAAGCCGCTCGTACTTGGGTTTGTAGGCCCTCGACAAGATATTCCTTGGGAATGCCGATCTTTAGTCCTTTGATGTCGGGAATTAGTTGACGGGTGTAGTCCGGCACCGGATGAGGCACTGAGGTTGAGTCCCTGAAGTCATAACCGGCAATGGCATTCATCACTAAGGCGCAATCAGTGACATCCTTGGTTAGTGGTCCAATTTGGTCAAGGGAGCTAGCGAAAGCAACCAGGCCGAAGCGACTCACCCGACCGTAGGTTGGTTTAAGTCCCACCACGCTACAAAGTGCGGCTGGTTGACGGACGCTGCCTCCAGTGTCAGAGCCCAGAGCATAAATAGTTTCATCAGCAGCCACAGCAGCTGCTGAGCCACCGCTGCTACCTCCAGGGACACGATTTAAATCCCAGGGATTGTGGGTGGGGAAGAAGGCGGAGTGCTCCGTGGAAGAGCCCATGGCGAACTCATCCATATTCGTTTTCCCGACTATTACCGCCTTCTGTGTCTTCAGTTTCTCTATTACCGTAGCATCATAGGGAGGGACGAAGTTTTCCAGTATCTTTGAACTACAGGTAGTTCTTATCCCCTTGGTGCATATGACATCTTTGATTAATGTGGGGATGCCGGTTAAAGGGGTAATTTCATGGGCAGTTTTAATGTAATTATCGACTTTCTCGGCCTCTTTCAGGGCGACATCTTCAACAATAGTGACACAGGCGTGAACTTTCTCCTCTATCTCAGCGATACGTTTCAGTACAGATTTTGTCAGTTCCGTCGAGGAAATTTTCTTTTGTTTAAGAAGCTTGTGTGCTTCATGAATAGTTAGCTGGTGTAGTTCATTCGCCGGCATATCTAGTACCTTTCTTTGAGGCTGCGACGCCTGAAAACTTTGCGCCAGTCGCCGCCAGCTTTGCTATGCATCTCTTTAACCCTGGGAATGTATTGTAGGCCCAGGAATACCCCTAAGCCTATGGAGTAGAAGACCAGGGACAAAGGCTCGTCATAGCGGTCAACGTAAATAAACCCCGCAACAAACGGAAAAACAATAAGAAGTAGGCTATAACTAAAAGTGGGATTACGAGTAATAAATACAGCTATAAAAAAAACAATGGCGAGAAACGGAACTGCCCAGGGCATCAAGAAGATGAGAATCCCGATAGCGGTAGCTGCTCCTTTACCGCCATGGAATTTGAGGAAGATGGGAAAGATATGGCCTATTATGGCAGCTGCGCCGGTAATGCCGTCCCGAAGGATGTCAAACGATGTAATAGGCGTAATGCCCGAGAACCACTGCACGAGACACCGCACCAGAACAATTGCCGCTACGCCTTTGCCAAGATCAGCTAGGCTCACCAACGCTGCCTCGATGGCCCCAACCTCATAGTAGACATTCATAGCGCCCATGTTTTTGCTTCCGACCTCTCGGATGTCTATCCCTTTTCTCAGACGACCGGCAAGATATGCTGAAGGAAAAGAGCCAAGGAGGTAGCCAATTATTATGGCGATGACTATGTCCCTAATCATTTGCCTGATGGGCTCACTCTAGTATTACCTGGACTTTAAAACATTTTTCTGCTTGCTTGGGTGCGTTTGATAAAATCTCAGCTTGGGGATATGACTTAGCTACATCGTCTCTTCTGAAGACATTTTGTATTGGGATGGTATGGGTCGCTGGTGGCACGTTGGCTGTATCTACTTGCTTGAGTATTTCGAAGTTCTCCAGAATATTAGATAGCTGGAGGCTAAATTTCTCCACCTCCTCCTCGCTTAAGCCCAAGCGGGCAAGCCAAGCAATATGCCTCACTTGTTCGTAACTTAGTTTCATCTCAGCGTGACTGTTACATTATAGCATTACGCTTCGTAATGTAACAGCGGTTGCTTATCTTCAGGGACAAAGATTATAATGGAGGGCCATGCCAATCCGAAATGTTGTCTTGTTATCACATCAAGGAGCGGGAAAAACTTCACTTGCCGAGTATATGCTCTTTACCTCAGGTGCTATTCAGCGTTTAGGTAGCGTTAAAGATGGCACTACTACCTCAGATTATGACCCGCTTGAGGTAGAACGTCATATCGGTATCAACCTGTCCTTGCTTCCAATTCAGTGGCAGGAGCTGAAGCTGAATCTCATTGATGCCCCAGGGTATGCTGATTTTATTGGTGAGGTAAGATCGGGATTGAGGGTAACTGAGGGAGCAATAATTGTAATATGCGCCGCTTCGGGTGTGGAGGTAGGCACAGAACAGATGTGGAACGATGCCGAAAAAGCAAATTTGCCTCGGTTAATATTTGTTAATAAGATGGATCGTGATAATGCTGATTTCTTCTCTACCTTGAAAGGAATTCAGGCTAAGTTGTCGCCAAAATGCTTGCCTCTTCAATTACCCATAGGTTCGCAAAAAGATTTTCAAGGCATTATAGATTTGGTGACGATGAAAGCCTATATTGGCGCAGACTCGCAGGAAGCCGAAATACCTTCAGCACTCCGGGAACAAGCAGAGGCTAACCGTGAGAAATTAGTAGAGGCTGCTGTGGAGGTTGATGATGAACTCATTAACAAGTATCTGAAGGGCGAGGCCATAAGCAACGAGGAAATATTTGCTGCCATAAGAAAGTCTACCATTGCTGGCAAGTTGGTGCCTGTTTTTGTTGGCTCTGCTTTGCAGGGCATCGGCACCCGGCAACTTCTTGATGGTATTTGCTACTACTTGCCTTCGCCAGAAGAAAAGGATGCCATTATCGCTAAGAATGTTTCCACCGGTAATCAAGAGGAGATCAGACCTAGTTCGGAGTCCCCCTTATCCGGTCTTGTTTTTAAAACCACTGCCGACCCCTATGTGGGCAAGCTCAGCTATTTTCGGGTTTACTCAGGCGTTATTTCCAGTAATTCTCAAGTTTGGAATGCCAACAAGAATAGCATGGAACGGATTGGCCAACTCTCTACCATGCTGGGTAAAAATCAACAGCCGGTACCGCAGGTTGCTGCCGGAGATATTGGGGCAGTGGCGAGGTTGAGTTTAACTACCACCGGGGATACCCTCTGTGCCCGCGAACACCCTGTGATACTCCCCGGTATCGAATTCCCCAAAGCAAATTTCAGCATGGCAATCCAGCCTCAGGCGAAAACCGATTTAGATAAGATGAGCACCGTTTTGCCCAGGATGTGTGACGAGGACCCTTCTCTCCAAACACGTCGAGAAATTGATACTAACGAGTTTATTATTTCCGGAGTTGGGGATAACCATCTGGAGATAACCAAGGAGAAAATACGTCGCAAATTTGGAGTAGAGGTGAAATTAGATCTGCCAATGATTCCTTACAAAGAAACTATTACTATGTCAACCAAGGCAGAGTATAAACATAAGAAGCAGACCGGAGGACACGGCCAATATGGGCATGTCTTGCTGGAGTTGGAGCCTTTGCCTCGGGGTGGAGGATTTGAGTTTGCTAAGAAGATTGTCGGAGGGGCAATACCCCAGAACTATATTCCCTCTGTGGAAAAGGGAGTCAACGAGGCCAAGCAGGAAGGAGTTCTAGCCGGATATCCTGTAGTTGATGTAAAAGTGAGTCTTTATGATGGTAGCTTCCATGCGGTGGATTCTTCGGACATTGCTTTCAAGATCGCGGGAGCACAGGCCTTAAAAAAGGGATTATCCCAAGGACAGCCGGTATTGATTGAGCCCATAATGAATCTCAAAGTAACTGTGCCTGAGGCATATACCGGGGATATTACTAGTGACCTTAATACTAAGAGGGGACGTGTGCTTGGAATGAATCCCGGTAATGGCATCAATGTCATTGAAGCCCAGGCACCTTACGCAGAGCTGCTTCGTTATGCCCTAAATTTAAGGTCACTGACGCAAGGGCGTGGCAGCTTTGTTATGGGATTTGACCACTACGAAGAAGTGCCCGCTCATCTCAGTCAGAAAATCATCGCTGACAAGAAGGCAGGCAAGGGCGACTGAGCGCGCCGGGAAACTTCTATGTTATTTAACCAGCTAATAACTCCTTTAGCTTGTTAGTAAAGGCTGGCACCACTTCTTCATATTTACCCACCACTCCGAATTGCGCTTCCTTGAATATATTTGCCTCAGGGTCTTTATTGATGGCTATCATGTGCTTGGAACCTGAACATCCAGCAGTGTGCTGGCTAGCACCGGAAACGGCTACAGCGATGTAAATATCGGGGGCAACAATTTTCCCAGTGAGGCCGATATGGAACGACTCCGGTACCCAGCCATTATCAGCAGGAGGACGTGAGGCACCTACTGCACCATGCAGCAAATCAGCTAGCTCCTTCAATACAGTCTTGAAGGGCTCAGGACCACCCATCCCCCTGCCTCCACAGACAATCACAGGGGCATCCTCAAGCTTAATGCCGACCGCCTCTTCCTTAACAGTTTCTAATATTTTTGTCCTTACTTTCGATGTATCTATGTCAACCTTAGTGGGTATGACTTCTCCTTTCCTTGAGTCATCACGCTCCAATGGTGACATTGCCTTAGTCCTAACAGTAACCACTTGAGGCATAGACTCGCTGGTGAATACAGCTTGAGCATTGCCGCCGTAAACAGGACGCGTTTGCATCAACAGCTTTGTCCCCGGGTCTATGCGTAAGTCGAGACAATCTGTTACTACGCTAGTACTTAGTCTGAAGGCTAGGCGAGGAGCCAGGTCTCTACCCATGGATGTTTGTCCTATAAGTATCACGCGAGGGGAAATGTCCTTGACCACTTTTCCCACGACTTGCATATAAGAATCAGCTTGGTATTCTTTGAGGGTGGGGTGTTCTACAACATAAACCTTGTCTGCTCCGAAGGCAATGCCTTCTTTAGAAGCTCCGCCAACTGCGTCGCTGGCCAGCAGTAAAGATAAGTTTTCTTTCAGGTCATTAGCAAGCTTCCTCCCACATCCTAGCAACTCGGTGGTAATGGAAGCTAACTTTCCGTCTGCTAGCTCACCACAAACTAATATACCTTTGTATTCAGCCATTATTTCCTCCTTACCTTTAAATCAGTTTGGCTTCCCTGAGCCTTACGGCTAGTTTGGCGCCGGCCTCTGCGGCCGTATCTCCTTCGATTATCTCACATTTGGCTTCCTTGACTGGCTGGAAGAGTTTATCTAACTTGCTACGCCTTCCAGCAGCGCCAATTTTTGAAGGATCGAGCCCGATATCGGATGGTTTCCAAACGACAGGTTGTTTTTTAGCTGCTGCCATGATTCCTTTCAGGGTGGCATAGCGTAGTGCTCCTCCCCCGCTGGTTAATACAATTAGGGCGGGAAGCGTCACTTCAACAACCTGGTAGCCGTCGGGAATAACTCGCTCAACCTTTGCCTTTCCATCGCTGACCTCTACCTTACGAGCTAACGTTACAGCTGGGATTCCCAAAATCTCAGCAATGCCTAGACCCACTTGCCCCGCATCCCAGTCAGATGATTGCCTGCCGCAGAAGATAATGTTGTATGCCCCTATTTTCTTTATTGCCGCGGCCAAGGTATTGGCAGTTGACCAGCTATCCCCCCCTTCATAAGCTCCATCTTCCAGAAGAATAAGTTCATCAGCCCCTACGGCGAGCGCTTTCTTAATCACATCGCGAACGAAGTTATTACCTAAGCTGAGCGCAGTAATTTTGCCCCCCACGGTATCCCTGATTTTGAGGGCAGCTTCCAAGGCAAATTCCTCATATTGACCGATTACAGGTTTCACCTCTGGTGGCAAGGTCATTTTGTTGTTTACCACCTTAAACACAGCCGGTGGCGCCTCAGGATCAGGCACTTGCTTGCAGCAAACAATCATATTAACTGGCATTCTTTAACCTCCTATAATACTTTAGTTTTCCCAAAAATCGGAACACAGTATGCCATATAATAATTAGCTCTGTCAAACACAACTTTACCAAGACCGTCTATTGAATCTCGACGATGGGTCTAGCCAGGCTCAATACATCCCCATTAAGCCACAGCCTCACCAAAAACAAAGTCCCTTAACTAGATTTAGCTCTCGACCAGAAAGCTAGAGTATTCAACGAAGCAGTAAAATAAGAGCTCATTATCTAGCTAATTTATACGCTGTATTGGAGCAGCCCCCACGCTGATTTTCGCTAGCCCCGCAAACATCAACGTGGCCGCCGAAGAGATCTGAGTAGCGTCCACCTTCTCGGAAAGGGTATACATTTCACCAGAGAGGGGCATAATCTCACCCACGCTTTTTGGAGCCAAACTATACTCCTCTCGTCTAACTCTTTCCTGGGACTATATTTCACAGTAACAAAGGCCTGAACAACGCTGTTAACGTTTTCTTCCTGCTCTGGCAAGTATGCAATCAGACGGCGACTGAACTCGAGCGGCGTCTCGTGGTCAAATGCCCCTAAGTCACCTTCACCAGCCAGATAGCGCATGCGGTTGTAGGCATCACTAGCTGTTTTGACCCACTTGAGTTGGTTTACTCTGCGGTCGAAGAATTGGCGGGTGGCAAAGACCACTATAGCCAACAGGCTAGCAACGCCCAGGAACTTAAAAACATAAGGTAACGGTGATGTTTGCCCGGTATCCTTAGTTCCCAGTGATTCATCTCCTAACATCCAGAACGGCAGTTCCTCACTGTTGGAGAAGAACAAGTTGTAGCCTTCGTCGCTGGTCATATTTTCTCCGCTTGTGCTTTCAGTGGTGGCTTGTAGCCTGGTCGGGCTAGGTTCAAATATAATCCAGCCATATTTCGGGAAGTAGACTTCTACCCAGGCGTGGGAGTTGCGACCACGAATGATATAATTACCGGTGACCTCATCCAGCTCGCCCCGAAAATAGCCACAAGCTAGTCTAGCCGGTACGCCGACGGAGCGCAACATCACCGCCATCGCTGAGGCAAAATTGGTGCAAACCCCTCTCTCCGTGCTGAACAGGAAATAGTCAACACCGTCAGAGCCCTTCGGGGGGGCTTGGACGGTCTGGTCGTATTCGAACTTCGCCAGATAATCCTTAATGGCAATAGCCTTGTCGTAGGGTGTTTGAGCATCATGTGTGATGTTCTCGCTGAGTTCCCTAACCCTTTCGGGTAGACTGTCCGGCAGTTGCAAATAGTGACTGGTGACCCAGTCCGGGTATTCCTCGCCAGATCGCGTTAATTCTTCCGGCGTGGCAATGGTGAAGTTGGTCACAACCTTACAACTTTCATAAGGCCCGATAGTTTGTGTTCCCACAATTGCCGTAATGTCCTCAAATCCTTCCGACAGGGGCAAAGGGGTCTGTAATTTGACAGGGATGTTGACGGAAACTATCCTGCCGCTAGAGAGAACAATGTCAGTCTTCAGTCGGTACTCAACGACGTAAGTCAGGGCTTTGCTCTCTGGAGAGACTGCATGGTAAGTGATTGGTTCTCCCGGCGGTAGGCTTTGCTCAAAACCAATGGTGCTTGTCCAGCCCCACGATTCATAGACATCGTAACTGCGGGTACGCCAGTAATCAGAATCTTCGGCATCAACCAGAAAACGCACCTCGTTACTTCTCTCTATCGGGTCTGTAAATAGAAGCCTTTCCTGGTGTCGACTTACCACTACCTCCCACTTTGGGTATACATTCCTGAAGATATCGAACCAGCGCCCTTCAATGTGCTCAAAGTAGAATGAAGTCGCATCGATCTTCATGCTCATGCCGTTGAGGTTGGGTAATGGCATAAGGTACGCGGCACCGACGGTGACAGCAGCGATACTGAGCAGTGCTACAGAAAACAAAGCGGTGCCACGCCGGACAGACTTCTCTTTCCATTGAATGAGGATATCTCCTTTTTTTGCCAAAGATACTGCGGCGATGGTCAAGATGGCAGAAAGGCAATAAAGCGGGAAAAAGTAGTACATATCCCGCGGGAGATTAGAAAGGTTAACAAGCAGTACTACCATGCCTAGAATAACGGGGGGCCAGGCACTGCGTTTTCTCAGGATAAACCAGGCTGACACGAAGCCCACGAGCCAGCTAATTAAAGTAAGACCCGTGGCGAAGTAAAGCGGGCTATCGGCGGGATGAGAAGCGCTGATCGTGTGCCACCATAGTTGTAATGAAGACATTTCTTGAGCAGGGGCAAAAGGTCGGGCTGCTTGCCAGGCAGTTACCACCAGCCCAATGAGAAGCATGATAGGAACCGCGATCTTGCCCGAAATGTGGGTGTTTGCCAGAATGATACCTACTGCTGTGGCCAGACCTAGCACTGTTATCAGCGATGGTTGGGGAGTAATCCAGTGAGCATGCTCTATTGACCCTATAGCGATTACTGAGGTGAGGAAGCCAAATCCGACGCCCAACCATCCCAATAGATTGCTGCCGAGGCAAATCTGACGTATTACCTGCCAGCACCGGATTACTAACTTCTTGCCTACACTCTGAAACATGGTGCCTTACTCACACGGGTAGGTATGAAGTGGCGCGGCCTAGGTGTTCAGCCACTTCCACCAGATTAGAGTCCTTTCCCATGGTATAGACCTGTGCTCCTGACCAAATTAACGCTTGAGCCATTTGGCTTGACCACGGGGGCCCCCCAAAGCTGGCAACATCCAATAATATGACCACAGTTGAAGCAACTCGGTTTCTTAATAGAGGGACAGCCTCTACTAGATTTTCCGACACTGAGGTGGCAATAACGATGACCAGCGAGTCATGGCAAAAACTATCCAGATGGTATGGGAGCAATTCACTTAATGCCAGTCCTTCGTTGGTTTTCATCAGGGCTAGGGTTTCCAGTATATCCCATAATTGCCTCTCACCTGTTTCGGGTGTTATGAGACTATGACGCTCGTCCGAAGCGAGCATACCCACTTGTATGCCGCCCTGCAAACACTTCCTGACCAGTGAGGCAGCGATGGTAATAGTGTACTCCTCACTTGTCTCTTCCCCACGACCAAAATGAGCCTTCTCATTCATATCAAGAAGTATCCAAGCAACTTTGGGAGGATTATAAGAACTGTCTGCGTCAAATGTCTTCACCATCAGTTTTCCCATGTGGGCGGTACTGCGCCAGTGGATGTGGTGGAGGCTATCGCCACTGGTAAACTCCCGCACACTGGAGGCATGGGAACTGATGCCCTTGATTGACTGGTAGCCAGACCTTCGGCCAGAGCCACTGAAGGAAGCAAAGTTGAAGAGGGGTAGGTCAATGGTCGCCGGGTAGACTGTGATTTCCTGCTCTTTTCCCAGGGTCCGGGTACTGGTGGAAATCTCCAGGGGGTCAGCAGCTGTTAGTGCCACCGGTCCTAAGTGATAACGCCCCCTTTTCCGGCACTTGAAATTTGCCTGCCAGCAGTAAGAACTTTGTCTGGCGATGTTAATAATTGCCGTATCTCGGTGACCAGGCAAGTCAGTGCTATCCTCGACTCTGAGCCAAAGCCGAGACAATTTGCTGGGATTAGAAATTATGACCTCTCGCTGGAAAGTATCACCTACCTCAAGGCGTCCGGGTGGTTGTGTAGTGTCCACGCTGAGGCGATGCAGGCTCCATCTTACCCACACATAACTCACGGCTGTCACCAGTACCGAGAGGAAAAAGAGTCGCAGGAGAAGAATAAAACCGGTGACTAATGCCAAGGCTAAAAGAGCCACAAGCACAACGATCACGAATATCCCTTGCCTTTTCATCAACACCACTCCCTCATGGCAGTGTTAGACTAAGAGTTTTGCTCCGCCCTCCTCACTTAGTTGAGGCACAGGGGACAGGGACAGTCTCCAGAATCTGAGCAACTATATCCCGCCCACTTTTATCATGCGAAGAATCTGTCCAGCGAACTATTACACGGTGTGCTAAGACAGGTTCGGCCAGCGTTTTCACATCATCGGGTAAGACATAATCACGCCCACTAATCAATGCTTTAGCCTGTGTGGTGCGGTAGAGTGCCAGAGAGGCACGAGGTGAGGCACCAAAGAGAATGGCAGAGTGACTGCGGGTAGCTCCGACCAAATCGGCAATGTACTGCTTTATCAGGTCGTCAACATAAACGTCCTTAACCGTCATCTGAAGCATCTCAACATCAGCGCTGGTCGCCACTGCTTGCAGACTCTCGATGGGATGATGGTATCGCTGGCGATCGATAATGATGATTTCATCCGAAACTGACGGGTACCCGAGGCTTATGCGCATCAGAAATCGGTCAAGTTGGGTTTCGGGGAGAGGGAAAGTGCCTTCATACTCAACAGGGCTCTGGGTTGCTAGAATGTGGAAGGGGTTAGGCATTTCATGTGTCACACCATCAATAGTGATTTGTCGTTCTTCCATACACTCCAGCAAGGCCGACTGTAGCTTAGGTGTTCCCCGATTGATTTCATCAGCCAACACAATCTGGGCCATCACGGGTCCGGGACGAAACTCAAAATCGCCGGTTTTCTGATTGTAAATAGAAACGCCGATTATATCGCTGGGTAGCATGTCTGGGGTGAACTGGATGCGTTTAAAACTGCAGCCTAGAGATTTGGCTAAGCTGCGGGCGAGCATTGTCTTGCCCACTCCCGGTACATCCTCAATCAGTACATGCCCTTGGCTAATCAGGGCGATAACGGCAAGCTCAACTTTATCTCTCTTGCCGACCATGACATGCTCAATATTGTCCGCAATAGCCTTTGCCTTCGCTTGTGCTGCTTTTATCTCGTTACTCATCTCCCTCCTTTATCCCATCTTCTTAAGTCAAGCCTCGCCGACCAATTATACCAAGAAACGCCTAGCGCAGGCAAAGCTATGGCAGCAAAAAGTGACAAGGCTGGACAGTAAACTTTACGCTATTCCATTGTTGACATATAATAGGACTAACTAAACAATAGGTAAATCCGAGGATTAAAAATGTTGGAAACCAAAATAAATGTCAAGAAGACGGCTCTCTTGGTCATTGACATGCAGAATGACCTTATCAAAGCCAAAGAGGAGCCCTTCAGCGCAGTAACCAAAATGGTTAAGTCAAAGGGAGTGATCAGCAACACTACCAGGGTGATAGCAGCAGCACGGAAAGCGAGAATGCCCATCATATTTATTGGCCATGTTCACAGGAAAGATAATGCCGATGCTTTCCCCACTATTACTGATTTGATGCTCCAGGGGCTTGCGCCTCCGCCCAGGGAAGCGCTAGTAGAGGGAACACCTGGCGCTTACTTTGTAGATGAAATTAAACCTCTACCTGGAGATCACATTGTCTGGAAGCGGAGGTCAAACGCCTTCTATAACAGTGACCTTGAGCTAATGCTGCGACGCCGGGGAATAGATACAATCATCATCACTGGGGTAGTAACCAATGGTTGTGTGGCTAACACTGTCCGAGGAGCCCAGGAGCGAGATTTGCATGTCATTGTCCTTAGCGACTGCTGTGCCGCCATGATGCTGGAAGATGACGAGTATTTTATCAAGAATGCCTTCCCTAGAGCCGGACGAGTAAGAACCTCGGAGGAGATGATAACAGTAATATCTGGAGCCAACGCTTGAAAGAAAGACCTTTACGGACAGCAGAAGCTAATTGTTAGGTAATTACCAGTGGCGGATTCTCTAACCCACCCCCAGGTGGCAGGTTCTAAGTATGTCTATTAACTTAAAGTAAATGAAAAAATGTTATTTAGAGGAGTAATGTGTCATCGATGGGATGGAGGGAACCGAATGTCCACTCAATTGTTCTAGACAAGCTATGGAAATTAAATTCATCGCCGATAACAACGTAGGCAAACTGGCTCGATGGTTAAGACTGATTGGCTATGATACCTTGCTGTTTAAGCAAAAAGACGATGGTCAGATGATTAAAATAGCTCTTAGCGGGAACAGGGTGATTTTGACTAAAGATGCCCAATTTATGAACAGGCGCTTGGTCACAAATGGCACACTCAAAACTATACACATTAAACAAGATGACCCTAAATTCCAAGTGCAGGAAGTAGTGAAAGCGTTGAGGTTAAACTATCATTTCAAACCCTTCTCACTTTGCCTAGAATGCAATCGAGCATTAATAGCTCGGGATAAGGAAGAGGTGCAGAACCTAGTCCCCGCTCACGTTTTTGAAACTCAAACTCAATATACGCAATGTCCTGCCTGCCATCGTATCTACTGGCCGGGGACACACTGGCAGGCGATGGTCAAGAAGTTACAAGACTTGCAAGGAAGGGATGGCGAAAATCAGGCTTCTACCTGATGCCCGTCTTCCCAGAGCTTCAATAGTGGCACAGATTAGCTAGTAGTGCTATACTCAGTCTATAATGGCAGGAGAATAAAGATAAAACTAAACACCTATGTTATTAGCAATTGATATTGGGAATACCAGCATTGCCATAGGGGTTTTTGAAGGTGAGAAACTCCGTACCGCCCGGCATATGGCTACGAGTATTCAGCATATGGCAGATGAGTATGCCACCTTCTTGCTTAATATACTAAATCACCAGGGGTTTTCTGCGTCCGATATAAAGGAAATAGCCATGTGTAGTGTTGTTCCCCCACTAATAACCACCTTTGTAGACCTGTCACAACGGTACTTTCATATCACACCATTGGTAGTAGGGGCCGGAGTCAAGACTGGCGTGCGCATTCGCATGGACAACCCGAGAGAGGTTGGCGCTGACCGCATCGTTGATGCTGCCGCTGCCCACCATCTCTATGGTGGTCCGGTGATCGTCGTTGACCTGGGGACAGCTACCACCTTTGGTATTGTCTCCAAAGAAGGCGACTACATTGGCGGTGTTATCGCCACCGGCATCGCCACTGCCGCCGAGGCGCTGGTCACCAGAACAGCACAGCTGCCTCGTGTGGAATTGACCCGTCCCCAGCATGTTATCGGGACTAACACTGTGGCTGCCATGCAGTCGGGCATTATCTTTGGCTATGTCGGGCTTGTTGAGGGTATGGTAGCTCGTATCCGAGATGAATTGGGTAAAAAGGCAATGGTGGTAGCTACCGGCGGTTATGCTGAACTCATCGCCAATGAAACAGCCGTGA
Source organism: Dehalococcoidia bacterium (assembly GCA_049586675.1). GTDB lineage: Bacteria > Chloroflexota > Dehalococcoidia > GIF9 > AB-539-J10 > RBG-13-51-36. The sequence continues at coordinate 130,732 of JBAVCL010000004.1, forward strand.
TTGATAAGATAAACCCTGATTTAACTCTAATTGGATTGCGTCTTATTTATGAAATGAATAAGGAGCAGTAATGATTAGAAACAAAACCATAGTTCTGGGAGTAACGGGCAGCATTGCTGCCTACAAAGCAGCAGAGATTGCCAGCCAGTTGACTCAGGCAGGGGCCAAGGTGAATGTAATTATGACTGAAGAGGCCATCCAGTTCATATCACCTGTTACCTTCCGAGCGATTACGGGAATGCCGGTGGTTACTGAAATGTTTGATTTGGCCTCTGAATTCAGTATTGAGCATGTCTCCCTAGCCGAGGCCGCTGATATAGTAGTCATTGCTCCTGCTACAGCTAATATCATTGCCAAGGTGGCTGCTGGCATTGCTGACGACATGCTATGCTGCACGGTGCTGGCTACCAAGGCGCCGGTGATTATCGCCCCGGCTATGGAAACCAATATGTATAATAATCCAATCACCCAGGATAATTTGTCTAAGCTTAAGGCTCGCGACTTTGTAATTATTGGTCCAGCCACGGGCTGGTTAGCTTCGGGCAAAAAAGGGCTGGGACGACTAGCTGATATCAATGATATTATCGGCAGCATCCGTCAGATTCTGGGCAAAGGTGGAGACCTGGCTGGCAAGCGAATTGTGGTTACCGCTGGTGGCACTCGCGAAGCTATTGACCCGGTGCGTTTTGTGGGCAATCGCTCCTCTGGCAAGATGGGCTTTGCTGTAGCTGAAGCGGCGCGGGACAGAGGGGCTAGGGTCACACTGATTACGGCCCCCACCGCCCTCCCTGACCCAGCAGGCGTGGAGGTTACTCACATTACCAGCGCGGTGCAGATGAAAGAAGCCGTGACTAAGGCGACGGCCAAATGCGATGCCCTGATTATGGCAGCGGCGGTGGCCGATTATATGCCCACAAGCGCCGCCAGAGGAAAGATTAGGAAAGTAGTGGCGGGAGAGAGCTTGACTCTGGAATTAAAGAGAACGCCGGATATTCTCTCTGGTGTCAAGGGCGACTTTATCCGAGTGGGCTTTGCCGCCGAAACCACCGAGAACCTGTTAGAACATGCCAAAAAGGATGAGCTGATGAAGAAAAACCTTGACCTGGTGGCCGCCAACGATATTTCCGCCCCTGGCGCTGGCTTTGATGTCGATACCAACATCGTAACCCTCATTGACCGCAAGGGCAAAGTAGAAAACCTGCCCCTGATGAGCAAGCGAGAGGTGGCGGATAAGATTTTGGATAGGGTGGCGGTGTTTTTATCTAAGGGGGTTGGAAAGTAATGCAAAATATTGCAAAAATCACATTATACCCTTCCCATAAAAAGCAAGGTTATGTACCTATATACAGAGCATGGTGGAATTTATTCCCTTCCACCACAACACAGCTTGAATTAGAGGCAAAGCCAATGGGTGTTATTCACACTCAATTCTATGTGGAGGCCAAGGGTAGCCACCATGGGTTTAGCACAAATTTGAGACCTTGGTTTAACGCACACCCTGAACTTAAAGCGGGAGACGAACTTATAATCGAAGTCATTGAACAAATGAACCGCTATCGCCTCAAGATAGCCTAAAATAAGGATATACAAACAGTGGGAACAAAAATGCAGCGAGAGTTCACCAGCGTTATTGAGCAGAGGGGTAACTGGCATAGCGGTTATGTAGAAGAGCTTCCAGGTGTAAACACACAGGGGAAAACTTTGAAAGAAGTGAGGGAAAATGTTAAGGAAGCTCTATGCTTGATTATCGAAGCTAATAAAGAGCTGGTAACAAAAAACCAAACTTATACTGTTAATGTCACCCCTGTGAAAGCAGGGGTCTAATAACAGAAGTGAGTTCATATTACGTTTACATCCTGACCAATGCAAGGAACAGTACTCTCTACACTGGTATTACCAATAACCTCGTTAGAAGGGTTTATGAACACAAGAATAACCAAATCGAAGGGTTTACTAAAAAATATAGAACTAACAAATTGGTGTATTTTGAAGAAACCACAGACGTCTTGAGTGCTATCACTGGGGAAAAGCGAATCAAGAAGTGGCGACGCTGCTGGAAAATAGAGCTTATCGAAAAGAATAATCCTCAGTGGCGTGATTTGTATTATGATCTTGTTTGAGCTATCGTATAGATTCCCGCTTGCGCGGGAATGACGGTGAAGCGGGAATGACGGTGAAGCGAGAATGACAGTGAAGCGGAACGGAAGTGAAGTCGGGACATAACTGGAAGGGAATCCATGGCGGAAACAGCGCAAACAAAAGACGAAATACCTAGTGCCTATGAGCCAGGCAAGATAGAGAAGAAATGGTATGATTTCTGGCTCAAGCAAGGCTATTTTACGCCTAAGATAGACCCCGAGAAGAAGCCTTTTGTCATTATCATGCCGCCCCCTAATGTCACTGGTGAGCTCCATCTAGGGCATGCTCTGTTCGTGACACTGGAGGATATCATGGCCAGGTGGCACAGAATGAAAGGTGAACCCTCCTTATGGTTACCGGGGACCGACCATGCTGGCATCGCCACGCAAGTGGTTGTGGAGCAGCAACTAGCCAAACAAGGGCGAACTAAGGAGGATATAGGCAGAAAAAAATTCACTGAGTTGACCTGGGAATGGGCCGACAAGAGCCGGGGAAATATCAGACGTCAACATCAACTCCTGGGAGCCTCTTGTGATTGGACTAGAGAGAAATTCACGTTGGACGAGGGTCCGAGCAAGGCAGTGCGTACTGCCTTCGTACGTCTGTACGATAAGGGGTTGATCTATCGTGGGGAGCGAATGATAAACTGGTGTCCCCGTTGCCAAACTGCCCTCTCTGACCTCGAAGTAGAGCATAAAGCTATTGTCGGACACCTGTATTATATCCGCTATCCTCTAACTGAAGGTAAGGGCTTCGTCACTGTAGCTACTACCCGTCCGGAAACTTTTCCCGGCGACACGGCTGTGGCAGTAAATCCCCAGGATGAGCGCTACAAGAATCTCATAGGCAAGAGTGTCACCCTCCCTATTATTTATAAAGAAATCCCCATAATTGCTGATGAGGCTGTTGATACCTCTTTCGGTACCGGAGCATTGAAGATAACTCCTGCCCATGACCCCACGGACTTCGAAGTAGCCCAGAGACATGATTTACCCCTGGTAAATATCATGAATCCTGATGCCACTATGAACGAGAATGCTGGTCCGTATCAAGGACTGGAAAGGTTTGCCTGTCGAGATAAGGTATTAGCTGACTTGGAAGACAAAAAACTTCTGGAAAAAATCGAGCCCTACTCGCATTCGGTGGGACATTGCTGTCGTTGCCAGACAATGATTGAACCCAAAGCCAGCCTACAGTGGTTTGTCCGAACACAGCCCCTGGCTAGAGCCGCTACCAAGGCGGTTAAAGATGGCAGGGTCACCATAATTCCGGAACATTTCACCAAGATATATTTTGATTGGATGGAGAACATCAGGGATTGGTGCATCAGCCGACAATTGTGGTGGGGACACCGTATCCCGGTATGGTATTGTCAGCACTGTTCTCAGGTAACTGCCTCGGTGGATGAACCAACAGTATGTACTCATTGTGGTTCAAAACAAATCATCCAAGACCCCGATGTTCTTGACACCTGGTTTAGCTCAGCACTGTGGACACATTCTACGCTAGGCTGGCCAGAGGACACTGATGACCTCCGCTATTTCTATCCCGGCTCGGTAATGGAAACAGGCTATGACATCCTTTTCTTCTGGGTCGCCAGGATGATTATGATGGGGCTGGAAGACACTGGCGAGATACCTTTCCACACCGTTTACCTCCACGGCTTGATTCGGGATGAGAGCGGAGAGAAGATGAGCAAATTGCGAGGGAATGTCACAGACCCCACTGAAGCTATAAACAAGTATGGCGTTGACGCTCTCCGCTTTGCTCTGACTACCGGGAGTACACCGGGGAATGATATGAATCTGGGCCAAGGTAAATTAGAATCCAGCCGCAATTTTGTCAATAAATTGTGGAATGCCACCAGATTTATCCTCCAGGGTCTAGACGCTAAAAACTTAGAACCTCAGGCAATAGAGCTAAAACCGCACAGAATAGAAGACCAATGGATCAATAGCCAGCTTAACCGACTTATCAAAAATGTCACCAAGCTGATGGAGGACTTCCAATTTGGTGAAGCAGAGCAGCAGATTTACGATTTTGTCTGGTCGAAGTTCTGTGATTGGTATATTGAGATTGCTAAAATACGACTTCGTCCTCAACCTGCCCTCTCCACGACTGGAGAGGGTTTTGGTGAGGTTTCACATTTGCCCTTCCTAGCCAATACACTGGAAAAATCACTACGCCTTTTGCATCCTTTCATGCCTTTCGTTACCGAGGAGCTCTGGCAAAGTTTAAAGCAACATCTACCTGACAAAGGCTCAATGCCAGCTTCCATAATGATAGCTCCCTATCCCCTTGCTAACGATAAGGCCTTTGCTCCAGAAGCAGAGCGAGTGATGGATTCCGTAATAGAAATTGTCCGCTCTATCCGTAATGTTCGAGCGCAATATAAGGTAAAACCAAGTAAATGGACTGAAGCTCAAGTTTATACTGGTGAGCTCCTTTCGAGTCTTAACGCTGAAGCAAGTATGATAGAAACGCTGGCTAAAGTTCGCCCCTTGACAATACTCAGTCGCCAGAAAAGGAAAACCGTCAAAGAGAAAGCCTTGGTCTTAGTCCTGAAAGAGGCTGAGGTAGTTGTGCCTTTAGCGGGCATGGTGGATCGGCTCGCCGAAGAACAACGGCTAATGAAAGAAGGCGATGAAATCAAAGCAAGAATTGCTCAACTTGATACCAGGCTAAAAGATAACGCCTTCTTAACCAAAGCGCCCACTCCGATTATTGAAAAACAGAAACAAAAGCTCGCTATGCTCGAAGATAAATTGAAGAGGTTACACCAAGAATTATCTCAACTGAGCTCATCATCGGCTGATAGCTGACAGCTCCCAACCTTCAGGGCGGAAGAGTAAACTGACCCAGCTTTGAGATCCAATATCTCATGTAACTTTATCAGGGCTTTTTTGGTATCGCTAGCCACGCAGGATTTATCACGAGTCTTTATACGATATTTAAATAGCCAATAGGTAAATTCATTAAGCTCACTCAGACTTATAGACCTGAGCTGAGGATAATGTCTTTCTTTTCTGAACTGCTTTAAGAGGGCAGATTCGGTGGCACCATAAATGCACTGGTAGGCCTCGTTGATTACTCCGTTATCATTATTCAAACCTAAAACTCTTTTTTTCTTTCGTATCTCTTCAGCTACAGCCAAAATGAGAAACTTTTCTACAAGAATGCCATAGAAATAGTTGAGGTGAGTCTGGTATTTAGAAGCACCGATTAGATTCTTAAACTCGTCTTTAGATAATTCTATTGGTGGTATACCGAAGAAGAGAAGATTGGTTCGCTCCTTTTCGGGAATAAGTCCATCGAGCTCTTCACATAACCTCTCCATCAGGACTAGCCAATCGAAAGCTTCGTTGTCAACAAGATACTGATAATGTCGCCCGTTGTAGCCCTCTTCAGGACTACTCCAGAGATGAACGGCTTCAAGCAGGGCTACATACCAGTTCCTGCCTTCAGCAATAGCATTTTTCAGTCCTTGGATTGCCTGAGTATCTCGAGTGGACACTCCAGCCACCTCCATAATTATTCCGGAACTTTATATTATATCTTCATCAGCTCAAAGACTCAAGGCGCAGCATCAATAACGTTGGCCGTAAGACAGCGAACCGAAATGTTGCAGATACCTGAAGGAACTATTGTCTTGGGATCTCTTCCGACCTCTGGAAGGGGAAATGGGACATTACAGTATCATTTTGTGCCGGAATAGGCTGGCTATGCACCATCACTACTCTTAAACGAATAGTAGTCTAGGGCATTCTTCAAAGCGCGCGCACCCCGTTCAATGGATTCGAAGGACGGAATCGCCTTCTCTTGGAACCTTTGGGTTAGATCTGTAGCCCGCTGCATCTCTTCGGGAGTGGAGTAGGGGACAATCGCTAGGACAGGCTTCAGCGACATTTCCCTGATTTCGGCCATCAAGTCCACCTGACTCTGAATTTGCTCCGGCGTGCCCCAGCGCGTCGCCCCCAGCAAGATGATATTATCAGTGTTCGTGTCTCGCTCCAAGATTTCCAGAATGCGCTTCAGCTCTGCCCGGTTCTCATTGCCGGTGTCTATCGGGTTTGGATATCCCCCACCGATCAGACTGTAAAAAGTAGCCAATTCATCATAGGACGCTTTAGATAGTTGTGGTACCTCCAGGCCAGTCTCAGCAAAGACATCAGCAATGGCCACCGATTGCCCGCCGGAGCCGCCAGTTATTGCCACCCGACCACCTCGAACAGGTGGGAGGTAGAGAAGAACCTTCAGAGTATCCACCAATTCTTCCATGCTGGTCACATTCACGGCACCACACTGTCTAACTGCTGACTTCCATATTGTCCAGGGCATCGCCAGCGACCCAGTATGTGAGGCAATCGCACGCCCACCTTCTCTCGTACGTCCTCCTTTCCAAATAGCCACCGGTTTCTTGGCGGAGACGTCTTTCAACACCTTCATTAATCTCTGGCCATTCTTCACACCTTCCAGATACATCCCGATGACACGGATCTCCGGATCTCGACCGAAATACTCTAGATAATCTGGAGAATCCAACACCGTCCCGTTGCCAAAACTGACCGATTTACTAATGTCCAATCCTTGAAGGTGAGCAACTAGACTGAACTCTAAAGCATGAGTGCCGCTCTGTGAGATAAAGCCTAGCGGCCCGGTTTTGCCCACGTACTGAAATGGTCCTTGCTGGATGCCAACCTTGGGATTAAACAAGCCCATGCAGTTAGGTCCGATAAGATGGAGGTTAGCCGCCTCTGCCTTCTCTTTGAGCGCGTGTTCTAGCTTGATGCCTTCCTCAGTCCCTGTCTCGGCGAAGCCCGCGGTAAAGAAAAAAGCCGCCGCCACATCCTTTTGGATGCAATCATCTAAAATTTTAAGGGCAGCCGAGCGTGGTACCGCCACTACGGCTAAGTCTATCGGCTCAGGGATATCCACTAGGCTGAGGTAATTGGGGACCCCCAGTGCTTTGAGACCCTCAAATGACTTGGGGTTGACCTGGACCGAATAGAGCTTGCCTTGAAAGCTGCCATATGCCCTGAGCCACTGAAAACCTCTGCGTTCGTTATCACCCACCACCGCCACCGACCTAGGATTAAAAGCTCTGTCTAACTTAGTGAAATCTACTCTCACTCTTCAGCACCTCTCGTTTTAGAGTTCGCTAATAAAAAACAACGGGCATGCCACTCCGCTGCCCGTGAAAATCGACTAGCAGTTACGCAGTCTATTGTCTAACCCTCTAGTCGCCATAATTATCATCTAAATCGACAGAAACGTCAAATAGCAGTCAGCTAATGACATTTTCAGGCGAGGCTTGAAAAAGCTGAGGGGCGGGTGTTGTCAGCCGACTTCATGCTGTCTTAAGGAGGCGCAATCTAAAGCGATGAACAACTTGATAAGCAAGAGGGCTGGAGGAGTTGTTTTCCCTGCCGCTTAAGCTATGTCTTAATGCCGTATCTTTATGTTTGTCTCTAAAGACTATCCACCTCTTGTCTGGTTAGCGTGGCACCAGCACGGAAGATGTTACGGACAATGTAACTTGGCCCCACGTCTGCCCTTGCCTGATGATGCTTCATACTTGCGATTCCCGCAATTATGTTCCGGCTGTACCTGATATACCGCTTATGAAAATGAGCGTGTTATTTGCAAGGCAACTTGCCTATTAACGGTCTCTGCCTATAATTGACAGGGTTTACTGCTTTGCGACATCGGTCGGCTTACGCAGTGGCTTGAAAATACCGCGGGCGCCCATATGAGAGACAACCTCCTCAGCTTCCTTGATTATCCTGTCTATCAACTCCTTCACCGTTGGAATGTCACGAACAAGGCCTACTACTTGCCCCACGGTAAGCAAGCCCTTGTCAACATCGCCGGTTTGAAGCATACTCCGACCTACTTGACCACTGATGATCGGTGCTAATTGCTCTATAGTCGCGCCTTGGTTTTCCATCTCGAGTACCTTTTCAGCCGTGGGGTTTTTCCATGCTCTCATAGTGTTACGGAGTGAGCGATGCACTAACATTGTGTCACGCTCCGATAGCTTGATTAAGAGTTCCTTTACTTTGTCATGTACCGGCGACTCTTTAGTTGCCATAAAACGAGTACCCATATTCATTCCTTCCGCTCCCAGTGCCAGGGCGGCAACAAGACCACGTCCATCGCCAAAGCCTCCAGAGGCAATAATAGGAATTTCCACAGCATCAGCAGTCAAGGGAATCAGGATGAGGGAAGTAACGTCCTCCTCCCCAGGATGTCCAGCACACTCAAACCCATCAATGCTCACGGCATCGCAGCCTATTCGCTGGGCGGTGCGAGCGAAGCGGACTGCGGTGCACTTGTGTATCACCTTTACTCCTGCCGCCTTAAGCCGTTCTACATATGGCTCAGGACTTCTGCCGGCTGTTTCCACAATCCTTACTCCGGATTTGATAACCGCATCAAAATAGCCGTCAATATCCACAGGGCGAAGAGTGGGCAAAAGGGTTACATTTACTCCGAAGGGTTTATCAGTAAGATCTTTGGTCTTCTTGATTCCAGCGGCCAACTCCGCGGGGGTCGGAAAAGTAAATGCTGTGAGGATGCCTAGACCTCCGGCGTTGGACACCGCGGACACCAGTTCTGGCTGGGAGACCCACATCATTCCACCCTGCACTATAGGATACTTGATACCGAAAAGTTCAGTTATGCGTGTTTTAAGCATCGTGTTTCCTCCTTTTTGATATTTGTTCTGATTATAGCACTTAAGCGGTTGCTCCAGCACATTCATGCAGGCACACGTTCCTCTTATTTTGCCTTAAAAACACGTCCGCTCTTCTCCACAAAAAGCTCGCGAGCCTTCGGGTGGAACATAAGTCCCTGCGCCGGTGTCCCCGAAAAGTCGTAAGACTCTTGGGGGTTAGTTTAGTCACTATTCCTATTTAAAATGGCCAGCAATTCCGCCAGGGGCAAAGTATTTAATATGTGCTGCGGCTCACACCAAGCCCGCCGTGCCACGCCCACCCCGAATCGTATAAAGCCCAGATGGGCAATGCTGTGGGTATCAGTCCCGATGGTGAGCTTTACCCCCAGATCTCGGGCACGGAAAGCATGGACATCCTTTAAATCGAGGCGGTCAGGCATGGCGTTAATCTCCATAACCTTATTATATTTAGCTGCCGCCTGGAAGACGGCTTCTAAGTCTATGGCTATGGGCTCACGCTCTCCTATAAGGCGGCAAGTAGGGTGGGCAATCATGTCGACATCGGGATTTTCTATGGCGTTTATTACTCTGCGGGTCATCCTTTCCTCACTCTGGTTCATGGCGGAGTGCACAGCAGCAATCACCACATCCAGTTCAGATAGAATTTCGTGTGGCAGGTCTAGGCTACCATCCGCTCGAATATCAACCTCAATCCCCGTAAGCACATAAATCCCGGCTAAGCGCTTGTTAAGAGCTTTGATTTCAGCAACTTGCTCCTTCAGCCTCTCAACATCGAGACCATGAGCAATACCGCGTCCACCGGAATGTTCCGTTATTGCGATATATTGATAGCCCATATCTTTGGCCGCCAGAGCCAGTTCCTCGATGGAATCATGCCCATCGCTCCATTCGGTATGCGTATGAAGGTCTCCCTTTATGTCGGATAATTCCACGAGCTTTGGTATAGCTCCCTGCTCAGCCTTTTCTATTTCACCCTGAGCTTCCCTGAGTTCTGGCGGAATATACTGAAGCCCCAGCCGATGATAGAATTCTTCCTCCGTAGAAAATTTTTCCAGCTTGTCTGTAGCTATAATGGTTATCCCATATTCACTCAGCTTTAACCCCTGCTTATGCTCTCTTTCTCTCAGGGAAATGTTATGCTGTTTGCTACCGGTAAAATATTGCAGTAGAGAACCGAAGGAGTCATGCTCCACCATCCTCAAGTCAACTTGCAACCCGCCGCTGACAATAACGCTGGCCTTGGTTGACCCCTGGGCCAGTACCTGCCTTACCTGAGGCAGGGCTACAAAAGCATCTATAACCCCCTTGGGGTTGTCAGCAGTGCCCATCAGGTCAATATCACCCACTGTTTCTCGAAAGCGCCGTAAGCTGCCGGCGGCAGTAAGATTTCTCACACCGGGGATAGGGTGTAGGGCAACTATAATCTCTTCGACAATGGGTAAAGCTTCGCCGATAGGGATGCGCTGGTCTTTGCGGCGTAATGCCTGGATTTGGTGCAGGATATTATCAGCGGTCTTATCACCAAGGCGGAAGAGTTTAGCCACTCGCCCATCATGGATTGCTTGTTCCAGCTCGTCTACCGAGCTTACCCCTAATTCGCTGGAAAGCTTGTTAGCCGTCTTGGGACCGATCCCTGGTATAGCCAAGAGAGTAGTTATCCCCTGGGGAAACTCCGCCTTCAGATTCTCATAATACCCCAGCTTGCCAGTCGTTATCAGCTCAGTGGTCTTTTTAGCTATTGCCTCACCCACGCCGGGAACGCTCTGTAAGTCCTCCCCCTCGTCAACCATAACCCTTAATTCTTTGGGGTAATGCTCAATAGCTCGTGCTGCCTTCTGATAAGCGCGAATCTTAAAAACATTCTCCCCCTTAAGCTCCAGAAGGTCAGCGATATCCTGAAATACCTTAGCCACCTCGCTGTTTTTCATGCCTTTGCCCTCCTTCTCCCCGCCTTTATTTATTATACCCCTATTTCTCAAGGCTGTGACAGTTGAAAGTACTTTCCATCATCTCACTCTGATGAAATCGGAGCTTCCGGCCATCGCCTGAGTAGCAATGCCATCGGGCATCTCTCCGTCTTAGTCGATGTCGTTAAACATGTGGTTGCCCAATTTACTCTACCCTACAAAATCTATGGATTTTGTGGGGACCCCGGGTACCCAACCAAATCAAAGATTTGGTTGGGTAAGAATTTATTGGGCCCGCCCTTCTGTCATTGCGAGGAGCAAAGCGACGAAGCAACCCTGGTGTGGTTATTGTGGTGTGAGATTGCCACGCACCTTTCAGGTGCTCGCAGTGACAATAAGTGGAAGGCTCGCGATGACAGGGTATACCTGATAGATCAGGCAACTACAAAATCTGGGCGGAACGTATAGAACAGGGCAAATTGTATGCAGCTTTTAGGAAAACTTATTTGGGGATACTACCTATGCTATCACCTTCTGCTCTTTGAAGCGAGCGATATCTTCCTTGCTGTAGCCAGCTTCCAGTAAAACTTCTTCTGTATGTTGGCCATTCTCCGGCGCAGGCATCCTGACCTCAGCTGGCGTCTTGCTCAAGGATATGTGACTCGCTAAACTTTGTATTCGCCCATACTTCGGATGGTCATAACTAACAAAACAGCCGCTCGCACGAGCTTGGGGGTCATTAGCGGCTTCTTTCGCGGTTTGCACTACCCCAAACGGTATATTATCCTCCAAAAGTGGTATCCATTCCCCTAGAGTCTTAGTCGCGAGGGTTTCTTGGATAGTATTTATGAGAGCGGTGCAATGTTCTGCCCTGCCTTCCATTGTCTGGCACGTTGGGGCGTTAGCTAAGTCGTCCCGGCCGATAGCCGAGCAGAATTTCCTCCAGTAGCGGTCGGGTTGTAAGCTAAGGATACATATTCGCTTTGAATCTCGGGTTCTATATACATACTCGAGTGGATTGGTCTTCTTTTGTGTGTAGAATCGTCTAATTTCCTCTACCGCCATCTCCGACTGTGTTACTGCTTCCGGTGGTGGACACTCTCTCCAATCGGCAAAATCAAGCCCAGTGACCAGAGCTCCAGCAATATCGTAAGATATTTGATACATTCCAGCATGCAATAGTGATATGTGTACCTCCTGTCCTAAGCCGGTCCTCTCACGCACAAAGAGTGCTACCATAACGCCATAAGCGAGAGCCATTGCTGCAGCATTGTCGCCAAAACCAGGACGAAAACCAAGTACTGGCACACCCGGGAATGAGAATACATCAGCTATTCCCGAGCGGTACCAGTAAGCAAGAACATCATAACCCGGTAAATCTTTATCAGGACCGCTTGTACCGAAGGCATTCAGATTTCCGTAGATAATGCGGGGATTAATACGGCTCAGCTCTGCATATTCCAGTCCAAAACGCTTAATTTCAAACGACCTGAGATTGGTCAGAATTACGTCTGCTCTTTCTATCAAGCGGTGCAGAATTTTTCTCCCACTCTTGTGTTTCAGGTCAAGTGCTATACTCCTTTTGTTGCGATTGTAGACTTCCCAGTTATAATTAATGGCAGAAGGTGCGGCATTCATTGCCGCCACTTGGTCAGTCTGATAGAACCGCCACGAATCACCGATAACTGGCCTCTCTATATGTATCACATCTGCTCCGAAATCAGCTAGATGCCGTGCGCACATGGGTACTGCGGCTACCTGGGATATGTCGATTACTTTGATTCCTTCGAGAGCTCGAGCCACTGGATTTACCTCCTTAGATCAAAATTTCTATGCTTTGCTATGTGTTATTCTAGCCAGCGAATTTATAATTATTGGCAAAAAGAATTATAACAAGGGCCGAGAAACTTTTGTTTTTCTCCGGCAGCAAAGCCCAGACTTTTAGTAGGCTATTGAAGGTCATAAAAGTACCCATCTTTCTTACAGACCACCCATGTTTTTGGGGAAAGGCTTGCCTACTACAATTATCGGGGTATATGATTTAAGAAACAACATTATCGCATCGATTATGAGTTCCTTCTTGTCGGGCACATGCCAAAGTACATCAAAAACAGAGTATTACAGGGCTATGACCTAAACCTTCTGGCGGTGGTCAGTATATCCACGCTGGTATTAGTTCTGGAACATTACCATCCTTTGGACATTGATTTTCCCCGAGCCACGGAGCTCATTTATTACCTGCTAATCCCGCTGGCGGCAGGCTGGCTGTTTTTCCGGGATAAGCCCTGGGATTATGGCATCCGCATTGGTCGCTGGAAATCATCGATAATTCTAGCTGCAATCTGCCTTGCCGCCATGACGCTGATTCTCTATGCGGCTGGCAAAATGCCTGAGTTTCGCTCTTACTACCACGGATATGCCACAAGCTGGGCCGAACTGCTGCTCGATGCCGCACTATACATGTTTGCCTGGGAATTTTTATTCCGTGGATATATGCTGTTTGGTCTGGAAAAATCGATAGGCAAAAGTGCTATCTTTGTGCAGGCCATTCCTTTTGTGCTGCTCCATCTGGGGAAGCCTTTTTTGGAGACGCTGTTCTGCATCCCTGGCGGCTTTATTTTTGGCTACATAGCATACAGAACGAGGTCGTTTTTACCTTGTTTTATCATACACTTTGGCATCTACGTAATGATGGTCTTTTTTGCCAATTACTAGGGGCTCAGTGCGGTTCTGCTTTCTGCTTAGAATGGAAAGGGGGGAAAGTAGGGGAGCACATGGGCAGGGAACAGGGCGAGGAGGAGCCCGATAACTACCGGCCACTGGGCAAGGTATATCACCAGCGGATGTCTTCCCGGCAAAGTCAGCGCTGAGGTAACAGGGTCGGTGAATTCATGAATATTGAACCTTCTATTTCCTTGCGGGTATAGCAGTGTGCCGCAAAACATCCCCACAAGAAAAAGGCCGAACCACGGCAGTAGCGGGAAGTAATCCCACGTCGCAAAGCTGTATGGCATCAGCCAGAGCAGCCAGGGAAAGTCGAAAGGAGTGCCCCACAGGTAAATGCCTATTGCCAGCAGAGCGATGCCCAGTATCAGGTTGATGAAGCGGAATCTTAAAAAGAAAGGCGCGAGTATGAACGTAATCCCGAAGAAGTGAAGTATGCCGAATCTGACGTACTCTGTTCTGGAGATTAGCAACGTAATCAGAGTAATCGCCATGCCCCACCCGAATATTTTCAAGCCTCTGAGCAGAAATCCCGAGATTCTCTTTGACCTGGAATAAGTGATTGTGAGCGATACTCCGGCGAGGAAGATAAAAGTCCCAGCTGTCACTCTGGCAAACCACCACCAGAACCCATGATATACGTTGGTATTGTGGATATCAAAGTAGTTAAGTAGATAGAGCGTATGGAAGGTTATCATCATTGCTATGGCGACGGTGCGCAAGAGGTCTATCTCCCAGAAACGGTTACGCTTGGTTGTATTAATCCGAGTGATGCTTGCCATTTGTCAAGCTTTCTGGCCTGATTTTACCATGTTTTGATTATTAGGCCTTGGCGTTGTTTAGGGTTTCGGTGGAGCCATAGTATAATAAGTCTATGGCAAAGGAAGAGAAACCACTGTTGCTGCTTTTTGACGGCAATGCTCTGGTACACCGCGCCTTTCATGCCCTGCCTCCGCTAACCCAGCCCAAGACCGGGGAGCTGGTAAATGCCGTCTATGGCTTTGCCAGTACCTTGCTCAAAGTATTTGCTGATTTTAAGCCCACTCATTGGGCTGTCGCCTTTGACCGTCCTACACCGACCTTCAGACATGAAATGTTCGAGGAATACAAAGCTCAGCGTCCAGCCACACCTGAGGAATTGAAGGGCCAGATAAAGAAGGTCCACCAGTTAGTGGAAGCCTTCCATATCCCCGTTTTTGAAATTGACGGCTTCGAAGCCGATGATGTCCTGGGCACCTTAAGCAAACAGGCTGATGAGCAGGGTGTTGAGACCATCATCGTTACCGGGGACAATGACATGCTGCAAGCTGTTTTGCCTCGAGTGAAAACTCTTGCCCCCCGGCGGGCCTTCACGGATACCGTCCTTTACGATGAACAGGCAGTAGAGCAGAAGTACGGCATCAAACCCGCACAACTCGCTGACCTTAAGGCACTGGCTGGCGATGTCTCGGACAATATACCGGGCCTGCCCGGTGTTGGTGAGAAAACAGCCACTAAATTACTCCAGCAGTACGGCAGCCTCCAGGGAATCTACGATCATATCGAAGATATAACACCGAGCAAGTTGCAGAACACACTACGCGAATATCACGCTCAGGCTTTCCAGAGTAAAGAGCTGTCCACTATAGTCAAAGATGTTCCTATCAAGCTGGACTTGAAAACCTGCCAGGTCAGCCACTACGACCGGAACGAAGTAGCCAGGCTTTTCCAGGAGCTTGAGTTCATCAATTTGCTTCCCAGGCTACCCCACCTGCCCGCCGTACAACTTTGGCAGGCGGGAATGCAAGCCGAGGGTTCTCCCTCCGTAGGGGCGGGTCTTGTACCTACCTACCTATCACCAGTCAAGTCTCACATAGTGAACACTGAGATAGCTTTGGCACAGCTTGTAGACGAACTGGAAAAAGCACAAAGCCTCACCATCGAGGTTGAAACTACGGGCGAAAAGGCTGCGATGGCCGATTTAGTAGGCATAGCCATATCGCCAACTCGGGGAGAGGCGTTTTATATACCTCTAGGGCACCAGGGCTTAAATCAGCCGCAGCAGTTGCTGCTAACCCAGGTCGCAGCCCGGCTCAAGCCGATTTTAGAAAACGCCAGCGTAGGCAAGATTGCCTATAACGGCAAGCATGTTATGGCGGTATTGGCTGGTTGTGGGGTGAAACTTGAGAATCTGAATTTCGATCCCATGCTCGCTGCTTATCTCCTTGGCGAGAAAAGTCTGGGGCTTAAAGCGCTGGCTTTCAATAAACTGGGCACCGAGATAGTAGCCGCCGCTGAATTAACCGGCACAGGGAAGAAACAAAGCTCCCTGTCCTTGCTAGAGGTAAACCGAGTTGCCGACTATGCCTGCGCCAGCGTGGATATCGTCTGGAGTTTAAGGGAGAGGTTGGAAAGCGAGCTGCGACAGCAGGGCCTGTGGCAGCTTTTCACCGGAGTGGAAATGGCTTTGGTTCCAGTTTTGGTGGCTATGGAGAAGAATGGCATTCTTTTAGACACCGACCTGCTTCGTGAGATGTCTCTGGAGATGGGCAAGGAATTGCTGAGGCTGGAGAAGGAAATCTACGGCAGCGTCGGACATCAATTTAATATCAATTCGCCCCAGCAATTGGGCAAGGTGCTTTTTGAGGACCTCCGGCTGCCCCAGTCTCGCAGAACGAAAACCGGCTATTCCACCGAAGCCTCGGTCATGGAGGCATTAAGAGGTGTTCATCCCGTAATCGAATTTATACTGGAATACCGCCAGCTCAGCAAGCTCAAGTCAACCTATGTGGATGCCCTGCCCGCGCTTATTAATCATAAGACGGGGAGGGTGCATACCAATTTTAACCAGACCGGTACGGCTACCGGCCGCCTCTCTTCCAGCGACCCCAACCTCCAGAATATACCTATAAGGACGGAGATGGGGAATAAAATAAGGAAAGCCATTATAGCTCCGCCCGGGGCGTACCTTCTGAGCGCCGATTATTCCCAGATTGACCTCAGAGTCCTGGCCCATCTCTCACAAGACCCCGGTCTTATTGCCGCCTTTGCCCAGGACGAGGATATCCACGCCACGACCGCCTCTAAGCTCTTCGGCATCGCCGCGAATGAAGTAACACCTGAGATGCGCCGAAATGCCAAGACGGTCAATTTCGGAGTGATTTATGGCATGAGCGATTACGGATTGGAGCAAGCTACCAATCTCAGCCGGGAGGAAGCCGCCCAATTCATCGCTCTGTATTTCGAAAAATATCCCAAAGTGAAGGAATATCTTGAGGCCACCAAGGAGCAAGCCCGCAAGCTGGGCTATGTGCAGACGGTGTTGGGGAGGCGGCGGTTCCTACCCGAAATTAATTCTGCCAACCGGATGGTCAGGGAGGCTGCGGAGCGCATGGCTATAAATGCCCCAGTGCAGGGCAGTTCTGCTGACATCATTAAAATTGCCATGATAAATCTACACCGGGAAATGGAGAAGCGGAATCTTAAGAGCAAGATGTTGTTACAAATACACGACGAATTGCTCTTCGAGGTGCCCGAGGCAGAAGTGGGGGAAATGAAATCCCTGGTTAGTGAACTTATGCCCAGGGCTTTCGAGCTTTGCGTCCCTGTTAAGATAGATATCAAGCTGGGCAAAAACTGGGCCGAGATGGCATAGATTGGGGAACAGAGGTCGTTGTGAAAACCTTTAGCTAGTTCGAATCCTGTTCGGGGAGCAAAGTTGCTTTCTAAAGCCGATAGATACAAATTGCCCGAACTAAGGCTGGAGGAGGTAAATATTAGAGGTAAATATTAAATGAATTGTGTGGACTTTCTAACGAATGAAGGTAAAGAATCTAGAGCGAGAAAGATATTGGAACATACGGAAACCTTAATTAAGGAAGCTTCAGGCCTTTCCATTGATGATTGGTTTTACATAAATCGCTTTGTTTATGCTCGGTTGCAATTAGAGGAGAGAGCGAGAAAACCCAAGAAGAAAGCGTTGCTGAGCAAACAAAATGGTAAGTGCTATCTTTGCAAAAAACCGATTGCGAATTTGAAGGATACAGACATTCACCGCTTAAATCAAGACAAATGGTATGATGAGGAAGGAAACGCAGTTTTGGTTCACAGGGCTTGCCATCAACAACCCTGAAAGTGCCTCAGTGGCGAGCTTCCAGCACGAAACGCAGAACCCGCACTATTGCTTCGCTTCTCCGGGTCGCGAGAGTAATAGAGAAGCCAAAAATCCACAAAAGTTCGGATTCTCCACTGGTTCGGATAAAGGAATTGTCGGTGCTTTTTGTGTTATGATGTAAGAGAGGCAAATAATGAAGGCAGTTGAATCGAGGGCTGAAATTTATTTGATGGCTCTGCAATCCCTTTCTGAAGCAGAAAGGGAGGCAGTAATTACCCGTTTGTTAGAAGACCCTCAGCTCAGGGAAGATATTCTGGATTTAGCCGTTATCCAGCAGCGGCAAAGAGAGCCGTCCAGGCCTTTTACAGAATACCTAGCTGAAAGAAAAGAGCGGGCTCGTAAAGCGTGAAGTACCAAGTCCGAATCATCCCTTCTGCTGAGAAGGAGATGGATAAGATTCCAGCACTAATCCATAGACGCATCAGTAGAAAAATTCTCTTGTTGGGAGACAATCCCAGGCCCACAGGCGCAAAGAAGCTTAGCGATCGTGAAGAATATCGTCTCAGAGCGGGCGATTATAGGGTCTTATATACTATCGATGACAAGGGGCATGTGGTCACAGTCTTTGCTGTGGGCCATCGACGAGAAGTATATCGATAAACCGGTCTCCGTAGAGGCACAAGGAAATGCCTGAACTGCCTGAGGTAGAGACGATTAAGAACGAGCTTTCGCCCTGGGTCGTGGGGCAAAGCTTCACTCAAGTTACCATCTCTGACGCCAAGCTGGTGTGTGGTTGTTCCGCTAGAGAAGTCCGTCGCGCATTAATCAAGCAGAGGGTAGAAAGCCTGGAGCGCCGGGGAAAGTATCTTATCTTTCACCTATCCAATGGCAAGTCGCTGATTATACATCTCAGGATGACCGGCAGCTTGCTGTTGAATCCCAAGGAAGTTGAGCGCTATGCCCGGGCGGTTTTTCACCTCTCCAATGGGCACCGCCTTGTTTTCAGAGACCGGCGCCGGTTGGGGTTGATGTGGCTGGTGGACGATGCCAGTGTTGTGGTCGGCAAGCTAGGCCCCGAGCCATTTGATAAAAGCTTCACCCCGGACATTTTGGAACAAAGGTTAAGCCGGCATCACATCTCCGTAAAAGCCGCGCTTCTCGACCAGTGTATCTTGGCCGGAATCGGCAATATGTATGCCGATGAAGCTCTCTTTGCTGCCCGCATTCACCCTCTGAGAAAAGCCGACGAGTTATCGTCCAGAGAAGTGCGAACTTTACATAAAATCATCCGTCGAATTCTTCAGCGAGCTATCGGCAGCAAAGGCGCCAGCGTGGATACCTACGTCCGTCCCGAGGGCGAGCTGGGCACAGCCCATTTCGATTTTAAGGTTGCTCATAAGGGAGGCGAACCCTGCCCTGTTTGCGGCTGCCCCATCGAGCGGGTCCCGGTGCAGAACCGTGGCACCTACTTCTGCCCCAGATGCCAACCTCTCGGTTGCGGGCCTCTGATATAAAAGCTGGCAGCCGCTGGCTTTGCACCGGCGACTAATGACATCTTCTCTTCGGGATGCGGGATGATAACCGAGAACTAGGAGAAGGTAAATAAGGATGCAGACATAAAAATGCGGATGTAAAATAAAGAAACATATTGTGGAAAAATTAATGATGAAAGGGTATTTGATCCGAGTTGGTATTGATCAAACAAAAAAATCTGGGGGGTTCAATGCTCCCGTTGATCCCGAGACTGGGAAATTAGCTTACGTGCCTATAAAAGAAACTATTCCAAGTCGTCCAGAAAATTTAACAACAAACTATCGTGACTTCATACAACCATGCCGTGTCTTAGGCAAAGAACTACCAGCTAGCTTGTGGCAGGAACGCACTCATCTCAACCCTGATTTTTCAAAACTCACATATGGTGATATTAATGGCAATGACGTTGGATTAGAAAACCAGAAGCCTAATCGTAGAGGTAAGCCTCTAAAAGATTTGGAAGAAAACGACTTTTTAGTATTTTATGCAGGCTGGGAGCAAACTAAGCATTTGCCAGACCACGCGGGATATAAAGATAAATTAGCCTACGCAATAATTGGCTTCTATAGGGTGAAGGAGAAGCCTATGTCGGCTCAAGAGTTTGTACGTGAAGGATTTGCTGACTGTAATGCCCATACACGATGTGAATATAATGATGCAGCCATCATTATTTCTGCAAAAGAAGGGGAGTCGGGCAGGCTAATTTCTGGCCGGCTAAGTAAATGTATTCCCATCGGTGAATTTCGAGACAAGGCCTACAGGGTAACGAAAGGCCTCCTTCTCATATGGGGAGGATTTTCAAATAATCCCACTGGATATCTACAGCGCAGCATAATATTACCTAAGTTCGCAGAACCGGAGAGGTTTCTGGATTGGTTCTATAAACAACTAGCGGAACGTCAGATTGTGTTCATTAAGGAGAATAATTAGGCTAATTTGGTGGCAGCGGCGGGATTTGAACTAGCGACCAAGGGCTTCCTAAGCTATTGGTTCGTCTAGCCGTATCTTTACCCTACGGATGGTTTTGCCAATTTCCAAGAACTCCTCATTGCAATTGACACCCACTACTGCGAGGGATAGAATCGACTATTGGAAAGGTCAATAAATGTCACCAAAAAAACAAGGTAACGATAAGATTCTCGCAAAACAAATAAGAGAAGCAATCCAGCGTTCCGGTTATCTTATCGAGCAAAGGGTTGAACCGATCATAAGACAATCATTCGGTTACGTTCAGACCAATCCAATTTACAAAGACCCCGACACTGACAAATCCTGCGAACTAGATATTTCTGGTTTGTCAGCGTCAATATTGGATGAGAACAAACCCAGTTGTATATTTCCTATGCTTTTATGCGAATGCGAGAATAACTCACAACCCATTGTCTTTTTTACTACCGAATCATTCATACCATACTTGTTACGTGATGACCTGAAGGTATCTGGCATACCTGTAAAGTTCTGGGATAGTGATAAGAACAGATATACGAATTTCGCAGACTTTATTGGAATGGAGGAATTCCATCACTACTGTGAGACTAAGATAGCGACACAATATTGTACATTCCAGAAGAAGAAAGAGAAGGAGAAGCCTACTTGGATTGCTCTACATAGTGAAGAACAACACGATACATTTAACAAATTGATTAAGGGTATAGATTATGAAATCGCTAAACATTTTGGGAGTTACCGTTTGCCTGACGAAGTCAGTAAGGAATACGTGAACGTTCAGATATATTACCCTCTTATAATACTTCAAGGGGATTTATATTCTGCCTGTCTTAGTAATAACCGACTCATCCTCAAAAAAGAAAAACACCTTAAATTTAGTAAGCAATTCTTCCCATTACATAAGAACGAACCTGAGACGTATCAGATTGATGTTATAGTGGAATCATATTTGCCCAAATATTTGAAGATGATAGAAGCTGAGGTAGATAAAATAAGTAAAATCTTTCAACAAAAGAAGGATTTGGTATCACTTTCCATCCAGAAAATTGTTGATGACATAGGGAAAGCCGGAGTTGACTTAAGTTTATATAGGAACTACCTTGAACTTTAAAGCACAATTGTAGAGAGAACGTCTCCGCTCTCCCTAACTATTACAACTACCACTGTATTCAATGGACTCAGCTAGATTAGCCGAGTAGTCTATCCACCAATGAACAAAGTTTGCGCCTCCACCAAATCATCAATAGTTCTTTCATGTTATAAATCCTTCATTAAGCTTGCAATATCGAGATTGACCCCCTAAACTAGTGGGCATGGCAGTATTTCTGACAACTCGAGGCACTACATCTGAATTAGAGAAAATTATCAACAATGCCGTAGATGGTGTTATCTTGATATCTCCATTTATAAAGATACCTGATAGCTTATTCCAAAATCTAAAAGCAGCTGACCAACGAGATGTAAAAATATCGGTAGTATATGGGAAAAGGAGGGAACTTGAGCCGGAAACATTAAAACGGCTTGCGGAGTTAAGAAACGCGAAGCTATATTTCCTTGAGAATTTACATGCCAAGTGCTATTTCAATGAGAAGTCTATGGTGATAACCTCCCTAAATTTATTAGACTCTTCCGAGGTGAACAACCGGGAAATGGGTATACTGATAACTAGACAGGAAGACGAAGCTGTTTATAACGATGCAGTCAAAGAAGCGAGGATGATAATTAATTTGGCTGACAGGTCTAATTTAAATACTCAGGTTGCTGAGCAAGCGGAGGTTCGTCTGCAAAAACAAAAGGAAAGTGAGAAGCCCAAAAGTATTTGGCACAGGGACTTGTCCGACATTTTTTCAACATTTTTCGGTAAGAGTAATGGCTTCTGTATCGGTTGCAGAACAAAGATTGACTTTGACGAGTACAGGCCATACTGCCCGCAATGTTACGGGAAGTGGGCACAAGATAAGCAGAAAAAAGCAAAGTATTGTCATGAATGTGGTCGAGAGTCAATAACCGCTATTAATAAACCTCGATGCCGTTCTTGTTATGAAAAGGCTTCGGAATAATTTCAGATATTGTCCACTGGACTATACTTCTTATGCGCCTCCACCACGTCGTAGCATCCCACTGCCTGGCAATATCGGTTAGTCATCATTAACGTAGTATGTCCCAATAATCGCTGTAGCCTCAAACTATCCTCAAACTTCACTGAGCTAGCAAGTGGTATAATTAAGATAAATTCACATTGGAGGTGAATTATGTCACTTGTACCGACTTTTGAGATAGGCGTATGGAATGCCTGGATTTTCATTATCCCGCTTCTTTTCGTGCACATCATTAATGCTCGAGTATTTACACGTCGAGGAGCAGGTGGTCAAACTGGGAAGATTGTCATAATGCTTTTCCTTATCCTGAATATTTTGCCAGTTTTTTTACCTTTAAAACTTAACACGATGTGGTTCTATGTAGGACTTATCTTTTGCATAGTGGGCATGACCATGGGATTTCGAGCTGTCTATGACTTTGCAACTACCCCTATAGATAAACCAGTCACTAAAGGTATTCTCCGTTATTCTCGGAATCCTCTGTATCTTAGCGCTTTCATTTTTTTCATTGGCATATCCTTGGCTAGTATTTCATGGATTTATTTCTTGATTGCATTAATCTGGATGATTTTAATACACGTTATGGGAGTCCCCGTTGAAGAATCCGAATGTATTAAAAAATATGGGACTGGTTATATAGAATATATGGAAAAAACACCAAAGTGGTTAGGAATTCCCAAAACAGTGAAATCGAAATAAAACCAAGTGCCAGCGGCGGGATTTGCATCAGCGACCAAGGGCTTACTAGTCCCTTGGTTCATCTAACCGTATCTTTACACATGAATGGCCTTGCCAATCCTCCAGTGAACTCTCAACCTATCCTCAAACTTCACTGAGCTAGCAAGTGGTATAATTAGGATTAGGATGTATCTCTTTGGCTTATAGCTAGCCCAGCCAAGGGATTTGGAGAGAGTAAAATGGAAAAGAATAATCTAAATTTCGTTTTGGTTCATGGCGGCTGGCATGGTGCATGGGTATGGGAGCGATTGGTACCTTACTTAGCCCAGGCTGGTTACAATGTATTTACTCCTGACTTGACTGGACTCGGGGAAAAAGTAAAACTGGCAAATCCTGACATTGGCTTGAGCGCTCATGTTCAGGACATATTAGCCATTCTGGATGATAAAAATTTACACAATGTGCTGCTGGTTGGCCACAGTTATGGCGGTATGGTTATTACAGGCGTGGCAGATAAAGCAGCGGAACGTATTGCAAAACTGCTTTACTTGGATGCACATGTACCCAAAGACGGTCAATCTTTTGGGGACATTGTAGGGCCACAGATTATGAATATGATGCGTCAGGTAACAAAAGCGACAGGACAGGGGTGGCTTGTTCCTGCACCCCCTCCTGAACATTTTGGCATTACCTTAGAGGCTGACATTGCCTTTGTTAAGTCCAAGTTGGTGCCTCAGCCAATAAAAACTTTTGAGGAGCCATTACATCTTACAAATCCGGCTGCTTTTATCGTGCCCCGTACGTATATTTATTTGAACAAGCCCCCTCTCGGTTCCTTTGATGGGTTTGCCAAGATGGCGAGAAGCTCAAAAGACTGGAGTTATTACGAAATGGCGACCGGTCATGATGCTATGATACTTGAACCTCAAGAGCTAGCTGAGTTATTTATTAAAATTGCCAATGAATGAACTAAAAATTATTTCTTTTGATAACGAATGTTCGTCTAAATCATCGCACACGTTTATTAGGCTATTGGCTCTTCTTTTTCACCTGATACCGGATTAGTGTCTTAATTATCTTAGCATCCGGCTTTGATTGATATTCTTCCTCGTGTGGGCCAACTATTTCATAGCCATTCGCCGTGATGAAGCCCCAAGCTATCCTCAAACTTCACTGAGCTAGCAAGTGGTATAATAGGATTAAGATTTATGTTTTGGCTGGTAGTTCAGCCAGCGGATTTGGAGAGTACAAGGACAAGAGATTCAAATAAGGGATGAGGGTTGAAGTGGCAAAGAAGAGTTGGGCCTTCGATATAGAGAATGAAAGGCACGTGGTCGAGGTCGAGTGGAGTCGATGGGTTGGTGGTGGCAAGATTTTGGTCGACGGCAAGGCAGTTGATATTTGGGGGAAAGGGTTAATGCAGCTACCATCTGAAAAACACCTTGAGGTGGCAGATAAACCTGCTGTCCTGCGTAGGAAAGGTCGCATATTCGAGGTACCTGAGTTATATGTTGACGGAGAGTTAATATCCTAGAGGAGGTAGCTTGAGTAAGAAAAAGCTGGCAGGAATCATAGTAGCTTGTACTATAGGCATCATCGTAGTGATAATCTTAATCATACTCCCGCAGAAACACACGCTTAGCGTAAGTGTCACCCCCTTAGGAGTAGGCTCGGTCTCTCCTTGGGGTGGCGAGTATGAATCGGGTGGGCAAGTAACACTGACAGACAGCCCACCCAATCAGCCAAGTAACATTTCACCTGCTAATGGAGCCGGCGGTATCAGCCTTACGCCGACACTGCAATCCTCAGCATTCTCAGACCCTGATGTAGGCGATACTCATGCCGCCTCGCAATGGCAGATTAGAACGAGCTTGGGCACTTACTCCCGGAGCCTTCTCTTTGACAGCGGGACGGATACTTCGGACCTCACCAGCATCACAGTGCCTTCAGGAACATTGAGCTATTATACTTCCTACTACTGGCATGTGAGATACCAGGACAACCATGATGCCTGGTCTAATTGGTCAGCCGAGACATTTTTTACCGTATCCACCTGGACCGGGGTGTGCTTCATTGCTACCGCTGCCTATGGAACGCCAATGGCTGAGGAAGTACAGATTCTCCGTGAGTTCAGAGACAAATACCTGCTTACCAACCCGCCGGGACGAGCCTTCGTAGATTTCTACTATAGGGTCAGCCCACCAATAGCTGAGTTCATAACTGAGCATCCCAGCCTGAAGCCAATAGTGAGGGTCGGGCTGGTGCCCGCTGTAGTCATGAGCGCTGTAGCCGTCAACACTACTCCAGCCGAGAAGATGGCTATAGCGGGCTTGCTGGTGCTGATTTCAGTGGCAGTGGCTGTATGGGCAACGAGGCGGCGAGGCAGAGGTCCAGAGCGAAGCGAATGGTCAGCGAAGGATGAGGATAAATAAAAAAATTAACAATGGAGGTGCAGCAATGAAAAATATGAGAATGCTCTTACTAGCTCTGTTCTCTATAGTTCTGGTCTTGAGCCTGTTTCTTCCCGCTTCGGCAGCGGGAGCTTCTGCAACTGTGCCTATGCCAGATGACTATTCTGTTATTCATTCGACATTGGATGGCTCTAGCTTTGCTTCGGCGATGATACTGAATACACGTGCAGGGAACGTAGCACCTATGGTTGCCGCCGGCTGGCATTACATGGTGGGGGTTAAGTCCGACGGTACCATGGTCGCTGTGGGGAACAACTCGGATGGGAAGTGTAATGTGGCAGGCTGGACGAACATCACCGCGGCAGAGGCAGGCTACCTTCACACGGTGGGACTTAATTGGGATGGCAGTGTAGTCGTCTTAGGATGCAATTGCTCTACACCATCTCTTCCAAAACCACCAACCAGGGGCTCTTGTTTTATTGCTACTGCAGCTTACGGCACGCCAATGGCTGAGGAAGTACAGATTCTCCGTGAATTCAGAGATAAGTATCTGCTGACTAACCCGCCGGGACGAGCCTTCGTAGATTTCTATTACAGGGTCAGCCCACCGATAGCTGAGTTCATAACTGAGCATCCCAACCTGAAGCCAATAGTGAGGGTGGGGCTAATGCCCGCTGTGGTCATGAGCACCATAGCCGTCAACACTACTCCAGCCGAGAAGATGGCTATAGCAGGCTTGCTCGTGCTGATTTCAGTGGCAGTGGCTGTGTGGGTGACGAGGCGGCAAGGCAGAGGTCCAGAGCATGCCTGAGGGCTAGCTGGGTACAGCTATTTCGATTTTAAGGTTGCTCATAGAGGAGGCGAACCCTGCCCCATTTGCGGCTGCACTATCGAGTGGGTCCTGGTGCAGAACCGTGGCACCTACTTCTGCCCCCGATGCCAGCCCCTCAGTCGCGGGCCTCTGACATGAAAGCTGTCAGTGGTCGCATTTGAAGCATCGGCCCTACCATGCAATAATGGGGGCTCATACATTCACGATGAGGATTCTGTCAATATGAAAGTAAAGACCGATTTCGCCACGATCCGGAATGCCAAGATATATTTCGAAATGTCGGGAATGGGAGAACCGCTGCTATTGCTTCATTCTGGCATAGCTGACCACCGCATGTGGGCAGGACAGTGCGGCGAGTTCTCAAGGCATTTCCAGGTCATCATGCCTGATTTCCGCGGCTATGGGAAGTCGCCTGCTCCAAGGGAATCATTTCGGCATTATGAAGACATTCATGGGCTTACCCAGCACCTGGGGTTTACGTCGGTGAATATCGCAGGGTGCTCACTTGGGGGGAAAGTGGCAATTGAGATGGCAATTGCCTATCCCGAGAGGGTCAACCGCCTGGTCCTTATCGCTCCGGGGATCGCGGGCTATGAATATCGAGATAGAGAAACCCTAGCGAAGGACGCCATTCTTGAAGGACTGATCGCCAGCGGGAGACGGGAAGAAGTTGCTGATATGCTGGCGGATATCTGGGTGGTCGGACTGAAGAGAGACAGGGGAACAGTAAATGCAGCCGCAAGAGGGCTGGTCAGGGAGATGATATTGGATAACTACGCTTCAGTGACTGACAAATTTCCAGAAACACCCCCGGGATTTGATGTGATGTCTCGTTTAGCTGAAATACGTGTCCCGACCTTGGTTATGATCGGAGACAGTGACTTGCCGGATATGCAGACAATCTCACAGTTAGTAGCTGACAGAATACATGGGGCTAAGAAACAGTTGATACCTAATGCGGCCCATCTTCCTAACCTAGAAGACAGCGTGCTATTCAATCGGTCAGTAATTGATTTCCTGACTGCCGAGTAATGGCAGAAAGCTGTCAGCGGCGGGATTCGAGCGACTGAAAACTTCCCGATCCCTGAGTTCATCCAGCCGTATCTCTACCCTATGAATAGCCTTGCCAATCCCCAGGTGAACCCCTGAGCTGTCCTCAAGCCTCGCTGAGTTGGCGAGTGGTATAATTTAACAGTAGGATTTAGTTTGCAGAGCCACAAGATAGTTTCGGGGTTATGAAAAGGGAGGAGTATAAATGAGTGAACAAGGCGTCAAGCATATAACGGTACCGGGACTCAGGTTACATCTAAGAAGGGGCGATAACCAGAATATTCTCTGGATAAACAGCCAGAAAGTCTTAGTACTTAACACTACAGCAGCCGACTATGTCGAAGCATATATTGATGCTATGCGTTCTACCTTACAATTTGACCAGGGGGTAGTTAAGTCCAAGATCACAAAAGCAATAGAAGAGAAATACCCTACAGTTACCAAGGAGAGGATACTCAGCGACTTTGATACTTTATATGCTCAAATACTTGGGATAGCTGAGAACAAATGCCCGGTTTATGACCTGGGAATTGGACAGCAGGTCATAGATGTAAACAAACTGACCGCACCGCCAAGAGTAGACCTGGCACTCACTTATAGATGCAATAATAAATGTTCGTACTGCTATACAGGTGGCTCGCGTAAGACCAGGGAATTGGACACGACAGATTGGACGCAAATACTCGATAAGCTTTGGAAAGCCGGGGTGCCTCAAGTGGTATTCACCGGCGGAGAGCCTACATTAAGAGACGACCTGGTCCTGCTGGTCAGTCATGCTCAAGAGTTCGTGACCGGTCTGGTTACAAACGGACGTTTACTGCATGGGCTGTCCAAAAGTCTAAAGGAGGCAAGCCTCGATTATGTGCAGGTCAGTATCGAATCCAATGACCAGTCTGTACACGATGAGATGACCGGTGTGTCCAACTCCTGGGCAGAGACTGTAAATGGAATCCGGGTAGCAGTCAAAGAAGGTTTAAATGTCTATACCAATACTACCCTTACCAGGCGTAATGCGGATCATTTCACCGCTACCATAGAATTTTTAGCCTCCCTGGGGGTCAAAGGGATAGCCTGTAATAGTCTAATATGTAGTGGCTTAGGGTGTAAGGCAATTGACAAGGATGGGCTAAGTGAGGAAATGTTAAAAGGCATCCTGCAAAATGCCTGTGAAAAAGCTAGAGAGTTAAAGATAGAGTTTAACTGGTATACACCTACATGCTATAAAAAGTTGAATCCTATAGATTTAGGCTTAGGAATAAAAAGTTGCTCGGCTGCTCAGTATAATGTAACCATTGAACCGGATGGGACTGTCATTCCATGTCAGTCACTCTTCAACCACAAAATGGGGCATATTAAAAAGGATAGCTGGGAAAAGATTTGGGGTAATAAGTTTGCGAAAAAGATTAGAAATCACTACTTCATTGGCGATGAATGTAAGTCCTGTAATTTACTGGAGACTTGCGGGGGTAGCTGTCCCTTAGCAACAGGGGAATTGAAATGAGAAGAGTTTTATTTATAGCTGCTATATTTTTTATTACTTTAACTTTACTACCTATTCCGATATACGCTGATACCGGTACCTATGAAATACTGAATTACGCAGTGGAACTGACTCCTTTAAGTGATGGTAGTGTAAACATGACATACTACTAGGAATGGCTATGTACTGGGGGGCATATACCCTGGGTAACAGTCGGTACTGCAAATAGTAATTTTGACATAATAAGTAGTGGAGGCAATGTTGAATCTGCCAGAGACGATAGTAGTGGGGGTTGGCAAGGAGTCTATCTGACACTAGACAAGGACTATGCTTCTGGTGAGAGGTTTGCTGTATCTTTTTCAATAATTCAGCGAAACCTCTTAGAAAGGTTAACCAATGAAGGAAAGTGGAGGATAGATTTTACCCCCGGATGGTACGATAATTGCGTTACAGATAATCTTACTATTACATTAAACTCCCCAGTGCCAGTTAGCTCATATAGTTTTACACCTCAACCTACTCAAGTAATAGATAATATCGTAACCTGGCAAACCAGTTTAGATAGAGGAGATACGTTTAACGTTAGAATGGAATCTTATGATGGAGGTTTTCTTCAACCTTCAGAACCTGCTGGTCTTGGCTTTAGTTGGGCGTGGGTCTTAATACCCGTTTTCATAATTGGTCTTTTACTTGTTATGGTGGCTAGAAGCAGGAGAAGAGAAAAACCTTCTACTTCGGAAGAGTATATCTTTGATGAAAAGGGTAATTTAGATGATAGGTTAAAAGAGGCAAAGGAGAAATGGGATAAAGATAAGAAAGGCAATGAGTTCTCTGATAAAGAACAAGCTAGGTTTGACGAGTTTGTGGCTGAGAAGAAGTTGGAACCTGATATTAACGGAAACTACTATTACAATGGTAACTTCATTAACCCCTGGATATTATTCTGGGCTTTAAATAGTCTTTCTTACCGTAAACCTAATATGAGTGTATTTACAACGCGAGGCACAGGAGCTAGAGGTGGTTCATCTTGTGTTGCCGTTTCCTGTGCTTGTGTAGCTTGTGCTTGTGCCTGTGCTTGTGCCTGCGCAGGAGGTGGTGCTGCTGGCTGTGCCAAGAAACTGGATTATTACGATGGTATAGAACCCAGAGAGGAGGACCACATTCATTCTTGAACCATATGGGATTGAACCTCTCCTTGGCGTCAGGAAGCCTACCTCAAATTATTATCTTCTGTTTCTAATAGCTTCAATTACTGAAAGAAGAACTCCGACACCTATGAGAGAGTAACCTATCCGACGATCATTACCGAAAATAATACCCAGAACCACTAAGCATATACCGACTATAGCGAGGTTTGATGGTTGTTGATATTGCCTTCCCCTGGCTATAAGCAAAAGCACCACAATAACAACCAGGGCAATGATTGAAATGGCTATCCACACTGGTTCCATAAATACCTCCTTTTAGAAATACTGGCTACTTTTAAAAATTATAGCACTGCGGGCAAAGAGAAGATAGATTATTACCAGGGAAAAATATTGGGATGTTTGCCATTCCATGCGTATGAATATTCGATACCGTTTGCCTTTTCCGTGGGATGTTATACGTTAAAATAAGAACATATATTACAATCCCAGGATGCCGTTTTCTCCTATCCTCCTATTCTTGTTCCTCCCAATTCTTCCCACAGCAGGCGGAATTCGCGGCGGTAGTCGTTCTCGACACGGGTGTTGTTGTCGAAAACCATGGTGGCGCGATTTTTAAGATCATACTTGGGCCAGTCCGGCGTGAGGTCGGAATTCGGTACGCCGGTTTTGGCAAAGTTGGTCCAGACGGCTGCAAAGCGGTCGACCATCAACTTGCCTTCCTTCTGCCCGCAGTCGTTGTTCATTTCGTGACATTCATGCACCGCCGGAGAGACGTCCACACCGTGTACGGCGCCGAATTTGCCATCGAAGGCTTTTGACGCCCATTCCCACAAATAGTAATAAACAGGAGCGCCGTTCTGGGCCACTTTCAATTCGGCTTGCTTGATGGCCGAATGGCGGAAGGAGCGATCCGTAATGAGGCGAGCTTGAATTAGATAAGGCAATATATCAGGATAAGCATCCCGATAAAGCTTGTAAATGCGCTCGGCGTTGCCTTCAAATTGTTTTTCGAGATTTTGTTTGAGCTCGGATTCGGTCAGGTCGAAGTTGGTCAGCATTATTGCCGCATCGTCCAGTGTGGTGCTGATGATGACCGGGATGTCGGCTGATTCCGGCGGCGCCGCCGGATGAAAGGGATGGTGCGGCAATATGTCGTTTCCTACGATCGGTGAAAATCGAGTGATGTCGAGTGGCAGACTTGCCTGCGCGGCCACAATTGTGGAAAACGGCAGCTTTTGCAAATTCGCAATGTTCTTTTTGTCTATGCCCAAGGCCTTAAGTATCGCCTCGGCATTTTTGACACCCTGTTCCCGTTCCATCAAGCGCAGTGCCGAGCCGCTCTGGATGCCGGCGCGGTGAAAGAGGCCTTTGGCCGAAGGCATCGACAAAAGTGTACTGGTCTTAGCGCCACCGCCCGATTGTCCATAAACAAATACGCGATTGGGATCACCGCCGAATCGGTCTATATTTGTTTGCACCCATTTCAAAGCGGCGACGAGGTCCATGACGCCGGCTACGCCGGCATATTTGAATTCCTGCGGCGCGCCCAAATCCACCAGGTTGATATAGCCGAATGCTCCAAGCCGATGACTGACAGAAACATGGACGACGTCATCAAGACGCGCCATTAGTTCTCCATCAAAACCCTGGTGATTTCCTGAACCGGTGGCAAAACCACCACCGTGAAGCACGACCGTAACAGCGCGTTTGGCGTTGTCGTTTACGCTCCGCGACCAGACATTCAGAGTCAAGCAGTCTTCGCCGATTCCTCCCGGTTGCCTGTGCCAGGAAATAAGATTTGGATAATCCGTGCGCCGGTCGGCCGGTGTCTGCGGGCTAATCTGCCCATAGTTGAACATATCGACGACGCCTGCCCACGGTTTTGCAGGCTGCGGAGGCATAAAGCGGTTTTTGCCTTCCGTGGAAGCCCCGTACCTGATGCCCAGAAATGTTTTAACGCCCTGATGGTTCAGCCCTCGGATTTTTCCGTATTGTGTCTCCACCACCGGGAACAATCTCGCTTCCAGTGCACTTGCTTGCATGTCCATTTCATTCCTCCTTTTTAATTTAACTGATACAACAAGTCGAAAACATGTAAAATTTCACCGATTGCGCTGTGCGATTGCCCGAAAATAAAATCTTTAACAGGCTTGTTATCACCAGCGTCTTTATAAAATACTACCCTCTAATCCAGAGAGCTATTTTAGCATACTGACTTGCTTTTTAGAGTACAACTTGGCAACTGTAAAAATTTCTACGAACATGTAATCGACAACTGAATATTGGCTGCTGTTAGATAGAGTGGGGAAACCAGGTAGCGGAAGTGATTGGTGATTGCCTCCGCTGCTATTTTATTAAGGAGGTGTTTGCCATTTCACGCACACGGTTATCAGGCTATTGGCTCTTCTTTTTCACCTGATACCGGATTAGTGTCTTAATTGTCTTAGCATCGGGCTTTGATTGGTATTCTTCCTCGTGTGGGCCAGCTATTTCATAGCCATTTGCCGTGATGAATTGTTGCAAGCGCTCAATGGTTTTCGTTTCTTGGTCATAGGGGCCGAGGTGGAGAATTTGGGCTACCATGCCATATTCCCAGGTCTCAATCTTTACCTCAGTGCCCGGTTCTTTGTGAGGTAAGGAGGTAGTGTTGTCGGGCACGGGGATACCGGCAATTATGAGCCATTCTCCTTTGGGATAGAGCTGGGCATTGGGATAGCGCGCACGAGGGGCGCTGACCTTAAAGGACTCCAATCCCTTCTTTTTCAAGTCAAACTTCAAGGTATACTATATGTCTTCGGGATGGTTGTAATAGTTTCTTGTGTCATTGCGAGCCCCAACTTGTCGGGGCGTGGCAATCTCTATCCCCAGCAGCCCCACGAGATTGCTTCGTCACTTCCGTTCCTCGCAATGACAACGCAAGCAGACAATGTGTTACTAATCATATGAACGACTACCGGTTGCTGCATCCGAGGTTGGTCGGATGTATAATTCAATTCGCCAAATTGGAGGGTGAGTGCAACCGTTAGTAGTTTATTATTCTTTGACAGGTAAAACGAGGCTGATAGCTCAAGCAATCGCCGAAGCCCTGAATGCCACGCTAGTGGAGATTAAGGAGACAAAGCCCAGAAAACTAGGGTTTTCTGTCTATTTGTTTGGTGGCTTCGCAGCTACAATAAACAGGGGGAGTAAGATAAATCCCATAGATGTCGATTTAAAGCAACATGAAAGTATATTTATTGGCTCCCCAATCTGGAACTTAAGACCAGCACCGGCTATTAATTCGTTTATATACAAGACAAATTTTGAAGGTCGGAGTATTATTCCATTCTTTACCATGGGTGGCAACAATGAAGAGCAAGCTGTGACGAACATAACGGCTAAAATAGAGAAAAGCCAGGGCAAGGTTGTCGGCTCTTTTGCCATAACATCGTACGGAGTGTCTGACGAGGAAATCATCGCCAGGGCTAAAGAGGCTATAAAAAGTATTAAGGAGTCGAGTCATCTATGCTAGCTAGACTGACATTTCTAGGTGGAGCGCGAAATGTCACAGGTTCCTGCTATCTTTTAGAGACTCGGGATGCCCGTGTGCTTATAGATTGCGGGATGTACCAGGAGCGGAAGTATCAGGAGAGAAACTGGCAGCCATTTCTATTTGACCCTCAGTCCATTGATGCTGTTTTTTTGACTCATGCCCATCTTGACCATTGTGGACTTTTACCTAAACTGGTACGGGATGGTTACAAGGGTAAGGTATACTGCACCCAAGCGACGGCTGAGATAGCCGAGATTATCCTTGTCGATGCCGCACATCTACAGGAAGAAGACGCCATATTTAAGCGGGAACGCCATAAAAGGGAGGGTCGCCGTGGTTCTTATCCGGAAATATCTCTGTATACTGTAAAAGATGCCGAAGCAGTTAAGCCGTATTTTTCCGCCGTAGAGTATCTGAGTTGTGTCGGAATTAGTAGCAATGTCGAAGGCTGTTATTATGAAGCAGGTCATGTGCTTGGGGCTGCAACCATAAGTATAAATATCCGACAGGATGACCAGAACCACAGAGTAATCTTTTCCGGTGATATTGGCGAGCCTCACCGCCCTATAATAAATGACCCGACTCTTTTTGATGAAGCCGAATATATAGTTATAGAGGCAACTTATGGTGACCGTACACACGAAGAACACGAGAATACCGATATTCAAAAACAATTACGCGATTGTATCAACAGGACGGTAGAAGCCGGAGGCAACATCATTGTCCCCAGTTTCGCTCTAGAGCGGAGCCAGGAGATGCTGTATCACTTAAACGAATTGTTTTTACGTAAAGAAATTCCACCTTTACCCGTCTTTTTGGATAGCCCTATGGCAATACGGATTACCGAAGTATTTAAACATCATGCTGAACTCTTTGACAAAGAGATGATGCAACGTCTGCGCCAGGGTAATTCCTTTTTTAATTTTGAAAACCTCAAAATAGTACAGAGTGAGGAAGAGTCCAGGGCCATTAAAGACGTAAAGGAAAGCTGTATCATCGTAGCTGGCAGCGGTATGGTAACCGGTGGCCGTATAAAGCACCACATTGTCAATAACATCACGAAGCCAGAAAGCACAATATTATTTGTCGGCTATCAAGCGGAGGGAACGCCGGGCAGAATATTGCTGGATGGTGCCAAAGAAATCCGCCTCCTGGGGCAAATATATCCGGTGAGAGCACATATTGAAAAAATCGATGGTTTTTCGGCCCATGCCGACCGTGATGGATTACTAGCCTGGCTAGCTGACATCCGTGTCCCGCCGCGCTGTGTATTTGTCACTCACGGGGAAGAAAAAGCAGCCACGAGCTTTGCGGAGGTCCTGAAAGAGAAGACCGGGTGGACCATAAAAGTCCCCCAATACAAGGATACTGTGGAGCTTGTTTAAATAGATAAGGAGGGTTCAACTGTGGGAAAAAGAATTTTGGTCTGGGAGATAGGAGGAATCATCTTTATAGTTGTTTTGGGAACTCTACTGCACTTTGTCTTCGAGTGGTCTGGGCGCTGGATTCCTATCGCCCCAATTGCCGCTGTGAATGAAAGCGTGTGGGAGCATCTGAAGTTGGGTTTCTGGCCAGCATTGGTATATGCGGCTTTGGAATATAGCCGCTTTGGGAAGTCGGCGAACAATTTTTTCTTTGCCAAAACTCTGGGAATTTATCTAATACCAATCACTATTGTGGTCCTTTTCTATTCGTACATAGCTATCCTGGGGCATGATCTTCTGATAGCTGACATCCTGATTTTCGTTGTAGCTGTCATAGTAGGGCAGTTGGTGAGCTATAAATTGCTAATGGTCTCTCCGTTACCGGCAAGGCTTAACCGTTTCGCCCCGATTGCTTTAGCGATCCTGGGCATTCTCTTCGTGCTATTCACTTTTTATCCACCGCACTTGTCGCTCTTTAGAGATTCCGTCACAGGCCTCTATGGCATTACGGGATAGCACTGAGAAAAATAAGAGTGGCACTCGTGAATTATGTTCAAGGTTTCTTCGGTTCTATTTTAGGTCTTGCTATCCAGTAGACTTATCATTAAGATATTGCCGGGAAAATCATCAAATCAAGCATAGATTATCTGGTAAAAGGAGGAAAACATGACAGAGGAAAGAAAACACTGGCACCGCCGCCGCGTCCCGCTTTTCATAGCCCCCATCTGGTTCATCGGCTGGCTATTTACCATCGGTTATGCCAATCTGGTCTGGTGGCAGATTTTGCTGGCCATAGTAGTCTGGCCGTACTTTCTAGGCCGGGCAGTAGGCGGTTAAAAGAGCGCACTCTAATAACCCAAAGCGTAGAGCGCCATGGCTCTGCCTGTGGATATCTACGGCAGCCAAGGAAATCTCTGGGTGGTGATTTCTGAAATATCCGATATCCCAAAATTGAATTCAAGGAGTAAGAAACATGACCACAGACTCTTTAGAAAAACTCGGGCAAGTTGAACTAGCTAATTACGCCATTGATGCATTAAGACGGACAATGTTGCATTACGGCATATGGTTCAACGAGGTCGTCCATCAGTTGGGTCTGGAAGAAGCCATTCGGCTTGAGGAAGAGGTTTTCTCCTCGTTTTTCTCCCTAGCTATAAACCGCCTATCCAAGACCCTGGGCTTTCAAACTGAAAACGGCTTGCCACTCTGGCTAGTTAACATGGAAAAGGAAAGGTTGATTAGCCTGATAAAGGCTTTGTCTGCTAATTGGCTGACAGGTGATGGGATATGGTTCCGAACTGTTGAGGATAACTATGATATGTATACCAGCAAAAGGTGTAACGACACCTGCTGGACCAAGTATTCGCCTGTGGAAGCAGCCATGATAAAATCGTTTTTGCAGCTTCCCCAGCGAAGCGGGCTGGATGGTTTAGAACAAGCTTTAAACTTTCGGCTTTACGCACACATCAACGAGCAGACCATTGAAAGATCAGACAACGAACTCGTTCTTCGTATGGTGAGATGCCTAGTTCAGCAAACAAGAAAAATCAACAAGCTGCCTGATTATCCCTGCAAGTCAGCGGGAGTGGCAGAATTTCCGACATTTGCCAAGACGATAGATTCTAGAATCAAAGCCGATTGCATCAGCTGCCCTCCCGACGAACATCCCAAGGCCTGGGTTTGTGCCTGGCGGTTTTATATTACTAAGTAAGCACCGGGCGGCTGGATTTGAACCAGTATCTAGACTGCAAGTGGTATAATGATATGACGCATATTAGATTGGCTGGAATCCGCTATGCCGCGCAGAAGAAAACCTACATCCTTCCGTACTTCAGAGGTATCACATGTGGTCGGCGCTACCTATAACCAGCTTGTGTATTGGGACAAGACAGGCTTGGTAAGCCCGAGCCTGAGAGCAGCATCTGGAAAAGGTTCGCGCCGTCTCTATTCCGTAGAAGACATTTTTGAATTAAAAATACTGATGAAATTGTTGGATAGTGCGCTGCCTCTACAGCGGATACGATCGAGTTTCCGCTTCATACGAGGTCAATCCAAGACTTTATCGTCCTTTGTAGTGCTCACAGATGGGAAGACAGTCTATTTCTACGAGGACTATGATGTTCTCGTGGACACGTTAAAGGAAGGCCAGACAGTATTACGTATCGCAGTTCAAGACCTGATTGCCGAAGTCCAAGCTAAGTTAACTAGCGGGCAGTGAGCGCAAAATGAACCAATCCTGTCGCAATTACAGAATATGGCAGGGACTGGACTTGAACCAAGGTGCATTTCTTGGGGCATCCGTGATGGCAAAAGAGCGAACTAGCTGATATAATTTTGGTATAGAACAGGCAAGGAGGTCACGAACATGTGTAAGACCTGCAGGCGCCACCACCCCGAGCTATACACTGATAAACCTGTAGCGAAGCCGGAAAAAGAAAAGAAAGCGCCTCCCAAGAAGAAGTAGGAAACTACTTGAAGTGGCAGCGGCTCGATTGGAACCAGCGGCGCAGCAGCTACTTAGCGACGGCCTATTAAATAGTTGTTTAGACGCTGTTTTGTGGGGTGATTTTTGTTTGGTTCGCTAATCTGCTTTATTTACGCTTGAGAGATAGTAGGTTAACATTGGAAGTTGCTATCAGGCAAATTCCAATAATCCCTAGGACTGTGGAAATACCTGTGGTATTTTCTCCTAGGATATCGCCATCAAACATAAAAATAGCAGCTATTAATGCTAAAACAATCCCTATTAGCCATTGTGCGAAGAATGCTTTCTTCTGTTCATTGTTTATTCTTTCTAGCTTCTCCCCTTTTTGCCTCCTCCAAACTAATAATGCTACAACTACCAATACAACACCAATAACAATAATCGCAATCGGTATAATATTGACCATCTTCAACACCTCCAATTATTGCTTTTCCAATATACTAAGTTTCATCTTTGCAGGTTGTCAAGTGGACTGAATTTCTGGTAGCAGGTCAGTTCGAGAAGATTTATGTTTATTGGTGGCAGCGACTGGATTCGAACCAGTGACCAAAGGCTTATGAGTCCTCTGCTCTACCACCTGAGCTACGCTGCCAGATGTCATATTATAGCTTCCAGAACTGCCAACGTCAACGTCGTGCTTAACATTTTGCTTAATGATAAGCATACGTCTTATAGCTGCATCGCTTAACACCTTGTGGCTTGCTGGTCGCTTGCCGTGTCGAATCTGCGATAGATACGACGCGCTCACTCCGATTTCTTTAGCTAGTTGTCTTAATGACGCCTTGTTCTTCACTTTGCTTTACACCCCCTTTCATCTAAAGATAGGATGCCCCTGTTGCAGGCGTCAAACTCGTCTAGGATTGATGGCGGTCATAGGCACAGGAATAGCCTTTGAGGAAGCCATGTTAACGAATACGGTTCTTAGGATTGCCTAGTCTTTCAATACATATTGACAAATTAGCAGACTAGAACAATAATAATATGCGAGAAGACAAATATGGTGAAAAAGATAACATTTTACGACAGAACAGATGCGATACAATATCGACTGAATATGATACGGCTGGGGTATGTCACAAAAATGATCCATCGAGAGGACAAATATGAAGTTATCGTGGCTGGGGAAGCTCCTGTGGAAGAAACCTACGCAGAGAGAATGCTTGAGTGATGCCTTAAAATACGATAACGAACCACGAGGATGGTATAATATCACTTAGAATAAATTTAGGAGAACTTAAATATGGTGATAAATTCTGAATCGCAAAATACAGTCGTGAGGTTGTGGCTTCTGTTGCACCGAGTCCGCGATGCACTTGTCCTGTGCGAGGATTCAATATATGGGGAATATGGGATTACTTTGGAAAACTTCGCAGTGCTTGCGGCTGTGAAATCCCGCGGTGGTCCTGAAGGTTCTCTCAGGATAGTTGACCTAGCCAAACGGCTCGAGCGTAGCCCGAACAGCATCAGTATGCTAGTCGACCGCATGGTCACAGCTAGTCTGGTCAGAAGGACAAGAGACAGGAGTGACCGCAGAATAGTACATGTGACTTTGACCAACAAGGGGAAGAATGCCATTGAAGCGGCAAATCCGGCGGGCTGGGAGTTTATCCAGAAAATTCTGTCACCGGTATCATATAAGGACAAGCATGCCCTTACCAGTCTACTTGAGACAATAAAATGTGAGTTACTTGGGTACCTAAATCCCGAAGTGGATATGGCGGAAATCATTAAGAACAGTGTCTCAAACCAGCCTGATTTATATGAACACATGGTCAAGAAAGTTTTCCCTTCCGGCTATGAAGCCAAACATCAGAGTGGGAAAAAGGGAAAGACCATAAAGACAAAGAGGTAATGTTGTATGGGAAAAGCTCTGACTTATATACCAGATGGGGTGGGGATAGTAGCAACGATTAACAGTTACCTAATTCTTTAGCATTTTACTTCGATAATTCATCAAAATTCAGGATTGCGACACGTATAATCGGCATTTATTTAGCTTGAATTTTCAAGAAAATCGCACGTCAATTAAAAACCGACCCTGCATAGGGGTATTAAGCATTTTGCTTCATTTTTACGTTCAAAACAATGGATTAAAAGTCCTCTGCTCTACCACCTGAGCTACGCTGCCCGAAAATAGTTTAGTATTGGCTAGAGGAGACGGTCAAATAAAGGGAGGTGATTTGAGTATATTTTGAGATTGAGCAGCCAGAAATATCCAGCCAGAGTGACAAAGTTCAGGGTATCTTGTTGAATGCTGATATAATTAATATGAGGTCAAGAACAGACCAAATTATGACATTACAGCTGTTACCGAGAAGTATTTCGGCTTGCTGAATCGTATACATTGGAGGATAATTAAAGAGCGCCAGATTCCCTAGCAGAACCACTAAATATGGAGGTAGGTATGTTAAGGCATTTTACATTGGAATATTGGGTGGATGAAGGCTGGTATGTTGGAAGGCTGAAGGAAGTTCCAGGCGTATTTAGTCAGGGCGAGTCTCTGGAAGAATTAGAAGAGAATATCCGGGACGCCTATCATTTAATGACCGAAGAGGAACTTCCACCTCGGATTATAGCCGAAACGAAAGAAATAGGAATAGAGGTGTGAAACGGCGTGATCTTATTAGGGAATTGGTGGAGGAAGGATGTTATCTGAGACGCCATGGCAGAAGGCATGATATATACATTAATCCTAAAAATGGGAAAAAGGCTCCGATACCTCGTCACTCTGAAATTAAGGAGAGCCTTTGCGAGCTGATTAAGAGGCAACTTGGGCTCAAATCCTTGTAATGCAATAAAAATAGCGCTGTTTCCAAGAGCTATTTTGAACTTTGCCGAGTCGTATATATACATATAGCGGGATTGAAGAGCAGTAAGATGGATTCCGACTTTGATTTAGAACAGGTTTGCTTGCTTAATGAGGTAGATGAGATATGCAACAAGTGTTTAGGGCCAAAACGAACGGGGTATGAAGTTTGCATTATGATTACAAAATATATTCATTCTCACCTGCCAGCTAATTACAAAGTAGCAGGTCCGAATTCATATGTGGATGATATTTCAACAGAGTTTGACCTCCTTATAGTGAGAGCAGAAGCACAACCCAGAGGGGTTGCTTACGAACCAAGAGATGTTCAGGTAGTTCTTGAAATAAAAACCTCAGGAATAAAAGAGAATATAGCGAAGTATCCACTGGAAATTGCAAAAATCCGTAAGAAGTTTGACAAAGTAGGGATGAAAAATACCAAAACATGGGGTGCCGTACTGATGTGCTATGGAACTATCCACCCCAGAAGACCTACATCCCACGATTATCGAGCAATACGCAAGAATGGGCTGGAACCATATGGTTATGGTGAATACACCTTAGCCGATGTAAGAACGGATGAGCTAGAATCGGGTGAATGGGGAAAGTTCATAAAAAACCTTATCGAAAGACTTTAAGGGTGGCAAATTGAAGGAGCCGTTTGCCAAATTCATAGAAAGCAAGTTGGGCGCTGGTGTTTTGCTTATTACCTGCGGCTTGCCGGGCACCTGGAAAACCGAGACGAGCGAGGAGATTTCTAGGATTAAGGGCTACCCTATCCTGCGGTCCGACCTGATCAGACTAGAGGTGCTGAAAGGTGAGAATATATTTGATGAGAAAGTCGCCGCGGATATGAGCAAACGGACAATGGTCTATGATGAGACGTTCCGACGGGCAGATGAGGCCTTGGAGAAGGGCGATAGTGTAATAATAGATGCCACCTTCGTCACCCAGTCGTTGAGAAGACGGGCTGCTGAGATAGCCGCCAAACATAACAAGACCCTCGTTATTCTGCAAACCCAGTGTCCCCAAGAGATAGCCATCGCCCGGATACTAAGACGCACCCAAGAGGATTATGAATCAAATGCTCTCACCGAGCAAGCTTACCTCAACAATAAAAAGAAGTTCGAAAAGGTGGATGTGGATGACCTGAAGCGATTATATCCCAGGCTTAAAATCATTCATCTGACAGTGGATACCCAATATGACCCGCCCAAAGATTGGTATATCATTGGTATGGAAAAGAGATAGAAGTGAAAATAGATTTACACATCCATACCAAGACCGGCTCGGATGGTAATCTCCCTGTTGAAGAGGTTTTCCAAGAAGCCAAAAATAGAAACATTGATTTAATCTCCATAACTGACCACGATTCTATAGACTGCCAGGAAAGGGCTATTGCCCTGGCGAGAAAGCATGGCATGTCTTACATCACAGGAGTGGAATTAAACGTGACTTTCCATTATCCGGAGAGCAATAAAGATGTTTCCCTGGATTTTCTGGGATATGAGTATGACATCGGTAACCAAGAGCTAAAGAGTAAGCTTCAATTGATAAAAGAATATAGGAAAAGAAGGGCGCGTCAAATTTTACAGAACCTGAATGTTGAGTTCGCTAAAGAGGGTATGGCAAGATTTACCGAGGCAGACCTCAGGAAAATAGAGGATAGTGTGGACGGCGTGTTCGGGCGACCACATATAGCGAACTATCTGGTGGAAAAGGGAATTGTAAACGATAAGCAAGAGGCCTTCGATAAGTATCTGGTCAAATGCGATGTCCCCAAATATCCCCTTTCTTTAGCGGAAGCTTCACAATTGATCAGAAATGCCGGGGGCATACTGGTCCATGCCCACCCCGGTGACCCCCACGGAACATCCCTGGTAAGCATAACGCATGATTTGGAGGAACAAACGAAGGTTATGGAAAAATATATGATACAATACATTGATGGTGTAGAGTGCTGGCATACGGAACATGACGAGGAAACCACAGCACACTATATTGAGTTTGCCAAAAAGCATAATATGGTTATGACCGGCGGTAGCGATTGTCATCAAAAACCGCTCCTTATGGGTACATTGGATATACCTGCTTGGGTTGCTGAGCAGTTCGGCTAAGGCCATTTTCACGGAGATAAAAAGATGAAGAATTATGACGTTAAAGACCTCTCCCTGGCCCAAGAGGGCAAGCTGCGCATTGGTTGGGCTGGCAAGGAAATGCCAGTCGTCAAACTAATAGGGGAAAGATTTGGCAGGAAAAAGCCCCTGGCGGGAGTGCGTATTTCCGCTTGCCTCCATATCACTACGGAAACGGCCAATTTAGCTTTGGCTCTAAAAGAAGGCGGTGCTGAAGTAGTGTTATGCGCCTCCAATCCTTTAAGTACCCAGGACGACGTAGCTGCTGCCCTGGTGGACTATGGCATTCCTGTCAATGCGATAAAGGGAGAGGATAACAAGACTTACTACAAACATATCATCACTGCCCTGGAACATAAGCCACAGATTACCATGGATGACGGCGCGGACCTGGTTTCCACCCTTCATAAGGATTACGTCAAACTGGCGGCTAACGTCATTGGCGGCACTGAAGAAACGACCACGGGGGTCATCAGGCTGAGGAATATGGCCAAAGCCGGTAAATTGATTTATCCTATTATCGCCGTGAACGATGCTCAAACCAAACATTTCTTTGACAACAGATACGGAACGGGGCAAAGCACAATTGACGGCATTACCAGAGCTACCAATATACTCTGGGCGGGGAGGAAAGTGGTTGTTTCTGGCTACGGCTGGTGTGGCAAGGGGATAGCTAAGCGGGCTCAAGGGCTGGGGGCGCAGGTTATCATCACCGAAGTCCAGCCTATCCCGGCTCTGGAGGCGGCCATGGATGGCTATCGGGTCATGCCTTTGATTAAGGCTTGTGAGATCGGAGAGGTCTTCATCACGACCACGGGCGATATGAATGTCGTTGATAAGGCACACATTTCCCGGATGAAAGACGGGGCTATCCTGGCTAATAGTGGCCACTTCAATGTAGAAATAAACATCCCCGCTTTGGAAAGCCTGGCCAAATCCAAGAAACGAATACGTTCTTCCGTTGATGAATACACTTTAGGAGATGGGCGGCGTATTTATCTGCTAAGCGAGGGCAGGCTGGTCAATCTAGCTGCCGCCGAGGGACACCCGGCTAGTGTTATGGACATGAGCTTTGCTAACCAGGCTCTATGTCTGGAGTATCTCACCAAGATGAAAGGAAAGCTCAAGCCCGCGGTCTATCCTGTGCCTGAGGAAATTGACCAGGAGGTAGGTAAACTGAAGCTCGCCTCCATGAATATCACCATTGATTCCTTGACCAAGGAGCAGAAAAAATACCTCGAAAGCTGGGAAGAAGGAACATAGAAAAGAGAAAAATTAGAATTGTAAAATATGACAAATCCTAAATACGAAATCCTTAAAGAAATGCAAAAGGCAAAAGTAAAAATGCAAAATGACAGGGTAAAATTTAAAAATCAGTTTAATAGAGTTTTTTTGCATTTTGAATTGTAATTTTGATTTTCGATGTTTGTTAGGGTTTGTTTAGAGTGTAGAGATTCGGAATTAGAATTTTCCCAAAGGGGGTGAAATGGCAAATAGCTTTAATCAATCGGATTCCTATTTAGCCACTGCGGAGTCAGTCACCGAAGGCCATCCTGATAAGCTGTGCGACCAGATTTCAGACGCTATCCTGGACGCCATGCTGGAACAGGACCCCTTCGCTCGGGTAGCCTGCGAGGTCTCCGTGGCTATGGGCATGGTTATAGTCCTGGGTGAGATTACTTGCAAGGGTTATGTGGAGATTCCCGACGTTGTGCGCCAGGTAATCAAAGAAGTAGGCTACACCAAACCCGAATATGGCTTTGATTATCGGACCTGTGGAGTCATCGTCTCAGTGAAGGAACAGTCAAGCGACATCGCTGCCGGAGTTGGTCAATCTTGGGAAGCGAGGATAGGAGAAGCCACTGACAAGATTTTAGACAGAACTGGTGCTGGCGACCAGGGAATGATGGTTGGCTTTGCCTGTAAAGAAAGTCCTGAGTTCATGCCTTTGCCTATTCTACTAGCACACAAGTTGTGCCAGAGCTTAGCTCGAGTAAGAAAGGACAAGACCATACCTTATCTGAGACCGGATGGTAAATCTCAGGTAACCGTGGAGTATAGTCATGGAATACCCAAGAGGGTGGTTTCTGTTGTCCTGGCTGCCCACCATAACCCCGAGGTGAAACGTGGTGTCATCGAGCATGACCTTATAGAACAGGTGATTAAAAAGACTATTCCTGCCAAATTGCTGAGTAAGAAGGCTGAATACTACATTAATAGCGCGGGGCAATTCGTCATCGGTGGGCCCGTGAGTGACACAGGTTTTACCGGGCGCAAAATCATTGCCGATAGTTATGGCAGTGCCTGCCGCCATGGTGGGGGCTGCTTTTCAGGCAAAGACCCCACTAAGGTAGACCGCTCCGCCGCTTATATGGCCAGATATGTCGCCAAGAATATAGTAGCGGCTGGACTTGCTGATTACCTCGAGCTTCAGGTTGCCTACACTATCGGAAAAGCCAACCCCCTATCATTATCCATCGAGACCTCCAGCACGGGAAAGGTTCCCGATGAAATCATATTAAATCTCATAAACAAGCATTTCGACTTTCGCCCTGAGGCTATAATGAGGGCTTTAGACCTGCGCCGCCCCATTTACCGCCAAACTGCTACTTACGGTCATTTTGGCAGAGAAGACCTCAACCTGCCCTGGGAGAGAACGAATAAAGCCAAAAT
The DNA here is from genome assembly GCA_049586675.1 of Dehalococcoidia bacterium. GTDB lineage: Bacteria > Chloroflexota > Dehalococcoidia > GIF9 > AB-539-J10 > RBG-13-51-36. The sequence continues at coordinate 175,526 of JBAVCL010000004.1, forward strand.
CCTGAGAAAAGAGGCAGGCTTGTAAAAGTGCCAACCCAAAAACTAAATTAAGAGCCCTCTTAACGATATGTCCAGCCTTACCAATTCGTCTTTTTGTTCAGTGGCGCAGTAGCCCCCATGCATATCGGGCTTAAAGGTAGCGTATCATTCTCGTAGGGATATGTATCGATTGGAAACTGTTGACACCGCTGAGAAAGCAGTTTAACATAGGCTCAAAGGCAGTCAGGGAAGATTTGGTCTCTAGCCTAAGTGCTCCTCTTTAGCTCTCTGAGCATATTCCTTTACTGCCGGCGTGAAAGCAAAGGAGGTAACAGGCTATGACAGAGCAGAATATTCTCTATACGAAGGAAGATGGCATTGGCACAGTGACCCTGAACCGCCCCGAGAGAATGAACGCTGTCACCCAGCAGATGCTCATTGACCTTGCTGGCATCGTAGCGGACATCATACAGGATAATGATGTTCGGGCGATGATCATTACAGGGAACGGGCGCGCTTTCTGTGGCGGGACTGATGTCACGAATCTGGGACGCGGTGATGAACAAGCACGACGGGCGACAGAGGAAAGGGACAAAAGAATTCGGGAGATATACCAGAACCTTCCTGAGAGTCCTTTGCCGCGATGGACCTTTACCCGCATTCCTAAGCCGACCATCGCCGCCGTCAATGGCGCGGCGGTAGGCATGGGTGCAGAGTGGGTCGCCCAGTGTGATATCAGAATCGCCTCTGAAAATGCGCGCTTCGGTTGGGTTTTTAGCCAAAGAGGGCTGACTCCCGATACCGGGGCCGGCCCCTACCTGCTGCCATACATCGTGGGTTTCAGCAAAGCCCTGGAGCTGATGTATTCCGGCGAGATTATCGATGCCCGTGAGGCAGAAAAGATAGGCTTGGTGAGCGCAGTCGTACCTCCTGACCAGTTATTGCCTGCGGCTAAGAAAATGGCGCGCAAGCTAATGCAGGGTGCGCCCCTGGCGCTAAGGGGCATCAAGGAACTGACCTATGGCTCCCTAGAGTGGCCGCCCAGTGTCCACCCGAGCGAGACGCGCGAGCGTTTTCGCAGTCTGAACCTAACGGAGGACTGCCGAGAGGGAATCAGGTCGTTCCGGGAGAAACGACCACCGGTATGGAAGGGCAGGTGACATCTATCCCAATCACCAAGTTCTGGGAGATGAAAATGCAGCCGTCACCGGAGAGGGCACTGAGGCACAAGGAAATTCTCAAAGCGTAAGTCCCTACGTGAGCCAGATTGTGAAGCCACATTTTATCTTTTCGTGCAGGCACTACACTTTTCATCGAAAAATGACATGCTTTCTCCAGCATCACTTGCCTTCGAATTGTACTAACTGCATCCCACACAGCCCATGGTTCTTGCTGCTCTTGCGGAGAGTCTGATGCTATAATTTATAATTACCTGAGAAAGGAATCCCAACGCGTGGCGGTGCCGCTACCTCGAATAAGAGGTTTGACCGAACACTAATTTCCCAAGTAATAATAAATGGTTCATATGACTCATTGATGTATTAAAAGAGATGGTAACATGCCACAAGTGATGCGAGACATTACATTCACCTTTACCGACTCGGATGGATTTAAGGTCTTTGTGCGCAAATGGGTGCCTCCGGAGAGAGTTCAACCCAAAGCCGTGGTACAGATCGCCCACGGTGGGGCGGAACACAGCCTGCGTTATGAACGTCCAGCTAAGTTCCTCAATAGAGCCGGCTACATTGTCTATGCCAACGACCACCGCGGTCATTGGAAAACTGCCGTAACTATGGGAAAGGCGGGATTTGCCGGCGAGGATGGCTGGAACGGAATCGTCAGAGACGCTAAACAACTTACCGATATTATTAAGAAGGAAAATCCCTGTTTGCCAGTCTTTCTCTTTGGCCACAGTATGGGGTCCTTAATATCCCAGCATTACATCCAACAGTGGGGCAGTGGACTCAAGGGTGTTGTGCTTTGCGGGTCATCCGGAGCGAGAATAGACCTGGACTTGGTCATTTCTAAGCTTGAGGCAAAACCCAGGGAGGAACACCAAAGGCCGGCTGGCCCGCGTACTCTCCAACAATTTGATTGGCTTACGCGGGATAAAGCTGAAGTGCAGAAATATATTGACGACCCATGGTGTGGTTTCACCTTTACGCGGGGCTTTGTACTTGATATGTTTCGGGCAATGCGGGAAGGTTGGAAGCCAAAAAATGAAGCTCGCATCCCCAAAGGCCTGCCAATTTATGTGATTTCCGGTGACCAAGACCCGGCGGGGGGAGATAATGCAACTTCAGTAAAAATGCTTGCGAACCGCTATCGAGCACTGAGTATACGAGACATCACGCTCAAAATATACCCGGGAGCGCATCACGAACTGTTGAACGAAACTAACCACGATGAAGTACAAAGTGATATACTTGCCTGGCTGAACAAGCATTTGTGAGGCGATAATCTTAGGGCTGGACGACCCCGTGCCGATAGGTATTTGACCGCCAGCTTAGAAATCGTTATCTAAAATAATTAAGTATGAGGAAATAATGATTTATCAATAAATTGCGTATGCATACTATGAAGCAGGTTCCCAAATTAATCAATAAAAAACTGAAAAAGGGAGGTTTATGGAATGGATAAGGTCAGCAAGATGGGTTTTCCTGCCGGGTCGAGGGACCCGATGTTTGACACCCCTTATGTAGACATCGATGAGTGGAGGGACAAGCCGGTCCGCCATCGCTATGTCCACGGCGGGTTTAAAGACACCGAATGCCGGTTCTCCTTTTACTTCCCGCCGTCTGAACATTATGAAGGAAGGTTCTTCCATCTGCTCTTACCAGTTCCGGGCATAGAGACGGCTGCGATTAATGCGCCCGCGGCTACAACACTGCCTGACCCGATTCCCTTCGCCATGGATAGCGGCGCCTACCTCGTGGAGTCGAACCAAGGCAAGACAGACATGTTCACTGTCGATGATACCACCATCACCGGCTATCGAGCCAGTGCCGCAGCGGCCAGGTACTCGCGGGTAATAGCTGCTGAGATGTACGGCACGCACCGCCCTTATGGCTATGCCTATGGCGGCAGCGGCGGAGCCTTTAGGACATTCGCCTGTGTGGAGAACTGCCCCGACGTCTGGGACGGCGGGGTGCCATTCGTTCAAGGGTCGCCCATGAGCATCCCCTACATGTTCACGGCGCAGGGTCATGCCTTCAGAGTACTGCGCAACAAGTTCGCATCTATTGTTGACGCAATAGACCCCGGCGGCAGCGGCGATATGTATAGCGGCCTGAACACCGAGGAGCGCGAAGCGCTCGCTGAGGTGACCAGAATGGGGTTCCCGCCGAAAGCGTGGTTCAGCGCAGAAAGAACCGCTCTTGCCTACACCGGGATCCTGGCCATGTTCCTGGACAATGTACTCAAGTGGGACCCCGAGTACTTCAAGGACTTCTGGACGGTTCCAGGCTACCTCGGGGCAAATCCTCCCGAGTCCCTCTTGCGCGAACGGGTCCAGCATAGGGTGAAGATTAGTAAGGTGCTGAAGTCCAAAGATATTACAGATTTGGGCACGATGGTATCGATGCCAGCGAGACTGGCTGACAGCGGGGGGGAGATGCCGGCAGCAGTCAAGCTTGAGAAAATGCCGGATGGGAATCTGCAGGGGAACACCATGACCTTAATGAGCGGCGCAGCCGCCGGGCATGTGCTTTACATCGCCGGGGTGGTCGACGACCTGGTAATGCTCGGGTTTGGCGGGACGAGCTTCCGGGAGCTGGTTAAAATGAAGGCTGGCGACGAAGTGCTGATAGATAACGGGACGTATCTCGCCATCCAGACCTATCATCGTCACCAGATCCCATCACCCGACTACTACGTCTGGGACCAGTATAAAGTTGCGGGTAAACCGATATACCCACAGCGACCCGTGCTGGGTTTGCACTACGCCCGGAATGCTATGGGCACCGTCATGACCGGTCGATTCGCAGGGAAAATGATCGTGGTTGAGTCGGCGATGGACGAAGCCGCTTTCCCCTGGCAGGCGGACTGGTACCGTACAAAAGTACAGGAGGCGCTGGGGCCACGCCTTGACGACCACTACAGACTCTGGTTTACCGACAACGCCATGCATACGGCACCGGCGGTTATGTCGGGTGATCGCCGACCAGTGACGTCAACCCGTATCATCAGCTACGTTGGCATCGTGCAACAAGCGCTGCGCGATCTGAGCGCCTGGGTCGAGAAGGGTCTAGTGCCCTCGCCGAGCACTAATTACAAGATAGTGGATGGTCAAGTGTGTTTGCCTGAGACAGCTGAGGAACGCAAGGGCATCCAGCCGGTGGTCACCGTGAAAGCAAATGGTGGCGTGCGGGCCGAGGTCTCGGTCGGTGAGCCCGTCGAGTTCACCGCGGTTATCGAAGTGCCGCCGGGCGCCGGCACAGTGGTAGCCGCGAAATGGGACTTCGAGGGCGCTGGCGACTATCCCGTCGCCGAGCAGTTCGACGACACCAACTCGTCATATTCTCGTGTGCTCCTGAAGGCCACCTATGCCTTCTCTGAGCCCGGCACCTACTTACCGGCGCTTCGGGCCACCTCACAGCGGCAAGGCGACTTCAAAACCCGATTTACTCGAATCCATAACCTCGGGAGAGTGCGGGTTGTCGTTCACTAGGACAGATGACGGTTCGAACGAGTGGTCCCTCGAGGTGCGCTGCGTTCATCTGGTTACCCGTAGGCTGAGTCAGCGTGTAGAACCATGGGGACGATCTTCATATATTTGCAGTTGATGAAAGAGTCTGATTGAGAGATAATCTTTCGAAAAGATCACATCGAATAGCTAGATAAGGAGGAGAAAATGGTGGATTCAATTCGTGTGGACCGAAATATCCCTATGAAAATGCGCGACGGCGTGACACTACGGGCCGATGTTTACCGACCGGACGATAATGAAAAACACCCGGCCATTGTCGTGCGAACACCGTATGATAAAGTGCCTTCCGCTCCCAGTGATTATCTATCACCGGTAGAAGCGGCTTTTGTGGGATACGCCGTGGTTATCCAGGATACTAGGGGCCGATTTACCTCAGAAGGTGAATTTTCCCCCATGAATCCGGAGGGCAAAGATGGGTACGACACAATAGAAAACGTGGCCGCCGAGTCTTGGTGCGATGGGAACGTTGGCATGGTAGGTGCCTCGTATCTTGCCCGAAACCAGTGGCAGGCGGCAATAGAAGCTCCACCCCATCTCAAAGCTATCGCTCCTCATGTCATCTCAGCCGGTATGTTAGATGAATTCGGAATGAGCGGTGTAAAAGAGCTGGAAATAGGCATAAGCTGGTTTGCTAACATGGCCCTTGATATGGCCACCAAAATGGCCAAACAGGGAAAAGATGTCTCCAAGGTGCTGGCGAGTATCAGGTATGTCATGAACAATTTCGAGGAGGTATGCAACTTTCTGCCGCTTAAAGACATACCATATTTTAAGTTTGAGGGATTAGAGGGATGGTTCATGAGGCGCTTCAGTGATGATAATCTAAAAGGAATAAAATCCGAAGAAGAACTCTTTTGGCCCTATGAAAAAGTAAAAGTCCCGATTATGCATTCTGGCGGCTGGTATGATATGTTCACGGGACATACCTTTTTCAATTTCCTCAAGATGAGAGAAAAAGGAGGCTCGCAAATTGCTCGGGAAGGGCAGCACGTGCTTATGGGGCCCTGGGCTCATGGGGCAAGGCTCCACAACTTCATCGGCGCGCTCAATTTTGGCCCGTATGGTTCCGGAGCGGGTGCGTTTGCCACGAGCCGGCATATACAGTTTTTCGATAAATACTTAAAGGGAATTGACAGCCCTTATCTTGTGTCTATTCGTTACTTTGTCATGGGACGGAAAAGGTGGAGAAACGCTACCACCTGGCCTTTGCCAGAGACCCAGTGGCAGCGTTTTTATCTACACAGCCGTGGCCATGCCAACTCTGCCGATGGTGACGGCATATTTAGTCAAGAGGAACCAGGGGTGGAATCACCGGATATCTATGTATATAATCCGCATGACCCTGTACCCACCAGAGGCGGCAGACTTAATCCAGACCTCAACCTAGCCGCGGGCCCACAGGATCAGTCTATTATCGAGAAACGTAATGACGTGCTATGCTACACAACGCCTGAACTAAAAGAAGAACTGGAGATAACCGGTCCTTTAAAACTCTATCTTTTTGCCTCTATCTCAACAAAAGACACTGACTTTTTCGTGAAAATGGTTGATGTTTATCCTAACGGCTTGGCCATTAATGCGGCGGAGGGCTGTATCCGGGCCAGATATAAGAAATCGATTCTTAAACCCCAGTTGGTAACCCCGGGGGAAATCAATGAGTATTTGATTGATCTAGCCTCGACCAGTAATCTCTTTGGCAAGGGGCATCGTATTCGAATAGATATTACCAGCAGCAATTTTCCTCGATTCGAGCGCAACATGAATACCGGCAATCCCCCTGGAGAAGATGCCCAGGGTATTCCGGCAATGCAAACCATATTCCATCAGTCAGGCCATGCTTCATATATTGATTTGCCGGTAATACCGCCTGCTAGGTGATGAATTAAAGAGAAAAGTGGACAGCAACCAATGCTGGTAATAGAGCAAGGCGAAGACTAGAATTTATCCTGACTTAGCTGGCGAGGCAAAGGTCTATAGCCCGGCGATATATGGTAATAGGGACAGCCCCCGCTATGGGATAGCGTCCGCCAACCACTACGATAGGGATCCCCCAGTCTTCATATTCGGCGCGTCCGTCTTCATATTCTGCCAGTACCTCTTTTTCCAGTGATCTGCTGGAAAAGTCGGAGTTGAATCTCTCAACATCAAGCCCAGTCTTTTTGGCCAGGCTGATCAACACCTCGTGCTCACTGATGTTCATACCATCCTCGAAGAAGGCTCTGAAGAGAGCGATGTGGAAACGCCGAAAGGCTTCCTCTCCTTGAAGCTGGGCACACTTAGCTGCTCGAAGCGCAGGCATACTTGAGGCGGGGTATAGTTCGTCAGGATTCCAGGGGCTAAAGCTGATTTTATCCTCCTCCAAGGCTGCTCTACGTCGCGACTCAACACTGTGAGAGCTAATGAACCTGTTGGGAATCTCTCGAACCACGAGTGGATAGCTTCTCCAGCTAATGCTAATCTTATTCCCGTATTCCTCTTCTAGGCATTGCAGCCGAACTGCTGCGATGTAGCACCAAGGTGAAAGATAATCGAAATAGACAACTATCTTTATCAGTTTCTCCATTTATATTCCTTGCGGTTAAACGCAGGCATAGCCTACCCTCATACAGTGTAAGGCTATAACCAAACAAAATTCAACAATCTTCGAGTTCAGCAACAGACTAAGCATGGTTATGATAGCCCCGTCTCTCCTTCTGCCCGGTGAATGCAATTGCACCTTTTAGCGGATTGTGACTTCGGTTATCGACTAAGATTACTTGTAGCCCACAGCAACTAGCTGCCGGGCGGTGTGGTCATACGGGTTATCATCCAGGTCTCCATACACATCAACCCGGTTGAAACCACAATCGCGCAGGAGAGCGGCTATCTCTGACCCCGCGTATAGTCGGTGGGATATTTCATTCTCGATACGCTCATTCCCTTTTAGCATTATCCATCGATTTTCCATCCAGCTCCAGTTCTGGCTTACCTTCCGCTCATGTAAGACTATAACCCCATCATCCTTATACTCATTCTAGTCTCTTTCCTTAAAGAGTCATCTTCATGCCAAGGTTTTATTGTCTTCATTTTACCCCTCCTAAATAGAGTAATAGGCTATTTTGCTGCTCCAATTCGCCGATAGGTTGACTTGGGTCTAATCAACACTTCGTTTCTCGGCAAGTCGACCACGCAAAAGCTGACTCAACACATTCCAGACCTCAAGCCTACCACTTTACAGCAGCGCCATGCTCGAACTATCATTATTGTACCAAAACTACTGAAATAGCCTTTTCTTTTAAAGAATGATGAAACCCAAGCCACTATGTCTCAACGATAATGCCCCATGGAAGCAGCGGTACCGAGCTCCCACAATTGCCGCAGCGCAGCTGGCGCGGTCGAACCCCCTGCGGGGACTCGTCACTAGCACCGAGACCAGTAAATATCAGCTGTACGCCTGGAATGTGCGCAGTGGGGAACTACGACAGCTAACATACCGACCCGAGGGCACTGTGTTCGGTATTATTTCCCCGAACGGTCACCATGTGTACTATTTGCAAGACGAAGGCGGAAGTGAAATAGGGCATTTTGTGCGCCTGCCGTGGGAAGGTGGCGAGGCCGAGGACATCACACCAGCAATGGCACCGTACTCGGCGTTTGGTTTGAGCATTAGTCGTGCGGGCAACATGATTGGCAGCACCCTTTCTGACGACAGCGGTTTTCACGCTGTTCTTCTGCCAGTAGGACGCAGAGACGCTATCGGTGTGCCCCGAGAGTTACATCGCAGTACCAAGATGATTTTCGGACCGTCCCTTTCCTATAGTGGTGAAATTGGCGTCATTAATTCTACAGAGCGTACCACGTTCCAACACAATGGTCTGGTGGCTTTTGAAATAGCTAGCAGTAAAAGAATTGGGGAACTATGGGAAGAAGGCTCTAGCTTGATGGCATTCGGGTTCTCACCGCTCCCCGGTGATTGTCGATTACTGGCGACCTCAACCCTGACAGGTTACAACCGTCCCTTCATCTGGAATCCGGTGAATGGCGAACGAGCAGAACTCAGCTTACCTGACCTCAGCGGAGATGTCTCGCCGATGGAATGGTCTACCGATGGTAAACGTATTCTTCTGAGGCAGTCGCACCTAGCTGTCCAGCGCCTTGCTGTCTATGACATAACAACCGGCAAGGTAACACGTCTGAACCATCCGGATGGCTTCTACGGTATGGGAATACCCTTCGCCTCGGCCGCAGCCTTTTCCGAAAGCGAACTCCTGGTCATGTGGCAGGACTCGACGCACCCTCCGCAACTTATTGCCCTGGATAGCCAAACAGGAAAAAGGATACGCATCGTACTGCCGGCAGGTGATGTGCCACCGGGTCACCATTGGAAGCAAGTGACCTTCAAGTCCTCGGATGGCGAAACGATACAAGGATGGCTGGCTCTACTAGAGGGAAGTGGCCCCTTCCCAACCATTCTGCACGTGCACGGTGGTCCGGAAACGCAGACCGTTGAGTACTTCATGCCCAACAGCCAGGCATGGCTGGACCACGGCTTTGCCTGGCTGGCCATCAACTATCGGGGGTCAATAGGTTTTAGCCGTGCCTTTCGAGAAAAGATATGGGGCAATCTGGGACATTGGGAACTCGAAGACATGGTGGCAGCACGGAACTGGCTAGTGAAACAGGGCATTGCTGATACCAAGCAGATTCTGCTCCACGGGTGGTCTTACGGGGGCTATCTAACTTTGCTGGCACTGGGCAAATTCCCTGACATTTGGGCCGGCGGTATGGCGGGCACGGCAACGGTCGATTGGGCAATGGAATACGATGACCTGTCGGCAGCTATGAGGGGATATTCGGTGGCTATTTTTGGTGGCACACCGCAAGAGAAACCGGAACAGTACGCCGCCGCTTCTCCTATCACCTACATAGAAAACGTAAAAGCTCCAGTGTTGATAATCCAGGGCCGCAATGATACTCGCACTCCGGCACGCCCGGTAGAGGTCTACGAAGCCAGAATGAGGGCACTGGGCAAATCAATTGAAGTACATTGGTACGACGGAGGTCATTTGGGAGGTGGGGTGGAGCAGGATATTCAGCACCAGGAAATAATGCTACGTTTTGCCTACGGTGTGCTGGGACAGCAATAGAGGTCTGGCGCGAGAGTATTTCTGTATAACCTCAAATTACCAGAGGTTAGCTACGGCGGGCACGCTGGAGCGGTCACGAAGGTGAATAGCATCCTTGGTACAGCTTGTTCGGCAGATGCCACAGCCATAGCACCGCCCTATGTCAATAAAGGCTCTTTTATTGCCGGCGCTGTAGCCGATGGCACCAAACGGGCAAACACGCATACAAGCCCGGCAGCCGTTGCATAATTCAGGGTCTAACTCAGCCACATACTCGGCGCGGAACAATATAGGCATCCCTCTTATTACCGTGCTCCTTATGCCGCCGCAGTCTGACCGGTCGCAATTGCAGATACCGATAACAAACGGGGTGGGCGCTGTCCAGATGGAGTGGCACAGACCTTCTTTCTCATACTGCCGGAAGCTATCCAGCGCCTCTTCTTTACTCACCTTTTCCAAGCCCTCCGTCTCGGCAGCTGAGAAAAACCCCATACCGGGGCTGCTCACTACTGCTTTCGCCTCTTCACCCTGCGGCACTACACTCACTCCATAACAGTAACGCTGTTCTTTAACGTTCCTCGTTCTACGGCAAAAGCATGACAGGCGCACTACATTGTTGACGATGCCAAAGACCTGCTCGACATCCTCAATTGGCAGAACTTGTCCAAAATGTATATTCCTAACTCGCTGCGCAGTACGAGGTTCCTGTATAGCTCTAATGAAAAACGGTGCTTTCTTCAGTTCTCCCCATCTCTTCAAATCTTTACGCAGAATATTTGCATCAAAAGAAATGCCGCGCCGCTTAAGGTCGCTTCGTAAATCCTGCGAGTAATTCTTAGCCTGTAAATACCATTTCTTGCCTTCTCCATGCTTATAACAGTATTCGCACATAGTTAACTTCCTTTCTTTTACTTCCGTTCTGAAATTGTGTAGTCTAGCCCTTATCTGTGGGACTGTCAATATTCTTAAGAATAAATATGGTTGACCCCCCACAATGTACCCATACTATATAAGTGTACAATCCATCGGATTGTTAGCTCTGTTGTCCCTGGCTAGCACGGTTACGAAGGAGACTTCTAGCTCTTAAAAGTGACTGGAAAACTGCACAATCCGTCATATCATGTAGCCGAGATAGCTTAACAAATGGTCCAGAAGAGGTCCTCACCAGCATCACCATGGATGCTGAAGTTACCGATAATACATGGGGAGATTCGGGTAACGATAATCTATCTTCTCAAACCTGGTGTGTTCTACCACAACGCGGGCACTTGATTTGTGGTTCTTTGAACTGAGGGGGCACCCGCAACTTGGCGCCGCAGTCACAGGTAATGGTTTTATAGTTACTCAGCCGCCACATTACATCTGAGGTCTCACGAGCCCGCTGTATCTCGTTTAGTTCACCCGCTTCACCCTCCAATTTTATCGTTGTTATTGGGACAGTTTCGGCAGTAAGGCTGGCAGCGGGTATAACCCCCCTACCTCCATGAACCTGGCGGTAAGCCTGGTCATAATTGTTAAAAGAGGCGCCAGCCATGGCCCGTAGAATGCGTATCCTCTCTGACAGAGGGGGGTGGGTGCTGGTGAGGTCACTGGCTTGCATGCCTCTCTGGCGGAAAGGATTGACGATATACATAGGGGCTGTGGCCTTATTGGCTGATTTTAACTGCCCAGTTGAGGTACCCAGCTTTTCTAAGGCTGAGGCTAGTCCTTCCGGGTATCTGGTGTAGAGGGCTGACGAGGCATCTGCCAGGTACTCTCTCTTTCGAGAGATGGCAAAGTAAATCAACTGTGCAAAAATCGGTGCCAGTATCATAAATACGAGTGCCACGACCAGAATTATTAGCCCAGCTCCCCCGCCACCTCCTGATGAGGAACTTCTTCTTGACCCGGTGCCGCCCCAAAACATGAAACGTGACCCATACCAGGCCAGGAGCACAATAGTGCCCAGCAGGACGCTACACATGGCCATGAGCAGCACATCCCGGTTCCTTATGTGGGATATCTCGTGGCCAATGACCCCCTGTAATTCATCGCGGTTTAGTTTTTGGAGCAGTCCCGAGGTAATAGCTACGGATGCCCGATTGGGGTCACGACCGGTGGCGAAGGCATTTAGTGCTGGGTCATCAATGATGTATATGTCGGGCACTTTCTCCAGACCAGAGGCTATCTTCATTTCCTCAACCACGTTGTATAGTCGGGGGTGGTCATCAGGCCCGATTTTCTTCGCCCCCGACATGCCAAGCAGGATACTATCACCCTGGAAATAGCCGATTAAACTCAAGATTGCCCATATTAATAGGGCAATGACCAAGCCCGCAGTAGCACTACCGAAGTACAGGCCCAAGAAATAGCCGATGATGATCAGTAATGCTCCCAGGATTATTGTTAGCACTACCGATCTTATTTGATTAGACCTAATCTGTTCCCACACAGCTGAAGTGGCTTCTTACTGAGTGAAACTAACCTTGACCGGTTCTCTTTCGGGGGCTGCAGTAACCTCGAAGAATTCACCAGCCTTAAACCCGAACATGCTGGCTATAATGTTAGATGGAACCATCTGCGTCTGGTTGTTATATTTCAGGACGGAATCATTGTAAAACTGGCGAGAAAAGCTTATCTTATTCTCGGTTGAGGTAAGCTCCTCCTGAAGTGCTAGAAAGTTCTGATTGGCTTTAAGGTCGGGGTAGCGTTCCACTACAGCCAGTAAACGGGTTAGGGCTGAACTCAGTTCACCTTCGGCCTTAGCTCGCTCACCAGCTCCCGCAGACGACGCTTGCTGGGCAATAGTACGAGCTTTGGTCACTGCTTCCAGGGTTTCTCGCTCGTATTTCATATACCCCTTGACGGTTTCCACCAGGTTGGGAATTAGATCATGGCGTCGTTTTAGCTGAACGTCAATCTGTGCCCAGGCGTTCTTGACCTGGTTGCGCAGCCTGACCAGGCCGTTGTAGAGAATAAATAATATGATTGCGAGAACCACAACAACACCGATGATTATATAAACTGCTAACATATTAAACCTCCTTTACTAATATTTTCTGGGTGTTGCTCGATCGCCATTGCTGCCTTACTGTGAGGCTTCCAATATTTCTTTTAAGAAACTGGTAACGTGTCCGCTGGAATCATGTTTTGGCGGATGTTCCCCAGCCAGACGTTTTATCAGTTGAGCAACCTCACCCCCGTCAAACCACAATCCATGCTTATCACGGCATACATCGATGAAGATTTCAGGCTGTCCCCCTATCGTTGTTTTTTTCATCTTACGGCCACAGATGGAACACTTCCGTTTCTTTTCTGATGAAGCGGCTTCCTGAGAGTTGAGGATGCCATCAAAGAACGCCTTTGGCTCTTCCAGACCCTGTGACTTAAGTAAAAGCTCAAGCTCTCCAGAGTCAAACCATACCCCCCTACAGCTATTACAATAATCAAGCTCAATATTGCGATACTCAACGACTATCATAGCGTATTTACAAACAGGGCATATCATTACTTTCAGACCTCATCAGGTGGTTGCAATAGTGTAGACGCCCAAGGCAGTCATGTCAAGATTGTCGTATTAGGAGATTGTTTAATAATATGGTTGTCATTCTGAGCATAGCGAAGAATCTTATGCCGCTCAGGACAGGCTCCGCGAAGAATCCTTCGCATAGCTCAGGACGGCGTCTAGAGATTCTTCGTCGTCTAAATTCATTTGGACTCCTCAGAATGACATTAATAAACGCTCTGTTGCACGAGCTTCAGATAATACCAATGAGGTAAATCACGAAACCGACAATGGAGGGTGATAACTAACTTGTTGGGTATTTATCTAAGGCAACGTAATTTTGTACCATTGCACAAGAAGCCAACTTGTGCAATCCTACAAGGTCTTGACATTCTTACCTAAGGCTCATAGACTTTAGCTTGGTGGGAGGGTATTACTGATGAAGTGTCCGAAGTGTGGATACGAGAACCGCGAGGGAGCAGGGTTCTGCGGAGGGTGTGGCCAGTCATTCATTGCCGAGAAAACTTGCTCTCAATGCGGCCATGCGAATCCTCAAGGTAACAAATTCTGCGATAAATGCGGCCATTCTCTAGTTGAGCCAGCGCCTGAAACACCCCCACCCTCGCCCATGCCCACCTCCTTTGATGGTGGCCGTTACCAGGTGAAGAAGTTCCTCGGGGAGGGGGGCAAGAAAAAGGTCTACCTTGTCCATGATAAGGTGTTGGACCGGGATGTGGCCTTTGCTCTGATAAAGACCGAGAAACTGGATGACGTTACTCGACTGCGCGTCAGCCGGGAAGCCCAGGTCATGGGCCGGCTTGGCGACCACCCCAATATCATGACCATCCACGATATGGGTGACGAAAAGGGCCAGCCTTATATTGTTCTGCCTCTCATGCCCGGCGGGGATGTGGAGGATCTTATTGAGAAAGCCCCGGAGCGCCGCCTGCCCATCGAGCAGGCGGTCGGTATTGCCAAGGCTGTCTGCCGGGGCCTGGAGTTTGCCCACTCCAAAGGAATCACCCACCGCGACATCAAGCCCAGCAATGTCTGGCTTAGTGCTGATGGCACAACGAAGATAGGCGACTTTGGTCTGGCGGTCGCGGTTGACCTCTCCCGGCTGACACAGCCCGGCATGATGGTCGGTACAGTGACCTATATGCCGCCGGAGCAAGCCATGGGTGGTAAGGTGACTGCTAAAGCCGACTTGTATTCATTGGGGGCCATGCTCTATGAGATGGTGACCAGCCGTCCGCCCTTCGTGGGAGACGATTCGATAGCCATCATCGGGCAGCATATTAATACGCCGCCGGTGTCGCCCACCTGGCACCGGGCTGACTTGCCTCCGGCTTTGGAGACGCTCATTCTGCAATTACTGGAGAAAGACCCTGAGAAACGGCCGGAATCGGCCACAGTTGTCCTCCAGGCTCTGGAAGCAATCGAGGCGGGTAAGGTGAAGAAGGAACCATCTAAGGAAGCGTCGGCCGAAAATCCCCTGTACCGAAGGGTATTTGTCGGCCGCGAGCCAGAGTTAAAACAGCTCCAATCGGCTTTTGATGGCGCTATATCGGGGCAGGGTGCCCTGATGATGGTGATGGGCGAGCCGGGCATTGGCAAGACTGCTTTATGCGAACAGCTAGCCACCTATGTGACCCTGCGCGGCGGGCGGACGCTGGTCGGCCACTGCTACGAAGCAGGCTCGCTATCGCTACCCTACCTAGCCTTTGTCGAGGCGTTACGCTCCTATGTGCTTACCCGCGAGGTCAAAGACTTGCGGGAAGAGCTGGGCAGCGGTGCCGCCGATGTGGCCCGCATCATCTCCGAGATAAAGGAACGGCTCAAGATTAAACTCCGACCCCAGAAAGACCCCGAAGAGGAAAGATACCGGCTGCTGCAGGCGGTGACGAGCTTTCTTACCAATGCTGCCGGCATCCAGCCCATGGTCGTTGTCCTGGAAGACCTGCACGATGCCGACAAAGGCACTCTGGAAATGCTGACCCATGTTTCACGTAATCTGGCTGGTGCCAGGCTATTGATAGTAGGTACATATCGGGATGTGGAAGTTGACCGCAGCCATCCGTTGTCGTCGGCGCTGGCTGAGCTAAGGCGTGTCTCCACCTATGGCCGCGTCCTCCTGCGCGGTTTGAATGCCGATGAGGTCCGGCGGATGCTGGAGAGCATTACCCGGGAAAGTGTCCCCTGGGGACTGGCTGAGGCGGTGCACCGCCAGACGGAAGGGAATCCACTGTTTGTGCAGGAGGTGGTGCGCTATCTCGTCGAGGAGGGACTGATCGCCAGGAAAGAGGGAGGCTGGCGGCCGACCAAGGATACCCCGCTGGAGATGAGCATCCCTGAAGGGCTGAGAGATGTCATCGGCAAGAGATTATCCCTGCTCAGTACGGAGTGTAACCGGCTTCTTTCCGTGGCCTCTGTTATCGGCCGGGAATTTGCCCTGGAAACTCTTAAAGCCGTGGCTGGCATAAGTGAAGATGTCTTTGTCAATGCCCTCAAAGAAGCTGTGCGACTGTCGGTGCTGGAAGAACGTTCCCAGAGAGGCGTGGTACGCTACCGCTTCACGCACGCCTTCTTCCGGCAGACACTATATGAGGAGATGATTGCCCCGCAGCGTCTTAAGTTGCACCAGCAGGTAGCACGCTCCCTGGAAACATTGTATGCCAAGCGCCTCAAGGAACACGCCACCGAATTAGCTGAGCATTTCTCCCATTCCACCGACCCGGCCGACCTTACAAAGGCGGTTGAATACTGCAAGATGGCGGCCAAAAGAGCTACGGACGTTTATGACTACGGGGAGGCAGTAAGGCTGCTGGAGCAGGCACTCAAGGTCCAGGAGGTGTTGGACCTGGAGGACAAGGCCAAGCGGTGTGACCTGCTTCTGACTCTGGGCGATGCCTTAATCCTCACCGGCGAGCATCAACGTATTATCGACACCGAGGCGCCCCAGGCGCTAGCCCTGGCTGAGGCTATCGCCGACAACAAGCGGGCGTCCTGGGCTTGCTTGCTAGCATTGAAGGGACTAGGAGGCTATGGATTAGGGGCGATGACTTCTCCAGAGGCAGCACAGTGGGCCGCTCGAGCTGACCGCTATGCCGAACCAGAGACGGTAGAGCGTGCTTGGGCGGACGCCATACTGGGTTACGTGAAATTGTCTGGAGTTAGCTTCTTACCAGAAGGAGCTACTCTCATTAGCCGAGCCCTGGACCTGGCCCGTCGTCTGGGAGACCCCGACACGTACTGGTGGACAGCCATGTTATGTCTCTCCATGGTGTCAGCGCCACAGCATGATGAGGAGCGGTTGCGCCTGGCCGAAGAGCTGGTGGGACAGTCCCGGGCTGGCGTGAACTTATATATATCTACCTGGGCACTGTGGTGCATGGTGCAGACGTTCCTGGAGTTTGGCCAGCGCCGCCGTGCCCAAGACATCATGGCTGAGATGAAGATACTGGCTGAGCGCAGCGGACAGCCAAACCTGCTTATCATGTCCATGGTGAATGACGCCATTATGGCCATCTGGGATGGGCGTCTGGAGGAGTCAGTAGCCATCCGCCGTAGCATTTTGACCCGTGCCGAGCAGCTGGGCATCACTGAATTCGCAGCGATATGGGCAAGTTGGGTCTTGCCTGCCAGAGTATATCTCGGGGACGCTGGCCGAGCCCTCGAGTCCACGCTTCAGGGTGCGAGAACCTTCCCCCAGAACATAGGTATGGACATGCTGATTCTATATTGCTTGGCACAGCTGGGCCGATATGCCGAGGTGGCGAAGATGTTGGAACAGCTGGTCGTGACGCGCCCTGGCATTGGCCCAGCCAAGGACGAGACCACGGGATGGGTAGATATCACACTACTGGAGGTTGCAGTGCTGGCGGGAAATCGCCAGGCGACTGAACTGCTCCTTAGCCGGCTGGCTGGCAACGGCAGCCGAACAAGTGGCTTGTGGCGCACCACATGCGCAGGCCGCCACCTGGGAGCCGCAGCGGCTCTCTTGGGGAGACATGACGAAGCTCGCAAATACTATCAGGAGGCCATCAAGGTCTGCACTGAGATGAGGTTCCGGCCAGAGCTGGCGCTGACCCGCCTCCAGCTTGCCGAGTTACTTTTGGAGTACTATCCGAAAGAGCGAGCCGAAGCGCTGGAGCACCTGGACTTTGCCATCGCCGAGTTCCGCGAGATGAAGATGCAACCCTCACTGGAGCGGGCCCTAAGACATAAAGAGATTCTCAAGGCGTGAGCCAAAACGGCTGGATAAAGGAATACCGTCGAGTGGGTAGCTTCATTGCCCATAATAGGTGGTATTTTATTGAGTTAGAACGTCCAAAGAGGAGGATAATCCATGCAGAAATCCAGGTACGGGCCAGAAAATCCCGACATCACTTATATACCGCACAAGTATGACGAGCACTTGTTCGACACCGGCGATGCCGTAATCAATTATACCACGACTGGTTTACCTGACAAACCTGCCATAATACTTATTCCTGGGCAAACCGAATCATGGTGGGGATATGAAAAGGCCATGGGGATGCTTTATGAACACTTCCAGGTGTTTGCGGTCGATTTGCGTGGGCAGGGCCGGTCAAGCCGTACCCCGGGACGCTACACATTCGACAACATGGGCAATGACCTGGTCAGGTTTATCACCTTTGTGGTCGCCCGGCCGGTCGTGGTCAGCGGGTTGTCGTCAGGAGGTGTGCTCGCGGCCTGGCTGTCGGCCTATGCGCCCCCCGGGATGATCCGTGGTGCCCATTATGAGGACCCTCCGCTGTTCGCCTGCGAACTCAATCCGGCCTACGGGCCATCGATTCGGCAGGCTGCCGGTCCATTTTTTGAATTATACAGTACATACCTCGGCAATCAGTGGTGTATCGGGGATGTCGAGGGAATGTTGAGGGCCGCCACGGACACTTTGCCTCCCATTATAGCGCAGATGTTCAAAGCCAGATTCCAGGAAGGAACTGAACCACCGCAGAACTTGAAGGAATACGACCCTGAGTGGGCTAAGGTTTGCGTGACTGGGAGCATTGGGGCGTCATGTGACCATGCCCAGATGCTTTCGCGTGTCAAGTGTCCGGTGCTCTTTACCCATCACTTTTCACAGGTCGATGAAAAGACTGGTACTCTGGTGGGAGCATCCACGGCCCAACAGGTTAACCAAGTCGAGAGGTTGGTGAAGAATGCCGGCCAACCCTTTACTAGCCTCTCCTTTCCGCAGATGGGACACGCCATGCACTTGCTGGACCCCAAACTATTCGTCAGTATTCTTATTGATTGGACGAAAACCTTGCCGACCGAAGCTGAGACTCGGAAAACCGGTGTCTTCGCCATCAAGTGAAGAGCCATGTGCTGGCACCCGCTTTTGCCACCGAGCCGGAGGCATTTAGAGCCTGGTGCATGAATTCGCCATCAAAGAGTTCCGCGAGATGAAGATGCAGCCCTCACTGGAGCGAGCCCTGAGGCACAAGGATATAAGGATATATTGAAGGCATAATTGCAATTAACAAAACCTATTGGAGGAGGTGTAAATGTCTACAGCGAAGGTTGGCGACATCAACATCTATTATGAGATTCATGGTAAAGGAGAACCACTGGTTCTGATTTATGGCTATGCCGCTGACTCAGGGCTATGGTTCCGGCAGATTCCAATTCTTTCAAAGAAGTACCGCGTTATTGCCTTTGATAACAGGGGAGCAGGGCGGAGTGATAAGCCGGACATACCTTATACCATGGCGATGATGGCGGGAGATATCGCGGGATTGCTTGATACCATAGGTATTGATACTGCCCACATCTTTGGGATTTCCATGGGTGGAATGATTGCGCAACATTTTGCTCTTAATTATCCACAAAGAGTTATCAGTCTCATACTGGGCTGTACTACCTGCGGTGGAGTTCACAGTATCCAGCCTAAACCTGAATCTATGGCGGCGCTCTTTGACTTTGAGCGCTTGAAAAAGACCCCTGAAGAATTTGTAAGGCAGTTAATTCCCTTCCTCTTCAGCCAGGAGTTCATCGAAAAGAATCCTGATATTGTCGAAAAGAGAGTAGCTAAAAGCCTCGAATATCCCACACCTCATCATGGAGCCACGAGGCAGGCAGAGGCTATGATGGGCCACGACACGTACGAACTCTTACCGAAAATAAAATTGCCTACTCTTGTAATTGCTGGAGATAATGACAGAGCGATTCCTTTAGAAAATTCTCGAATATTAGCCTCTAGGATACCAAAAACGGAACTGGTAATAATAAAAGGTGCTGGACATGAATTTTTCATAGAAGATGCAGAGGAGGCAAATAAGATAGTTCTTGGTTTCTTGGGACGGTATAAGAAAGGTTAGAAGCCAAAATTTACTTAAATATCGACTTTGCCGGGTTCCAGTAGATGAAGATGCAGCCCTCCCTGGAGCGTGCGCTAAGGCATAAGGATATACTGAAG
Organism: Dehalococcoidia bacterium; assembly: GCA_049586675.1. GTDB lineage: Bacteria > Chloroflexota > Dehalococcoidia > GIF9 > AB-539-J10 > RBG-13-51-36. The sequence continues at coordinate 195,250 of JBAVCL010000004.1, forward strand.
GCGTGATATAATTCCATATTCAAGGTCAATTTTTGCAGAGGTTATGAAGTTGAACATCCCCAGCAAATATGGCTTCATGGTGAATTGAACAGATAGAAAAAGGAGGCGAAATGGAAATCAGGGAGTATATACAGATCGAACTGAATGGATTGAAAAGGGGTATGTCGCGTGTGCTAAAAGACTTAACTCAGAATGAACTGACGTGGCGGCCAGCTTGTGGTTGCAACTCCATTGGGCTTATCCTCTTTCACACTGCCAGGTCAGAAGATGCGTTTGTGCAGGCGAGGCTCCAGGGCAAACCGCAGGTGTGGGAAGCGGAGCAGTGGTATAAAAAGCTGAATATGGCAGAGAGTGAAACTGGCGGGCACTACACTGTGGAACAGGTAAACGCTTTTCCTGTGCCAGAAGCGAAAGACATACTGGCGTATTATGATGCTGTGCGAGCCCGCACCATAGAATACCTGAAAACCCTAACACCCGAAGCACTTGACAAGAAAATATCTATGCCTCCTTTCGGTGAGCTTACCGTAGCCGCGATTTTTACAATTGTGGTGACACACACAGCTCAGCACATGGGAGAAATTTCTTACCTGCGCGGCCTTCAGCGCGGCATGGACAAATAGAATCTGAAAATGCAGCCCTCAGTGAAGCGGGTGCTGCGGCATAAGGAGATTCTCAAGGGATAAGTCCTTGTCTCAGAGTCGTCAGATAATAAAAAGCCAAACTGTTTGCCTAACTTCCTCAAACCCCGTAGAGGTGGGCAGGCAATTGCTAAGCCATTACAGGAATGCTCTGAATCTTAGCTCTTTGCCCTTCGGCGTTCACTGGGAACAGCCAAGTGCCTGTGCTGTGAAGGTCGTATTCGAGCAAAGAAAGTCCACCATAAGGTAATTCGGCTGGCTATCGGTCTCTATCTTCCTTTCGTTCCCCACGTCACGATGGCTGCACCTTTAAGCAGGGGTCTTGTTTCTACCAGTGGAATACCATTGTCACGCCATATTGCGGCGAGGCGATCAACAGGATACCGCTTACAGAAGCCCGAGATACTCGGACCCAAGAAACGACCCATACGATGCCAACCTCGTGAAACGGGGATGGTCATTACGGGCATGACGACCCTATTGTAGATTTCCCATAGAGCTCTTACCCAGAGGGCTTCTGGAATGCCGAACTCAAGCGAGAGCAATTCCCCGCCTGGTTTCAGTACGCGAGACAGCTCTCTTATTGTTGCATCCGGGTCCTGGACATAACGCAACAGGTAGGTGAAGACAACCGTGTCGAAGGTCTCATCAGGAAAGGGTAAATGCTCAGCGCGGCCCTGGATAAGTTGGACCCTGCCGTCCAGGCTTCTCTTCTCGATGGCGCTAAGGCCAGCTTGCAGCATTGAGTGGCTAACATCGAGCCCCACGATTCGGCCATCATGGTGGTCGGCAATCTCCATAGCGACACCGGCTGTACCAGTACATACGTCAAGCACAAGGTTTCCCGGCCGAAGGGCCATTTGCGAGACTAAGAACTCGCGCCAGCGAAGGTACTGAAAGAAAGTCAGCACTTGTGCCCAGGTGTCGTACGAGGGGGCAACCCCATCGAACAGGTCTTGGGCAAGGATTCTCCTTACTGGGACCGCAGGTTGGGAGTCAGCCGGCGAAGCTGATCGGTCCTCTCCTTTATTTGTCTTCATTCTTTATCCTCCATCGAGCTATCTTTTCTGCAGACTATCTCATGAAATTGGCAGCACCGAGATACTACGGGTTTGGGTCACTCTTGATTGTGGATAACCTATGTAATCTAGGTAAACAAATCATACGATTTTGGTTCAACCATACACTGAAGCTAAACAATAGCATAAAGTTCTGTCTGTTGTCCAGTACCGCCCACTTTACCTGACTTGAACTCTATTACATACCCAATTCTTGAGTAGTTCTAAACTACAGGTTTCGTCATGTTGTTACTAATTGATCGACGTAGTGTGCTGCAGTAGGCGATAAATTACATCATAGTAGGCGAGAATAGATGCTTCAGCTTCGCTGATGCCGAGCTAATCGAGGAATATAACTCGGACTTTTTAAGCCTTAAAGAGGGGAAAAGGACTTAAGCCCGAGCGGCATTGAATTTATCTTTAACGCTTAAAGGCAACTGGAAAACTGCAGAATCCATCAGGTTGTGCAACCAACTTCAACTGAAAGGAGGAGAAGAAACGCTCCCCCCTCCTTTCTCCGAAACTACCGGTCATTGCCTCTATGATCCCAGAAGTTATTGCGTGGCTAGCATCTACTTAATCTATTCCTTGCGCGGGTGCGATCATAACATAGCAGACCTATGCTCATTACTCTACAAGAGTACTTTGTGTTTCAGGAGTCAGCATTTCGTGCCTAACCACAAGTCTTATCGGGTCAGTTGTCGGCACAAGATAGACAACAAATTCAGATGGGATAGGTAAGAAGATGTTATTCTTGGCAAACAACGGCTCTCGCATGCTTGCAATAGCTCCTGTTTCTGCCAAGTCACCCCCCTTCGGTCTTAATAGTGTTGAGAATTCTATATCGTAATAGAGAACTGCCTCTTCTCGCTCAAAGAGAAGGTAGCTACCTCTATAGCCACCCCAGACGAACTCGAGCCTAGGCAAACGTTCGATAATCTCTTTGTAATAGCTATAGGCATCTAGAGTAAGCGCAATATAAAACCCAGATATCCAAGGCGAAAGCTCACATTCCAACGCTGTAAAATCTAGAATTTTTTCCGGAATCTCTAACTGGGCAAGAGCGTGTTTTGTAGATTGTACTTGCTGGGGTATATTTGCTTGAGGAACAACCATCCCCTCCGCTACATCAATACCCTGCTCCTTAGCTCTTGCCTGTATTTGATTGGCATTGAATACATCAGCTCTTCGAATGGATATCTCAGACGCTACAGCAGTTGCAGAAACGAAGACACGTTGCGTTTCGGCAACAGGGGTCTCTGTGCCAAAGTCTTGCATGGCCCGAATGTCATCTAAGTCTATGCGCATTATTTCCATACGACTTTGCAGTCGCTTTAGTAAGACTTCGAATCCATCCGATGTTATGGATGGTATAGCGTTCTTAATAAGCGGAAACACATAATCTCTAACAAAAAGGTCAATTAGCGCTCCGTAGCCTCTACTTCCCTTGTAGTCAATCAATTTTCTTATAGTGGGATGCCGCATATCTATCCATATGAGAAGCGAGGGAGTGATTTTACCCGAAGGTACCCAAACTACAGCATTGCGCGTAAGCTCTACTGGTCGAACTCTGGCAGAATCTATTAGGTATCTAACTTGAAGAATAGCTTCGATCCCAGATATGAAGCCATGCTCTTTCTCCGAAAGTTCTGACTCCGGTATCTCTCTTATCGCCATAATGTCGGCATCTAAGACTTTTGCTGAACAAAATCTTTTCAAGAACTCTTCTTCGCACCTTCGCTTGGAATTGTCTGTTGATAACAGAACAACCATTTTCCCCTGTTTTGAAAGGACTTCCATGATAGCAAGGTCTTGCCCCGCGGTATAAAATACTTCGTTAGACTGACTAAGCTCGCGAATATTGCCAAGAGGTGTCCGTTCCTGTAATCCATAGGTTCTCACTGTTGCAAGTTGTAAGAGATCGTAACGGCCATGGTTGAGCACATACCGGAAGAGCGAAACGTTGGCATCCACGAGCTCTGGTGTGGAGGATAGGACTTCCGTTATCGCTTTTTCTACTATCTCCGCACACCTTTGAAGAAGGCCCATACTTTCGGAATCGAGCGTGTCTCTTCCGGCGGTTGGCCTCAAAGCTGCACAATTAATATGCCCGCTAAGACCATAGATACTACTAATACCAACGTCAGCAAGTTTGAATCCATACCGGTAAGTTGATAAAGCTTCTGCACGGGGCTGCAGAATGCCGGAGCATGGAATCAGTTTAACACCAATATTTACTTGATTAAATGTGACTGTCGGTCGGCCAGTTAGATCGACTGAAATATCACCCGCAAGAGAAACATTGCCAGCTGAACCACTGAAAGTAGTGCTGTGTTGGTGCCCTCCATGGTAACGGTCTGGATTTTCCCACGGGGGCTCCTCTTCACTGATACGTTCGCCGTTAATGAGCACAGGAATCTCCACGAATCTCACAATCGAGTGAAGGTAAGAGCGGGCTGTCTCAAGTGGTAGCGCTTGTGATAGTTTCGAAACGACTGTTGTGCCCCGAGGCCCGGGTGTACTATCTTGGCTATAGAAAATGCAATCCTCTGATGTCGAAAGTTTGTCCCGTTGCACGCTACTTATGATCGCTGGAGAATTGTTAGCTGTTCTGGATATCAATTGAAGTTCGTCAGCTACTCCAAAGTTGGCCATGCCACCGATGCCGAAAGTCCCAACTACGCCAGCATCTTTCGCTTCTTGTGTAGCTTTGCCTGTCTCACCGAGGCTCCAGTAAAATTTTTTCATATCCGCGGCTGTCATCCCAATGCCAGTGTCTTTAAAAGCTACTTCCGTTCCCGTAATGATAACCTCTATCTTGTGCTGGCTGCCAGAAATGTTGGCGATTCTTTCGCGATAGCGCTGCAATCTTATCGCATCAAAAGCGTTTTGAACGTTTTCGCGCAGAAATGCAAGGGGCGTGCTGTAAATCTCCTTCGCAAGAAGCGGTAGTATCTGTTGAAGATGCACCATCAGGGGATGACTTTGTTCATTCATCTCGAGTTTTTCTCCCCCCCTCAACCATATCACATTTTCTCCTAAATTTTGTTTGAATAGATCTTCTGAACAGGTTCGCTAGAGGAGACGAGAAGGCCTTTTCGTGATAGGTCAATCCCTGAGTTGCATCAACTATGTAGCCAAGTTCAAAGCACGACCATATGAATGATTCTAGCTCTTCTTGCGACAGACTCTGAAGAGGTTCCTTCTTCAATATGATGTATATATCCTTGAATCTTCTAAGGCCGTATAATGCCTTTACACGAAGTAACCTTGAGCGCTCAGCTCGCAGGTTTGGTGATTCATCCAATAGAGCTAACAGAAGCCCATATTGCTTCTCTTCTAGAAGTATTTCAGATCGATCTAACTTTAACTCCTCTCGGGTTGCATATGGTGTTGGTGGCCTCAGCAGAGAGTCGGCAACAGTATCTATGTCCTCAAGCTTAGAAACGGCAGCGTCCCCGAGATATAGATTGAGAGATTTGCAGATATCAACAATCAGTTTGAACAGTAGTTCCAGTTGGTTAGCATGGTCTCGTAGGATTCTGGAAAGTTCTTTTACACGCTCAGCTAATTGGAAAAGCCTTTCATCAGTAGAAGCGCTTGCATATAGATTCTTGTATTCCACAATGGAGGCTCCGGCAACGGGCACCAAGCTGAGGGCCCCGCTTGCCAGAGCAAGCACAAGGCGTCCGCCTCTCTTGGAAGCCAACTTTTCTGCTAATGAAGCTAGAGTTGACCCTAATTTCTCTTCCAGTTCCACATCTCCAACCATTATACGCTCGTAACTTCCTTAGCTGCTTCCACCACATTCTAGTATTTTTCTGTCCAGATAACAACTATTCCTAAGAGTTACACATTAGCCATTTTGTTTAGTTCCTCGTTTTGCATTGACCGAGACAAGCGATTGTATAAAACATCGCATTATTCACTTTACCATCCATAGCGCTTGAGGCAGACTTAAAGCACGAATAGAGCCACGGCGGGACTTGACAATTTTAATAATGGGTGTATGATGTATTTAGTAGTTTAAGTTTAGGTTATTACAAGCTTCTTAGGATTCTG
>JBAVCL010000005.1:0-57371 GCA_049586675.1 Dehalococcoidia bacterium
TTGAGATAAGGAAACTTGAGATATGTCCAGGGCTCGACTCGTTCAGCTATATGTTCCAGATATTCCCGGGGAGCATACTTGCATAACTCTTTGCCATCAGGGCCAACCACACGAACTTTACCATCATAAAAGTTGACCTTATTGTTTTTATCGACTAAGCCCATATTATAGGACTTTTGGGTAAAGGTATCGCTCAGGATCATGTCCAAGTATCCTTTATTTTTGAGAACCACGTCGTCGAAGACCTTAAGCGTTAATTTGGCGAACTCTACCGATCCTTTAGCTATCTCCTCTATCTTTGCTCTTTCCTCTTCATTTATGGCCCTGCTCACACCGCCAGGCAGTCCAAAACAAGGGTGTATGGGACGGCCACCGACTGTCTGGATAATCCAGTGATTTTGTTTACGGGTATTGATTACAGCACCACCTAGCTCCAATCCTACCTTGCCGATTACTCCCAGGATATTGCGTTCCGCAGGTGAAGCATCTGGCCCCATAACAAAATCAGGTCCGGCGAGAATGTAAAAGTGGGTGGTATGGTCAGTTACGTAGAAAGCACTATAAAGGAGCTCGCGCAGCTTTTTAGCAGTGCTGGTTGGTTCGACATGAAACAGGTCATCTAAGGCTTTGGTTGCTGCCATGTGGTGGGCTTCAGGGCAAACACCGCAGATACGCTGAGTTATCTGGGGCATATCCTCAGCTATACGTCCCTCAGAAAATTTCTCAAATCCCCTGAGTTCCGGAATCTGAAGATAGGTATTGGCTACACTGCCATCGTCCTTGAGAAAGATGGTAATCTTGCCATGGCCTTCAAGGCGGGTAATGGGATCAATCGTTATCTTTTTCATTTTATCCTCGCCCTCCTAAGTAGTGAATCTGGCAGACTGTAGCGGTAGAAAGTGCCTGCCGGGTCAGGAATATCATCAATTATCTTTTGAATCTCATCAGGGTCGTTGGAGTCAATGATAGACGAGAGAGCACTCAAAAAATGAGCTCCCTGGTCAATTACTCCTTCCACTGGTCCATAACAGCCAGTGCAACGCATATTGGCCTGAGGGCAGAGAGCACCGCAGCCACCCCGAGTAGCCACGCCATAGCACAAAAAACCCTGCTCAAGCAGACATTTTTCCGGTTCAGGGATTTTCTCGTAAGCTCGATAGAACTTCCGGATCTTCTTTTCTTCCCTAACACGAGGACATTCATAACAAAGAGCCCTCGCCGAGTGACTTATGACAGTCCCTTTCGGTGGCAACTTGCCTGTAATCAAAGCTTCGAGGGCAAGCCAGGTAGTCTTTTCCTCCGGGGGACAACCAGGAACGATATAATCGACATCCACGGTTTGGGGTAAGGTCTTAACTGTATCATAAAGCTCAGGAAGCTCAAGCTCACCCTCAGGCACCTTGAATTTCGTCTGAGGGAAAATTTTCTTAGGATTATCAGTAGACGGCGTTTCAATGTAGGCTCGCTCCATCGTCATTTGTCGGTTGTAGAAATTGGACAGCCCGGGTATACAGCCTTCGTAAGCACAGGAGCCATAGGCTATCATTACCTTGGATTTGGCTCGCAGAAGATGGGCCATGTGCTCATTTTCTTCATTACGAATAGCTCCGTTAAACAGACAGACATCCACACTCTTATCCGCCATCTTCTCTACGTCAGCATACTTGAAATCCAGACCTACCGGCCAGAACACAATGTCGGCAACTTCAGCTAGCTTCAGTATCTTTTCGTGTATAGCCAGAGTTGCAATTTCACATCCACCGCAACTAGCCGCCCAATAAAGAGCTATCTTAAGTTTAGCCATGTTTTGCCTCCTTAGAACTCTGCTTGGAAGGACCTAACGAACTTGGCCCAAGGTTTCTTATGGTTTGAGTAAAATTATTAGTTACTTCAGCAAATCTTGCTCCTTCAGACGCGGAAACCCACTCCAGCCGAACTCTTTCTTCCTCTATCCCAAACTGCTTCAACATCTTCTTCAGCAGCGGAATGCGACGCATTGTCTTGTAATTTCCTTCAATGTAGTGGCAATCGCCGGGATGGCAGCCAAGGACTAACACCCCATCAGCACCAATGCTAAGTGCCTTAATCACAAAGAGGGGATTTACCCTACCGCTACACATCACTCTGATTACCCTTATATTGGGAGAATACTGTATTCTGGAAGTGCCAGCTAGGTCAGCACCAGCATAAGAGCACCAATTACAGCAAAAAGCTACTATTTTTGGTTCGAAGTTGTCCATCTATCCTCCTAAAAGGGGTAGTTTTAATCCACCCTTACTTGCTAGCTCAATAAAACGGATAACTAATACCATATTTGTCCCAAAAAGGCAATCCTGTATTCCGCTCATAACTACTTCCTCAAATACTCATCTATATTTCTTGCTGCGCGGCGAGCAGCGCCCATAGCGCTTATTACCGTAGCGGCGCCGGTAACTATATCTCCACCAGCCCAGACTCTGTCCTTCATAGTCTTGCCGGTAGTCTCATCAGCCACTACTGTACCATGCTCGGTTGTCTTCAAATCAGGAGTAGTTTGAGCAATAAGTGGATTGGGACGGGTGCCCAAGGCAGCTACCACCATATCTACATTCAGGATAAACTCACTTCCCTCTTTGACAATGGGGCGCCGCCGACCGCTTTCATCAGGTTCACCCAGCCCCATCTCATAACACTCTATGCCAACTACCCAGCCAGAATCATTGCTGATATACCTCTTGGGGTTGGTCAGCAGCTTGAACTGGATTCCTTCCTCCTTGGTATTCTCAACTTCCTCACGGCGGGCAGGCAACTCTACCTCTGAGCGACGATAGATAATGTAAACCTCGTCAGCACCAAGCCGCAGAGCACACCTGGCTGAGTCCATAGCCACATTACCACCACCAATCACTGCCACCCTTCTACCTACCAACACCGGCGTATCATATTTAGGAAACTGGTATGCCTTCATCAGATTAACCCGGGTCAGGAACTCATTCGCTGAATAGATGCCATTCAAGTTCTCGCCGGGAATGTCCATAAACATGGGCGCTCCGGCACCAGTACCCAGGAAAATAACATGGTAGCCGCTCTTTAGTAATTCGTCTAGCGTCATCACCTTTCCCACTACCGAATCCAGCTCAATCTTCACCCCTAGGGAAGCGACGTAGGCAACCTCAGCTTGCACAATTTGTTTGGGCAGCCTGAACTCAGGGATGCCATACATCAGCACCCCGCCAGCCACATGCAATGCCTCAAAAAGAGTAACGCTATGGCCGAGCTTGGCTAAATTGGCAGCGGCAACCAATCCAGCTGGTCCTGAGCCGACCACCGCCACCTTTTTACCAGTTGGTCTGGGCGGCACTGCCTTGGGGTTCAGCGCCCCCTTATTAGTCCGCTCCCAGTCAGCTACGTAACGCTCCAGGCGTCCGATGGCAATCGGCGCTCCTTTCTTAGCTAAGATGCACGATTGTTCACACTGTGTCTCTTGCGGGCAGACCCGCCCGCAGATGCCTGGCAGGCTGTTTTTATCCTTGAGTATCCTTACTGCTTCGGGCATATTATCATCAAGGACAGCCTTGATAAAACCGGGAATATTTATCTCCACCGGGCAGCCATCAGTACAAGGGTGCTTGGGGTCTTGGAGACAACGGCTTGCCTCGGCTTTAGCCTGCTCGGCGCTGTAACCCAAAGCAACCTCGTTAAAGTTTTTACCCCGCATCTTGGGGTCCTGCTTTGTCATGGGCTCTCTGTTGAGATTCACCTTGGCCATGTATGTTGCCAGACCTCCATTCAAGAACGCTTGCCCGTCTGAGTCTGCCAGTGCTCAAAAGAGCGTTTTTCCTCATCAAGATAAATACGCTGCCGTGCCAAGAGCAAGTCCCAGTCTACCTGATGCCCGTCAAAATCAGGCCCGTCCACACAGGCAAACTTGGTTACACCACCAACGGATACCCGGCAGCAGCCACACATCCCTGTGCCATCAACCATTATTGGATTCAGGCTAACAATGGTCTTCACTCCGAAAGGCTGGGTGGTCTGGGCACAGAACTTCATCATGACGCTCGGGCCAATGGCAATAACTCGGTCGACCTTCTCCCCACTCTCAAGCAGCTCCTTCAGCGGCCCGGTTACTACCCCTTTGCGACCATACGTGCCATCATCAGTAGTAACTATTAGCTGATGGCTGACACTGCGTAGCTTATCTTCCCAAAAGAGCAAGTCCTTGTTCCGTGCCCCCAAAATAGAGATAATCTTATTTCCCTTCTCCTTTAGTGCCCTAGCAATAGGCGTTATTGGCGCAACACCAACCCCACCTGCCACACAGACTACAGTACCAAATTTACCAATATGCGACGGTACACCAAGGGGGCCAACAAAGTCAGCAATGAAATCACCGGCTTTCAGCAACGCCAGCCTAAAGGTTGTCGCTCCCACTTCCATGAACACTACGGTAACACTGCCTTCCTTACCATCCCAGTCAGCAATCGTTAGCGGAATACGCTCGCCCTTTTCATCAATCCTGATGACAACAAACTGCCCCGCCAGTGCCTTTCTAGCAATTGCCGGTGCTTCGATTTTGAACAGATGAATTTTCGTCGCTAGAGTCTGTCTAGAAATAATCCGAAACAATTGGTGGACTCCGTCCTAATTCACTTAGCTAAATAAAGCTTCTACCTGAGCTAGAATTTGCTCATCGGTGAAGTGGTGCATGGAAATAGCTCCTGAAGGGCAGGCAGCACCGCAGGTGCCACAACCCTTGCATACTGCTTCATTGATATGGGATACCTTCTTCCCATCTCTAGGCTGAAGCTCAATAGCCTGAAAGGGGCACAAGACTTCGCAAACCCCACAGCCTGAGCATTCATCTTCATTGACAAAGGCATTTATCGCCTCAGCCTTGACATAGCCCCTTCTCAGGGGACCGGCTGCTTTTGCAGCAGCAGCATAGGCTTGAGAAACTCCTTCAGTTACATCTGTAGGCCAGCGTGCTGAGCCACAGATATAAACTCCATCCATGGCAAACTCTACAGGGCGGAGCTTTAAGTGTGCTTCCAGGAGGAAACCAAACTCATCTAAGGAGACTTTAAGCATTTTGGAGATATTTTGATTATCCTCGGCAGGGATAAGAGGAGTAGTTAAAACAAGCATATCACAGGGAAGTTCTATTTCCCTTCTCATTAATTCATGATACACCTTTATCTTTTCAACCTTTTTATCTCCGATAACTTGGGGAGGCCTTTCTAAGCTATATCTAATGAATCTAACCCCTAGCGCCATAGCCTTCCGATAATAGTTCTCGAAGTCTACACCATAAGTCATGAGGTCTCGGTGCAATATCCAGACCTTTGCCTTGGGATTTGCCTCTTTAATAAGGAAGGCATTTTTGATTGCCGTCATGCAGCAGATTCTGCTGCAATAAGTTCTCTCAGGAACCCGGGCTCCCACACAATTGATCATCACAACATTCTGACCCAAGGGTTCCCCTCTCTTCATTCGTCCCTCTAGTTCCAATTGAGTGAGTACATTGGCCATCTTCCCATAGCCATATTGACCCGTCGGTTTTAACGGCTCAGCCCCGACGGCTACTATAATGGTACCCACATTGAATTGATTCTCCTTGTCCTTCCCATCCAGATTGACATTGAAGTTACCTATAAATCCAGTTACTTGTTTTACTTTGGACGAGAGATGAGTCTTGATCTTGGGATGGCTTTTAACTTGTTCAACAAGTGGTTTGATTAACTTCCCTGCTTCTTGATTCGTAGGAAAAAGTTTATTAATATTGCGAAGAGTCCCTCCAAGTTCTGGCTCCTTCTCCACTAAGTGAACATCAAAACCTTGATTGGCTAAGTTTAAGGCTGCCTCCATTCCAACAACTCCTCCACCAATCACTAATGCCGAAGGAATTACCTTTATTTCAATCTCTTCCAATGGCTCCAGCAATCTGGCTTTGGCCACCCCCATCCTTATCAGGTCTTTAGCCTTTTCCGTAGCTTTTTGAGGCTCACGCATATGTACCCAGGAGCATTGGTCTCTTATGTTAACAAACTCGAAAAGGTATTTGTTTAAGCCCGCTTCCTCACAAGCAGCTCGGAAGAGCGCCTCATGGGTTCTAGGAGTACAGGAAGCTACTATGACCCGATTTAAATTGTATTCCTTTACCCCTTTCTTAATTGCTGAAATCCCTTCCTCAGAGCAGGTAAACAAATTGCGTTCAGCATGCACTACGTTTGGTAGCTGTTTGGCATATTCGACAACTTCCGGGACGTTGACATATGCCCCGATATTTATGCCACAATGACAAACAAAAACTCCGATACGAGGATGAGAAAGATTTTTTTCTTCCATGGCCCTTACTTGCCTCCTGCTATAGCTTCAGCAGCTCTGCCCGCTGCCCCTGAAGCTTGGGTTACAGAATCCGGGATATCCCGGGGACTATGTACATAGCCACAGGCAAAAATGCCCGGCCTTGTAGTATCCAGCGGTTGTAGCAATTTTTCTGGGGTCTTTACAAAGCCATTTTCGTCTAACTCTATACCGAGTATTTTCGCCAAATCTTTGGTGATTTGAGGAACCATGGCTTGGGCAAGAACCACCAGTTCTGCCTCAAAGCTCTTTATTTCTCCGCTGGTAGTCTCCTCATACCAAATAATCGGATTACCATTCTCAGGATTAACTTCAATCATGCTAGGACGTCCTCTGATATAAGTCACATTGTAGTCCTTTTTAGCCCTGGCAATGTATTCCTGGAACCTTTTCCCTACAGCTCTCATATCCATGTAGAAAATGGTGGATTTTGTCCCTGGATGATGCTCAAAAGCCAGCATTGCCTCCTTGGTGGCATGCATGCAGCAGACACTGGAGCAATAAACCTTATACCTAAAATCGCGAGAGCCGACACATTGGATAAAAGCTATATTTTCAGGTATCCTGCCATCTGAAGGACGCCTAAGTTCTCCCATAGTGGGTCCGGAGGCAGCAGTCAACCTCTCAAATTCCATGGCAGTAATCACGTTCTTTATTCTTCCATAGCCGTATTCTGTTAGCGATGAAATATCGTATAAGCCAAGTCCTGAAGCGACGATTATCGCACCTACCTTTAGTGTAATGTTTTCATCCTTCATCGTATAGGCTATCGCTTTTGGCTCACATCGCCGTTCACATTCATGGCATTCTATGCATCCTTCTATTTGTCCGGCCAGACAGCGTGAAGCTTCCTCTATGCCTTCCTCGAGAGAATATCCCAAAGCCACTTCTCGGAAGTCCTGGACCCTTTCCTTAATAGGTTCTTCCCTCATCTCTAGCTTTTTTCTGGAAGGAAAGCGCTTTTTGCGGTCCTTTATCTCTTCTTCGGACAACTTCTCTGGTTCCTTCCTTGGTTCTTCACCCTCGATGGGTTGTCCACTCAAATATTGGTGGATAGAGCGAGCTGCCTTTTTCCCTGCTGCAATAGCGTCAATCACGAAAGCAGGCCCAGTCACCACATCACCTCCAGCAAATACTCCTTCAATATTGGTCGCCCCTGTCTTGGCATCGATTTCTATCGTGCCTCTCTTGGAAAGTGAAACTCCCAACTCCTTAACAAAATCTGTCTCTGGAGCCTGTCCCAATGCCGCAATCACTGTATCCACGGGAATAGTAAATTCAGAACCCTTGATGGGGATGGGGCGAGGACGACCACTGGCATCCGGTTCCCCAAGCTTCATCCGCACACACTCCATCTTGGCAAGTTTTTTGTTCTCGGCAGAGAAGCGGCTTGGAGTTGTCAGGAACTCAATCTTTACCCCTTCCTTTTCTGCTGCTGTTACTTCTTCCTCGGAAGCTGGCATCTCAGCACGCGAACGACGATAAACAATGGTTACCTCTTTAGCTCCTAGCCGCTTTGCTGTGCGGGCACAATCGATAGCTGTATTACCTCCACCAATCACCGCGACTTTCTTTCCCACATTTACCTTTTTCCCGAGATTTACAGCACGGAGAAATCCTATTCCATCCATTACTCCGGAAATATCTTCACCCTCCACTCCAAGCTTCATACCACCATGTGTTCCCACAGCGACGAAAATAGCATCGTAGTTTTTCTTCAATTTTTCGAGGGTAATATCTTTACCAACCTGAACGCCAGTTTTTATCTCCACGCCCAGCTTTTGGATATAGCCTATCTCCTGGCGTAAAATTTTCTTGGGAAGGCGATATTCAGGTATGCCAACACGAAGCATTCCTCCAGGTTCAGGAAGAGCTTCAAGGATAGTCACATTGTGACCCTTTAGGGCAAGGTCATTAGCTGCGGCCAGCCCTGCCGGACCTGCCCCTATAATCGCTACCTTTTTATCTGTTTTTGCCACTACCGGGACTTCAAGTTCCTCGATATTCCATTGGTCTCCGGGAACTCTCTTAAGATCGCGAATACACAGTGGCTCGTCTATTTGCCCGCGATTACAGACTTCCTGGCAAGGGGCATAGCATACCCGCCCAACACTTGCCGGCAGGGGATTTGTCTCTCTTATGAGCTTATAGGCCGCTTTAAACTGTCCTTCGGAAATGAGCTTGATGTACCCGGGCACATTAGTATGGACGGGGCAAACATCCATACAGGCCGCTTTACAGGGGCGCTCTTCTCTTTTGTCTATAACACATTTTTTAGGAACAGCCTGGGGAAAGAACAGGTATATGGCCTTTCTTTTTCCAATCCCCTGATCGAATTCGTTTGGTATAATGACGGGGCATCCTTCCACACAGAGGCCACATCCTGTACATTTGCTCCAATCAACAAAAGGCGCCTTCCTCTTTATCTTAACCGTGAACTTCCCTATTCCTCCCGAGACTTTTTCAACTTCAGAATAAGTTAGGAGCTCTATATTGGGGTGGGAACTGGCCTCAATCATCTTAGGGGCAAGGATACACATGGCACAATCATTAGTGGGGAAAGTCTTATCCAGTTGTGCCATTCTTCCCCCGATGCTGGGCGACTTTTCCACCAAATATACCTTAAAGTCCATATTGGCCAGGTCAAGTGAAGCCTGAATCCCAGCTATGCCACCACCGACTACTAGTACCGATTTACGTCCGTTTTCGCTGTTACTCATTATTACTCTCCCATCGCATTTGCTACCAGATTTGCCAAATCCATTATTTCAATCTTCGGAGTTGGCCGATGCTCTTCTCCTTTATCCACCATGGCACATCTAAAATGGGTCTGGCATTTAGGGCAGGAGGTTATGAGTATCTCTGCCCCCGTTGCCTTCGCCTCGGATAACCGCTGTTGCCTTATCATATTGGAATACGCCTCGCAATTGGTGAAGGCACTAGTGCCACAACAAATAGCATCCATTCTATTGTGCTCCATCTCAACAAATTCTATACCAGGAATGGCCTCAAGCACCTTGCGCGCAGCATCATAAATACCCAAATGTCTTCCTAACCTGCATGGGTCTTGATAGGTCACTTTCTTCTTGATCTCTTTGAGCTTGAGCTCTTTTTTCCCTATCTTCTCGGCTAGGAGTTCCGAGATATGCTGCAGTTCACAATTTAGGCTAACATAATTAGGATAATCCAGCTTGAATGTCCGATAGCCTTCAGGGCAAGAAAAGATTATCTTCTTTATGCCAGCTTCTTTTATTTGGGCAGCATTGTATTCCGCCAGTTTCTTAAATGTCTCTATATCACCAGTCCAAAGCATGTCATGCCCACAGCATTTCTCATTAGCAAGCAACTTAGGCTCTATACCAAGAAGGTTTAAAACCTTCAGGCTCGCTTCAGTAATATCAAGAGCTCTAAACTCTATATCCTCGAAAATGGGGCCAAAATATGGAGCACATCCCACCCAAAAAAGAGTGTCGCTTTCTTCAGAAATACGATATTTATCAGATAGCCAATCCAGTCTTTTTTGCTTAACATCATGACTTGCCATAAGTCGCTGCAAAGATTGCAGTTGTCCAGAGTGGGCACAGATTCCATACTGGTTATTACCCTGGGCTACGCTTCTTGCCTTTTGAATGAATACTGGGAATTCAACATCACAGGGGCATTCTCGCCGACATTGATAACATGTCAGACAAGAAAAAAGGTCTCTATTGAAAATTAACTCATCTTCGAATCCCAAAAGGGCTGTTTCAATCATTGCTCGCGGAGAAAAGGCCGGATGTTGTCTGGACACGGGACATATACTGGTACACTTGCCACACTCCAGACAGTAGTAAGCCTTAGTTTGCTGAATAATATCCTCTAAACTCACGCTATGGCCTCCATTCTAGTTTTGAACGGTGAAGGGCCTAATTTATTAAGGTCCTCCACCATTTCTCGGACTACATTAGCAAATATCACGCCTTCTGAGGCAGCTATCATCTCACGTCTCAAACGCTTGTCCTCTAAACCAAGCAGGTGGAGCAGCTCTCTTAGCTTAGCAACCATGGCATCGCACTTGGTGGGGCCATCCATATAATGGCAGTCGGTGAGATGGCAGCCAGCGATCAAAACTCCATCAGCGCCACCCTCAAAGGCCTTCAGTATGTATATAGGGTTCACCATGCCACTGCACATTACCCTTATAATCCTGACATTCGGTGGATAGTGAATACGACTGGTTCCGGCCAAATCGGCAGCAGCGTAAGTGCACCAATTACAGCAGAAGGCAATAATGCAAGGTTCAAATTCAGCCATTATCATACCTCCGTCAAGGCACCAACTTGAGCCAATATCTCATCCTGGGTAAAATGTTTTATTGATATTGCTCCTGTCGGGCAGACGACAGCGCAAGACCCACAGCCTTTGCAGAGAGTCTCATTTATACTGGAAACTAACTTTCCGTTCTTGCTAGTGACCTTAGGAGCATGAAAAACGCAGATTTCTTCACAGCGTCCACAGCCATGGCAGATATCTTCATCTATGGTAGATATGGCGGCTTCGGTTGTAACTACGCCTCTACTTATCAAAGATAATGCTTTGGCTGCTGTTGCCTCAGCTTGCGCTACGGTATCAGGAATGTCTCTGGGACCTTCGCAGCAACCAGCGATGAATATTCCATCCGTCGGAGTAGCCACAGGGTCAAGCTTGACATGCCTCTCCAAGAAGAAGCCATCTGCTCTGCGGTTGATGTTGAAAAGGCTCCCCACTTTCTCAACGTCGGAGCGTGGTTCCAAAGCACAGCACAAGATAACCATATCCACAGGGAGTCGTATTATCTTTCCCAAAAGCGTATCTTCACTGACTACAATCAACTTGCCCTTTTCTTCATCGGTCAAGGCTTCGTCTGTGATCTTGGCCACCTTTCCCCTTATGAAATTCACGCCCTCTTCTGAAAGGCGCTTATAGAATTCCTCATAGCCTTCGCCGAAGCAGCGCATGTCAATGTAGAATTGATATACATCGGCTTTGCTGAGCTCCTTCGTCAGGTGAGCATATTTAAGCGCATACATGCAGCAAACTCGGGAGCAGTACTCATGATAATTCTTGTCACGACTGCCAACACAGTGTACAAGGGCTATCCTTTCCGGCTCTCGCCCATCCTTCAATAGAATCTTACCCCCAGTCGGCCCTGCGGCGCAGGTCATCCTTTCAAAGTGAAGTCCAGTCAGTACATTATCGTATTTACCATATCCATATTGAGGTATAACTGAGGGGTCAAACTGGTCATACCCGGTAGCCACGATTATCGAGCCCACATTAAATTCAATAATTTGATCAGTTTGCTTGAGAAGAGTCTCCGGGGTTATAGCTTTGGCTTCGCAGAATTTTATGCAGGCTCCGCATTTCTTTCCGTCTGACTTGATGTAAGCACAAAGGTCGGGATCTACTACTGCAAGATGTGGAATAGCCTGAGCAAAGGGGATATAAACTGCTTTTCTCTTGGCTAAGCCCATCTCAAATTCGCTATCAGTCTTCCATGGGCATTTCTCTTCGCACACGCTGCAGCCAATACATTTGCTCTCATCTATATGTCTAGCCTTTTTTCTCACCTTAACCTTGAAATTACCTATAGACCCTGAGACTTCCTCTACTTCACTATAAGACAACAGTTCGATAAACGGATGATGCCCGACATCAGACATTTTGGGAGTAAGAATACATTCGGAGCAATCAAGTGTAGGAAAGGTCCTATCAAGCTGTATCATATGCCCACCGATCGATGGGTCCTTTTCTACCAGGTACACCTTGTGATGGCCCTCAGCTATATCCAGGGCAGCCTGCATTCCTGCAACGCCACCGCCAACAACCAAGACATCAGGATTAAGCGGTATTTCCTTAACAACAAGGGGCTCCTGACGATAGACTCGCTTTACTGCTGCCCTCACCAAATCCTTTGCCTTCTTAGTAGCCAATTCCTTATCTTCATGAACCCAGGAGCATTGTTCTCTGATGTTGGCGTGTTCGTATAAATAAGGATTTAGTCCGCCGTCTTGAACAGCTTTGCGGAAAGTAGGCTCGTGCATCCTTGGAGAACAGGAAGCAACTACAACTCGATTGATCCCCAGTTGTTTAATATCATTCTTGATGAAATCCTGCCCTGGATCGGAACACATATATCTATAATCGCGGGCAATCACCACAGAGGGCAAGGTTGCTGCATATTTAGCTACCTCGGCTACATCCACCGTACCAGCAATATTCAACCCACAGTGACAAATATAAACACCGATCTTTATTTCTTCCATTTCATTACTCCATTATCATATTGCTTCAGCAACGAGCCCACTAATATCTTTAACCTGCATAGTCTCTGCTTTGCCCATGGAGAGTACACTATCTCTGTAGTTGAGACCACAGTAGGGGCAAGCTACAGCTATTATATCAGCACCTTTCTCCACAGCTTGTTGCACTCTTATATCAGAAAACCTTTCCCCCTTCGGGGTATCCATCCAGATCCTGCCGCCGCCACCACCGCAGCAAAGACCCTCCTCACGAGCATCAGGGAATTCCATTAATTCCAGGTCAGAAATACTTTGCAGAACTTTTCTTGGCTCGTCATATACATTGTTATGCCTGCCCAAATAGCAGGGGTCAGAATAAATTACCTTTTTGTTTATCTCTTTAGAGAGCTTCAATTTCCCCTTCTCGATGAGTGAAGCCAGGTATTGGGTGATATGAACCACTTCAAACTTGCCCCCAAGCTCAGGATACTCATTTTTAAAGGTATGGTAGCAGTGCGGTGAAGAAACTACCACAGTTTTGACACCATTACTGGAAAAGAGATTAATATTGTTTTGGGCTAGACTTTGAAATGTATCTTCATATCCGGCTTTTCTAATTGCCTCACCACAGCATTTTGCTTCAGTACCTATAATGCCATAATCAATCCCAAGCTTATTGAAGATTATGGCAATAGCACGAGCCGCTGTTTTGAAATCAGGGTCATAGGATGGAACACAACAAGGGAAATAGAGTATTTCGGTACCTGAAGCAAAAATTTTCACCTCTAGGTCTTTAGCCCAGTCATTTCGCTTTTCTGGTGCTTCACCAAGTGGATTTCCTACACTAGCGATGTTCTTAGCCGAAATTCTCAGGGCATCAGGGACAACGCCGATACCCAAGCTAGCTACGGCTCGGCGCACAGCTCTCATAACGTCTATTATCTCGACGCCTCGGGGGCAGCGTTGAACACAAGCTCGACAAGTGACACAAGTCCAGACATCCTCGCTGCCAAAATCGATTGCCCCAAGCTGAGCTTCATGCATGATGCGGCGAACGAGAAAACTTCGGACCATGTTCCAAGGACAAATACCGGTGCAAAGACCGCATTGGTAACACAATTTGAGTGGTTCACCACCAGCCTCGAGTATCACGTCTATAGCTTCTTTGTAAGGGCTTAGCAATTCCATTTTAATATTTACCTCAACTCTTCAGAATTGGCCATAAAAGAAGGTGGCCTCCTAAAAGCATTGTAGCCACCCTTTTTCATTATTTTCCTTGTGACGTAGATTTAGCACGGCTGGGAAGTATAACAAACCCCGCCAAAAAAAACAAGATTCTGTGCTGGCTAGCTTTCTCATTCCGGTAACTCCCTTGGTAAATTATTTTCACTAAATATGCCATGAGTGTTACCTGTATATCCCAGCCTCCGCAGAAAATTTATCTTTTGTGGGATGTCACCCGGTTAAGAGGTTACTGGAGAGCAGACGAGGCCCTCACGTCCCTTAAGGGCTTTATTGTTTTACACCACGTTCAGTTGTTATCGAGCCCAACACTCCGTTGATCAATCGGGGGGAAGCATCACTTCCGAATTCCTTGGCTAATTCTATAGCCTCATTTATAGCTACCTTGAAGGGAGTTTTATCATTGAATAAAATTTCAAAAATGGCCAGACGCAAAATATTCCTATCAATAATAGACATCTGTTCTACAGGAAACGCCGGGGCAAATTTTTTGATAAGAGCATCAAGCTCAGATTTGTTCTGGAGCACCCCCTTCACAAGCTCTTCGCTAAAGCTAAGTGCTTCTTGAGGTAGTGTTTCCTCCGCTTTTAAGTGAGCTAGAGCTGTCTCTACCTCGTGCTTTGTGCAATCAAGCTCATAAAGTGTTTGGAGAGCAGCGATTCTTGCCTTTCGCCTGATGCTAGCCATTAGTTATTCACCTCCAACTTTATCTAACAAATTTAGGGGTCCCTGTGAAATCCACCCAGAAAGCTCTTGGATTTTGTGGTGCGTAAAAAAAAGCGAAGTGAATTTTTCACGGGGCGCTAGTTAGTTTGACCCTCTTTGCGTGCTAGCTGCGCTATATCCTCAATTCCTGATATATTGAAGGTTTGGAGCTCGGAATTGATGCGCCTGATTAAACCGGTAAGCACTTTTCCTGGACCCACTTCGTAGAAGGTAGTGACCCCACTGTGCATCATATATTCCACTGACCCTTGCCATTGGATGCAATTGCGAAGCTGATTCACAAGTTCTTCCTTCATGGAATTAGCTTCGGTTAACGGTCGAGCGGTTACATTAGATATTACAGGAGTGAACGGTGGTTGAAACCTAACGTTGGAGATGACTTTACTGAATTCAGCTATGACTGGCTCCATTAAGGCAGAATGGAAAGCTCCGCTAACCTTTAAAGGGATAAGGGCGCGAGCACCTCTTGCCTTAGCTAATTTGTTGGCTTCGCCTAAAGCTTCAATAGCCCCGCTGATTACAATCTGTCCAGGACAGTTTATATTGGAAATTTCGGTTCTACTTTGAACACTGATGCCTTTGACTGTTTCCTCATCAAGACCTATTACCGCCAGCATGCCTCCGGGATTTTTTAGCCCAGCTTCATACATTAATCTCCCTCTTTCCCTGACAAGCAAAACTGCATCAGCGAGGCCCAGCGCACCCGCAGCAACCAGGGCAGTATATTCACCCAAACTATGTCCAGCAATAAAGGCAGGAGGCGGGAAATTGCCACGACTGGCATCCTGCAGCGCTTTAAGGCAGGCAATGCTGACGACCAGTATCGCTGGCTGGACGTTATGCGTCTTTGTCAATTCCTCCTCTGGACCTTCAAAGCATAAACGGGAGAGGGGAAAGCCTAAAGACGTATTGACTTCATCAAAGACTTTCTTAGCTGAAGGATAACTCTTATATAGGTCCAGCCCCATACCAATGCTTTGGGAGCCCTGTCCTGGGAAAACATACGCTACCTTGGATAACTCAGCCATGCAAACTATTTCTTGGCAGGTTTGACCTCAATTGCTTCTCTATCGTTGTACCAGCCACAGTTAGGGCAGACATGATGAGCTAACTTAGGGCTGTGGCAATGTGAGCATATATCCAGGGCAGGCAAAGTTAATTTAAGATGGCTACGCCTTTTCCCTTGGCGCGCTTTAGAGGTTTTTTTCTTAGGTAGTGGTGCCATATGAATTCGCCTCCTTCATTTCACCCCACGAAAATCTTACGATTTTTTTGGGGACCCCGTCAATTTAAAATCAAGATCATACGGAGTTAGTTTATTCTTGGGCAGTCAGGTCGACATAAGGGTTTCATGGGCAAATTTAACAAGATATATTGCCGTATTAACTCGCCCAGGTCAAGTATATTTTTATCATTAATAGTAAATTCTTCCGATTGTTCTGGCGAAGAGGGTGCTAAATCACCAGACACACCCGATATCGGAAGAAATTCTTCCTCCGCAGTGAAACTTATAGGGCATAAGAATGCATCAAGACAGCGGCTACATATAAGTTTTACCTCAGCAGTTAATTTACACTGGACTAAGACTCCCTTACTAATACGAATCACCTTTGCTTCTCCTTCAACAAAACCTTCAACTTCCTCACTAATTAGCCCACTTATATCGTGGCTTCGGCTAGAGCCCATAGGCTCTTTCAGTAATTGGGTCACATTTATTAAAGCCTTGAGGGGCTTCTTTTTAAGTCCTTCCATTCCTTATCACCTAGAAATCAAGATCAAACACAAAGTATAATAGCTATTCATAAGAGGTTCAAGTTTTGGCAGTAGGAAACGATTATTTTATCACCTTGAGCGCAGGGCTCAAAATGACAGAAGGGAGTGCTAAACAACCTTGGAGATAGAAAAACTGAAGCTAAAGGTAAAGGATAGTGTCGAATTACAAAGGCAACAGCTTATCCGGTTGAGCTTGAATATCCATGATAACCCCGAGCTGGGTCTTAAGGAGGAGAAAGCCTCGGCTTGGCTTACTAGCTATCTTGAAGACAGTGGGTTTCACGTAGAACGAGGCACTGCTGGCTTGGCTACAGCCTTTCGAGCGACATATGGCCAAAGGAGCCCAAGAATTGCCTTGCTTGCCGAATACGATGCTTTACCTAAAATAGGGCATGGCTGTGGGCACAATATCATAGCTGCTTCAGCAGTTGGTGCCGGTGTTGCCAGTAAGTCTATCATTGATCAGCTTGGGGGCAGCGTTGTGGTTCTGGGTACTCCTGCGGAGGAATCCCTCGGCGGCAAGATAGACATGGTGAAAGCAGGAGCCTTTAAGGAAATAGACGTGGCTATGATCGTACATCCCGGTACGAGGAACATGCCAACCGAAGGGGCACTTGCCTGCAGCGTCTTAGAGATAGAGTTTTTTGGTCGGGCAGCCCACGCTGCTGCTCAACCTTACAGGGGTATAAACGCCCTTGATGCTATGATTTTAGCTTTCACCTCGATAAATTCGCTGCGCCAGCACATAAGGGGGGAAGCACGCATCCATGGCATAATCACTGATGGAGGTGAAGCGCCCAACATAGTGCCTGCTCACAGTGCTGCTGTGTTTTTTGTACGTGCTCGAGATGATGATTATCTTGCTGAGTTGAAGGATAAGGTTCTGAACTGTTTTACAGGAGCATCTATAGCTAGCGGGGCAAGATTAGAATATAGGTGGAGCGATAATACCTATTCTCCAATGAAAAACAATATGACTTTAGCCGAGCTATTTAAGCAAAATCTAGAATCGCTGGGGCGCCAGGTAGAAGCCTTTGATGCTCGTTTTGGCCTAGGCAGCACCGATATGGGAAATGTCAGTCAAGTGGTGCCCAGCATACATCCTACAATAGCTATTGCTCCCCCTCAGACATTGACACATACACCAGAGTTTGCTGCAGCAGCCGCCTCTGAAGCGGGACATGAAGGCCTAATGGATGCCGCCAAGGCAATGGCTATGACTGTGGTTGACATCCTGGGCCAGCCAGGAATACTTGATAAAATTAAACGAGAGTTCGGCCATGTTTAAAGTAGGCATTCCTAGGGCTCTATCCTATTATCAATATCTCCCTGCGTGGAAAGCATTTTTTGAAGCCCTGGGTGCAGAAACGGTAGTATCACCGCCAACTAACAAAGCTATTTTTACCGCAGGAAATTCACGGGCGGTTGCTGAGACTTGTTTGCCAGTGAAACTCTTCTTTGGACATGCTATTTCCCTAGCAAATAAATGTGACTATATGTTTATTCCAGCGATGCGCAGCCTGGGAAAGAAAGCTTACTATTGCTCCAAATTCATCGGCTTGCCGGATATGACCAGGGCCTTAGTGCCAGAGTGTCCCCCCATTCTCGACCCAGAGATAGATTTGAATAAAGGGCGCCGCAGCTTATATCGCGCCATATATGAATTAGGACGTCATTTTAGTTCCGACAAAAGCAGGATTAAAAAAGCTGCCGAGCAAGCCGAGAAAGCCCATTCAGCCTACCGAAAGGAGATGTCCGATAGAGGAATCACCCCCATTCAAGCTTTAGATGAGATGCACCGGGATGAGGGCAAATCATATTTGAAGCCCGATATATCTCCTGGTTTGTCTGTTGCCGTTATCGGGCATCAATATGTTATCTATGACGACTATATCAACCATCGACTCATTTCTCGACTGCAGGCAATGGAGGTTAGAGTATTTACTCCGGAGATGGCAGAGCAGGAAGCGCTCGATATCGCTATGACGAAGTTGGGAGGCGCCCCGCACTGGTCTTTCGAAGCCGATATAATTGGTGCCGGTGAATACTATCTAGAGGCCAAAGTCGATGGTATAATTAGTGTAGCTGTTTTTGGTTGTGGCCCCGATTCCATGATGATAGACATGGTGCGGCATCGAGCGAGCGAGTTTAGAACCCCCTTTTTACACCTCAGTTTGGATGAGCACACAAGTGAAGGAGGATTGGTCACTCGGTTGGAGGCTTTTCTCGATATGGTCAAAAGGAGGAAAAGGGTATGCGTATAGGTATACCCCATTGTGGACATGCCTACCTTATAGCCGAGGCACTGGTTCAAAAGCTAGGCAGTGGGGAGAGCGAGCTAATAATCCCACCTCCAACCAGTCATCGAACCTTAGACCTTGGGGTCAAATATTCGCCAGTGGAAGCTTGTTTGCCTTTCAAGCTTACCTTGGGCAACTTAATCGAGGCCTGTGAATTGGGAGCCGATACTCTGATTCATGCCCGAGGCACTGGCGTGTGCCGGTTGGGCTACTACGTTAAGGAACAGGAACAAATAATACGTGATTTAGGCTATGACGCTCACTTCTTCACCCTCGACGTATCTCAGCATAGATTTAGAAGCATCATGCGCCTTATGAAGGACCTGACTAGTGGCGCCCCCCCGCCCCAAATTATTTCAGCCCTTTACTTTGCCATGGGAAAACTATTTGCTTTAGACAAAATGGAGCAAGTGGTTCACAAGGTACGGGCAGTAGAACTTGAGAAGGGAAGGGCTAACCAAATTTACCGAGAAGCTGTCAAGGCTATCGGCGAGGCCAACACGGTCCGGGAGGTCAAGAACGCTACTAAGGAATATATCAAGAAGCTGGACCAGGTGCCCAAAGACCCGACAGCTAACCCGGTTAAAGTGAGCATTGTTGGTGAAGTTTTTGTTGTTCTCGACCCATTCGCTAATATGGATATAGAAATGGAATTAGGCAAATTAGGAGTGGAAGTAGAGCGCACTATGAGCCTATCCCGCTGGGTCAAATATAGACTGTTTCTCAACTATCTAGGTATAAATGAGTGGAAAGAGGTTCATGAGGCAGCTATGCCCTATCTTAAGCGTAACGTTGGTGGCGATGGCTGGGAATCAGTGGGTGAGAAGGTGGTTCGTGCCCGGGAGGGATATAATGGCGTGGTTCACTTGGCACCTTTCACGTGCATGCCTGAGATAGTAGCTCAGAATATTATGCCCTCGACTAGAGAGGATATTCCTGTGCTTACTGTACTTTACGATGAACAGATGGCCAGGCCGGGAATGATAACCAGGCTTGAGGCATTCGTCGATTTGCTAAAGTTTAGAAGGAGACGCAGGGGCAATTGATAACCTATCTTGGCGTTGATGTTGGCTCGGTTACTACTAAACTGACTCTGCTTGATGGCCAGGACCAGCTTATAGCCTCTACTTACTTACGAACTCAAGGCAGACCGATCAGTATCATTCAGAAGGGCCTAGAGGATATAAGAAAGCAGATGCCACCTCAGGCTGAAGTTTGTGGGGTAGCTACTACCGGAAGCGCTCGTTATCTAGCTGGCGTTATTCTGGGTGCCGATTTAATAAAAAATGAAATTACCAGCCATGCTGTTGCTGCTATGCATTACGTACCCGAAGTACAAACTATTGTTGAAATTGGGGGACAGGATAGCAAAATCATCTTAATTCGCGATGGCGTGGTTGTCGATTTTGGTATGAATACGGTGTGCGCTGCTGGTACTGGCAGTTTTCTGGAGCACCAAGCCTCCAGGTTAAACATAGGCATTGAAGACTTCGGGGGACAAGCTTTAAAAAGCACGGCCCCGGTACGCATTGCTGGACGGTGTACCGTTTTTGCCGAATCGGACATGATTCATAAGCAGCAAATAGGACATAAAACCGAAGACATCGTTTATGGCTTATGTCAAGCTTTAGTGCGAAACTACCTTAATAATGTGGCTTTAGGCAAGGAAATTTTACCTCCAATGGTATTCCAGGGCGGTGTTGCCTTCAATCAAGGAATAATTAAGGCGCTTGAAGAAGCTCTGGATGTCGAGGTCCTCGTTCCTCCTCACCATGAACTCATGGGTGCTATCGGAGCGGCTCTCTTGCTACGCGAAGAAATCGGAGGCAATAGCCATAAGACAAAGTTCAAAGGATTTGAGGTTAGCCAAACAAATTTCGCAGTTTCTTCTTTTATTTGTAAAACTTGTCCCAATTTATGTGAGATTGCTCAAATCTCTGTGGAGGACAAGGTCCTGGCTAGGTGGGGGGGACGCTGTGATTTGTGGGAGGGCGCAGCTAAGGGTTGAAGTAATGTCATTGCGAGTGAAACGAAGCAATCCCAGCAAAATTTATCAAGTAGTCATCATTGGTGGTGGACCGGCGGGACTCACTGCTGGGCTATATTGCGCCCGCTCAAGGCTTAGTACTTTACTTATCGAAAAGGGAGTAATTGGCGGGCAAATAACCAACGCTGAGCGAGTGGAGAATTACCCTGGCTTTCCCAAAGGTATCTCAGGCATTGAGTTAGGACAACTTATCCATAAGCAAGCCACTAGCTATGGATTAGAAACCTTGCTCGCCGAGGTTACCAAAGTAGTGCCCAGCCCGAGGCATAATCTGGTCAGCACCAGTGAAGGCGATTTTATAGCTGAGACGATAATCATTGCTTCTGGCTCGCAATTTCGCAAACTAGGCGTGCCTGGGGAAGATAAATTTGTGGGCAAGGGAGTTTCCTATTGTGCTACCTGTGATGGTCCTTTATTCAAAGCTAAAACAGTGGCTGTAATAGGTGGCGGCGATGCTGCTGTCACTGAGGCTCTCTACTTGAGCAAGTTTGCTTCCATGGTTAAGGTCATCCACCGTCGGAGCCAGCTTCGAGCCAGCAAGATATTTCAGGAAAGAGCTATGGCCGACTCCAAGATAGAGTTTATTTGGGATGCTATAGTAACCCAAATTGAAGGCAATGGGCTAGTTAAGCAACTAATGCTAAAAAGCACCAAAAATGCTAAAATATCAATATTAGAGGTAGCAGGTGTTTTTGTGGCTATCGGCTCGGATCCCAATAGTGCTCAGTGGCGGGGATTGTTGCTTTTGGACGAAGGGGGCTACGTAATCACCAACGAACTCATGGAAACGAAGATTCTAGGAGTATTTGCTGTTGGAGATGTCCGCCATAATTCAGCCAGGCAGGCGATAACTGCTGCTGGAGATGGCGCTACTGCTGCTATATCGGCAGAGAGATTTCTGTCATTTTGATCCAGTACTCAGCGCGCTGAGTGCTAGGGAGGAATTTTATGAAAGTTGTTTTGCTAGAAGACCTCGCCGGAAAGGGAAAGGCTGGCGAGATAAAAGAGGTGAGCAAAGGTTATGCCAAGAATTTTCTTTTACCTCGGGGTTTAGCTTTGGTAGCTACTCCCACGGTCATTAAGCAAGTAGAGTCTAGGCTAGAGAGGGAAAAGTTTGAGGAAAGTATTGACCGGGATAAGCTAGTTGAACTGGCTGGGCAAATTGAAGGAAAGGAAATTCGACTTAAAGCTCGCATTGGTGGTGGAGAACGCTTATTTGGCTCCATTACCGCTGCCGACGTCGCTGAAGAATTAAGTCGCGCCATAGGTTCTGTTATTGATAAAAAGAAGATAGACATAGAGAAACCTTTCCGCCAAACGGGTAGCTATGAGGTGGCCGTCAAGCTAGCCAGCGACATTAAGCCGAAAATTATGGTGGTCATCGAGGAAGAGAAAGAGAAAGAGGCAGAGGTAGAGGAAAAGAAAGCGAAAGAGGAAGGGAAAGAGAAAAAGAAGGCGAGGGCGAAAGCGAAAGAGGAAGGGAAAGAGAAAGAGAAAGAGAAAGAGAAAGAGTAAGAGTAAGCATGGCCGAGGAAAAATTACCACCCCATGATATTGATGCCGAGGAAGCAGTACTCGGGTCTCTGCTTATTGACCCTGATGCCATATTGAAAATTGCTGCTTCCCTCAAGCCCGAGGATTTTTTTTCAGAAACAACTCGGGCAATTTACCAAGCTTGTTTCTCTCTTTACCAACGCAATGAAGCTATAAACCAGATTACAGTGGCTCATGAGCTAATGCGGCAGGACAAGCTGGAGCAAATTGGTGGTGCTGCCTTTTTGAGCCATTTAATAAGTAATGTGCCCACATCCCTCCATGTTGAATATTACGCTCAAATAGTATCCAATACGGCAATGATGCGGCGGATGATCGCCGCTGCCAGGCAGATCGAAGCTCTTGGCTACGAAGCCAGCCCAGATGTTGAAGCTAGCCTCAACAAAGCTGAAGATATCCTGTTTAAAGTGCGAGCCAGGCAGGGCCTTCGAGGCCTTGTTCCGATTCGTGATGTTTTGGGTCAATATTTTGAGGGAGCCGGGCCACCTACTACGCTTAAGGCAGGGGAAATACCTCATATACTAACTAGTTTTACTGCCCTAGATGATTTTTTGGGAGGATTACAGAGGACTGACTTAATCGTTTTAGCCGCCAAGACTAGTTTGGGTAAGACTAGTTTAGCCTTAAATGTTGCCAGGAATGCCGCTATTAATCAAAAGGCTTGTATTGCGCTATTCAGTTTGGAGATGTCTCGAGACGCGGTAGTGCAAAGACTTCTAGCCAGCGAATCCGGAGTGGATTCTAAAAAGGTTCGTCTTGGGCGCTTTAGTGAGAAGGATGAGATAAAAATTATGCAAGCCAGTGGAGTCTTATCCGAGGCACCCATTTATGTTGATGATTCCCCTATGCTTCGGGTGGCAGATATCAGGAGCAATGCACGGCGACTTCACTTCGAACGAGGCATCGATCTGATTATCATCGATTATCTGCAACTGATACAAGGGGATGGCAAAAATGAAACCCGAGTTCAAGAGCTCAGTAACATAACTCGTGCCTTAAAGACTTTAGCTCGGGAACTGAATGTGCCTATCTTAGCCCTATCGCAGCTTAGTCGGGCTATAGAAGCGCGTCCTTCCCATATACCTCAGCTTTCTGACTTGCGCGAATCTGGCAGCATTGAGCAGGATGCTGACGTGGTTATTTTCATTCACCGAGAAGATCTGAATTATTCTCCCGAAGAGTGGGGCGGGGTGCATGATATTGAAAAGGAACCGTATCCCCGCGGCATCGCCGATATCATTATAGCTAAACACCGCAATGGTCCTTTAGGTCAAATCAAGCTGCGCTTCCTGGAGAGGGTTGTCAAATTTGATAATTTAGAGGCAGAGCCGATTTCGGCGTCGTAAGGATGAAAATGCCTAATCGTCAATTATCAAGCTCTCAAGGGATAACAAATTTTGTCTCCTTGCCTGACTCTTTTTTTACCCAGGTGATGCCTAAAATTCAAGACCTGGCTGAACTTAAAGTAGTGTTGTGTGTGGCTTATCTTATCCTGCGAAAGCCAGAGCGTACTCACCTTGTTACTTATAAAGAACTGAAAGCTGAAAGCTGTCGGCTGTCAGCCGAGTTAAGCGAGAAGACACTTCACCAAGCTTTGGACTCGGCAGTAGAGCACGGTACTCTATTACACTCGACCTTAAATATCAATGGAATGTTCGAGGATGTTTATTATCTGACTGTTGATAGCCGTCAGCCGCCGGCTATCAACATCTTTTCCCTCTATGAGCAGAATATCGGCATAATAACGCCCATGATTGCTGAAGAACTTAAGGAAGCCGAGAAGCTTTATCCACTCCAGTGGATTGAAGAAGCCTTTAAGGAAGCAGTTATGCTGAATAAACGCAGTTGGAAATATATCGCGCGCATCCTGGAAAGATGGGCTAGCGAAGGTAAGGACAGTGGAGAATATAAGAGAGACACTAAAAAGGATGGCCCAGACAAATATATCAAGGGCCGATATGGACACCTCGTCAAAAGATAACGTTCTCCTTCCCTCGATAGAAGAAAGCGCAGGTGAAATCTGCCCTATTTGCAAAGGGGCGGGCTTGGTTCACCCTTCTGTAGATTCAGGGAAAGTTGATTTCAGCCGGGTGGTGCCCTGCCGATGCAGTAAAGGGGAGCTGAGAAAGAAAAAAACAGAATATCTTGAGAAATACAGCAATTTAGGTTCCCTATCGCAGCTTACCTTTAACAATTTATCTCCTAAAGGGAAGGCGGCGAGTGCCATTTCCCAAGAGCGCTTTGCTCAGGTTTACCAGGCTGCCAAAGCCTTTGCTGATAATCCCCAGGGCTGGCTCGTATTTTTGGGTCCCAGCGGCTCTGGTAAAACACACTTGGCTTGTGCTATCGCCAATTATCGTCTCAGCTTAGGAGAGCCTGTATTTTATATCGGCACTGCTGACCTCCTGGATCACCTCCGCTCCGCTTTCAGCCCCACAAGCGACACCACATATGACGAGCTGTTTGAGCGAGTAAAGAATGTGCCTCTATTAGTACTTGATGACCTTACTCTGGGAAGCGCTACTACCTGGGCTAAAGAGAAGCTGGAGCAACTCCTTCATCATCGCTTCAATACCAGGCTGGCTACGGTAATCACCAGCGATGTACCCCTAGAAAGAATGGATGAACGCTTACGTGGCCATCTTGCTAGTGATGAATTCTGCCAGGTATGGACGATTGAACCAGCATCGCCCCTGGAATCCCAAGGTGGCTTAAAATTAGAGCTATTACGGAACATGACCTTTGATAATTTTGACCACAAGAGGCTGGAACTCCCCCTGGAACAGCGGCAGAATCTGCGCCAGGCTTTCAACTTAGCAGTAGACTTCGCTCGTTCACCAGAGGGTTGGCTGATATTTCAAGGCGTTAATGGCTGTGGTAAGACTCATCTGGCAGCAGCTATCGCTAATTATCGGCTGGCACAAGGAAAACCAGTCTTCTTTGTGGTTGTTCCTGACCTTCTGGACCATTTACGCTCTACCTTCAGTCCCGATAGCAAAATATCCTATGACGAATTTTCTGAGAAGCTTAAAGAAACTCCGTTGCTGATACTCGATGACTTCGGGGAGCAATCGGCCACGCCCTGGGCTCAGGAGAAACTATATCAATTGATAAACTACCGTTATAACGCCCGGTTGCCCATGGTGGTCACTACATGTCTTTCTTTGGATGAGATTGAAACACGAATCAGTTCACGAATGGTAGACCCCAGGATAAGCCTGGTATTCAACATCACCGCTCCCGATTACCGGGGTAATGTAAAGCCTACACGGCAAGCTAAACGCTACTAATTACCCCATGAAAAATTCGCTTCGCCCTTATGGGCGAAGATACGGGGAAAGTTCACTTCAGCTTCCAGTCACCGACACTACATTGCCCGTAGTCGTTGCGTCCCACGGCGACCACGGTGCCGTCGGACTTAAGCCCCACCGTGTGAAAACCACCGGTGGCGACCTGGACGATGCCCGTCCAGCTGCTGACAGCGCACTGCCCGTAGTCGTTGCGTCCCACGGCGACCACGGTGCCGTCGGACTTAAGCCCCACCGTGTGATACCCGCCAGCGGCGACTTGGATGATGTCCGTCCAGTTGCCGACATTGCACTGCTCGTAGGCGTTGTCTCCCACAGCGACCACGGTGCCGTCGGAATTAAGCCCCACCGTGTACTGGCCGCCTGCGGCGACTTGGATGATGTCCGTCCAGCCACCGACATTGCACGCCCCGAAGCCGTTATATCCCACGGGGACCACGGTGCCGTCGGACTCAAGCCCCACCATGTGTTTGCCCTCTGTGGCGACCTGGACGATGCCCGTCCAGTCGCTGACATCGCACTGCCCGTAGTCGTCCAATCCCACGGCGACCACGGCGCCGTCGGACTTAAGCCCCACCGTTTGAAAGTAACCTGCGGCGACCTGGCTGGTGTCCGTCCAGCCGCCGACATTGCACTGCCTATAGTCGTTGTTTCCCACGGCGACCACGGTGTTGTCGGACTTCAGCCCCACTGTATGCTCCCGGCCTGCGGCGACTTGGACGATGCCCGTCCAGCCGCCGATTTCGCACTGCCCAGAGCTATTATCTCCCACGGTGACTATGGTGCCGTCGGACTTAAGCCCCACCGTGTGTAGGCCGCCTGCGGCGACCATAAAATTGGCCTCAAAGCTGGCGGTGATAGAATAATCGTTATTCATGGTGATGGTGGTTATAGTAGCATTGACATTGGCAATGGTATCCACACCGCCAGTCCAGGTGACAAACCGATAGCCCTCCTTGGCCTCGGCCACTAGGTTGACCACTGTCTCTGCATTATAGGGAAAAGTCCCCTCACCGGGGGTGGTTACCGACCCTCCAGCGGTACTGGAGATAGTGAGGTCATAATTAATAACACCACCTCCATCCCCTCCTCCACAGTCTACCGTCCCGGCAATTAAGGCTGCCGTAATTAAAAAAATGCTGAGTCTTGCCACGTAATGGTGTCTCTTCGAACTAAGTATTATCTTCATCTTTCACCACCTCCGTAACAGTTCGGTCTTCCCAAAATCTCTAGCTTACAGTATTAGTATATCATCCCCCGCACTGCCAAGCGCTCTTTGTGTGCGTGGGGGGAGGGAGAATTACAATGACTTATGCAGTTAACTATAATCAGCATTAGTTCGATTGGTTTTCCCCGGTTCTCAATCAGCTTCCATTTTTGAGAAGAAGTAAGAACCTAATGTTGCTAAAGCTCAACACAATATAAGGAGAACCGTGAAATCGAGCCAAAGTGGAAAGGAGGCAACGCCAACAAGGGTACCCCTCAAGCCATCTATCCCATAAGTGAGAGGGTGCAGAGAAAGACAGAGTTGCTCCCATTTTTCCCATTATTTTTTGACTTCCCAATATCTCGCCAGGATACCGCTCCCAACCCAGCAGGCTATCGCTATGATCAGGCCGACCCAAAAACCATAGCCGGGGTGAACAAACAATCCCACCAAAAACACTATCAACCCCACCAGACCAATAAGACTGACGAAAGCAATCTTGGCATTTTTAGACATGTTACAACCTCCTGTTACTGTATGTTACCAACTCTTCAAGTCAGTGTCCATATTACCCATGCTGCCTGCTGTTACTTATGTCTTACTCGCAGAAGAAAACACCCAAGCCTGCCAAGGAAATGCCAGGTTGCCCATGGTGGTCACTACATGCCTCTCTTTAGATGAGATTGAGACACGAATTAGTTCACGAATGGTGGACTTCAGAACAAGCCTGGTATTCAACATCACTGCTCCTGATTATCGGGGCAATGTCAAGCCGACACGGCAAGCTAAACGCTACTAATTCCCTTATTGGAAATTCGTTTCGCTCTTTTACACCCCAAAACAACTTTGATTTTGTGGGATCCCGGGTTCCCAGAAAAATCGGAGATTCTTCTGGGTGGATTTCATAATTACCCCTGCTCCTGCCTCAGCTGAGAACAAAGTTTCCCCGCTTCTCAATCAGCTTCCATTTTTGAGAAGAAGTAAGCACCTAATGTTGCTAAAGCTAAACACAGTATAAGAAGAACCGCGAAATCGAGCCAAAGTGGAAAGGAGGCAACGCCAACAAGGGTACCCCTCAACCCATCCACCCCATAGGTCAAGGGGTCAATATACATTATATATCTCAGCCAGGACGGCATAGACTGCACAGGGAACAAGGCACCTGAGAGGAAAAATATAGGAAAGACTATTAAGTTCATTATAGCCATGAAGCCTTCCAGATTGCCTAACTTGGTGGCAATAATTAAGCCAAATCCCGTGAATGTGGCGCAGGTAAGAATCATAATTACTAGGGCCAAAAAAAATCCTGATACACTGGATAATTTGACTCCCATGGCTATGGCTATTCCCACTATAATGAGGGCTTGAATTAGGGCTGTGGTCATGCCGCCGAGGCTTCTGCCCAATATGACGGAAAAACGATTAACCGGAGCCACCAAGACCTCTTTTAGAAAGCCAAATTCTTTGTCCCATATAACCGATGCCCCGGACATGGTACCAGCAAATAGTAAGGTCATGCCCACTATTCCAGGAGCAAGAAAGTTAAGGTAACCTATACCTTCCAGCCCCGGTATTTGTGCGGCAGGCATGAAGCTCATGGGCAATCCCAGAAAAGCCAGAAAAAAGAGAGGCATTAATAGTGAACCAATAACCCTGGCCCTTACTCTCAAGAATCTTTTCATCTCCCGCAGCCACATGGTATAGATGGGTAGCGGGTCTATGATTCGCCGGACCGCAATTGCTCGCATGCTATCTCTTACCTCCACTCCTTCTCATCCATACTTTCCAGAGCTCCATCAGACTTCCTCCTTCCTCCCTTATGGTCTTCCCAGTATAATGTAAAAAGGTATCCTCCAAACTAGGCTTATACAACTTGATGGATGATATAACAAGTCCGCGATTATCGGCAAAGTCAATAAGCTCAGGTATCCTTTCTTCGCCGCCATCGATACTTAGCTCCAGTGAGCCATCACGTGCTTCAATCTTCTTTATCCAGTTGAGTTGCTTTAGTGAATCAACTAGGCTGCCACTGCTATCCTGAGCTACTTGCAGTGAAATCAAATTTGAACCCACTGCCTGTTTGAGCTTTTCAGGCGTATCCATAGCTACTATGCGGCCCTGGTCTATAATGGCTACTCGGTGACAGAGATAATCCGCCTCTTCCATATAGTGAGTAGTTAGGATTATGGTTATACCCTCTTTTTCATTTAGCAGGTTGATGTAATCCCAGAGATTCCTTCTCGCTTGGACATCCAGGCCCAAAGTCGGCTCATCCAGAAACAAGACTTGGGGATGGTTCAGAAATCCTCTGGCAACCTCAAATCTGCGCTGGGTGCCGCCAGAGCAATCACTAATCCTCATGTTCTCCTTCCCCCTCAAATCCATTAGGTCTAGCACCTCGGCAACTCTCTTCTGCCTGATTTTCCTACCTAAATGATACATTTGGGCATGAAAATCCAGGTTCTCCTTACCAGTTAAGAATGTGTCAATGGCTCGATCTTGAAACACAATTCCTATGCACTCTCTGACCTTATCTCTCTGCCGCACGATATCATATCCGCAAACCTTAGCCGAGCCTGAAGTGGGGTTCAGTATGGTGCAGAGCATCTTTACAGCTGTCGTCTTCCCAGCTCCATTAGGGCCAAGGAAGCCAAATATCTCCCCTTCGCCAACGTTCAAGGTAATATGGTTTACGGCTACCAAGCCATCGAATTCTTTGGTTAGGTTTTCAATTTCTATTACGCTATTCATGCTCCTCGTCCTGCAGCTTTTTCCCAACATAGTGTAGGAAAACATCCTCCAGGCTTGGCTTGTGTTCGGCGATCGAAGAAATAACTAATCCGTGTTGCCGTGCCAATCTTACTACCTCGGGTATCTTCATCCCTTTGTCTCCTACGGTTAACTCTAGTTGAGCATCATGCTGACTAATCTTTTTAACCCAGCTCATTCCGTTTAGCAAACTTGCAAACTCATTAGCCGAGGCTCCTTGTGGAAACTTGATAGAAAGCACGCTGCTGCCCAGCGAATCCTTTAATGCTTTGGGGGTATCCACCACCGCAATCTTCCCATGCTCTAAGATAGCTACTCTATCGCAGAGGTAGTCCGCTTCCTCAATATAATGAGTGTTTAGCAATATAGCGGTACCCGCTTCTTTATTCAACTTCTTAGCATAATCCCACAATAGCCTTCTCGTTTGTACATCCAACCCCAAAGTTGGCTCATCTAAGAATAGGACTTTGGGGGAATTTAGCATTCCCCTAGCTATCTCCAGTCTGCGCTGCATGCCGCCGGAGTAGTATTTTACCAATATATTTTGTTTATCTTTTAACCCTACCAAGTCCAGGGCTTGAGATATTCCCGCGTCCCTCACTTTTTTGGGAAGGTGATACAATCTGGCATGGAAGTCCAGGTTTTCTTTCCCCGTTAGATCAATATCCAAGCTCAGCTCTTCAAAGACGATGCCTATTGATTCTCTGACTTTATCCCGCTCTCTGACGATATCATACCCACATACAGTAGCCGTCCCAGAGCTGGGATTTAGGGCCGTAGCCAGCATCATGATAGTCGTTGTTTTGCCGGCTCCGTTAACGCCCAGAAAACCAAAAATCTCTCCCTCCTCGACTTCAAATGAGATATGGTCTACCGCCACAAGATGACCAAACCTCCTGGTTAGATTGTCAACTACTATCGCCTTCATTGTCTGTCTCTATTTTCACGAACAAGCTCTTGACCAAGGCGAAATGCATTCTCGAGAGCCGTAGGATGCTCCCTAATTTGGCCTTTGTTATCAATTCCCCGGACTAATAAATCACCAGAATATTTCACACCTATAGCATCAAAGAAATACTTCACCGTGAGTACCGCGCCATCAAAGAGCTTTTTACCTCGAGTAGCGCCTACTGAAATAAACGCCCCCCTCCGCACTCGCTTATCTTCCTTGCCCATGCCCAGCACATGTTTTCTTACCCAAAGTGCCTGACATCTGTCTATCATGGCTTTAGCCTGGCTGGTAATACCATAGAAAAATATTGGTGAGGCAAAAATGGTATGGTCGGCTTCTAGAAGCTTCTTATAGAGCGCTTGCATATCATCCTCGATGGCACAGTTGCCATCATTGCGACAGGCATATATTTCCAGACACGGTGAGATTTTGAGCTTGGAGACCAGCACCTTTTCCACCTCAGCTCCCGCCTCCCTAGCACCTTCCAGCGCCTTATCAAGAAGGATTTCGGTATTGCTTTGCCGCCTCGGGCTGCCCATAATGCCTAATACTTTCATATTATTCTTATTTATTATAGCGTCCTAAATAACCAGGCATAAACTCTTCGGGCTGAGATCAGGACGAATCCCTGAATAGTAATTATAGCCAACCGCATAAATCATCATAATTCTCCCTCCCCTGGCGGGAGGGAGTTAGAGGGAGGGGGATTCCACCCTCACCTTAATCCTCTCCCGTCAAGGGAGAGGATTCCCATGCGAGATCATGCGGAAGGCTATCAGTTCTTTTCTTCATACGCCATACTTATCTCTCAATATTTGCGAGAGCTCAGGTAAGAAGGCAAATGCCTTTTCCACAATCCCTTCCTCAACGCTGGAGACCTGGCATTCACCTGCCTGCTTATCGGCGGCACTAATCTGGCCTATATCTCTAAGACAGCATCTGGCTGGTGCCACCAATGCCTGCATGGCAATTTGGTTCAAGGACAAACCTGAACTTTCCGAGATTACCTTCCAGTAATCTGAGAGAATCGCCGCCAGCCTCTCGGGTGTCTGCGTCGCCAGGACTGTGGATTCAGTGGGGATAATGCCCCACGAGATAATTCCGCCTTTTTTGATAAATTCAGCCACGTTACCAGCATATTCCTTGGGCATAAACCCAATTTGATAGGCGTCGAAGGATAGAATTTCCACCCCCAACTCTAACAGATAAGGTAAATTTACCTCGGCACAGAGATGCAACCCTTTGGGGCCTTCCAGTCCTTCCACAAAATTATGGTAGTCTTCTTTAGCCAGCTGCTCATTATATCCCGACAGACCACTAAACACATAACCCAGCCCTGGCTCATCTAACCAGACAAAAGCATAGGTATTCCGTTCCTTAAGCTCCCGATACTGAATGTTGGCTTTCTTCTGAATAAAATCAAATAAAATAGTTCTCGCCGCATCGTTATAAATGATTGGCTTGAGGTTCTCATCAAGCACTTTGAAGCCAAAGCTCACGGGACCGATGTTCTGTCCCCTGATAGCTTTATAACCTTGAAGCTCCTTGGAGAGAAACTTGTGGAATACTGCAGAATACTCGGCGGTGAGGGCAAAAGCCTCAGGGACATCCATTTTCACGAAATATCCATCGAGTTCTTGTTCAAATCGTGCAGTGTCGAAACTAAGCCTCCCCTTGTCAAAGTCAATAGCTATGCCCGGGAAATTCTGCGATGCCTGAACATACATATCTTCATACAAGCTCACTTTGGGAAGTTGGGGCCAGAATGGGATATCCAGGCTCAAGGCAAGCCCCAGCGCCCGCTCAACATCCCAATGAGGCATTATCCCCATAGCGGTAGTGCTACATCGCGCCTCAAATGCTATCATGAATTTCTGGTCTCTCTTCCCACAAATATCTCTTAAATCATAGCACGAAGGCAGAAAAAATCTTGAATGTCCTTTAAGGAATTTCCTGGCACCGATGAGAGTTGGTTTCAGTCCCGTTTCTAGGATTAACTACCACATCAGCCGGAAATAGCGTTTGAGGCCAAAACCTGCGCAAAAATCATTTTCTGAAGTCAAATCGTTATTTTAGAGCAACAATCGGAATGATTCACTTCTTAATACGTTTAGCTATCGATCATGGCATAAGCCCGGGTGCATCTAATGCTGACAATAACCTCTGACCCAGTGATAGCTCCAAAGACCACTATTTATCGTCGTGGAGATGCGTGTATTATTTTTTTGCGACATTATGCTTCTCGAGAGAGGCGTATTCGAACCTTCCTTAGTTTGCTGTTGGTAGCAGCTTTGCCAATTGTGACTTCTTCGACATAAGCCACTGCGGGGATTGTTTTCAACACATCAACAAAGTTCATGGGCTCACGCAGGAAGACCAGAATCGAAGGCTTATCAATCTGAGGTACAATCATCTCAGTATTGGCAACTTCGGGTAATTTGTCAAGGTAAGCCACGAACTCCGTGATTCTGTATATATTAAGCGGAGGCAAGATTTCCACTTCCCATTGCGGCTTGCCTAACTCTGGCTGATCTTCAACCTGACGTAGGTTCAAGAATTCGAAACTTTTTTCGGTGTAGGCTGTAGCTCGGCTTGGCTCCAGGTGTTCGCCAAGTGTCTTCGTGCTCTCTTCTGCGACTATGGTATCGCTCTCTTTAACAATTCCCACGGCTGTGGTATCTCTCTTTCCTACAATTTGCACGGTCACAGTGCTCTTCTCTTCCCTGAGTTCAGGCGGCTTATTGTCAAAATCTGCCTGTATTGCTACCGCCTGCTGCTTAAGATGTTCCAGTTCTTCTAGCAAATAGCCGCATTGTTGATTTACGAAATTGCACAGTTCATTACGGATTTTGTTTTTCTCGTTCTCTAGCAGCAGTGCCGCTTCATCTTCGGCTTTAGCCTTGATTGCGTTAGCCTTTTCATTAGCAAGATCCACAGCTTCAGCTAGTTTCTTTTCCGCCATCTGTCGAGCTTGCTCTTTGGCTTTATCGGTAATGGCAGCACTCTCAGCCTTAGCTTGTTCTGTGGCTTCTGTCTTGATCTGCGTGGCCAGCTTGTCAGCTTCGACAATAGTCATCTCTGCGAGTCTACTAAGAGATGTGATATGATTCTGGGACTGAGCCAGTTCATCTCGCTCCTTGATAAGCTCGTCAATGAAAGACGCTACCTGATCCTCATCTAACCCATTTTTTACTCGCTTGAACTCACGCCCTCCCAGCACAATGACATCGTCTTTAGCAGCATTACCCATAATATTTATAATCTCATACCCCCTTTCTCACAAGACTCAATAACGCGTAGTCC
The DNA here is from genome assembly GCA_049586675.1 of Dehalococcoidia bacterium. Lineage (GTDB taxonomy): Bacteria > Chloroflexota > Dehalococcoidia > GIF9 > AB-539-J10 > RBG-13-51-36. The sequence continues at coordinate 33,787 of JBAVCL010000005.1, forward strand.
TTTTTTTAACAATCAAATGTATTTCTCACATTTAAGCCACACGGTTCCTCTGGATTTTGTTAGTCTCCGACTTACGATTGAGTAGTTCATCCTCCGCGAACAGCCTACACCCTTTCCTGTCTCTATATTCGGCATCCTCTATGATGTCTTGCCTGATCCAGCAGAATAAAGTGCTCTTACCTATGCCAACCATCTGGCAAACTCCAGCAGTCCTATAATAGATTCGGCCATTTATTTTACAAGCATATGTAACACCCCCTAAGACTAACTAAATATAGTCTAGAATCCATCCGCTTTCCCGTCAATCACCCGTCAGTAATCCTACTTTCGTAAGGGACTAGGATTGTCTTGCACTCTACTAGCTTCTGTAGAGGCGACCAATGAAGGAAGCGACGAAGCTCAGGTGGTGGATTCAGGTTATCGCCGAAATCAGAAGGGCTAGATTTCCTGGTGTCGGGATATCCAAGCTTAAGGCAAGCTTCAGCGCTTACTCAACATCCCTATGAGGCATTATCCCCATAGCGGTAGTGCTGCATCGTGCCTCAAATGCTATCATGAATTTCTGGTCTCTCTTCTCACAAATATCCCTTAAATCATAGCACGAAGGCAGGGAAAATCTTGAATGTCCTTTAAGGAATTCCTTGACACCGATGAGGGTTGGTTTCAATCCTCTTTTGAGGATTGTGGCTCCAGAGATAAACTTGGGCTTAGCACCATTTGGCAATATAAGGCTGGCCAAGGTATTCCTCAAATCGAATAGGGTCGAGGTTAACTCCTCGACCCTATTCTGGGCCTTCGTCCAGTAAAGGAGGCATTTACTTATGGAGCGGGATTCAGGACACGCCCGACAAAGAGAATGGCACCCGTCTCAATGTCGCGAATCAGGAAGATGAAGGGGCGGTCTATGGTTACTTCCACAGGGGTTCCTTCGTGCACTGATGTTGCTCCGACAATCACTGCGGTGGCAGCAGCAGCCTCGGTGCCAGCTTCATCCACGGCAACGAATGCCTTGTGCACAACGTCTGATATGAACAGCTCAGGATTAACTGTCATTCCGGAGAAATCCGCGTCACCAGGAGAAAAGGCATCTCGCATGCCCATCTCAACGAGGGTGTCCTTCAGGCTGAATTCTGAGTCAAATTTGAACTGGGGCATCGTCAGGGTGACCTCAGTGTTTTTCAGACCACTTATGATGTCGCTGACCTGCTGAGCTTGAAGTTCTCCTTCAAAAGCTTCGAAGTTCCCGGACGCAGGAAGCAAAATCACCATGGAGAGTTCATTGCCGTCATATGGCAGCTCAACTGCCTGGTATCCTTCCCCCTTGGTGTAGCCGAAGGCCTTCGTTTGTTTCATCATCGGCACTAGTACCTGCCCGCCGTCAAGAAGGTAGAACGGGCCATCTGCTGTCGCTTTATCATCGAAAGGGTACTTCCAGGCGGCATTGAAGTAGATAGCATTGGTTAATACGAGGCGGGTCAGTTCACTAATCGCGCCTTGTGGGATAAGGTCTTTGATGCGACCTTCTGTCTGGTCACTGACCCAATCATTGATGGTGACGCGGGACTTTTCCGTCTCCGTTATGAAGTCCAGTATTCTCAGCCCGGCACCGTAGTTCTCAGCCAAGATATCGAGGAAGGTGGGAAGGAACTCATAGTCCTTTTGTCCCCAGATGGCGTTAACAATGTTCAGTCTGAATCCCTTTCCATCCTTACCGGCAGCACCTTCACCCCTTTTAGCAAGTTCGGCATCGAGCCAGTTAAATGCCGGGTGCAGCCTCTCCTGTTCAAGCACGAATTGGAGGGTATCGGCCATTTGCTCTGCAGTTTCGCCACGCGCTCCGGCGTAGGTCATGGCCAGCGCCAGTGAGATGCTATAGGGAGAGTAGAAAAGGTTACCGCCCTTCTCTTTAAGCTCTTGGTAAAGCTTAAAGGCGAAAGCGCTGTTTCCTTCAACCAGCAATGCTTGCTCACTCGAACTAACATCCGGTGAAGTTATCCGCTCTTTATCGGATTTGAGCACCTCCGCTACTGCCGGCTGAGCTAGCTGAATAGAGGCTATCACTGGTAGCAGCAACACCAGGACTAGTACGATTATCAATCTATTCATTTCATTCACCTCCTAAATATTTAGATTGTTTATTTTGCCCTTCGTTCAAATTTAGCTATTATGAAAGTTTTTCACCTCCAGGTTGAGCATCCGGAGACGGTTTCTCGCTCCCGGGCTCGTTGGGCAGGTAGTTGGGAGGTGTCCAAGTTGAGGATGGAAGCTGCACCTCATTGATGTAATCCAAATTTCCCAGGCTGTTCATCTTTATCTTGGCATCGGAGATAGTGTACAGAACATCGCCTATGTAGAGGGACCTCGTCACCGAGAAGGGAGAGTAAAAGTAGTAATCTTGTTCCAGGTCACCGAGATTCTCAATATGGGTGATTTTACCTTTGAGTTGGAGCCCTTGGTCTAGAGATATATTAAATACGTACGCGCCCTGCCAGACAGGTTTGCCGTAAGCGTTGGAAGGGACTCCCTCAGGATACTCTGACTCATCTATTTCGGCGACCAAAACAGGTATCACCAGCAAGTTCTTGGTCTTATCAAATAGAAAGGCTTTGTGGTCATACAAAACCGGTGAATCGGTACCCCGGTCCCCTATTACATACGTGGATATCTCCACAGGGTTGTTGACATCGCTGACATCAAAGAGCGCTATCTTGATTCCTTGGTACCAGGCAAAGTCCCCCTCCTCTGCCTCCACTGCTTCCTTACCTATTCCGATAAGGTGGTTCTGGTCGTAGGGATGGAGGTAGTCTGAGTAGCCAGGCATCTTCAACTCACCGAGAACCTGAGGGGTAGAAGGATCACTTAAATCTATCACGAATAGAGGGTCAGTCTTCTTAAAGGTTACCAGATAGCCTCTTTCACCCATAAACCTGGCTGAATGGATGGTTTCCCCTTGAGCGAGGTCTATCAGTGAGCCGACAATGTTGAGATCCATATCCAGAATGTATATGTTATTCCGGGATGCTTCCTGGTAGGTTGTGGTTGCCACCCTGAAGTAGCCATCATACTCGTCCATGGAGAACTGGTTTAGCACCATACCGGGGACCTCGCCAGTGGCGACAGACTCTACTTTGTCACCTTCTATGTGAATCCGGTAGATAGAGGTTTTTTGAAAATCCCCTACACCCGTTCCCCACACTGGGAAGGTCAGGTAGATGTTATTCAGAGAGACATACACGTTGCTAGAGGCTCCCAGCAGGATTGTTTCATACGTTGGCTCCTGGTCATCGTTCTGTGTGTTTATGGCCATAATAGTCGTGTACATATAATAATAGTCAGAGACATCGGAATAGTAGATATCTGTGGCAGGTATTTCCGTCTCGTTGCCGCCAGAATATACCTTGGGAAGGTTCAGTTCATCGTCTTGTTCATACACAGGCTCATTTATCACCACATAAGCATAATCGCCTATCATCCTGGAACTGACGTATTGACCATCGGCAGAAAGATTCCTTTGCAACCGGGGGTTTTCCCTGTCTGAGATATCATATACTTTGATATATGTCTTGGGTGATACTATTAAAGGCATCGGGATTACGCCGCCCCGCTGAACATCATAATAAGGGTAGTAAGGCGTTTCCTCCTCAAACACGACTAGCCTATCTCCATTGATAAATATTCCTGTCACTGTTCCCTCTACTTCGATTTCAGATAGGACTTGAGCTTCTTCAGGGGGATATGCCTTCACGATGATGGTCTTGTTCCCCGAGACGAGGTAAATATACTCTCCGTCGGTCTTAACGATATCTGCCTCATCCACCCCGGCAACCTGGATATTGGTGGTAGAGTAGTCATTGGTAGAGGGGGCGAGGGCGGCGCCTGCGCCACTTTCTGACCAAAAGCGGATGGGCCCCCATGCTTTATTTTGTGTGTTTGTCTTTATAAATTCCTTTAATTCCTCATAAGAGGCGAACCTGCTGATTTGATTCCCTCCCAGAAGCAGAGGCCCGGGTTTATTCACCACAAAAACTCCTAGGGCCGCTATTAAAAGCAGCGCAGCAGTGATGGGGGCTAATATTTTTGCCCAATTCATAATAGTCCTCTCCTTAAAACGCCCGGAGTTGAGCAAAGCCATTTTTAATGCTTGTTTATGGCCGGGGAGCTCGATTTCCGGAGTTTGCAGGTGTTCTAGTTTCTCGATTAAATCTTCGTGTTTCATAAACTTTACCTCCTTCTGTTACTGTAAATGCACAATGTCGAAAAAGGTTGCATTATTTGTGGCAGGTAAGTTTTTCCAAAATTTTCCCTCTTAAGGCTTGTCCTGAGCGAAGTTGAAGGATCAGAGGGGAAAGGAGAGTTATGAATAAATACCTCTATAACTATCTCAATAACCCCCTTTATCCCCCTTATTTTAAGGGGGATATCGAAGAAGAGAGGTCTAATTTTTGAGAGGGAGCTTGCGGAAAAACCGAACTATTACGATTTTGGAAAAGCTAGACTGTTACCATTATTCTGTTTCTCTTAATTTCTCCACTGCCCGGTGGAGTAAGGACTTTATCGTTCCTTCTTTTTTCCCCAGGACTTCAGCGATTTCATTAATCTGTTTTTTCTCAAAGAATCTGAGCGCAATGACCTCCTGGTATTTAGCAGGGAGCCGAACGATTTTCTTCTGAATTTCCAGAAAATCCTGATGTTGTTTTAATTTTTCCTGCGCTTCTATTAGTTCGCTTTCGGGGTCATGGGGTGATATGAGTTCAAAACCCTGTTCCTGTAATTCTTCCAGTGATATGGATTTTTTGTATTCGGCTTTTCTAAAATACTGGTTAATCTCGTTGGCGGCGATTTTATATAGCCACGAGGAAAAAGAGATATTGCGCCATTGAAATTGCCAGAGCTTCTTCAAGGCCTTTAAAAATGTCTCGGAAGTAATATCCTGGGCAGCTTCCAGATTGGCAGTCCGCCTCAGGGCATAGCCAAAGATTTTGGGATAATATTGGTCATAAAGCTTGGCAAAAGCGTCGGGGGCTTTTTGTGCTTGTCTGACGAGCTCCTTTTCTTCGCTTAAATCCATATTAGCCAGCAGAAAAAAATAAGTATGCCCTGATAATATAATGCATTAGTAGTAATTTGGTTTCACCAAAATCTTAGTTCATACTGTATCATCCCAAGCCGCACTGTCAAGCGTTTTTCGTTCCTCCCATATTTTCGTCGGATTGGTAAAAAGCCAGTAAATTGGGTGATAGGAACTGAGCCCCTGGTCTTAAGCCAACCCATAATGGCAGGCTAGTAAATGAGCAATCTCACCCTGAGGTATACTCTGGACCTTCGCCTCGCCGTCTCGTCGCCCAGGCAGCCACCGTGCTTTAAACCTTCATAAAGCCAGCCCGGTCTGGTATCCTTCATCGGCAGCTTCCAGTATTCTCCGCGGTTCGGAAGAATCGCCTATGCAGTATATCTCAGGCACTTTGCCCTCAAGGGCTTTGCGTAAGCGTTCATTCGCCTTGTAGCCGACTGCTATAATGACTGTGTCGGCTGGAATGGTTTCCTTCTTACCCTCAGCAGTAGTTACTCGAACACTGTCTTTCCTTATCTCTTCACAGGTCGCGCTGGTCAGCAGGGTCACCTTTTTGCTCCTCAGCCCATCCATGAGCCTACGTCTCGCCATGGGGAACATGTCGTTAGCCATCCGCTTCAATATTTCTATGATGGTCACCGTCTTTCCCTTTTCTGCCAGATAATGCCCCGTCTCACAACCAACCATACCCCCACCGATGATGACCACATTCTGACCGGCCTTGGCCTTGCCCTTGCCCGAGAGCACATCTTGAGCAGTAACCACATTCGATTTATCAATGCCGGGTATTTCAGGCATGGCTGGAGTGCCTCCTGTGGCTATCACAACAGCATCTGGATTCACTTTAGTAACGGTTTCAGCAGTGACATCTGTATTAAGCTTGACTGTCACTCCAGCTTTCTCAACCTGTTTGACCAGATAGTTTATCCAGGGGAAGATATCACCCTTAAATGGAGGTAGAGCGGCTATATTAAGTTGCCCACCCAGCTTGGCATCCTTTTCAAACAAAGTAACCTTGTGACGTCTCTGTGCTGCCACCATAGCAGCCTGTATGCCCGCCGGACCACCACCAACTATAATCACATTCTTGGCCTTTCTCACGGGCTTAATTTGGTATTCTCTTTCCCGGCCCATCGTGGGGTTGACGACGCAGGTTACCCCCTCGCCGCGTCCAGCGAAACCCAGCCGTTCGATACACTCCATACAGCCTATGCAGGGGATAACTTCATCAAGCCTTCCCTCAGTCACCTTATTGGGCAAGTCCGGGTCTGCCATAAGGCGCCGGCCTATGGCTATAAGGTCAGCTTTGCCCTCCTCGAGAATTCTCTCGCCAAGCTCAAGGTCCAGTCTGCCCACTGCAATTACTGGCAACTTAGTCAGCTTCTTAACTTCTTCAGCCAGAGGTACCAGAAAGCCCGGAGTATCCGAAATTGGAGCGGTGGTTATATAAGATCCAGCGCCATAACCCGAGACGTGAATCGCTTGAGAACCTGCCGCCACCGCCAGCGGTACCACTTGTTTGGTCTCCTCAATGGTAACCCCATTCTCCACTCCCCATTCTTGGGCATTGAGCCTGACCCAAACAGGAAAATCTGGGCCCACCTCTTCTCTGATAGCCTGAAGTATTTCTACTAAGAATCTTGCCTTATTCTGAACCGAGCCGCCGTATTTATCTTTGCGCTGGTTGGTAGCCGAAGAGAGAAAGGCGGCGACAAGGTACTGGTGAGCACCGTGAATCTCTGCCCCATCAAAGCTGGCCTCCTTGGCACGTCTGGCAGCCGAAGCAAACCACTCTACCCTTTCAGAAATTTCCTCCACGGTTAGTTCATGAGGAGGTTCTCCCGAGATGCCCATAACCCTGGTGGGTACTATCACTGGAGACGGAGCCACCTGCACTGCCTTTCCATCCCAGTTCTCCATGGTGGAATGCATTAGCTGAATAGCTATCCTGGCATTGTGTTTATGAGCGACATCCGTCAGTTTTCGCCAGCCGGGAATAAACTTATCGTCTCCCAGAGATGCCCCACGAGGCGTGGTGCATTGCAGGCTGGGAGCGCTTCCTTCGACAATAATCAATCCGGCCCCGCCTCCAGCCCTTGCCTCATAGTAATCGAGCATCCGCTGACTAACAGCGCTTTTTTCGGCATAGCCGGTTCCCATCGGTGGCATGACTATGCGATTCTTCAGTTGCATCCGGCCTATGCTCGTTGGCTCAAAAACTTTCTTGAATCGAGCTGCAATCATCACTGGCACCTCCTTTATTTAAAATTGTATTCTATTCTTTGCCTCCCAAGTTTACCACAAAACCAGAATCCGCCATCTCCACCTTTGGTCTCAATCTGCTTTTGTACAATAGTATCGTACCGGCTTCAAAGGTCAGGCGAGGACAATCACTGCTCTAGTTCAGATAGATTAGTGATGCTTTATAATATGTTTGCAACATTGGATAATAACCTTCCATGTCATTGCGAGCCCCGACTTGTCGGGGCGTGGCAATCTCATCCCCCCACGATGATTGCGGAGCCTGTTCCGAAGCGTAAGCGAGGAATCTCGCTCCTCGCAATGATAAAAAAGGAGTGTCACTAAGGTATTGGGCGAGGACAATCACTTGATAAGGAAATTACAGGTAGCGTATAATCCTGTTTAGGAGGAGCGGTTTCTTCCTTAGAGACGAAAGAGACGGAGGAAGAAAGGGCTTAGCTATCAGGTGACCTGCTGGTAACTAGAGTGAAAACAATCTCTGAGCACTAAATAAAAAGGTTGAGTTTTTAGATAACTTCTAAAGGGGAGGGTAATATGTTTGAAAGAATTCTGGTTTGTCTGGATGGCTCCGAGCTTGCTGAGCAAATTCTACCTTATGCTACAGAACAGGCGCTGCGATTTAATAGCAAACTGACGCTTCTCCAAGTTGTGACCATGCCTAGTAGTGTCTACATGGCCTCGGCAGCCGGCGAGCCCCCTCAGGCCGGCGATATGATAGCCAAGGAGATTCAAAGACAGGAAGCTGAGGCCAGGGCTTATGTGGACCGCGTGGCAAAGTCGCTGCTGAAAAAGGGGATAGACGCTGGGGGTGTCGTCCTGGGGCCATTGCAACCTGGTAAAGCCATCGTGAAGTATGCCCAGGATAATGCCATTGACCTTATTTGTATCGCCACTCACGGACGGAGCGGGTTAGGACGTGTTGTCTTTGGTAGCGTTGCCGACCTTGTGCTCAGGGAATCGGGACTCCCCATTTTGGTGATAAAACCAAAAGAAACCGAGACAAAAAAGTAGATGATGAACCAAGCTCCACCTGAGGGGATTTGAACTTCAAGGAGATATCACTCCGTTCAAAGCATTATTCCGGCAGCGTCTAGCCTCGAAATTTGGCACCATTGAACAACATGGGGGATAAATAAGTGGATATGAGAGTCTGAGTTACATATTCAGCCAGAAAGTGTAGTGGGGTTCTGCCTGCACAGAAGGTTTGATGATAGTGGAGTAGTCCTCATATTTTACCCTCACCTCAATCCTCTCCCGTCGAGGGAGAGGATTTTTATACGGGAATTATGTGGTGAAGTCTAGATAGTGATGCTCGTTGTGATGGTGGAGAAATTTTTAATAGCCAGAAATTTCTCGTTGGGGGCTCTCAGCGCAAATGTTATAATCTAGCTAATGCCACAAAAGTTTGCCCACCTTCACGTTCACACTGAATATAGCTTACTCGATGGCATGTGCCGCATTCCTCAGCTTATTGCTCGGACCAAGGAGTTGGGCATGGACAGCCTGGCTATCACTGACCACGGCGCCATGTATGGCGTCATCGATTTTTATGTGGCGGCTAAGGAAGCAGGTATAAAACCAATCATTGGCTGCGAAGTCTATGTTGCCGAGACCGATTGCCATAGCCGAGAGTCAGCCTACAAAACCCCCTATCATCTAACTTTACTGGTCAAGAATGCAAAGGGCTACCGCAATTTGCTCCAACTGGTTACTAAAAGCCACCTTGAGGGATTTTACTATAAGCCCAGGGTCGATAAAGAGCTTCTCAAGCTTCATCATGATGGGCTTATTGCCCTTTCGGGGTGTGCTCGCGGGGAACTGGCTCGACTTATCCTCGAAGGACGAAACGACGAGCTTGCCCGGGCAGCTTCGTGGTACAAAGAGATCTTCGGCGATTACTATCTGGAGATTCAAAGGCATCCTATCGCTGAACTGGAGCAAATCAACCAGGAGCTTGTTTCGTTATCTACTAAACTCAATATACCTCCAGTAGCCACCTTTGATGTGCATTACGTTGATAAACAAGACGCCCCAGCTCACGAACTTCTTTTGTGTATACAGACCAATACCTCTGTGTATGATGAAAAAAGGCTGAAGATGGCCGGCGACTTCTTCTACCTGAAAAGCCCTGAGGAGGTCGAACAACTGTTTGCTGACTTGCCTCAGGCTGTGGAGAATACTCAAGCCATTGCTGATATGTGCCAGCTGGAGCTGGATTTCGCCAAGCTGCATCTGCCGCAGGTGGAGCTGCCTCAGGGCCGGAAAGCCGACGATTTCCTGGCTGAGCTCTGCTGGCAGGGCCTGGGAAAACGCTACCCGGAGCCCAGCGCAGAGGTCAAGGAACGGCTTAGCTACGAGCTTGATGTCATCCAGAAGACCAAGTTTGCCCATTACTTCCTCGTTGTTTGGGATATAATCTCCTTTGCCCGAGAACAGGGCATCTATTTTGGTGTTCGGGGAAGTGCTGCTGCCAGCCTGGCTCTGTACTGTCTGGGCGTCACGGATGTCGACCCGCTGGCATATGAGCTGGTTTTCGAACGATTCCTTAATGTCGAGCGCCGCGAGCTCCCGGATATAGACCTGGATTTTCAGGACGACCGCCGTGATGAAGTCCTGGCCTATGTCAACCAGAAATATAGCTCCGACCACGTAGCTCAAATTGTTACCTTTGGCACCATGGGAGCCCGAGCCGCGATAAGAGACACGGGGCGGGCTTTAGGCATGCCTTATGCTCAGGTTGACCGGGTGGCGCGACTCATTCCTCTGGAGCTGACCATAACTCTGGATAAAGCTCTGGAACAGAGCCGGGAGCTTTATGACATTTATCACCAGGATGCAGCAATACGTAACCTGATTGACTCAGCTAAGAAATTGGAGGGATTGGTCAGGCACGTCAGCACCCATGCTGCCGGCGTGGTTATCGCGCATGAGCCCTTAATGGAATATGTGCCACTACAATTGCTGGGCAAGGGTGAGCAGCGCACTGTCATGACCCAGTTCCATATGGGAAACATCGCCCGCCTGGGACTATTAAAAATGGATTTCCTGGGACTATCTAATTTGACTATTCTGACTAAAGTTAAAGAGATTATTGCCCAAAATCGGGGAATCTCCTTGGATTTGCAGCATATTCCTCTCGACGATGTTAAGACCTTTGAGTTGCTGGCCTCGGGGGAAACCAAAGGCATCTTCCAATTAGAAAGCGCCGGGATGCGCCGCTATATCAAGGAACTCAAGCCCACTAACTTTAGCGATATCGCAGCTATGGTGGCGCTCTATCGCCCGGGCCCCATGGAACAAATTCCCACTTTTATTAGAGCTAAACAGGGGGTTGCTCCTATTCATTATCCCCACCCCATTCTGAAGGAGATTTTAAAAGAAACCTACGGGGTTATCGTTTATCAGGAGCAGGTAATATTTATAGCCCAAGCTCTGGCCGGCTATAGCCTAGGCCAGGCTGATATTCTTCGTAAAGCTATGGGCAAGAAGATACCTGAGGTGATGAAGAAAGAGGAGCGCAATTTCATCGCCGGAGCGAAAAAAAAGGGCATTTCGCCGGAATTAGCTAAGGAGGTATTTTCCTTAATCGAACCTTTCGCCGGTTACGCTTTCAATAAAGCCCACAGCGTTAGCTATGCCCTAATTGCTTACTGCACTGCCTATCTTAAGGCCAACTACCCCATTGAGTACATGGTTGCCCTTCTCAATACTTATTCGGATAACATGGAGAAGGTCCGTTCGGCGATTGCTGAATGCCGGAGGCTAGGCATCAAAATGCTCCCGCCGGACATTAATAAGAGCCATGCTAGCTTCGCCATTGAGACCTCACCCTCGACTCCCTCTCCAGTAAATGGGGAGGGAAGGGGTGAGGTCGCCATCCGCTTTGGATTGGCGTCTATTAAAAATGTCGGTTTTTCCCCAATTGAGCATATCTTATCTGGCCGGGACTCAGGGGGCGACTTTAAGTCCATAGAAGACTTCTGCTATCGAACCGACCTTCGCAACATCAATAAGAAAGTATTAGAAAGCTTGATTAAAGTCGGTGTCTTGGACTCTCTGGGCGGCCGTAAGGAGCTACTCGAGTCCCTGAATAAAATTATCTCCCTGTCTCAAACGAAACAAAGAGCCAAGGAATCGGGACAGGTTAGCATGTTTGATTTATGGGGTCAAAGCTCCCCCACCCCACGTGTTGGTTACCAGCAAGCCGAGGAAGATGTATCCGACAAACAAAAGCTTATGTGGGAAAGAGAGCTGTTAGGGGTTTATTTCTCCCAACCCCTGGACTTCCTCGCCCGGGAACCATCTTCACCAGGCGTCATTTCCTGCGGTGAAATCAATATGGACATGGTTGATGAGACGGTGACCGTTAGGGGAATGGTGGTCTCAGTACGTCAAGCCCACACCAAAGATAATCGCCCCTTTATTGTCGCTTCAATTGAAGACCTGGATGCCAGTGTTGAAGTCATCGCCTGGCCCAGGCTTTACGAGAGCACTCAAGGACTATGGCAGGAGGGCAACATTCTCACCATCAAGGGTGTAGTGAAGGTCAGGGATGGGGAAGTGCAATTAAACTGTCAAGAGGCGATGCTCCTCCCTGTGAGGCAAGAAGTGCTAAAGGAACCCCCACGTCGCCATGTCTTGATAGATGTCAACCAGTCGGACGACTCCGACAAAGACATCGAACGCCTCAACAAAATTATGGATATCCTCAAGAGTTATCCCGGACAGGATCGGGTTTCTCTGACCGTTGTCAGCGATGGTGAAATAACTAACCTGGAGATGCCCAACATAACAGTAAATTACTGCCCCGAATTAGCCAGAGAATTGAGCGAGATAGTAGGCGAAAGCAACTTCAGGCTGGCCCTATAGGTCATGTGGACTTGTGCTGCTTCCTTAAATTGAACCTGTATAAGGCATAGTGCCTCCTTTTTATTGTAGTTCTATTATGACTCACTTTGAAAGGCGCACTACGCTTTCATGTTACATGCAGAAAATCTATAGCGACCCAGCACGCTAAGATTTGACAAAAGCTTGTCGGTGGTGTTTAATTATATTGGAAAACAGGGCAGTAAAGGAGAAATCTGAGGCTTCTGGCTGACCTGATGGCAGCTAGAGTAACAACAAGAATCGGAGATAATCAAAAGGTCGAATTTGCAGGCAGCTTTGTTGGATAATAGAAACCTGGAGACTGGAAGCAGGAAAGGAGGTGGTTATATCGGTATCAGGTATGGAGATTAAGTTGCTGGAGGCAACTGGTGGTTGACCGGTTTGTTCCAGCACTGAATGGTAGCTTGATGAATCAAGCAACTGCAAAAATCAAAAAAGGAGGTTGAAATGAAAAGAATTGTTTTCCTGGTTATCGCCACTCTTCTGGTGATGGGATTGGTCCTACCCGGCTGTGGTGGTGGAGGCGACGGCGGAGATGGGGGCAACGGAGGCCCGGACACCAGACCCCCTATCACAATAGCCATAGCGGAGGCAATGACTGACGTCACGGGCAAAGATGCCATAGCGGGCGCCGAAATGGCACGTGACGAAATCAACGCCGGCGCTGGTGTGAACGTAGGCGGAACATACCATAAGATCGCATTAGTCAGTGTGGATACCAATGAAGTCTCGGGCAATCCTGACGAGGCTATTAACGCCCTTCAGGCAGTCATAGACGATGTGGACTTGGTTATCGGTGGTTTCCGGACAGAAAAAGTTACGGTCTACCGAGAGGTGGCTATGGATGCAGAGAAGCTTTTCATGATTGACGGTGCCGCCACAGGGTCTCTACAATTAGATACAATGAACAATTATGACAAGTACAAGTACTCGTTCAGGACCGCAACATACAATGAAAACTTTTTGTGTCAAAGCTGTTTCAGGATGATGAAATATTTTGCTGGTCTCTTGAAGGATAAACTGATAGCTGAGGGAGGTGCCGTGAAGGCAGACTATACTGTGCCTGACGACGGCAAGCTGAGAATGGCCATACTCGCGGAGAACGCGGCATGGTGCAATGGGCTCGTGTCGATTATGCAAGCTCAAGCAACCTCTGCGGGCTTTACTCTTGTTGGCACATGGTTGGTTTCTCCCACAGCCACCGACATTTCCACCGAGCTGACACAGATAGAAACCAAGAAGCCTCACTTTATCATAGACGTTTTTTCCGGGCCGGTGGGCGTTGTTTATCCTGTACAGAAGGATGCATTGGGGATACCGGCTATGACAATAGGCATTAATGTGCCCATACAGGTGAAAAGTGCCTGGACGACTACTTCTGGGACAATTAATAATCAAGTTCTGCTGGACACTTGGGCGGAGGGAGTACAGAACACCGCCAAGACGAAAGCTTTCTTTGACGCGTTCATGGCCAAGACCGGGGAATATCCAGGCTATACCGCGTCTAGCTACGATACCATCAATCAGCTGAAGGTAGCTATCGAAGCGGTGTCGGCTGCCCACCATTGGACTAAGATTGCGGACGTGGTAAAACCAGCTAACATCGATGCCCTTATCCAATATCTCGAAGATCCCTCACATGCTTATACAGGCACGGCTGCCACGAATACCTGGTATCCTAAGGGGACCATCCCCGCCTCCACTACATCAGGTCCAGGATATGACCTCGACGCAGCACAAGTAAGCGCCTTGTATAACCTTGCTAGCTATGGCTGGACGTATGTCCAAGCTCAGTGGCTAGGTGGGCCTTCGGCTATGTTAGGACCGCACATTCAACATGACATGGTCTACGGTGTTGGCTATGCGACTGGCATTGGCTCTCAGTGGCAAGATGGCCATAAGGTGGGCATCTTTCCAGTAAATCGCGGAGCTGCCTACGATGCGGCTATGACTGACCAGTACGGCAACTGGAACTTCGCGTACCCAGGTACGAAGACTGTGGTGATACCGATAGCAGGTTTCCTGGCGTCGTGATTGGAGTAGAGCAACCGAAGCAAGGGCAGTAGCCCATTGATAGACCTGACAGTGACCCCGGGGCGACCCGGGGTCACTCTTTTTGCCAGCGCTGCCTCGCGGGAGCGAGATTCCCCTCGCTTACGCTTCGGAACAAGCTCCCTGCAATCCCCGGAGATTGCCACGCTTCGCTCGCAATGACAAAAAGGAAGGGCTCGGGATGACAAGAGGCGAAGGGCTCGCAATGACAAGAAGCGGGCAGGGACAAGCCCCGCTCCTACGACCGGATAAAGTTGTCGGAAAATCTGAAAAATCGGGAAAAACCCTTGACGTGGCGGGGGGGTGTGATATATAGTATCCGACAATTGCCCGGAAAGTGAAGGGCGGGCAATGCTAGTTAAGTCTGCCAAGTAGGTCTTGGGATTAAAGGTACTGTGGTCGGGTTAATCATAGTTTTGACGCTGGTGAATGGGGGGGTATATGCCCTCCTGGCGATAGGCTTTTCTCTTATCTTCGGCAACGCTCGTGTTATCAACATGGCTCATACGGCATTTTTCATGGTGGCAGCCTACGGCATGTGGTATTTTATGCGTGAACTTGGCCTCGGCCTCATGGCATCAATCGCCATAACAGTGCCTGCCGTTACCCTTTTAGGTCTCCTAGCCTACCGGTTCCTTATTGACCGTATACGCGAGCACCATGCGGCGGTACTGCTGATGACCGTAGCCTTAGCCCTAGCTTTCCAGGAGATTTTGTTAGCGGTTTTTTCCTCTACCTATTACTCAATCCCCTATCTTATCAAGGGATACTCGGAGATATTGGGAGTGAGAGTCCTTAACCAGCATCTACTGTCACTGGGCATAGTAGCGGCAGTCATTGTCATCGTGTGGCTGGTTTTAGCAAAGACAAAACTGGGTATCGCCCTCAGGGCGACAGCGCAGGATGCTGAGGTTGCCAACCTGATGGGGATAAGTGTACCCAGGACACTGCTGATAACCATGGGGATAGCCACAGCCTTGGCAGCGATTGCTGCCGTAGTGGTGGCACCGTTATGGGTAGTATATCCTTACCTGTGGAATGCACCACTGGTGATGGTTCTGGTAATTGTTGTCTTGGGGGGACTGGGAAGTATCAAGGGGAGTATCATCGGGGCTTTCATTGTGGCATTGGTCGAGGTACTGGTCACCACCCTGATGCCGTCCGGTGCTTACTTGAAGATGATGTTTGCCATGCTGGTTATGATTATAGTGCTCGTGGTGAGACCGGGGGGGCTGTTCGGCATAGTCTTCGAAGAGGAGAGACTGTAAATTGTTAAGACGGCTGCTCAAGGACTTTCGGTGGGGTTTGCTACCGGTCCCCGGGCGGGTTATCGCCCTTATTTTCTTCGTGGCTCTGTTCATTTTCCCGCTGATTGTGCAGACCACCTATTATGTGCGTGTTATTACCTACGCTAATATATTCGTTATTTTTGCCGTTAGCTGGGACCTGTTATCTGGTTATACGGGGCAGGTAAACTTTGGGCATGCCTTGTTTTTCGGCGTGGGTGCCTATACTGTGGCGCTATTAAATAAGTATTTCGGCTTACAACCATGGGCGACGATACCAATCGGGACTCTGGTTGCGGCATTGGTTGGGGTGGTGACATGTATTCCGGCTCTGAGGCTGAGAGGGCCTTATCTGTCGCTGCTTACGATGGCATTTCCTATCATGCTGGTGTACATAGTCATGGCTTTCAAGGATATTACCGGTGGGGAATATGGCATAGGCGGGATTCCTCGTCTTGCCAGCACACCCATACATGAATATTATATATGCTTGGTGGTAATGGTCGCGGCGGTGTTCATAATGTATAAGCTCACCGATGCCCGGAGCAGTCTTGTCAGAACTGGTCTTATTTTCCATGCCATCCGTGAAGACGAGATTGCCGCCCGTGCCACGGGAATAAATACCATAAGATACAAGATACTGGCTTTTGCCATCGGCGGTCTTTTCGCCGGTCTTGCCGGCGTCTTGTATACCCATGTCATAAGGGCTACCGGCCCTTCCTCCCTCGCCCTCACGATGTCCTTTCAAGCGATAATATGGGTAGTATTCGGCGGTATCGTCAGTATTTACGGGGCAATTGTCGGAGTCTATACCCTCTATCCTTTGGTAGAGCTTTTGCGGAAGACTCTTATTGGCCAGTACCGGCTGATCATTATGGCTGTTATAGTGATATTGATACTGCTGTTCATGCCTGAAGGGGTTGCCGTGTGGATACGGGATAAGATTGAGACAGAGTGTCCGCGCTGTAAGCTAACTAATGCGGCCTGGCGTCGAGAGTGCCGAGCCTGTAGTGCCCCTCTACACTAAACAAAACTCCCGCCTCTTTCCAAAATTTTTGCGTTTTGATTTGTCATTTTGATTTTTGATGAGGCAGAGATAAATCCCGTCATTACCCCCAAGAGAGTCTTCTGTAGACCTCGTAAATTCGATTTATAAATCTACGGGGTGTTATTACAAGCCCAAGTATGTCTTCCTGATAGTCTCGTCCTTGAGCAATTCTTGTGCCGTTCCCTGGGCGATGATATGTCCTCTGGACATGACATAGTTCCTCTTCGAGAGGGCGAAGGTAAAGCTGATATCCTGCTCAGCCAGGAGTATGGTGACCCCCAGTTCATGGTAAATCTCCTCCACGCGTTTGAACAGGTCATCTTTTATCTTGGGGGCCAGCCCGCTTGACGGCTCATCGACTAACATGAATTTGGGACGGCGCATGAGGGAGCGGCCAACAGCCAGCATCTGCCGTTCCCCACCGGATAAAGTCCCGGCTAGCTGTTTTTCCCTCTCTTTCAGCCTGGGAAACAGTTCATGAACTCTGGCCAGGCTCTCGTTTACTTCTTTCCTGTTCTTGCACAGATAGGCTCCGGCGAGGAGATTCTCCCTGACCGTCATCTCGACGAAAGGCCTGCCCATTTGCGGGCAAAGCTGGAGACCTTTCTTGGCGATTTCAAATGCCGATAGCTTGTCAATCCTTTCCCCTTCAAATTCGATGCTGCCTCCAAAGGTTACATTGGACTTCGTGGTACCTCTGAGGACTTCCCTGTCCCAGTTTATCAAACCAGCGATAGCGCGGAGGAGAGTGGTCTTGCCGGCGCCATTGGGACCGACGAGCCCGACCAGTTCCCCTTTTTCCACCGTCAGGCTGGCTTCATCCAGGATGGTGGCTGTATCATAGCGGACAATTACATTTTTTACCTCAAGCAATGAGCACCTCCTTGCCGGTATAAGCTTCAATCACAGCGGGGTTTTTGACTATTTCTTCCGGGGTACCCTGGGTGATGATTTCTCCATAATTGAGGACAATCACCCGGTCAACTATTTTCATGAGCTCACTTAGCTTGTGCTCGATTATCAGCATAGCCGGTCCTTCGCTATGAAGCCTGCCGAACCGCCCTCCCTTGTGCAATCTTTTCATGGATTTAGCGACAAGCTCTGTTTCGGCAGGATTAAGTCCCCCGAAGGGCTCATCGAGGATAAGGAGTTCGGGCTCGGTAGCAATGGCCCGGGCTATCTCCAGTCGCTTCAAGTCTCCATGAGATAAGTTGGAAGCTGGCTCAAGAGCCCGGTCGGCGATGCCTACGAACTCCAGGGCGTCCCGCGCTTTCACCGGGGTGGTCTTAGCCCATTCACCTCTCTTGGTTACTCGTGGGCAGAGGCAAGCGACCATGACATTGGAGATAATAGGGAGGTGGCGGAATGGCTTAACTACCTGGAAAGTGCCTACTATACCTTTCTGGACGATTTTCCAGGGACGCCATCCGGTTATGTCCTCGCCCTTAAATCGGACTTTCCCGGACTCGGGCTTAAATATGCCGATTACGCACCGCACGAGGGTGGTCTTCCCGGAACCATTGGGCCCAATCAGGCCCACGATTTCGTCCCGGCTTATTTGGAAGCTAACATTGTTGACGGCAACCAGCCCGCCAAAACGCTTGGTTAAGTTTTCTACTTCGAAAAATGGTGCCATTCTATAGCTACTCCTCTCTCAACTCACGGCGTGATACCTTGCCGATGTCTGTCTTGGGCACCTCGCCCCGGAACTCCACCATCTTGGGTACCATGTAGGCAGCAAGCTTTCCAGAGCAATACTTTATAATGTCTTCTTCTGACACTCTCCCTCTAGCTTCCGACTCAAGAACGACGATAGCTTTAACTTTCTCACCAACCTCGGGGTCGGGGACGCCGATGACGCCAGCCTCCTTGACTTGAGGATGAGAAGTGATTACTTCCTCTACCTCTCTGGCATATACTTGCAGCCCCTTGTATTTAATCATGTCTTTCTTTCTATCGTAGAAGTAGAAATAGCCCTCTTCATCCATTTTTACCAGGTCACCAGTGCGCAGCCAGGTTTCACCGTCGACTTCCAAAAACACTTCCTTGGTGGCTTCCGGTTTCCCCCAGTATCCCGCAAAGACATTGGGTCCTTTGAATACCATTTCGCCTGTTTGGCCAACGGGAAGGAACTTGGTGCCTTCCGCCTCAACTACACCCGCCACGCAACTAGGCAGAGGTACACCGAAGGAACCGATTTTCGGCCTGCCGTAGGGATTGACCATACCGGTCGAGGTCGTCTCGGTCATTCCCCAGCCCTCATGGATTTTAGCGCCGGTCCGCTTTTCCCAGCCCCGGGCAGTGTCCTCGAGAAGAGCATCAGCACCGGAGATGAGGACTTTTATCTTCTTCCAATTTACTCTGTTAGTCTTTTCATAGTTCTTGAGATATTCATACAGGGCGGGAGCACCGTAGAAAATAGTACCGTTGTAATTTTCTATTGCACTCAAAATGTCATCAGGGTCAGGAGTGGTGATTAGTATTGAAGTGTAGCCCTCGGTCATTCCTCCCATCATGACCACTGCTTGGCCATAGATGTGATAGAAAGGCAAATAGGCTATTATGGTTTCTTTTCCTTCCTGTACGTTATCACCCCAGAATTTACTGCCCATCTGTCGAGCGGCGGCAAAATTGTAATGAGTTATCTTGGCACCTTTGGGCTTCCCGGTTGTCCCGCCAGTGTAGGGAAGAGTTACTATGTCCTCTCTAACATTGAACTCGATTTTAGGTGGGTTCGGAGGATATTTTTTAAGCAAATCCTGGAATCTATAGATCCCCTCTTTTTCATATATTTCAACAGGGGGGGCGGCCATTTTCTGATATACAGCCCGGAGCACACTGCTGCCCAGAAACTTTTTCATTCCCGGCAGGTATTCGCCGATGCTGGTCAGGATGACAGCATCCAGCTTGACTCCGCTTTGTTCCAGGTTATCATAAAGAATATCCAGGCAGATAATCATTCTCGCGCCGCTGTCTTCAAGCTGGTACTTGATTTCGGAGCCGACATAAACAGGGCTGACTGCCGTTAAGGTAGCTCCGGCTTTCAGGGCTCCGAAATAAGCTATGATGAATTGTGGCGAATTAAGCAGCAGGAGGGCAACCTTGTCTCCTTTTTTGATGCCTAAATCATGTAGCGCCGTAGCAAATCTGTCAACCTGGTCTCGGAGTTCTCGGTAGGTCATCTTTCTACCATAGAATACTACAGCGGTCTTGTCTTTCCATTTTTCTGTAGTCTCATTAAAGGTATCCACCACGGACTTTTCCTCGACTGTAATATCTTTTGGCACACCCGGCAGATACCATTTTAGCCACGGCTTGGCTTCATATACGGCTTTGTTAGGATCCTGTGTCATTATCTTACCTCCATTTTATTACAGATAGTGTTTGTAATTAGACGCAAAACGTAATACCTCTGTGCTTCTAAAATTCCAACCTATCTTAACCATATTTTATCAAGGTGTCAACCTTTCTGTCATTGCCAGCACCTGAAAGGTGCGTGGCAATCTCCAGGGATTGCTTCGGCACTATAGTGCCTCGCAACGACAAAAGGAAAGTGTCACTCTGAGCCGAAGGCGAAGAATCTGGGAGATTCTTCAGTCGTGGAGTTTGCACTGAGCGAAGTCGAAGTGCTCCGTTCAGAATGACGGGCATGAGGCCTCCGGGATTGCTTCGGCTGACTTGGCTAGCCTGGCAACGACGTAGATGCGAAGAAAAACGGAGTTGCCCCCATTTACTACTTGAGCAAAGCCTTCCTGCCAATAACCTCACGCCCAACATGCCACCTCTGGATAGCCTCAACTACCTCATCGGGGCGATCCAAGACTCTCAATAGGTCGAAATCATTCTCGGAGACATACTTCCTAAATAAGACGGAGCTCCACAGCCAATCCAAAAATCCCTTCCAAAATTCGCTGTTGAACAACACTACGGGAAAAGGTTTTATCTTGTGGGTCTGCATCAAGGTCAGTACCTCTGTCAGCTCGTCAAGCGTGCCCAAACCACCTGGCATTATGACAAAGGCCACGGCATATTTCACCAGCATGACTTTGCGAGTAAAGAAGTGATTGAACGTTATCGACTTTGTGGTGTAGGCATTACAGAGCTGTTCTTCGGGAAGGGAGATATTCAGCCCGACCGATGTAACCCCCGCCCTTCGTGCCCCTTTGTTGGCGGCCTCCATTACACCCGGCCCCCCACCGGTTACAATTGAGAAGCCCAACTGTCCAAGCCGATAGGCTATTTCTTCCGTCTCCGCATACAGTTTATCATCCGCTCTCAATCTGGACGAACCATATATGGTCACTGCCGGCTCGATACCGGAGAGATTATCAAAGCCCTCGACGAATTCGCCTATTATTCGAAACATTCGCCAGGATTCTTCCTTGGCCAGTTCATTTATCTCATATCCGTACGACATATCGCCTCCCTTAAAAAGCACACAAGGCACCACATGAGCTGAGTAGACCGGCTGGTGCAGCCCTGATTTTGCATTTTATCACCGTTTGCTTTCTACGGGCAAACTGTGGGGGTCAACTCTATTTTTCTTCGCCTCTACGTCGTTGCCAGTCTAGCGAAGTCAGCCGAAGCAAGCTAGTTGGAAAAATAGAGTTGACCCCATTTCCTGCCACTGCTTGATTTCTCTTGTTGATGCAGGATATAATTCGTAGTTTGGAAATGAAAATTGCCGTTAGTGGTAAAGGTGGGGTAGGCAAAACAATGTTAGCCTCTCTCCTTTCCACCGTACTTAGCCAGTCTGGTTACTCTGTTCTGGCCATAGATGCCGACCCCAATGCTACACTGGCAACTGCTCTGAGCTTTCCCCACCCCGAGAGGATAACTCCTATATCTGAGATGGGAGACCTGATTGAAGAAAGGACAGGGGCACGTCCTGGCCAGGCAACACCTTACTTCAAATTAAATCCTAGGGTTGATGATATACCGGAAAAGTATTGGGTGGTGCACAATGGAATCAAATTAATGGTGATGGGGCGGTTAAAGAAGGGTGGTAGTGGTTGTTATTGTCCCGAAAATGCCTTACTGGAAGCTTTAGTTGCTCACATACTCCTGCGGAGGGGTGAAGTAGTTATAATGGATATGGAGGCTGGGGTCGAGCATCTGGGGCGGGCGACAGCGAGAGCTGTGGACAAGATGATTGTTGTGGTGGAGCCAGGCAAAGGAAGTATTGAAACAGCCTACAGGATAAGAGAGCTGGCAAAAGACATAGGTTTGGAAAACATCGCGGTGGTAGCTAACAAAATTCGCAGTGAAAAGGACAGGGATTTTCTTATTTCCGCCATGCCCGATTTTGAATTTCTGGGCTTTATTCCCTACGACCAGAGCATAATAGAAGCTGGTCTTGGCAATCTCCCTCTCATCAATGCCAGTCCAGAGGTCATCAGCCAAGTGCGGGATATTGCGGCACGCCTTAGTGGCGTTAAGTCGGGAATTATCGGTGAACCGATAAGTTAAGAATTAAGAAAGGAGGTTGAGCTAAGAATTAAGATAAAGAGGTTAAGTTAAGAATTAAGAAAGGAGGTAGAAATGCCAGCAGAGATAATAGACGGAAGGAAAATCGCGGACGACATTCGTGGGGAGTTAAGGCAAAGGGTAGATAGATTGAAGGGAAAAGGGGTAACTCCGAAGCTTGTGGCCATTCTGGTTGGGGAAGACCCGGCTGCGTTGTCTTATCTTCGTGGCATTGCCAAAGGCTGCGAGGCTGTGGGAACACTGACCGATACGGTTAAACTCCCGGAAAATGTCGCTCAGGAGGAACTGGAAAGGAAAATTGCGGAGCTCAATAAGGACCCTAAATGCCACGGCATTATCCTGCAACTGCCCTTGCCCAGGCACCTTAATACTCTTAGGGCGGAGAGCGCCATCTCCCCTGACAAGGATGTTGACGGCACCAACCCGGTAAACACTGGAAAATTGCTGTTGGGCGAAGAGACCTTCTTCCCCTCGACTCCCTATGGGGTTCAGGAATTGCTGGTTCGCAGCGGACATAGCCCTGAGGGCAAACATGTGGTTATCTGTGGGCGGAGCAACATAGTAGGGAAGCCGTTGATGGGTATTCTGGTCCAAAAGCAAAAGGGCGCTAATGCCACTGTAACTGTCTGCCATACTGGAACCAAGGACCTTCCCTCAATAGCCAAGCAAGCAGATATTCTGGTGGCGGCTATGGGGAAGGCCAAGGCCATCACCGCCGATATGGTGAAAAATGGGGCGATAGTGGTGGATGTGGGAGTGAACCAGATAGAGGACCCGGCAAATCCGGGAAAGTTCAAGCTGGTCGGGGATGTGGACTTTGAGGCAGTGAAGGAGAAGGCAGGGGCGATAACTCCTGTCCCTGGCGGCACTGGTCCAGTGACTTCAGCACTGCTGGTGGCTAATACTGTAAGAGCCGCTGAGAAGATGGCTGGTCGGTGAGCCCAAAAATCTTTTGAGGTGATGATATGCCAGGTAATATACTTGATGGAAGGAAATTATCCACGGAAATAAGGGAGGAGCTGAAAGGAAGGGTAGCCAAGCTTAAGGAAAAGGGAATAACCCCCGGGCTTGCCGGCATCCTTGTTGGCGAAGACCCAGGGTCGGCATCTTATATCGGGCTTAAAGAAAAGGCCAGTGGGGAGCTGGGCATCAGTTCAAGAATGGTGAGATTACCCCAGAATACGAAACAAGAGGATTTGCTCAAGGAAATTGAACGTCTCAATGAGGACCCTCAAGTCCACGGCATTTTTATTCAGCTTCCCCTTCCCGGACATTTAGATGAAAACAAAGCATTGAATGCTGTTCTCCCGGAAAAGGACGTGGATGGATTCCACCCCGTGAATGTGGGCAAGGCGTGGATGGGGCAAGAAGCATTTCTTCCGGCAACGCCGATCGGTATCTGGGAGATGTTAGTTCGGTACCGATATGGCGACCTCAAAGGCAAGGAGGTTGTGATTGTGAATGTGGATAATCTTGTGGGGAAACCTTTAGC
>JBAVCL010000006.1:0-1653 GCA_049586675.1 Dehalococcoidia bacterium
TAACCCGCCTCGGGTTGCTTATCTCCCTCTTTTTCCTGCACTTCATGCAATAAGCTGTTGCCATTATGCCCTCCTTTTAATTTTGTTATTGCTATATTGTTACTATAAGAGCAAAGCTTTGTCAATACCCTTTGGGCTTTCCAAACAAAGATTGTAAACTTTTAGCCATTTTAGCAAGCTAGACAAGAGCCAAAACTATTTAGAGTCCTGCTACAAAGCTACATGTGGCATTCTAGTTAAAAGATGTAGGTAGCAACTGCAATGCCATAGCGAATCGTTTCAGGCATTTCTCTTTTCCCAATACTGCCATGGTCTGAAATAGTGGTGGTGCCGCGGTACGTCCTGTGATGGCTACCCTTAGCAAGCCGAATAACTCACCAGGGCGCAGGTTCAACTCTGTGGCCAGAGAGCGCAACATACCCTCCAGCGTAGCGGCATCCCAAGTTGGTGTCTGCTCTAACTTTTGCGAAGCAATCGTAATACCTCTAGTCGCTGATTTGGCATCCAATTTGCCTTTCAGAAGCAGGCCTGTATCGTCATATCCCAGCTCGTCAAGGAAGAAGAAATCAGCAAGCTGAGGAACCTCGGCCAGAGTCTTGGCTCGTTCTTGAATGAGTGATAGAACCTGACTGACGTAGCTTTCATCCAATGGGCGCCTCACGGAGTCGGGCAAATCCCTATCTAAAAATGGCATAGCTCGATGGACAAATTCCCCGAGGTTTAGCCTGCGCAGATAAACCCCGTTCATCCATTCCAGTTTCTCCTTATTGAAGATAGCTGCCGTTTTTCCTACTCTTTCCAGAGAAAAGTGCTTTATCAATTCTTCTCGAGACAATAACTCAGTTCGGTCATCAAGCGACCACCCCAAAAGGGCTAAGGAATTGATCATGGCGTCTGGCAAGTATCCTTGCTGTTGATATTCGCTGATATTGGTAGCACCGTGTCTTTTGGATAACTTAGCACGGTCAGGTCCCAGAATCATAGGCAAATGAGCAAATTGCGGAGCTTGCCAGTTTAGAGCTTGGTAAAGCAAAACATGGCGGGGAGTGCTGGACAGCCACTCTTCAGCTCTGAGGACATGTGAGATGGCCATGAAATGGTCATCTACTATATTGGCCAAGTGATACGTCGGATAACCGTCGGATTTTAGGAGGATAAAGTCGTCTAAGGTATCGTGCTTAAAACCAACCCGGCCATAGATCAAATCATAGAAAGTGGTTTCGCCTTCAAGTGGTGTTCTATAACGAATCACGGGAGTAGTACCTGTTGCCTCTAGCCGAGTCCTTTCATGATGGCTTAAATCCCGACAACGGCGATCATATTTCGGTGGCTGCTTGCGTCTTGCTTGTTCTTGGCGCATTGCTTCTAATCGTTCCGGAGAGCAATAGCATAAATATGCATGATCCTCGTCAAGCAATCTTTGCGCAGCTTCCCTGTAAATCGGCAATCGTTCAGATTGGAGATAAGGGCCTTCGTCCCAGTCCAACCCCAGCCAGCGCAAGCTATCCAGTATTATGTCCACCGCTCCCTCAACCTTACGAGCGATGTCAGTATCTTCAATCCGCAAGATAAACATCCCACCGTGGTGGCGAGCGAAAAGCCAGTTGAATAGAGCTGTTCTTATGTTGCCCAGGTGTGGGTACCCTGTAGGAC
>JBAVCL010000007.1:0-85063 GCA_049586675.1 Dehalococcoidia bacterium
CCTAACAGCTCAGCTGCCTCTCTCCCAATGATCCTGCCTACCTCTACCGCGTTCAACACCATTAACCTACTCTGCTCTTTCTTGGTCAATGTCACCCTCTCTTTCATGGTGACATTTTCGCTTAACACTTAAGGGTGACAAAATCGTAAAACATCAACAATGAACGAGTACACCCCCTTGACAAAGCTTTAGAGGTATGTTAATATGATAATGCCCCGAGTAATCGACTTGGAACTTGGTGAGTGCGGAGCCGACCCCGAGTAAGTGGAAGCTGAAAGGTGCTGGGAGGTAAAAGGCCCAGCGCAAGGTAGGTGGAAGCAGAAAGGAAGGTGGGTGGAGAGCCAAGGAAAGGAAGGTTACTTGGGGCAATTTTTTGTTCCCAATTTCAGTGGGCCTCAGATTTACCCATTGGCATTTCCGGAGTTCCTATGAAATCCACCCAGAAAAATGTTCGATTTTCTGGAAACTTGGGACCCTACAAAATCTTTGATTTTGTGGGGTGTAAAAGAGCGAAACGAATTTTTCTTGGGGTATTATCGCAGCCCCGCTCCTTTGATTAGCTCGGGGTGGAGGATGCCAATAAAGGGCAAATTACGGTATTCCCCCTTGTAATCTAGTCCATAACCTACTACGAACTCATCGGGAGCTTCAAAGCCTACGTAATCAAGGGGAACATTTATTAATCGACGTGCTCTCTTATCAAGCAAAGTACAAACGCGAAGACTAGCAGGATTGTGAGCAGATAGATGACTGAGAATGTAATTCAGTGTCATGCCGGTATCTACAATGTCTTCAACCATCAGTACATGTTGCCCTGTTATGCTGCTATCGAGGTCTCTGGTTATCTTGACTACCTGACCGTCACCACCATAGTATGAGATAGCCATAAAGTCCAGGGTAACTGGAAGGGAAAGGTGCTGCATCAGGTCAGCCATAAAGCAGACAACGCCCTTCAAAATGCCTATTAGCACTAGTCGTTGGCCAGCGTAATCACGCGAAATATGTCTGGCTAGGGTTCTTACCCTTCGTTGAATTTTGGCGTGGCTGTACAAAACTCGATCGATTCCCTCTACTTTAGCCTCGCCGAGAGGGCCATAACCATATTTGGCTAACAGCTTGAGAAAATCATTTTTGTTCAGAAGCCTGATATTGACTTCAGGGTAAAGTTCTCTGAGCTGGCGCAGCTTGCGATTCTTTTCGGTTAGCAGATTTTGTTTTAATGTAGTGAGTTCAACATAAAGGTCCAGCTCAGGCAAATAAAAGTCGGGGGTGAACATCTCGGCTATCTTGCCGCCTTTCCACCTAAGAGGAAAAGAACGAGGCTCATAAAGCCATTCAATGCAGTAGAAGTCTAAAAGTTTGGCAAAATCCTCCTCGCTGGGATGAGCGAAACTAGTTGACCTCAGCGTCGTAGTAGGTAACGGAGATATTTGAGAAGATTTTTTTCGTTTCTCACTTGCCTTATAGTCTTGCTCTAGCAATTGATGAAGCTCTGCTCTCTCAAAAATGACAGCACAAATATCAGCGACACTGAGGAGGAAGCTTTTATCAGCTTCGGAGAATTGGCGAGGCTCACGAGTGTAAATTCGAATCTCCCCGATAGCTTCTCCTTTCTCAAGTACCGGAACCCCAAGTACAGAAGATATCCCTTGCGCTAGTGCTATTTGAGGATATTGAACTCTTTTATCTTTGGCAGCATCGGCAATAAATACCACTTTCCCATCAAGGATATCTGGGAGGCTTTTATGGGCATCAAGAGGGCCTTTTTTCAGGTAGAGGTCGCTCAAACCATACGCGCCTACAGTGATCAAATATTCCTTCTGGGAATTGAGGGATAAAATGCGGCAGCCGTTTGCCTGCACTGCCTTGGCAGCGCTTTTAGCTATGGAATTACAAATTCTCCTTAAGCTAAGAGCCGAATTGGCAACTTTAGTTATCTGCTTAAGAGCTGAATAATAACTACCTCTTGCACTGCCCATCCTTCGGACTCCGCTCAGGACATGCTTTTCTCGCACTCTATCCACATTTAGTAAAGCCACAGGCAAGGCAAATGTTGCAGCCTTCCTGGTAAATTAAAGGACCACCACAATCAGGGCATTGCCCAGCCCAACTTTTAACCATCTCAGGATTTTGGGCAGGCGTCTCGGAATTGCTAGCAGTCCCTTCTTTTTTAACATACTTCTCAAGCACGCTCGCAATAGCATCGGCACAGGACAGAATAGCGTGTCCCTGCTCCCAAGCAATAGAAGGGCACCTGATGCCGCGCAGGTGCTTTACAATAGAATCTACATCTATTCCAGACCTCAGAGCCACGGATGTAAGGCGGCTAATAGCCTCAAGCTGTGCCGCAGCACAACCTCCAGCCTTCCCCAAGGTGGAGAAAACTTCGGATATTCCTTGCTCATCGAAATTTACTGTGACGTAGATATAGCCACACCCCGTGTTTACTCTTTCGGTTACACCCCTGGTGACTTTAGGCCTTTTCCGGGGAGCTAGCTTACCTTCAGCCTTTCTTGCCCCCTCACCTACAGTGAGGACCTGACTGTCTCGGCTCCTATCACGGTAAATGGTTATCCCCTTCAAGCCTTCCTGGTAAGCCAACTTATACACTTTGGCTACATCTTCGGGTGTCGCCTCGTGAGGGAAATTGACTGTCTTGGATACAGCGCTATCAGTGGATTTTTGGAAAACTGCCTGCATCTTAACGTGCCACTCAGGAGATATGTCATGGGCCGTGACGAAGAGCCTTTTTATTTCTTCAGGAACTTCTTGTATATCTTTTAATCTCTTTCCTTCAGCTAGCTGCTTCATTAGTTCTGGAGAATAAAATCCTCCCTTTTTGGCTGCTTCCTCAAAATAAGGGTTCACCTCTATGAATTCTTCACCTTCCAGAATATGGCGCACGTAGCTTAAGGCGAATAAGGGTTCAATGCCACTGGAGCAGTTAGCGATTATGCTCAAGCTGCCAGTAGGAGCAATGGTAGTCCGAGAGGCATTTCGAAACCGGGGACCATCGGGCACGTCATAAATGCTTCCCGGGAAAGCAGGAAAGACTCCCCTTTCTTGAGCTAGCTCTATCGAGGCTTTATCAGCCTCTGCAGATATGAAATGAGCGACCTCCTCGGCCGCAACAAGTCCTTGTTCAGTATCATAAGGGACACCAAGCTGAATCAGCATATCAGCAAAACCCATCACCCCCAGACCTATCTTCCTGGTAGTTTTTGTCATCTCCGCAATCTCTGGTAGCGGGAATTGGTTGACTTCAATCACATTGTCGAGGAAGCGGACTGCCAGCTTGACTATTTGGGATAGCTCGTCATAGTCAATGTGTGGCTTGCCATCTTTATCCGCCACCATCTTGGACAGGTTTATGGAGCCCAAGTTACAGGATTCAAATGGGAGCAGTGGTTGTTCCCCACAAGGGTTAGTGCTTTCTATTTTGCCCAATTTAGGCGTAGGGTTATGCCTGTTTATCTCGTCAATAAACACAACACCCGGGTCGCCAGTGCGCCAAGCCATGTCAACTATTTTTTTAAATACATCTTTAGCGTTAAGCTTATTCACCACCTCTCCGGTTCGCGGGTTCACCAAATTGTAATCCATGCCTTTTTCCACCGCTTTCATGAACTCGTCGGTCACGGCTACGGAAAGGTTAAAATTGGTTAGGGCCTCCGAGTTTTCCTTGGCTTCGATGAATTTCAAAATATCAGGATGGTTAACGTTAAGTATGGCCATATTGGCTCCGCGGCGCATACCACCCTGTTTCGTAACCTGAGTTGTGACATCGAAAACCCTCATGAAAGAAACCGGACCGCTGGCAACACCGGAGGTAGACTTGACGAAGTCGGCTTCAGGTCTCAAGCGGCTAAAAGAAAAACCAGTCCCGCCGCCACTCTTATGAATCAAGGCAGTATATTTAACCGCATCAAAGATAGACTCCATCGAATCCTCTACCGGAAGGACAAAACAGGCCGAAAGCTGTCCCAACTCCCGGCCAGCATTCATCAGGGTGGGGGAGTTAGGAAGAAACTCTAGGCTTTCCATTAGTTCATAAAAAGTCTCTTCATAAAGAGAGACATCTGCCTTGGGATTGTAGATAAGTTCAGCTGAGGCAATAGTCCGTGCCACACGGCGAAACATCTCTTCTGGTGTCTCGACAACCTTGCCCGTCTTGTCTTTCTTCAGATACCTTTTTTCCAGAACACGAAGGGCATTCTGTGCAAGAGAGATTGGCTTGCTAGGAAGGGTCTGTGTTGCCGAGTGGTTTGATATTTGTGTCTCCATTGGTTTTTCCTTTCGGTTTATCAACACCTGTGGCTGCTCTTCTTGCATCTCTTGGACTTCCTCGAGGAGGGTTCGAATTTCCACGCTGCTGGGTTCATGGTATTTGCTTGGTTCAAATCCGCTCAGGCTCGATTGGTGAATATATATACTGACGGCTTGTTCAACCGTAGCCCGATTTGAAACGCCAATCACGTCTGCCTGAGCAAAGAAGAGCTTGGCAAGACGGCTCTGGTTGATAAGAGAGACCTTGCGTCGAGTAGCCATTTTACTTCCCTCGTCTCTTTTCCCCGCCATCTTCCTCTCCCATTATTCTTTTTTCCATTCTTTTCATCAATATTAGAATCAAGACCGACCCCCCGAATAAAATTATGAGGAGAATTGCGATACCTATTCCTAAAGCAAGTGGCTTCACCTCGAATATTGATTCTGGCTGAGGCTTCACCAAGTTCACTACTAGAAAGGATAACGCAGCTACTGTCACCCCCAGCGTCGCGAGGATAAAAGTCATCCCTCCGTACACCACATTTACCATAGTGTCAACTCTCGAGTGCAACCGATCAGATGCTTCGTGAAAGTGTTCTAGCTCCCTTCGCAGCGCGTCTAGCCCGGTGCCACGCGGGGATGACAAAGCCTGGGTGAGACAAAATAGTCCCGGCTTTCCCCCGTAAGGCTTTGTTTTCTGGGTAGGAGGTGTCGTATAGTTAAATTGAAGCGAGGCTAACTGATCTTTGTACGTTAACCACTCTGGTTTATCTGAAAAATTGAAAATCGGGCAGAAAAATCTGCCGTGGTAAGTTGGGTCCAGTTGGAGGCCAGTCTGTAGCCCCAAGCCCGCAAGGCACTTACTTATTCGAAGGTCATACCTTGCAACCACATTTGGGGGCATCTTAAAGACTTCATAGCTCTCAACAAAAACCAGCTCATAAGGCTCGACCTTGAAAGTTGTGTTGCCCCCCTCATCCAAACAACGAAATTCACCAGCTTTAAAATATGTCCTACCAAGGCGGACATTGTACTTGGCTCTGTCTAGCTGCTTCTCATCAAAAGTATCTCCGAGATCGCCATACCACGGGTCGCGTACTATTAATTCTCCCCTGTCTACAAATTCTTTAATGTGGTCGCTCAGCAGAACTGCCCCTGGATATTGCTCACTAGGTTGCTCTTGAGTTTGTGTCATCATTTCCCCCTCCTTGTTAGTATTTCATATTATGTTTGATTAGCTTTATTCATCTGTGACTACCCCGATGCCCTCTGGCCACTGTCCTCAACTCCTGCGCAGGAAGCAGTGGTAGCTGGCTGGTAGGTCGGGACACCTTAGTCTCATTACTTACCAGGGTATCTACCTCCTGTTTCAGGGTAGTAATATCAGTGAATTCCCGATAAACACTGGCAAAACGAATGTAAGCAATGTAGTCTAGTTTTTTTAATCCCTCCATGACCAAATCACCAATATAGGAACTGGAGACCTCGCTTTTGCCCACCTTGTAAAGCTCAGCCTCGATAGTGTCCACAAACTTATCAATGGCGCCTGTAGGAAGGGGGCGTTTCTCACAAGCTTTGCGAATACCCAGAAGGAGCTTATCCCGGCTGAATTCCTCACGTCGTCCATCCTTCTTAATAACGAAGATATCGTGTGGCTGTACACGCTCGTAAGTAGTGAAGCGAGCATTGCAGGTGAGGCATTTCCTTCGGCGTCTCACCCCTTCATCTAGACTCCGAGAATCTATCACCCTTGATTCCTGCTTGCCACAGTAGGGACAGTTCACCAACCCCTCCTAAGTATTGTGGTATAGACACATTTTACCACTAGATGTAGTAAAATGCAATACCCCCATAAAAAAAGAGGCTCGATGGTAGACAATTTTAAGAAAATATGCTAGGTTTGAATTAACATAGGCCTAGCATGATTAAGATTGTACTATGTCCGTAGTCATTATCGTGAGAAGGATTTTAAAGAACATTGTTCGAAGAAATCTTACCAAGTCTTTATAGAATTAAGGTTCCTCTCCCCGGAAGTCCTCTACAAGCCACCAACTCTTACGTCATAAAGGACGCAGAGCGGTCTTTAATTATTGATACTGGATGGAATCGAGAGGACTGCATGGCAACACTTGCCTCCGGCTTAAGGGAATGTGGCGTGGACTTCAAGGAAGCCGATTTCTTCATCACGCACATGCATGCAGATCACTCCGGTTTAGTGTCAGCTCTCGCTGGGCAAGAAGCGAGAATCTACTTTGGCCGGGCAGACGCAGAAATTATGAAATCTGCTGCGCCCGGGCATTGGGAGGAGCAGATTGATTTCGCCCGTAGATGCGGCTTTCCTGGAAATGAGCTTGAAAAGGCTATTGGAGGTCACCCTGGTCGCAGATATAGCCCAGGTACTTCTTTGAACTTGTCTGTCGCAAAGGAAGGCGATACGATCAGCATCGGAGACTACCTATTTCAATGTATTGAAACCCCAGGACATACTGAAGGTCATATTTGTCTTTACGAGCCCAACAAGAAAATATTCCTATGCGGTGACCATATCCTTGTTAATATAACTCCGAATATCACCCTTAACTCCGAGGAGCGAAATCCATTAAAGGAATATCTGATGAGCTTGGACAAGGTTTATGATTTGGACGTTGAACTTGTACTGCCTGGTCATAGAAGTATCTTCAGGAACCACAAAAAGAGAATTCGAGCACTGAAGCAGCACCACCAAACAAGGCTTAATGAAGTCATCTCTATTCTCAGAAAAGGTAAGCAAAATGTCTTCCAAATAACATCGCAAATGACCTGGGACATAAGTTACAGGTCCTGGGATTTATTTCCTCCATCGCAAAAGTGGTTTGCTTTTGGAGAAGCTATGGCTCACCTGAAATATCTTGAGGAGGAGGGGAAGGTAAGAAGAGAGACGCAGGGGCAAGAGATAGTGTTTTCTACGGAGGCATAAGATGCCTGAAGCAAGGATTGGCATCATTGGTGGAAGCGGACTTTATAAGATGGAGGGGATGGCAGGGGTGGAGAAAATAAAGGTCAGCACGCCCTTTGGCCAGCCCAGCGACGCTATCATCTTAGGCAGCCTAGAAGGAGTAAGGGTTGCTTTTCTTCCCAGACATGGTGAAGGACATCGAATAAGCCCTAGCGAACTACCAGCGAAAGCTAATATCTATGCTTTGAAATCTCTGGGTGTGGAAAGGATTATCTCTGTAAGCGCTGTGGGCAGTCTCAAGGAAGAGATAAAACCTCTGGACGTAGTCATTCCTGACCAGCTAATTGATGCCACTAAAGGAAGAGCCAGCACTTTTTTCACCGATGGGATAGTAGGGCATGTCTCTCTCTCAGAACCTTTCTGTCCTGTTTTGAGTCGGCTCTCGTTGGAGGCAAGCAATAAGGTTGGGGCTAAGGTGCATAAAGGTGGCACTTATCTGGTCGTGGAAGGTCCACAGTTCTCCACCAAGGCTGAGTCGCAGTTTTACCGATCTTGTGGTGCTGATGTTATTGGGATGACAGCCTTGCCTGAAGCCAAATTAGCCAGAGAGGCGGAAATATGCTATGTCACACTGGCCTTTGTCACCGATTATGATTGCTGGCATCCGAGTTATGAATCAGTGACTACGGAGATGATTTTAACCAACCTGCGCAAGGGCATTGATACTGTCAAGAGAATCCTGAAGTTACTACTACCTTCCATATCACAGAAACGAGATTGTGCCTGTGCTAGTGCTCTTAAATATGCCATAGCCACTGAGACGAAATACATACCTAAAGAAAAAAGGAAAGAGCTGGGACTGTTAATCGGCAAGTATTTAGGTGAGGAGGAAGATGTCAGCCAAGCTTGAGTTTGGATGTTTGCCCACGGCTATTGGCAGCATGCCTCACACGAATCCCGATGAGGCCTGTTCCATTATCATGAAGTATCTTCCCGACATTCCCATCTGGCCACAATTACCGAAGCGCTCTCCTAAGGAAAACATGATTATCCAATTCAGCGAGGGTTTTCCGGGGGTGGTCATAAAAGGGGATAAAATTCATATCGAGCCATCGGCCAATTTTGAGAGCGAGCTAGAGCAAATCTATATTGATTGTGAACAAGATAATGCTGGTAAATACGGTATTTCGACAGAATATGCCGCCGGGCTTTATACTTTCCTCTCTAAAGCAGCAGGTAGTAAAATAGTCAAGGGACAAGTAACAGGTCCCGTCACGTGGGGCCTGACGGTTACCCGTCGGGATGGTCTGGGCATCCTCTATGACGACACTTTAGCGGAAACCGCGGCTAAGTTCCTACGGTTAAAAGCTTCTTGGCAGGAAAATATCTTGAAGGAAATATCGCCTAATACCATTATCTTTGTTGACGAGCCCTATTTAGTTTCTTTAGGCTCGGTGTTTACTCCTATTCCTGAAGAAAAAGTGCCTGTTCTGCTAGAAGAAGTGTTCAGGGGAATTAAAGGGATAAAGGGATTACACTGCTGCGGAAATACTAACTGGTCGGTCATTCTGGACACCACAGTTGATATTCTCAGCTTTGATGCCTATAACTATGCCTCTTCTCTAAGCACTCACTCGGGTAAGGTGAAATCCTTTCTTGAGCGTGGTGGCAGTATTGCCTGGGGGATAGTTCCGAATGAGGAAGAGGCTTTAGCTAAAGAATCTTTGACCAGTCTTCGTGACCGTCTTGAGGAAGCTATGGCTCCATTCACCAGGGATGGTGTTAAGTTCAAGCAGATTATAGCTCAAGGGCTGATAACTCCTTCTTGTACTCTGGCAAGCTTGTCGCTTGAAATAGCCTCCCTGGCTCTGGAATTAACAGCTAAGTTGTCCCATGACTTAAGAAGCCGATATGTGGTGTGACCTGGCGAAATAACTGCCCCTAATGTTGTATCCCCTAAGGGCCAAGGCTATTATCCTGAGGAATCTCTTTCCAAAGCTCTTATCTTATTCACCCTTTGTATGTGCCTGCCGCCTTCAAAATCCGTGGCTAAGAAAGTTTTTACGATTTCCAAAGCTGACTCGGTATCTATATCCTCTGCTCTAAGGCATAAAATGTTGGCATCGTTGTGCTGGCGAGCTCGCTGTGCTGCAAATGAGTTGTGGCATAAAGCCGCCCTTATACCCTTTATTTTGTTGGCAGCTATGCTCATGCCTATGCCAGTGTCGCATATTAGAACGCCCTGGTCAAAATTGCCCGCCGCTACTGCCTCC
Organism: Dehalococcoidia bacterium; assembly: GCA_049586675.1. GTDB lineage: Bacteria > Chloroflexota > Dehalococcoidia > GIF9 > AB-539-J10 > RBG-13-51-36. Next base: position 9,475 of record JBAVCL010000007.1, read on the forward strand.
CCGACCTTCTGGGCGATATCAGGATAATCCGCAGGGTCGGTGCTATAGCAACCAAAATCGTGATAGCTATGGCCCGCGTTTTGCAGGAAGGGCATAATTAGCTTCTTTAAAGCAAGGCCACGGTGGTCACAGCCTATAGCAATGCGACTCACTTTGCCTCCAAGTATTCACTATATGCTTTGTCAATTTCATGCGAGGGTATAATGCCCTGACGCAAAATTGCCGGCGGTTCACGGGTAATATCTATTATTGTGGATTCCTTGCCGCCAGGGCATTTACCTCCATTGATAATAAGGTCGATTTTCCCTCCCAACTGTTGTCCAACTTCCTCGGCAGTTAAAGCAGCCGGCTGGCCACTAATATTAGCACTAGTTCCAATTATGGGATCCCCCAGGTGCTGAATGAGATCCAGACAAACAGGGTGATTAGGAATGCGTACTGCTATGGTGGGTCTTGAGGCTAGATAGGCAGGCACCAAATCTTTTCTTGATAAAACCAAAGTTAACCCGCCGGGCCAAAATCGCCTTGCTAAAAACCAGGCAATTTCTGGTATTGGCTCGGCCAGAGTAGTCAATTGCTTTACATCAGCGATAAGCAAAGGGAATTGCTGATACTTGGGTCGGTTTTTTATCTCATAAATTCTTTCCACGGCCGTGGAATTGAAGACGTCAGCCCCCAGGCCATAAACCGTATCGGTCGGGAAGGCAATTACCCCACCCTTCTTTCGAAGGATTTTAACCCCGTTCTCAATTTCTCGTTGTAAAACGCCCATCTTTCTTGGTGTTAGTATAGCATGATGCTTGCCTGGGTCAGAAGTTCCCTTCTTATACCCCGTGTCATTGCGAGCCCCCGATCTGTCGGGGCGTGGCAATCTCTATCCCCAGCAGCTCTACAAGATTGCTTCGTCACTTCCGTTCCTCGCAATGACATTGAAAGTGGCTGAGCCCATCTCGGTTGATAATAGTTCAGGATAATGATAAGCTAAATATATCCACCACCGTAAATCTGCAATGAAAAAGAAGTTAGAAAGCCACAGAATTGTTGCCAGTGATGATATTGAAGTCTCCACTTATCTGGGACTAGCCAAAGAGTTGCACGGCGAGCAACCTGTGGTTGAGCCCAAGCTACTCCCAACCGAGCGTGAAACTATTGTAGTGCTCGACTTTGGCTCTCAATATAGCATGCTCATTGCCAGGCGAGTCCGCGAATGCCATGTTTATTGTGAACTTGTGCCTCATGATACGCCTTGGGAGGGAATAGCTTCTCTTAACCCACGGGGATTCGTCCTCTCAGGAGGTCCATCTAGTGTTTATGATTCTGGAGCTCCTTTGCCTTTACCCTACATCTACGAAAGCCATTTACCTATAATGGGCATTTGCTATGGGATGCAGGCTATCGCTTACCAGTTAGGTGGTCAAGTATCGCGGGGGACAAAGCGTGAATATGGGCATACCATCTTGCATATAGGGACCGAGGACTGTCCTCTTCTGGCTGGCCTTCCTCCATCCCTCCCTGTCTGGATGAGCCATGGCGATCAGATAGTGGAGATGCCCCCTGGCTTCAAGGCTTTGGCTTATAGTGAGAACTCACCCTTTGCTGTTATCGGTAACGATAGTAGTATTTACGGATTGGCGTTTCACCCTGAAGTGGTTCACACAGCTCAAGGGAAAACCATATTCCAGAATTTTGTACTTCAGATATGCGGCTGCCAAGGCAACTGGACACCAGCTAATTTCATAGCTGAGAGCGTAGATAAAATTAAAGAGCAAGTGAGCGGCGGAAGAGTGGTCTGTGCTCTTTCCGGAGGCGTTGATTCGGCAGTAACTGCTACTCTTATTGACCGTGCTATTGGCAATAAGTTGACTTGCATTTTTATCAACAATGGCTTATTACGTCGTGAAGAACCTGAAAGGGTGCTTAATACCTTCAAGCGCAACCTCAAAATGGATGTGGTCTACGTAGATGCTACCGATAGATTCTTAGAACGACTTAAAGGGGTTAGCGATCCGGAACAGAAGCGACACTTGGTAGGAAACGAGTTTATCCAAATTTTTGAAGAAGAAGCGGCCAAGCTAGGCAAGATTGATTTTCTGGCTCAGGGTACTCTTTATCCCGATGTCATCGAGAGCACCACCGTCGAAACCAAAGCTGCTGCTAGGATAAAGAGTCATCATAACGTTGCTGGCCTACCAGCTAAAATGAAATTCACCCTCATCGAGCCCCTAAGGTATTTATTTAAAGACGAAGTTCGCGAAGTGGGGCTAGCTTTGGGCCTGCCCGAAGATATGGTCTGGCGGCAACCATTTCCCGGACCGGGGTTGGCCATTCGCATCGTTGGTGAAGTGACCAGGGAGAAGCTGGAGATACTTCGAGCTGCAGATTGGATTGTGATGAATGAAATCAAAAAAGCCAAGCTTTATCGCCAGCTATGGCAAAGCTTTGCCATACTTACTGATATCAAGAGTGTTGGAGTCATGGGCGACTACAGAACTTATGGCTACTTGATCGCAGTCAGGGCAATAACTAGCGAAGATGCTATGACTGCTGATTGGGCTCGCCTGCCCCACGACCTTCTCGCCAGAATATCTGACCGCATAGTTAATGAAGTTCCTAATATCAACAGAGTGGTCTATGATGTCACCAGTAAGCCGCCGGCAACTATAGAATGGGAGTGAGTACCAAGGGAGGGAAAGAGATGAGTTATTCTTCTGAAGAAATGAACGATGAACAGCTGGCTATAATAGACGATTTAGAGATGCTCCGCGAGGATTTGGTAGACGAATTGCAAGCCATTAACCAGTATCAGGAGCATATATTAAACCTGGAAAATGAAGAGGCTGTGACTACACTGGAACATATTATTGAAGAAGAGAAGGAGCATGTCGCAGAGTTGCTGAGGCTAATTCAAAATCTCGACCCTGTTCAGGCCGACAAATTTAAGGAGATTTTATAATGCCATGTCACACAGAGTAAAACTAAAAGGGGTTAAGCGGAATAGGGGCAAGCATAAGAAGAAGAAGCGGTAGGTATTCTCCGAGACTGAGAGTGACTGTTCCTAGTAGTAACCTTTCACCATCATTCCCAGGGCTATCTCTCAGAAAACTGGCGTTGGAAAATCCAGCAAATGAAGGACTTAGTACGGCTATATCATGAAGACTGACACACGAGAGTGAGATTTGAAGATACTAGTTGTTGGCGGTGGAGGCAGGGAACACACCTTGGTCTGGAAGATTGCCCAGAGTTCCCGGGTGGAAAAAGTTTTCGCTGCCCCGGGGAATGCCGGTACAGCCGCCATTGCGGAAAATCTGAATTTGCGTCCCACCGATATAGAAGGGCTGGGCAAGGCCGCTAAAGACAAAGGCATTGACCTTGTCGTGGTTGGTCCTGAGGCTCCGCTAGCTTCGGGCATAGTAGACTACTTTAATAGTCTGGATATTCCTATTTTCGGTCCCACTAAAGCAGCCACCCAGATAGAATCAAGCAAGGTTTTTGCCCGAAATTTGATGGAAAAATACCGCATCCCCTGTCCTAGGAGCGCCACTTTCTCTTCTTATTCTGAGGCCCGTGAATACCTTCAAAAACAGCGTTTACCTGTCGTCATCAAGGCTGATGGATTAGCCGCTGGCAAAGGTGTGATTATCGTTGGTTCTTCAGCGGAAGCTCACAAAGCCCTCAGCGACATCATGGAAGCCAAGATTTTTGGCTCCGCTGGAGACAGGGTAATAATTGATGAATATCTTAGCGGTCGAGAAGTCAGCCTCATAGCTTTTACTGATGGCAAAACAGTCTCGCCTATGGTGCCAGCTTGCGACTATAAGAGAATTGGGGATAATGACCAGGGTCCCAACACTGGAGGTATGGGAAGTTACAGTCCACCGGGTTTTTTCTCCGCCCAGATGACAAAAAAGGTAACCAAGGATATTTTATTGCCGACTGTGAAGGCAATGGCTAAAGAAGGCCTGCCCTATAAGGGAGTGCTCTATGCGGGGTTAATTATTGTCGATGGAGAGCCTGTGGTGCTGGAATTTAATGCTCGCTTTGGTGACCCAGAAACTCAGGTCATTTTGCCTCTTCTCAAGACCGACCTTGTGGATATACTTATGGCGGTAGTCCAGGGCAACCTCGGCCGGGTGAAAATAGAGTGGGGTTCTGAGGCCTGCGTTGGAGTAGTTATGTCTTCGGGTGGTTATCCTGGAAGCTACAAAACCGGCTTTCCCATACAGGGGATAGACAACGTGGATAAGGATGTGCTAGTTTTCCATGCTGGAACTAAATTGGGAAATGATGGCATAATCTATACTGACGGCGGGCGAGTGCTCACCGTAGTAGGTGTAGGCAAAGATATGGCTGAAGCTCGGGAAAAAGTTTACCGCAACATTGGTAATATTTACTTTAACGACTGTTACTATCGCAAAGATATCGCTTTAAGGGAGATAGATAAGATAGAATCTAACTCATAAAAAGAAAATCAAAAGGCAAAAGTAAAAATGCAAAATGACAGAGCAAAATATGACAAATCCTAATCACGAAATTCGAAATCCTAAACAATGTAAAATTACTAATGATCAAAATCTAGAATAAATGAGTTTTGGTATTTAAATTTGGAATTTTGTGTTTGTTTAGAATTTAGGTATTAGAATTTAGGATTTATCTAGCAATGGCATTAGTGGGCGTAGTCATAGGCAGCAAGACAGATACCGAACTGATACAGCCGGCGCTGGACATGTTAAAGCAATTGGGCATTGATTATGAACTTTCTGTTATCTCAGCCCATAGAAAATCTGAAAAAATAAGAGAGTATGGCTTGGAGGCAGAGAAGAGAGGACTCAAAGTTATCATCGCCGCTGCTGGTTATGCTGCTCACCTTCCTGGTGTCTTGGCTAGCTGGACAACTCTGCCTGTGATTGGCGTACCCTTACCCACCAGCGAATTAAAAGGCATAGATGCTTTACTCTCTATAAGCCAGATGCCTGGAGGAGTGCCGGTAGCCTGTATGGGTATTGGGGCAAGCGGAGCCAAGAATGCCGCCTTACTCGCCGCCCAGATTTTAGGCATCAAGCATGAAGAGATAAAAGAAGCCTATCGTAAATATAAACAAAAATTAGCAAGAGAATAATATGATTGAGCGCTACTCCAGACCCCGGATGAAGAAAATCTGGTCTGAGGAGAATAAATTTGACCAGTGGCTTAAGGTAGAGATAGCTGTTTGTGAAGCTTGGGCTAAGCTGGGCGAAATCCCCCAAAAAGATATAGTTAAAATAAGGAAAGCCAGCTACAACTTGAATCGTATCGCCAACTTTCTGAAGGTGACCCACCATGACATGACGGCTTTTCTTAACTCGGTGGCTGAAAGCCTGGGCACAGAGTCACGATTTGTCCATCTTGGCCTCACTTCCTCGGATATTATGGATACCGCCCTTGGTTTGCAATTGACCCAAGCGGCAGATATCTTGGCACAAGATATAGCCGAGCTTATATCCGTGCTGGAGAGTAAAGCTATAGAGCACAAATACACCATTATGATGGGGCGAACCCATGGGGTTCACGCTGAGCCGACTACATTTGGTTTAAAGATGGCCTTGTGGACTGAAGAAATGAAGCGTAATGCTCAAAGGCTGGCTGAAGCTAAGAAGATTATCTCGGTGGGCAAAATATCCGGAGCGGTAGGCACTTATGCCACTGTGCCTCCTCAGGTTGAGAAAATAGCTTGCGGCAAGATAGAGCTTACACCAGCTCCCATATCGAGCCAGATAATCCAACGTGACCGCCATGCCCAGTTTGTTACCACTTTGGCTCTTATCGCCAGTTCTTTGGAGAAATTTGCCACCGAGATTAGAGGTCTCCAGCGAACAGAAGTCCGCGAAGTTGAAGAGCCTTTTGAAGCAGGGCAAACAGGCTCCTCGGCGATGCCTCATAAAAGAAATCCCGAGCTTTGTGAGCGTATCTGCGGACTGGCCAGATTAATAAGAGGCTATGCTTTAACTTCTCTGGAGAATATCGCCTTATGGCACGAACGTGACATCAGTCACTCCTCTACGGAGCGAATTATCCTACCTGACTCCTGTCTGGCCGTCGATTACATGCTATCTATATTTACCTCCATAATGAAAGGGCTCAAGGTTTATCCAGAAAACATGCGTCGTAACATCGAGCTCACCCAAGGGGTCATCTTTTCCCAGAGAGTGCTCCTCGCCTTGGTATATAAAGGTCTATCACGTGAGGAAGCCTATAAGATGGTACAAGACAGCGCCATGAAAGCCTGGGAGAAAAGGAAAAGCTTTCTGAGCTTACTGGAAGCTGACAAGCGGATAACAGCTCATTTAAGCAAAAAAGAACTGAACTCTCTCTTTGATTATAGTTATTATCTGAAACATGTGGATGAGGTCTTTAAACGATTGGGGTTGACTAAAACCAAACGGGGAAGGAAAGTTGGCAAAGCTGGGACACCTAAGCTAGCTCCTAGAGCAGTTTCATGATGTGACATTTACTACGGAGCTTTCGTCTTAGCATATAACGGAGGGAGATAGAGGGATGAAGACTGCAAAAGAATACCTTGATAGCATGAAGAAAATGCATTTTGAACTCTACATGTTTGGAGAGCGGGTTATCAATCATGCCGATAATCCTATTATCAAACCGACAAGGAATTGTATTGCTGCTACTTATGAACTTGCCGAAGAGTCCAAATTTCCACAATACCAAAACGTTATGACAGCCACCTCTCATCTAACAGGGAAGAAGATAAATCGTTTTTGTCACATTCATCAAAGTACCGAAGACTTGGTCAACAAGTCAAAAATGGGTAGAGGATTGGGTGCTTATACCGGTTCTTGCTTTCAGCGGTGCGTTGGGATGGACGCCTTGAATACTTTGTCGATGGTGACTTACGACATTGACCAGAAGTATGGAACCGAATACAACAAGCGTTTCCTGAAATACTTAAGATACGTACAGGATGAAGACCTGGTTTGTTGTGGTGCCATGACCGATGCCAAAGGCGATAGAAGTCTTCGTCCAGCCGAGCAAGCCGATATCGACCAATACCTTCACGTAGTGGAAGAGAAATCGGATGGCATTGTAGTGCGTGGGGCCAAATTGCACCAGACAGGTGCTGTAAATTCGCATGAAATCATCTGCATGCCGACCAGGGCTATGCGTGAAGAAGATAAGGATTATGCTATTTCCTTCGCCTTGCCCAGCGACACCGAAGGGATTATATACATCTATGGGAGACAATCATGCGACACGAGAAAAATAGACAGCCCGACTATGGATGTCGGTAACATTCTTTATGGGGGACAGGAGTGTATGGTTGTTTTTGACGACGTGTTTGTTCCCTGGGAACGAGTCTTTATGTACAAAGAATATGACTTTGCCGGCGATCTGGTAGAGAAGTTTTCTGCCTATCACCGCCAGAGTTATGCCTGCAAATCAGGTATGGGCGATGTCTTGATTGGTGCCAGTCAATTAATTGCTGAATACCAGGGCACTGCAAAAGCTTCTCATATTAAAGACAAAATCATTGACATGATTCAGCTCAATGAAACCCTGATGTCTTGCAGTCTTGCCTGTGCTTATGAAGGTCACGGAGAGCCTTCTGGAACTTACCTTGTAGACACTCTGAGAGCCAATGTATCTAAACTAAACGTGACGAAATTTCCTTATGAAATAGCCAGACTGGCCCAGGACATCGCTGGCGGCTCAATAGTAACGATGCCTTCTGAAAAAGACCTTAAACATCCCAAGATAGGTAAGTATGTTGCTAAGTATCTGAAGGGTGTTGATGGTACTGTGGTAGAAAATCGTGTTCGTGTACTACGGCTGATTGAGAATATCACGGCGGGTTTAGGAGCCGTTTGCTATTTGGCGGAATCGATGCATGGTGCCGGGTCACCTATGGCTCAAAGAATTATGATTGGTAGACAAGTCAATATAGAGAGAATGAAAAACAGTGCCAAGAGGGTGTGTGGCATTGAACCCTAGTTACTGGATTAAAGGGAAGCGGCTCCCTAAAACATTGCCGAGAACATCCTAGTCTGGGCTAAGGAAACTATGAATAGCAGCCCAACAGTCTTAATAAACACTAACTTACCTCTACCTTTATTTCGGCGGGGCAAAGTAAGAGACGTTTACAATTTAGGTGATAAATTACTCATCGTATCCACCGACCGCATCTCTGCCTTTGATGTTGTCTTGCCCTGTGGCATACCTGACAAGGGAAGGGTTCTTAACCAACTTTCTGCCTTCTGGTTCAAGAAAACAGCCCATATCCTACCCAATCATCTTATCAAGATAATTAATAGCGTGGATATGCTTCGGGATGTCATTGCGAGGGCTGAAAGCCCGAAGCAATCTCAATGGAAAGGAGATTCCTCGCTTACACTTGAAACAAGTCTTATCGGTCGCTCTATGCTTGTGGCTAAGGCTGAGCGCATACCTGTAGAATGCGTTGTTCGGGGCTATCTATCTGGCTCGGCATGGGTGGAGTATGAAGAGACTGGAACAGTGGGCGATATCCATTTGCCCCAGGGAATGAAGGAGAGCCAGGAACTGTCTCAACCTATCTTTACCCCCACTACTAAGAGCGACACAGAGCATGACCGCCTTTTAACCAATCAAGACATAAAAGACCTGGGCATTGAGGACATATTTAGGGAATTAGAGCAAAAAAGTCTGCTTATCTATGGCTATGCTCGAGATTATGCCAAAAGCCGAGGCATAATAATTGCCGATACCAAGTTCGAGTTCGGTTTCATCAATGGTCAATTAGCCCTTATTGATGAGCTACTAACGCCAGATTCCAGTCGCTTCTGGGATGCCAGCCAGTATGAGGCTGGCCATTCACAGCCCAGCTTCGATAAGCAGCCAGTTCGTGACTGGTTATTAGATTCAGGATGGGATAAGGAACCGCCAGCGCCTATGTTGCCACCGGAAGTAATAAAGAGTACATCGAAAAGATATCGGGAGGTGTACAGAAGATTAACTGGAGGCGTTCTCACACGGAAATAAGAGGGTGCTTTGTCTCGTTCCTATCCAGCCAGTACCTTGACCAACCGTAACAAGTTGCTATCCAATTCCTTGTTTTTCTCCCAGGTTTCCCTTAGAGGAGTGAAGGCTATATCTCCTTTCAACTCCCCCACCATGTAACCTGACATACCCTTAACTAGCGCATCTACAGCCGCTGCTCCTAACTTGCTGGCGAGGACTCTATCCCTGGCTGTAGGTGAGCCACCTCTTTGGACATGTCCCAACACACAAATTCGGTATTCCATCTTTAATCTTTCCCATACTTGTTGAGCAATTGAAAACGCACCGCCTGCTTCATCCCCTTCAGCAACTATCACAATAGAGGATTTCTTACCTCTCTTGAAGCTACGCCTTATATTAAGGCAAAGTTGTTCTATTTTTGTCTCTACTTCTGGAATCAAGATATCTTCAGCTCCGCCAGCAATTCCCACTTCCAGTGCAATAAATCCTCTACTCCTTCCCATGACCTCGATGAAAAAGAGGCGTTGTAGCGACCCCGCCGTATCTCTAATCTTGTCTATGGCATCCAAAGCTGTATTTATGGCAGTATCGAAGCCAATAGTACAGTCCGTGCCATAGACGTCGTTATCTATGGTGCACGGAATACCAATCACCTTTACATTTCCTGTTTCAGCCAGGGCTGTGGCACCGCGCAAGGTGCCATCCCCGCCTATAGTTATCAACCCCTCGATGCCTTCCCGTTGGAGAATTTCATTTGCCTTCCTTATGCCTTCCTTGGTTTTCATTTCCTCACAGCGAGCAGTTTCTAAGAAAGTGCCCCCACGGTAGATAATATTGGCTACTGACCTGCTGCCTAACTTTACAAAGTCCTCTTCCAATATACCGCGGTATCCTTGGCGAATTCCCACGACCTCCAGCCTCCGGCTAACCCCACAGCGGACGATGGCCCTGATGCAGGCATTCATTCCTGGAGCATCACCGCCGCTGGTTAACACGCCAATCTTTTTCATAGTACTTTCCGATTTAGTTCCTATTCTACCATGAACTGTAAAACTATAGTGAACCACATAATCTCGGATAAAACTCCTCTCCCTTGATGGGAGAGGATTAAAGTGAGGGTGAAATCCCCCTCTCTCCAACTCCCTCCCTCCAGGGGAGGGAGAATTATACTGATTTTTGCAAATGACTATATTTCACGGACTTTGTAGAAAGCCTGCGGCACCCAAGCTGCCAGGGTAGGGAAAGCCCTTAGCCTTCTTGATGCCTGGCTTCTTTACTCTCTCAAACCTTGTAGCTATCTCGATAATACACCAGCAAGTATAGCTCTCTAAGCAGGTCCGACTCGTTGTGCTTTATGATTTGCTGCAAATAGGTATCATCCTCTGCGTAGAGGAATCTTTGCCATAGAAAAGGGACGTCTTTGCCGCTTATCACTGGCTCGTTAAAATAGTGCTCCGCGTGGGAAAACAGCTCGTCCAATTTAGGCCACTTGAGGTAGAGTGCCTCGGCTTTTTCTTTCCAGGGCTGAAATAAGTCTATCCCTTCTATATCAATCCCTTTAGCTTTGAGAAATCCCTTCTCGAAGGAGAGGTTATAGGCGTAAAACGGCTTAGGGAGCGTTGGAACGAGTTCCACAAGCTGAGCGATAAATGGCGCTTCTTCTTTTGAATTCCGGCAAATTATCTCCAGGCGGCTCCCTTGAATGTAGCCAAAAAGCACTATTTCATCATAGGCCACATCAAGGCCAGTGGTCTCTATGTCAATCAGAGTTCCTCGGGGGATACCTAACATTAACTCTCGGCTGTATGGGGTAATCATGTCCGCATCTTCTTGTTTTTTGTCATTATTATACAAGCCAGATTACACCAAAGATAGCATCATCATTCTGAACCTTGTCTTCCGTCTATTCAGGTAAATGCCAGAGCGGCATAACATATAATAAGAAGAGCGAGCTCCAAAATTTGGAGCTCGCTCCTGAATGTCGCTATTCAGTTTTTTAAATCACCGCTATTCTTCCACGATCTGTGGGGAGCCTTATTCTATTTGCATCTTGGAGACTACAGAAAGGTCTGCTTGGTTCTTACAGCAAAAGCCTCTCAAGCAACACAAATCCTTGCCAAACTGACAATAAAACTTGGCAGCCTCACGATCGGCCTCTGCTTCTTTGCTACAGGGCAAAACCCCAACAACTATTAGTGACAACCTGTGTCTACGTATTTACGAGCAACTACACGCCAGTGTTACGGACTCTATTTGGCACGCTTTCCAGTGAACGGCGCCGTCCCAAATTGCCCTAGCTTGACTGTCCCCGAGATGTTGTCGCCTTCAACCTTTCCAGTGTAGTCCAATTTCATCGGGCCCATGGGACCGCGGATGTTCACTGAGAACGCAACATTATTGCCGTCCACCTTTCCGCCGTCAAAATTAACCGAACCTTGACTGCTGGCAAGACTACCACTCAACACATTGCCACTGGATTTCAACGTGAGTTTGCCGGTCTGTTTGCCCATTGGGGTTGTCATTTCGGTGTCGTAAGTGCCATCTACGGCCATGATTGTCACCTCCTTCTAGCTTAATGTTTCTAGCGTAAGGCGTGATGATACCATGTTGCCGGGCGTGTGTCAATAGCCGATTTGAATCATCTCTAAAATCTAATCGAATATTTTTAGAATATAGACTGGTTTTCACTATTCTGAAGGAAGTTAAACCGGAGAGGAATTCCCAGAGTTTCTCAAGCCTTATCAGCTTTTGCTGAGAAAGGTAGCAATGCTATAATAAAATAGTTAAAAATGTCTAGAAAATACATTCTAGCTGTCGTAATACTGATAGCGTTAACGTTAAGTGTCGGTATCTGGGCTCTATCCCCTTCCCCAGCATCCAGCCCACCCCAGTCTAATAGTACAGCCCCGCATACTGATCACAATTGGACATTCCCATTAGAGAGTGAGCCTCCCAATCCTTTGCCTGATTTCCGCCCGGTAGTTACCGAAATAATGCCCTCGGTTGTCTCAGTAACCACAGAGATAGTCGCCTCTGATTTCTTCGGTAATCAGTATACGGAATCTGTTGCTGGGTCCGGGATACTTATCGATGCTAAAGGATATATTGCCACCAACAACCATGTAGTTGAAGATGCTCAGAGCGTCCACGTGGAGTTAGTCGATGGTAGAACTTTCCCCGCGAATATAGTAGGCGCTGACAACTTGTCTGACCTTGCCGTGATAAAAATAGATGCCACAGATTTGCCTTACGCCTATTGGGGCAACTCAAGCTCACTATCTCTTGGCGAGTGGGTACTAGCTATTGGCAATGCCCTGGGAGAAGGAATAATAGTAACCCAAGGCATAGTCAGCCGCTTGAATACATCTGTGAACGTTGAAGGAAATACCCTTTACGGCTTAATTCAGACCACAGCAGCTATTAATCCCGGCAACAGCGGCGGCCCGCTAGTGAACATGTCTGGTGAGGTGATAGGCATCACTAGCATTAAAATAGTTGCGTCCGAGGTGGAAGGCATGGGCTTTGCCATAAGCAGTGATGAGGCTAAGCCTATCATCGAGGATTTAATTCGTTATGGTCACGTCACCTATCCCTGGCTGGGAGTAAGTGTATCTACCGTGACCCCTTTGCTAGCTGCGTCAGAGAATCTTTCTGTGGACAGGGGAGCGCTTATTGTAGAAGTAGTTACTGGCAGCCCTGCAGATACTGCGGGATTAAGAAAAGATGACATCATCATCCGCTTTGGGGACAAAGAAATAAACGATGTTGCCGACCTTGTCCGAGCTATTCGAAACAGTAAAATTGACGAAGAGGTGGAAATAGTCTTCGCCAGAGGCAAAGATACTAAAACAACCTCAGCCCGACTGGTAGAACGCCCAACTTCCTAGGGCAAGCTTGCTTCATTCAAATCCAAGCTCAGTAACCAAGGCCTCTTTATTTTGGATTTGGGAATTTGAATTTTGGAATTTCTTTAGCGTTTAGAAATTAGGATTTGGGATTTGCCTTTTTGATTGCCAAAGAGACCTCACTATTTGAGATGCGGTGTTTCTCACTATAAGCCCCGTCAGGAGGCAGACCATCGATAAGCTCTTGAGATAAGGTCTCTTGCTTAATATAACTGGCAAAAGTATCCATCACTTGCTTGATGAGTGGTTCTCTCGTCTGGTAATAGGTGATGATATGGTCTGTAATGTTAAGCTTGGCATTACGACGCATATTTTGAAGATAACGCACAAGCTCCCTGCTTATTCCCTCAGCAATTAACTCTGGAGTTAGTTCAGTGCTTATGGCTACCCGACACCTAGCCTCTCCAACCACGCTGTAACCCGGCATGTCTGAAGGAAATTCCTTTCGTCCTTTTGCTCCACTTAATATGACCAGTTGCTTAATATTTATCTCTTCTATTACTTCAGTAGCTAAGTTCTCTAAAGCTTTTTTCTCCTGTTCTGTCTCTACCCCGACTACAGCTTTACCCAATGGCTGGCGCACTTTAATCCCCGCCTTAGCCCGTGCCGCCCTGCCTAAGCTAGATATTTCCATAGCTAGCTCAACATGGCTGTTCAGCTCGTCATTGATTTTGGTCTCATCCGCTATAGGGAAATCAGTTAGATGAACACTTTCTCTAGCTTGTGGATTAATAGAGCGAAACAAATTCTGATAAAGCTCTTCAGCAACAAATGGCACAAAGGGAGCTAACAATTGAGATAAAGTCACCAGACATTGATATAGTGTAGTATATGCGGCCAATTTATCGGCGTCGTTCTCGCTTTTCCAGAACCGGCGGCGGTTTCTTCTCACATACCAGTTAGAGAGATTATCTATAAATACCTCAATCCTACGCGTTGCCGAAGTAGGATTGTAACTATCCATCAATTTGGAAACCTCACTTACAAGGCGATTAAGTTCAGAAATAATCCAATTATCCAGCTCCGTGAAAGCTTTGGGCTGCTCGCTATCAGCCGTCAATGGCTGAGGAACAAAGCAATCGATATTGGCATAAAGGGTAAAAAATGAATATGTATTCCACAAAGTAAGGAGAAATTTTCGTATCGTCTCTTCAAGCATCTTAGTGGAGAAACGGTGGTTATCTTCTCCTGGAGTAGAAACCAGCATATACCACCTTAGAGCATCGGCACCATAATTATTAATCACAGCCCAGGGATCGACTACGTTGCCCTTAGACTTGCTCATTTTCTCACCCTGCGCATCGACAACGTGCGCTAAGCAGATGACATTCTTAAAGCAAGGACGATTGAAAAGTAGAGTAGATATGGCATGTAAGCTGTAAAACCAGCCCCTGGTCTGGTCCACAGCCTCGCAAATAAAATCGGCGGGAAAATTCTGTTTAAACTTATCTTCATTCTCGAAGGGATAATGCCACTGAGCTACGGGCATAGCTCCGGAGTCAAACCAAGCATCAATTACCTCGGGAACACGTTGCATCCTGCCGTGGCATTTGGGACAGGCAAATGTTATTTCATCTACGTAAGGGCGATGTAGATCCAAGGGCGTGGTGAAGCCGCTGAGACTTGACTGCGCCCTTAATTCGTCTACACTGCCAACACACTCACAATTGTCACAGGAAGAACAGTGCCAAATGTTGAGCGGAGTCCCCCAATACCTCTCCCTGGAAAAAGCCCAATCCACGTTGTTCTCCAGCCAATCGCCAAAACGACCATGCTTAATATAATCAGGGTACCAGTTTATCTGGGTATTGCCCGAGATAAGTTCTTCTTTCACTGCTGTCGTCCTGACATACCAAGCTGGTTTAGCATAGTAGAGAAGAGGTGTTTCACACCTCCAGCAAAAGGGGTAGGTATGAATAATCTTCGCGCTGCGGCAAAGCAAACCACGCGATTTAAGGTTATCGAGGATAAGAGGGTCAGCATCTTTAACAAACTTGCCAGCAAAGGGATAGGTGCCGATAACCCTACCCTCCAAATCCACAGGTTGAACGAAATCAAGCCTATTGCTCATCCCAATATCAAAGTCAATCTCTCCAAAAGCCGGAGCAATATGAACTATACCGGTGCCTTCATCCAAGGAGACGAAATCAGCGCCGATTACAGAATAGGTTAAGTTTTCTCTTGCCTCCTCCACGCGCAGTGTTGGCAAGTTCAGACGCTGCACAGCAAAATTATGAGGATTAAATAAAGGCTCATATTCAAGATGCACAAGGTCTTCGCCTAAAACAACTCCTAAGGCTGTGTACCCCTTCAAACCAACCCTATCTACAAGCATTGTGGCTAGAATGAGATAATCTTGGTCACTTTCCATCACACTATACTCAGCATGAGGAGCAACCGCCAAAGCCGTATTGCCGGGCAGTGTCCACGGTGTTGTAGTCCAAGCCAAGAGAAATGCCGGTTTATTTAATATATGGGAAGGCGAGAGAAAGGAATGGAGCCGTGTTCCTTTCTCAATTGAACCGAGTGCAAGTTTAAACTTTATATAAACCGACGGATCTTCAGCATCATCTCGGTAACCCTGAGCTACTTCGTGAGAGCTGAGAGATGTGCCACATCTAGGACAATGCGGTGTTACTTTATAGCCCTGATAAATCAAGCCCTTGTCCCACAGCTGTTTTATTATCCACCAGCAGGATTCAATATAGTTATTGTCTAAGGTTATATAGGGATGCGCCATGTCTAGCCAGTACCCAAGGCGCTCAGTCATAGCTTCCCATTCCTTAATATACTTGAAGGCGCTTTGGCGGCAACGTTCATTGAATCGAGCCAGCCCATATTCCTCAATTTGAGCCTTACTGGTGAGGGCAAGAGAGCTTTCCACCTCCAACTCAACAGGTAAGCCGTGGGTATCCCACCCGGCCTTTCGGGGCACATGATAACCCTTCATCGTCTTGTACCGGCAAACAGCGTCTTTATATAGACGAGAAAGCACATGGTGAACTCCAGGGCTACCATTAGCTGTGGGTGGACCTTCGTAGAAAGCATAATGCGGCCCCCGTTCTCTGATCTTGATGCTTTTACTAAAAATTTCGTGCTCTCTCCAGAAGCGAAGGATATCTTCTTCCAGTTGAACAAAGTTAATCTTACTACTAACTTCTCGGAACATAGCTAAATCAACCCCAATAAATCTGGCCTAAATGCTAACTAGATACCCAAGAAAATCGCAAGATTTCCTTCGGTTAGTTTAACCCTGTCTCAGTGAAATAACCACCTTTCTATTCTCACCATCACCTATGCTCTGAGTTGTTACATCGGGATTATCAGCCAAAGTTAAGTGAACAATACGGCGTTCGTCGGCAGGCATTGGCTCCATAGTTATAGCACGGCGTCTTGATTTCACCTGCTCAGCTAGATATAGAGCCAGTTTTTGCAAGGAATCGTGACGGTGTTTTTTATACCCCGCGACATCAACGCTTAATGGCAGCCAAGCCTTTAACTGTCCAGCTACCATAAGTTTGGTAATATATTCCAAGGCAGCTAGGGTCTGACCTTGCCGCCCAATCAAGATACCCAAATCGTCACCCTTGATATTCAAAGCTAAAGGTATCTCATCGGATAGCATTTCAACCTTGCCTATTACACCCAGTAATTTAAGCAACGTATTTAAAACTTCAGTGGCTACCTTGACCACATCCCTTTCGACAGGCTCAGGGCCGGCCTTTTTCGGCGGAGTTATCGGACTCACCCTAATCACAGCCTCTCTGCCTCCCACTCCTAAAATTCCTGGTCTCCCCTCTCTAATAACCTCCACCTCAAATTGGTCGCGGCTTAGCCCGAGCTGTGCCTCTGCTTGCTCTATCGCCTGTTCTACTGTCGCAGCTGTTATCTCAATCTTTTCCATAGTCCGATTTCCCTTCAGCAATTTGCTTTATTGCCAGCACAATTTGCGATCGCATCTATAATGCTAGTTCATTTTTCCTTCACTGGTGTTGACTGAAATGGAGAACGGAATTTAAGGTAACCCCAGCCACCAGTGAAGAAATATTGAGTTACAATGCCAATTATATTGGAAACTGCCCAATAGAGAGCCAAACCACTGGGGAACATCAAAGTTAAGAAGCCGAACATGATGGGCATCATCAGCAACATCATCCTGCTTGTGGACTCTTGCCTTGGGTCAACGGATGGTGCTTGGGTCATCTTTTGCTGTACCCACATTGTGCCACCAACTATGATAGCTAAAATCCAATAGGGGTCAGGTCGTCCTAAATCGAGCCATAAAAATTTACTGCTCAACGGAATTGCTTGACTTATTATGTCCCAGGAGTAAAGTCGCTGGGCTAAATTAAGTAAGTTCTCCGGCGTGGTAGCCAGAGCATTCATAATGGCTTGATAGAGAGCAATCCAGATAGGAAACTGAACCAACATGGGCCATAAGCAGCCGAGAGGGTTTACCCCAGCTTCCCTATAAAGCTTCATCATTTCTTGCTGAAGCTTTTGCTGATTTTTGCCATATTTCTTTTGCAATTCTTGAATCTTCGGCTGCATATCCTGCAAAGCCTTAGTGGAATTAAGCTGGCGCTTGCTAAGAGGCCAGGTGACTAGACGCACGATAATGGTAAGGGCAATGATGGCTAAGCCAAAACTACCACCTAAAATATGGCTCAAGGCAATCAGCACATTAAGTACTGGGTTACCTATAATTAAATTCCATACTTCCATGGGATGCAACCATCACTTTTCAGTAGCCAAGGAAAACTTCCAACTTACTTCCCCTTTATCAATATCCACAACATATATCCAGTTATCTTCACCTCGAATATAAACTAGACCTTCTTCAGCACAAAAAGAACTTTTAACGTCAGCACCAATCGAGATAGTCTTCAAAGGCACTGTCTCATCCCCAAGCTCGGCGCTGAGGTCAAAAACATATACAGTGCCTGATTCATCAGTTACTATTAATAGATTATCCATCAAAACAGGTGGGGAAACTATAGGGTCTCCAGCATCAAATTCCCACAATTTTGCTCCTGTTTCTGCTTCAATGGCATAAAGTTTGCCATCGAGACAGCCAGCATAGACAATACCTTCATGGACTATAGGAGACGCCCAGAACCAATTACCGGCGGGGTTCTCCTGGGGAAATTTCCACATTGGCACATCACTACCTATTTTTACGTCATAAAGATGGCGGTCAAACGAACCCAAAAATATAGTATCAGTATCTTTGTCAATCGCTGGTGAAGAAGCAAAGCCTGCCTGTGATTCAAACGACCAGTTCAATAACTCGCCCGTTTCCACCGATAAAGCGTAGATATGACCATCGAAAGTGCTGACATAGAGAGTATCACCCTGAATTACTGGGGACGTCCACAGCTTTTCAGCGAGAACAGGAATATCTTCTCGCTTCCAATTCTCATCACCAGTTCCTTTATCTAGAGAGTAGACCCTACCATTCGAACTGGCTACATATAAGGCATCCTCACTCATTGCCAGCTCAGCTACTATAGCATTGCTTTTTGCGTTCTCTATGGGACAATCCCACTCCCATTCACCATACTTTTTCTGAGGAAACGTCAAATTCTGGCTTCTAGCCAGCGTGCTCAATGCCAGAACCTGGCCACTATAAGTGCCAACGTAAACTAAATCGCCATCCACTATCGGTGTGGTATATATAGCAGTATTAATAGAGTAATCCCATTGTGGACTTTGAGTCGATGAATTTATCGCTACTACCCGGCCATCCCTGGAGCCAACATAAATGATGCCATCATGAACCGTGGGCCCCGACCATCCTCCTATTGGCTGAGCTGTTCCAGGAATACAGGAAACCAGGACCAAGGGCAAAAGAGCAATTACAACGAGGAACAATATCTTTGGTTGCTTCATTCTATAACTAAGGTACTGGGTCGTAGCCACCTTTGGAGAAGGGATTACATCGAGCTATCCTCTTGGCTGCCAGCCAGCTACCTCGGGCAAACCCATATTTTTTGATTGCCTCAAGTGCATAATGAGAGCATGTGGGCTGGAAACGACAAACATGGGGGAGAACCCTCGACACTGTGTTCTGGTACAATCTAATTAACCCTAGAGCTAATTCATTCACTCGTTGCTTTCCAACAACTGTGCCCGAGCTAAGAGTTTGGCTACTGCCCTCTCTAGCTGGTGATAGTCAGTATTGACTGCTGTAGACCGAGCAATGAAGACAATGTCCCATCCAGGCCTTAGTGATTGCAGCCTCATTATTTCCCGGAGTAACCTTTTTAAGCGATTACGGTGCACCGCCTTACCTACTTTTTTGGTCACGGAAAAACCATATCGGCTTAGACTTAAGCCATTGGGCATCGCCTTCATCACTAGTAAGCTATTTGCCCATACTTTGCCTTGTTGATAAACCAAAGTATATTGGGCTCTATTAGTTAAAGATTGAGGCTCCTTCACAGGATAGAGTTAAACTGGAGTTAGCCTATACCTCCCCTTAAGACGTCTTGCTTTAAGAACTCGTCTTCCACCTCGAGTAGCCGTCCTAGCGCGGAAACCTAAGCTGCGCCTCCGGGGAATTTTCTTTGGTTGATAAGTCCGCTTTGGCATTCTTCAACCTGTCGAACGGGATAGGCCGACGCCTCCTGTTTTCCAAATATGGCTTGGTGCGTCCGGTAACATAGCGAGATAACGGGCCCTCTTTATAGCTTGTGCTAAGCTTCTTTGATGTTTAGCACAGGTTCTGCTCCTCCGCCGCGACACAATCTTACCCTGACTGGAAATATAGTGAGATAACACAGAAACATCTTTATAATCGATTTTCATACGACTCTTGCAAAAGGGACAGATTGCTGGCCTGGTGACGAAGTTCCTCGTACCTCTTACTCTTCCAGTAGTAGCTACTCTTCCACTATTAGCAACTCTTCCAGTAGTATTAGCCAAATTTTATTCTCCTTTATTTTCGTCAAATGGTAAATCTTCAGGCTCAAGCTCTCCCTCTTCAGGAAGAGCCGCCGGAGCTCGCCTACCAAGGAAAAGTACGCGGTCCGCAGTCACCTCAAGGCTAGTGCGCATCTGCCCGTCTTGTCCTTCCCAACTGCGAGCATGCAATCTTCCCTCAACGTAAACTTGTCTCCCCTTGCTTAAAAATTGATTGCACTGCTCAGCTTGCTTGCCCCAAACGCTAACTTTAAACCAGTCCGTTTCTTCCTTGCTCTCTCCGGCAGAGGTAGTGTAACGACGACTAGTAGCCATACGAAAGGAGGTAACTGCTTTTCCATTAGGTGTATACCTCATCTCTGGATCAGAACCTAAATTGCCCACAAGTATTACTTTGCTTAAGCCTGCCATATCAGTCACTAACCTTTACCACAAGATATCGCAGGATGTCCCCCGAAGCGCCAATTTCTCTTTCAAGTTCCTTAACCGATTTGGGCATTAACTTAAAGCGAGCTAGAATATAGTCAGCTTCCATAAATTTCCTTACAGGGTAAGCTAGCTTTCTCTTCCCCCAATTTTTTGTCTCTTCCACTGCACCACCACGGCTATTAATGGACTGAGTCACCTTGTCGACAATTTTAGACACGCCCTCTTCATCAACTTCGGGACTAATCATAGCCACCAGTTCATAATCATGCATGTCTAGATTTTATACCACAGGGAATAAAATGGCAACAAGGTGTACTCGTTCATATGATTAGTGACACATTTTTATCACTGAGAGGAGCCTTTTCCTTTCGTCTTTGCGAGGAGCATAGCGACGAAGCAATCTCGGTGGATTTGGGGCGGGGAATGAGATTGCCACGTCCCGACAAGTCGGGGCTCGCAATGACACATAAGGTTATTATCCAATGTTGCAAAAATATTATAAAGTGTCACTAGTCTATCTGAACTAGATCACAAGGTGTGCTGGCTGACCACATGGGTAATACTTACCCCAAATTCAATTTCCGTCTAAGTGGGGTCCCATGTAAAAGAGCGAAGCGAATTTTTCATGGGGTACTAATAAAGTTTTGCTCTCATCTCTTGGTTGCTCGCACAATCTTAGCGATTACGGGAGTAATATCCTGCGAGGTATCAACAACAAAATGATTGCGCGAAATTTTTTCCCTGCGAGGCTTCATTTTATTATACACTTCCCAGCCGGCTTCCGAGTCATACTGAGACATGGCTGCTTTTTCTCGGGCCAGAAGGCGTTGCCGCACCACTTCGGTGGGAGCTTCAACCCAGACCAGGATGAGCTTTGTCCCGGCTCTTTCGGCAGCGCGGTAGAGATATTCTCGGTGGTGCTCCAACAGGTTTGTGGCATCAAAAATGATAGGTATTCCCTTCCTTAAAAGGTATTCGATGAGAACATGGCAAGCAGAGAAAAGCCGCTTATTTTCATTTTCTTGATACTGGGGGGAGGGGAATAGGATTTTTCGCAAAGCATCGCTGGCTAAGATGAGAAAAGACAACCTTTCCGCCAGCTTGCGACAGAAAAAAGACTTACCCGTGCCTGGCAAGCCACTGACCACGATAAGCGGAGGCTCTACCTGGGGTTGAGGTAAGCCATTAAGGCTTTGCCTTAATTTCTCTACATCTTCATCTAAGCTACCTGCCATAACATCACAATTATCACCATGGGTCAGCTTACGTGTCAAGATGCTGTCTTCGTTCAGTACCTTAGTGATACTTCTTTTTTTGTCATTGTGAGGAGCGGTAGCGACGAAGCAATCTCTAAGCGAGGTTCCTCAGTCCAACTATAGCAGGCTCCAGCTTCGCAATGAGATTGCCACGCCGACAAATCAAGGTTCGCAATGACAGTGTGGGTGTCGCGTTGGGTATTGAACTGTATCTTGGGGAATGACCGTCAGGCGCACCGCTATGCAGGCTTCGAGCCTATTTCGTCACCAGTCCGACTGTTTTAATGAATGCGGCGACGACAACTGGATCGAACTGAGTGCCAGCACAACGCTTAATTTCTTCTATAATTTCTGTGATGGGCATTGCTGACCGATATGGTCGGTCGGATATCATAGCATCATAGGCATCGGCTACGGCCAGGATTCTGGCTCCCAACGGTATGTCACTGCCCGCTATAACCTGATGAAGTCCGCTGCCGTCATAATGGTCGTGGTGATGTTCAATCATCTGGATTGTTTTCTCATTAACCACCGGCCGCACAATGTCGGCACCGACATGAGCGTGAATCATAATGTGCTCATATTCTTCACGTGTCAGTTTGTCGGGCTTATTCTGGATAAGCTTGTCAATCGCAATCTTCCCGACGTCGTGGAGTAAACTTCCCCAGCGTAGGTCTTCCATATCCTGTGGTGATAGACCAAGTTCTTTGCCTAAAGCTAATGCTATCGTGGTTACCCGACGGGAATGTCCACCAGTGTACCTGTCCTTAGCTTCGAGGGCAGATACCAGTGCTTCGATGGCGCCCAGGAAAAGTTTTCTAATCTCTCCCGTCTGCACCTCAACCTTTTCCTCCAGGTATTGCTGATACTCCCTGATCTCGAACAGGAGACGCCTTTTCTCGAGAGCCTTTTGAATGGCCAGGGAAAGCTCCTCCAGGTTAAAAGGTTTGCAAATGTAGTCATCAGCCCCCTGTTTCAAGCACTGAATGGCAACATTAATATCATTAACAGCCGTAGCCATAATAACCGCTGTGTCAGGGTAGCCTGACTTTATTTCCGGGAGGAGTTCGATTCCTGATTTACCGGGCATCTTTATATCCAGAATAACCAGAGCAATCGGACTGGTTTCCAGCGTGTTCAGGACTTGCTCAGCAGTATCCACTTCCTCACACTCGTAGCCTTCTCCTGATAATCTCTTGTGAAGGAGCCTCCTGATTGCAGCTTCATCATCGACGATAAGCAATGTTTCTCGCTGGCTAGGCATCCCCGCACTCCTCCTCTTTAGCCACTAAAATGTTTTTCTCGTTTGCGTTAGCCTGTTTCATGATATCCCCCAATATGGTCAGGGTCTGTTGATGGGCAGTTCGACAAAGAAGGTGGCTCCTTTACCCAGTTGGCTCCTAGCATATATCTGCCCGCCGTGCTCGGTCACTATCCCATGGCAGATGCTCAAACCCAGCCCGGTCCCTTTGCCCGCTTCCTTGGTGGTGAAGAAGGGGTCAAATATCCGCCTCAGATTTTCCGGTGGGATACCCGGGCCGTCATCAGTGACTGAAATCATCACAGTATCATTCCGTTTTTTGGTAGTGATGGTCAGGGTCCCCTTGTTATGCGTTTTAGTCATAAAATATTCGGCGTTGATAACGATGTTCATGAAAACCTGCTGTATCTGGAAATAGTCAACCATGATTTCGGGAAGGTCCAGGTCAAGCTGTCTCTCGACCTCAATAGCATTTACTTTGTGCTCATAAGCACGTAATTTCAGGACGTCCTCAATAATGCTATTTATCTGGTTAAGTTGCTTCGCAGGTGCGTGCTTTCGGGCAAATGTCAGGAGATTCTTCGTTACACTGGCGGCCCGCTGAGCCTCGCTGTTGATAAGCTTCAGGTCCTCACGGATGTCATCAGGGACCTCCCTCTCCAGAAGCAACTGGGAGAAACCGATAATGCTCGTGAGCGGATTGTTAAGCTCGTGGGCGGTGCCGGATGCCAGTTCGCCAAGGGAAGCCAGCCGGTCAGTCATCATAAGCCGCTCTCTTTGCTGCTTTTGCTCAGTAATATCTGCAAAAGAAATTAAACCTGTTAATTTGCCTTTATGGATAATCATCGCAGCCGTCGTATTTATCCATATCTCTCGGCCGTCTTTGGTCACCGCCTTAATCTCGAAAGGCTCGTGTGAGTTTTGCTCAAACACTCTCTTCTGTGTAATCTCAAGATATCTCTCTCTATCCTCTGGAAGAATGAAGCCAAACGGATCTAGTTCAAGGGCTTCCTCTACAGAATTAAATCCAAACAGTTTCACAGCCGCTTGATTAGCCATCGCTATTTTCATAGTTTCAGCGTCCAGAAGAACCGTGCCGATGACCGCGCTATCGAACAAAGCTCGATAATTTTCCTCGCTTTGGCGCAGTGCCTCTTCCGCCTGCTTGCGCTCGGTGATGTCTGTAAAAGAAAACAAACCCGCTAATTTGCCCTTCTGCATGATCCTGGCACCAGTCACACTTACCCATATTTTTCTACCATCTTTGGTCACCGCTGGAATATCGATGGACTTCCGCGAGTCCTTTCCAAACACCTCATTCACAACACGCTCAAGATTTTTTTGCCTGTCCTCCGGAGGAATGAAGTCAAACGGATTTACTCCATCCTCTGGGGAACTAAATCCAAACATTTTCAGAGTGGCTTCATTAGCCATCACTACTCTCATAGTTTCAGCGTCCACAACAAGCGCGCCGATAACCGAGCTATCGAACAAAGCTCGATAATTTTCCTTGCTTTGTTGCAGTTTATCCTCTGCCTGCTTGCGCTCGGTGATATCTGTAAAAGAAAGCAAACCCGCTAATTTGCCTTCATGCACAATCCTGACACCTGTCACACTTATCCATATTGTTCTACCATCTTTGGTCACCGCCTGAAACTCGTGAGTCGTTCTCAAGTCCTCTGTCAACAGATCCTTCGCAATAAGCCCAGCTGCTTTCTCCCTGTCATCCGGACGAAGAAAGTCAAGCGGATTTACTCCAATGGTTTCCTCTACAGAACCAAATCCAAATGCTTTCGCAGCGGCTTGATTACTCATCACTATTTTCATAGTTTCAGCGTCCAGAACAAACGTGCCGATGACTGCGCTATCGAACAAAGCTCGATAATTTTCCTCGCTTTGGCGCAGTGCTTCTTCCGCCTGCTTGCGCTCGGTGATGTCCATAATAGAAACTAAAGACGCGAATCTGCCCTGATGCATAATCCTGGCACTTGAAAAACTTTGCCATCCTTTACGGCCATTTTTGTCAATTACCTGCACCTCAAAAGTCCGATGCGAGTCTTGGAAGAACTCATTTATGGCAATCTCAAGAACTTTCTCCCTGTCCTCTGGAACAACAAAGTCAAACGGATTTATTCCAATGCCTTCCTGTTCAGACTTAAGTCCAACCATTTCCCGAGAGGCTCGATTTCCCATCACTATTTTCATAGTTTCAGCGTCTAAAACATACATGCCGATGACCGAGCTATCGAACAAAGTTTTGTAATTCTCCTCGCTTTGTCGCAGTGCCGCCTCTGCCTGCTTGCGCTCGGTGATGTCTGCAAAAGAAAGTAAACCCGCTAATCTGCCCCCATGCATAATTCTGGCACCCGTCATACTAATCCATATTTCTCTGCTATCTTTGGTAATTGCCCGAACATCGAAAGCCCGCCGCGAGTCCTGTTCAAACAGCTCCTTCTTAAGAAGCTCAAGATCTCTCTCCCTGTCCTCCGGAGGAATGAAGTCAAGCACATTTAATCCAGCGCCTTCCCCTTCGGCAACTCCAAATATTTTCTCAGCGGCTTGATTACCTATCACTACTTTCATAGTTTCAGCGTCCACAACAAGCGTGCCGATGACTGAGCTATCGAACAAAGCTCTATACCTTTCCCTGCTTTGTCGGAGTTTCTCCTCTGTCTCCTTACGCTCGGTGACGTCACGCCCAACGCTACGGAAGCCGATAATCTCGCCCTTGTTATTTCGCAGAGGAGAGACCGATGTTTCGGCAAAGCCGTGGGTCCCGTCTTTGCGGGTGGTTTTCCAAGGGAATCCCTTGTTTGGCACACCGGTCTGGTACACTTCATTAAAGGCTCGAAATACGGATTCGATATCATCTTCAGCTGTAAAGCCTTTATAGCTCATTCCCATCAGCTCTTCCCTCGAGTATCCCAGATCGCGGCACACCGAATTATTGACAAAAGTGAGGTGTCCACCGAGGTCAACCTCGGAATAGGCATCTTCCATATTCTCCAGTATAGTTCGGTATTTCTCCTCCGATTGCCTCAGCGCTTCCTCTGTCTGCTTACGCTCGGTGACGTCACGCCCAACGCCACGGAATCCGATAATTTCACCTTTGTCATTTCGCCGAGGAGAGATTGATGTTTCGATAAACCTCTGGCTCCCGTCTTTGCGGATGATCTTCCCAGGGAAGCCCTTGTTTGGCACACCGGTCCGGTACACTTCATTATAGAATCGAAATACGGATTCGATATCATCTTCAGCCGTATGGTCTTTATAGCTCCTTCCAATCAGTTCTTCTTTCGAGTATCCAAGGTCGCGGCACGCCGAATTGTTGACAAAGGTAAAGTGTCCGCCGAGGTCAGACTCGAAATAGGACTCCTCCATCTCCTCCAGTATAGTCCGGTATCTCTCTTCAGACTTCCTCAGTGCTTCCTCTGCCTGCTTGCGCTCGGTGATGTCACGCCCAACGCCACGGAATCCGATAATCTCGCCTTTGTCGCTTCTTATTGGGAAAACCGAGGTTTCGGCAAGTACGTGCCCCCCGTCTTTGCAAATAGTCTCAGTGAGGAGGTCGCGCAATGGCTCACCGGTCTTATACACGCGACTGTAGGCTTCGAAAAGAGCTTTCGCCTCCTCTTTAGGTCTAAGGGCTCTATAATTCATCCCCATTATCTCTTCCTTGGAATAGCCTAAGATACGAATCAGTGCATCATTAACAAAAGTGACATTGCCGGCGAGGTCAACTTCGAAGTAGCTATCACCCATCTCCTCAAGAATAGTCCGGTATTTCTGTTCAGACTCTTTTAGTTTTTCCTCTGCCTGCTTGCGCCGATTGATGTTTGTAATTGAAACCAGACCCGCTAATCTGCCCTCATGCATAATCCTGGCACCCGTCGCACTTATCCATCCTTTTCTACCATCTTTGGTCACCACCTGAAACTCGTGAGTCTGCCGCAAATCCTGTTCAAACATATCCTTCATAATAATATTGATATCTCTATCTTTTTCCTCTGGAACAATGAAGTCAACCGGATTTATTCCAATGGCTTCCTCTACAGAACTAAATCCAAACATTTTCGCAGCGGC
Organism: Dehalococcoidia bacterium; assembly: GCA_049586675.1. Lineage (GTDB taxonomy): Bacteria > Chloroflexota > Dehalococcoidia > GIF9 > AB-539-J10 > RBG-13-51-36. Next base: position 36,321 of record JBAVCL010000007.1, read on the forward strand.
TTGATTACACATCACTATTTTCACAGTTTCAGCATCCAGAACAAACATGCCGATGACCGAGCTATCGAACAAAGCTTTATACTTTTCCTCGCTTTGTCGCAGTGCCTTCTCCAATTTTCTGCGCTCGGTGATATCCCGTGCAATCACCTGGACAGCTTCTTTTTGGTCTGGGGTTTTCGTGGGGACAAGTATGTGATGGAAGTATCTTCCCGCTCTTTCATCCTCGAAAATTTGGGGCTGCCCCTCGTCCAAAACCTTTCTTATATTTTCCAATCGGGGCTGTGCAATCTCTTGCGGCATCACTTCGAACACTGTCTTGCCAACCAGTTCTTCTAAGGGAACTCCCAGGCTTCTTGCCGTCGCAGGATTCGCAGCAAGATATCTTCCCTCTCTATCTAACTGGGTGATGTAATCCGGAGAAGTTTCGAATAGCAGGCGGTATTTCTGTTCAGACTCTTTTAGCTTTTCCTCTGCTAGCTTGCGTTCGGTGATGTCCTTGACAAAAACCGAGATGCTACCTCGAGAGGGATAAGCGTTGATCTCAAAGATGTGGTGCCTACCGCCGATATCAAAATCGTTCACAAAAGTCTGGGGCTGCCGCGTCTTCAGCACATTACGATACACCTTTTCCGCGTCTCTCGTCCCAGGCGTGTTCGGGAAAATTTCCCGGAGGGATTTCCCAATCGCATCCTCCGCCCGAATTCCTGTCAGAACTTCCGATGCCTTGTTCCAATAGGTATATCTCAGATGCTCATCTATTGCGAAAAAGACGTCGGTGATGCTGTTGGCAAGCTCCCTGTACTTCTCTTCGCTCTCTTTTAGTGTTTCCTCCAGTTGCTTGCGCTCGGTGACTTCCATATAACTTCCTAGGATCGCCCGTCTCCCACGGTACTGGATGGATTTAACTGCCGCCATAATCCAAACAATGCTACCGTCTTTATTAATCACTCTGAATTGGTATGGGGATGTGAATTTTCCCTTCAGCATCTTTATGGTATTTTCCCTGACCATCTCCCTATCTTCGGGAACGACAATCTCCAAAGAATCCCTGCCTATTAATTCATCTGCAGTGTAGCCGGTGGCGACTGGGAAATTGGAGTTGAAGCTGCAAATTTTTCCATCCTGCATGAGACAAACTCCCACTGGTGCTTCATCGCTCATAATCTTGAGCAACTCTTCTTCATCTATTGGCTTGACCGTGGATTTTGTTAATTTCATTAATTTCATCTGCCTACCTCCTTAGCCGCTCCGGCTTATCGCGGTAACGTGGTTGGTCTTCGTTCTAATGGTCTCTACTTGGGCTGTGGTAAATAGTCTCCAACCACGCCAGTCCCGATATTCGACGTCGGAAATTATTCCTTCTTTCAACCACCGGAAAAGGGTATTTCTACTGATGCCGACCATCCGACAAACCTCGGCTGTCCTGTAATAGGTCTGGTCATTAATAATAATAGGCATGTGTTCTTTCCCTGAAACTACTTAGCTATACCATGGTATAGTATGACTGATACTTTAGTAAGTTTCAATCACCCATTCGTATCAGTTGCTCTATTACTTTAGTACTAGCTTGTTCAGCGATTCCTGTCAGCCGGATACCTGATGCAAAGCGCTTGCACTCCGACTGGCTACTGGTGGAATGGGGTCGCCACATTTATCATTTTCCGGCTATGGCAGGACGTGAGATGAGATGGTCGATTTCCTCAACCACAAGAACAGAGGAGTAGGTAACAGGTAAGTTTTTCCAAGATTTCCCCTCTTAAAATAAGAGGGGAAAGGGGAGTTATGAATAAATACCTTAATAACGATCCAGCTACAAAATCAAAGCGACCCTGTCTTAGGAAGAATGCAATCGATGCTGAGTAAGCAACAACATGATGCACATGGAAATAACCCCCTTCGTCCCCCTTATCTTCAGGGGGACATTAAAGAAGAGAGCACTTATATTAAGGGGTGATATTAAAAGAGAGAATCCTCACCTCAAAGGGGTGTTGAAGGGGAGAGGCCCTAACTTTTTGAGAGGGAGCTTGTAGGAAAAACTGAACTATTATGATTTTGGAAAAGCTAAACTGTTACAGACTGTAAGCTAGAGATTTTGGAAAATCCAAACTGCAACAGGGGTAGCCTCAAGTGAAGCCAACTCCTGGTGAATGACCGCCCCGATTAACGTTTCATTAGGGGCGAAACTAGTTCCTCGTCTTTTCTTAATTCGATAATGCGGTCGCGAATCATAGCAGCTCTTTCAAATTCCAGATTCTTAGCCGCTGCTTTCATCTGGGATTCCAGTTGCTTGATAAGTTGAGCCATTTCCTCCTTAGAAATAGGAGTAACCGTATAGGGAACCCTTGTCTCAGCTACCGCTTGAACTCTCTCAGTTATATCCTTAATTGCCTTTTTGATTCCCTGGGGAGTTATGCCGTGCTCCTTGTTGTAAGCTTCTTGAACCTGGCGGCGGCGGCTGGTTTCCTCTATTGTCTTCTTCATGGATTGAGTGATGGTATCAGCGTACATTATGACGTGGGCATTTATGTGTCTGGCAGCACGCCCCATGGTCTGAATGAGCGCTTCCTCAGACCTGAGGTAGCCTTCCTTATCAGCATCGAGTATGGCGACCAGGCTCACCTCAGGCAAGTCCAATCCCTCACGAAGGAGATTGATGCCCACGACCACATCGTAGACGCCAAGGCGGAGGTCACGGAGAATCTCCACCCGCTCTAAAGTCTCTACCTCCGAATGCAAGTAATGAGTCTTAATCTCCATTTCCCTCAAGTAGTCGCTTAATTCTTCTGCCATTCGCTTGGTCAAGGTCGTCACCAAACAGCGCTCCCCCTTAGCAACTCTGTCTTTTATCTGATAAATAAGGTCATCAATTTGCCCCTTAACTGGCTTAACCTCCACGGTAGGCTCCAGTAAACCAGTGGGGCGGACTAATTGTTCCACTACTTGTTGGCTATGTTCATATTCATACGGCTTGGGTGTGGCAGAGACGTAAATCACCTGGTTGATGTGCTTGTTAAACTCCTCAAAATGCAGTGGGCGGTTATCCAAGGCTGAAGGGAGGCGAAAGCCGTAATCAACCAGTGTCTGCTTTCGAGAAATATCGCCGTGGTACATGCCCCTTATCTGCGGCAGGGTCATATGCGATTCATCGATGAACAACAGGAAGTCGTCGGGAAAATAATCCAGCAAAGTCCAGGGTGTGCTACCCGGTGCCCGCCGCTGGAGATGGCGGGAGTAATTTTCCACGCCGGTGCAGTACCCCACTTCTTGGAGCATTTCAATATCGTAATTGGTCCGCGACTCAAGCCTCTGGGCTTCCAATAGTTTTCCCCGGCTTCTTAACTCCTTTAACCTTTCTTCCAGTTCAACTTTGATATCCTCGATGGCCGCCAGCAACTTTTCTTGTGAGGTAACAAAGTGCTTTGCGGGGTAAATATCCACTTGTTCGCGCTGAGCCAGCACTTCACCAGTTAGAGGGTCAACTTCCACAATACGTTCAATCTTGTCTCCCCAGAATTCGATTCTCAGGGCTGTTTCCTGATATGCTGGCTGAATCTCTAGAGTGTCGCCTCGAATACGGAATTTACCTCTGTTGAAATCATAGTCGTTTCTTTCATATTGCATATCCACCAGATGGCGGATCAGTTTGTCTCGCTTATAGTGTTTGCTTCTTTCAATAGTAAGGGCAAAGCCATGATATTCCTCAGGTGCGCCTAAACTATAAATACAAGAGACCGAAGCAACAATAACTACATCTCGGCGGGTGAAGAGGGACATGGTAGCGGCATGCCGTAGTTTGTCAATCTCCTCATTAATATCGGTTTCCTTCTCAATATAGAGGTCGGTGCTGGGGATATAAGCCTCCGGCTGATAATAGTCATAGTAGCTGACAAAATACTCCACAGCATTTTCGGGAAAGAATTCCTTGAACTCGGTTGCTAGCTGAGCGGCCAAAGTCTTATTGTGACAAATAACCAGGGTTGGCCTCTGTATCCTCTCGATGACGTTAGCCATGGTGAACGTCTTGCCGCTGCCGGTGACTCCCAGCAGTGTCTGTTCTTGGTAAACTTTGTTCAAACCCTCGACCAGTTTGTCTACGGCCTGAGGCTGGTCGCCGGTAAGACGAAAATCGGAAACTATTTTAAACTGGGGCATCGAGTTCACTCACCACCATAAAGAAACAACAACTCTTAATATATAAGAAACAACGAAATTTTGCATAATCAGGTGAAGGAGCAGTACCATCTGCCGGTGCCGTGTCAAATAAAAAGTTGTTTAGCAACTTCGCTGTCATTCTGAGCGAGGCGAAGAATCTGCGAGATTCTTCGTCACCCCGCTTTACTGGGACTCCTCAGAATAACATTAATAAACAGTGTCAAATCAAGGTCTTGTTTGAGATGTCAAGCTATGTTAAAATTTGGTATCTACGACATAAAAGAAAGGAAATTGATGACATGAAGTCCTATGAGGAACTCTCTAGAGAGCAAGGGAAGAGGGAAAGTAGTTTCTTGTCCGACTTGGGAGAAGCGTCTGATTTTGAGGCTGATTTGGGTCAGAGGCGGGACGAAATTTTGTTCAAGATAACTACCGAGATGGAGGATACTAAAAATGCCTTAAATCAGGTTGAGAAACTTGCTCAGAGACTTAGAAAATATTTGGACCGGTTAGAAAAGATATATCAAACTCTCTCTAAATAGAGTCAGGCCGAAATTAGAATACAGACCAATGCAGTCTGAGTCGGAAACATCGGTTAGGCTTCGTTTTGCACCCAGTCCTACAGGGTATCCACATTTAGGTAACATCAGGACTGCTCTATTCAACTGGCTTTTTGCTCACCACCACGGCGGCAAGTTTATCTTACGAATTGAAGATACTGACATTGCTCGTAAGGTGGAGGGCGCGGTGGAAGTAATCCTAGATAGCTTGCAGTGGCTGGGATTAAACTGGGATGAAGGGCCTTACTTCCAATCACAACGATTGCCCATTTACCGTGAAGTTGCCCAAAGATTGCTTGATGAGGGTCATGCCTATTTATGCTACTGCTCTCAAGAGCGATTAGAGGCGATGCGCCAAGAACAGGCAAAACGTAAGCAGCCACCGAAATATGATCGCCGTTGTCGAGATTTAACACAACAGGAAAGGGCTCAGTTGGAGGCAACAGGTATTACTCCCGTGATTCGCTTTAAGACACCTCTGGAAGGTGAAACTACTTTCAATGACTTGATTTATGGCGCAGTAACTTTTAAACACAATACCTTAGACGACTTCATCCTGCTCAAATCCGATGGTTATCCCACATATCATCTGGCTAATATAGTAGATGACCATTCAATGGCTATCTCGCATGTTCTGAGAGCTGAAGAGTGGCTCTCCAGCACTCCCCGGCATGTTTTGCTTTACCAAGCTCTAAACTGGCAAGCTCCGCAATTTGCTCATTTGCCCATGATTCTGGGACCTGACCGTGCCAAATTGTCCAAAAGGCATGGTGCTACCAATATTAGCGAATATCAAAAGCAAGGATACCTCCCAGATGCCATGATCAATTTCTTGGCGCTTTTGGGCTGGTCGCTTGATGATAGGACTGAGTTATTATCCCGAGAAGAATTGATAAAACACTTCTCTCTAGAAAGGGTAGGCAAAACAGCGGCTATCTTTAATAGAGATAAGCTAGAATGGATGAACGGGGTTTATTTGCGCAAACTAAGCCTGGGAGAATTTGTTCATCAAGCCCTGCCATTTTTAGATAGAGATTTGCCAAAACCGGTGAGGCGTCCATTGGATGAGAGTTACGTCAGTCAGGTTCTGTCTCTCATTCAAGAACGAGCAAAAACTCTGGCTGAGGTCCCTCAACTTGCTAGCTTTTTCTTCCTCGACGAGCTGCAATATGATACAGGCCTGCTTTTCAAAGGGAAACTGGATGCCCAATCAGCTGCTAAGGCTATTACGGTTGCTTCGCAAAAGTTAATAGGAGTAACAACCTGGGATGCCACTATGCTTGAGGGTATCCTGCGCCCTCTGGCCACAGAGCTGAACTTGGGAACAGGGGAATTTTTTGGTTTATTGAGGGTAGCTGTTACAGGACGCACTGCGGCACCACCATTGTTTCAGACCATGGCAGTATTGGGAAAAGAGAAATGCCTGAAACGATTCGATATAGTATTGCAGTTGCTATCCACTTATTTTAACTAACTGCCACGTGTAGCTTCGTAGCAGGACTCCAAATAGTCTTCGGCTCTTGCCATACCTGCTAAAATAGCCCAAAAATTTGCAATCTTTGCTTGGAAAGCCCAAAGGGTATTGACAAAGCTTTGCTCTTATAGTAACAATATAGGCATAGCAAAATTAAAAGGAGGGCATAATGGCAACAGCTTATTGCATGAAGTGCAGGAAAAAGAGGGAGATAAGCAACCCTAGGCGGGTTATGCTCAAGAACCGCAGACCTGCCACCCAAGGTGTCTGCCCTGTGTGCGGCACAAAAGTATTCAGAATAGAGAAACGCTAAATATCTACGGCGGTCACCGGGTATTGAGAGTAGTCACGCAGTAGCGGTGACACTACCTATGTTTGTGTGAATTCCGCAGGCGAGCGGGCTTAGATTTTTACGGGATATTTATTTCCCGGGCTATTCTGGTATCTTTTGGGAATAGTCTCAAAAAGTAAAAACCACATAGCTTGTTATTTCTCTCAGGGTGTGGTTAAAAATTTTGTTGTTGGTATCTCTTAGATTTAAAACCCTCTGGGAAATTTTCTGAGCTCCTCGCCGAAGATATTTATATATTTTTAGCAAAAGTGCGCGGATTAATCTACTTCCGCTGAAAAATATGTAATCCAGCTTGTAGGTCTTAAATTCCTCCTCGATTCTATTGCTAACCTTCTTCAGAAAATCTTTCTTCTGTTCTTCAGCCCTGCGGGCAAACCTTTTTTTCGCCTCTTCCTCCTTTCCTATGTTCCATGTTGATTTTCAGTAGTGGAGAGGGGCTTTTAATTCATCCTGACTTAGGTTAAACTTTAGCGAATATGGCTCAGAAATATAACCCTCGGGAAATCGAAAAAAGATGGCAACAGAAGTGGGCAGCTGACCATATTTATGAGATAAAAGAGGATGGTAAGCGCCCAAAATTTTATGCCTTGACCATGTTCCCCTATACCTCAGGAGACCTTCACATTGGTCATTGGTATGCCATGGCGCCCTCAGATGTTTATGCCAGATTTAAAAGGATGCAGGGCTATAATGTGTTCCATCCTATGGGCTTTGACGCCTTTGGGCTACCGGCGGAAAATGCGGCCATCAGCCGTGGAATTCACCCCTATGAGTGGACAATGAGAAATATAGAGAATATGCGGCGACAGCTCAAGAGTATGGGGGCAATCTATGACTGGAGCCGTGAGGTAATTAGTTGCCTGCCGGACTACTATAAATGGACGCAATGGTTTTTCCTTAAATTCTATCACGCTGGTCTGGCCTATCGGGCTAAAGCGCCGGTTAACTGGTGTCCCAAATGTCAGACAGTGTTAGCTAACGAACAAGTAATAGGGGAAGGTTTTTGTGAGAGGTGCAGCACGCCAGTGACTAGAAAAGAGCTGGAACAATGGTTCTTCAGGATTACTAGATACGCTGAGAAACTCCTTGATCATAGTCGTCTGGACTGGCCAGAACGCATAAAGATAATGCAGAAGAACTGGGTGGGCAAGAGCGAGGGCGCGGAAATTTCCTTCTGGCTAGAGCATGAGGGTGTGGAGCAGAAAGAGATACGAGTGTTCACTACTCGCCCGGATACCATTTTCGGGGTGACTTTCTTCCTCTTGGCTCCGGAGCATCCTTTTGTTTCTCAATTGACTACCTTGGAGCATAAAGCTGAAGTAGGCGAATATATTGCTTGGTGTCGGCGACAAACTGAGTACGAACGGGTGGCACTGGGCAGAGAGAAAACAGGGGTTTTTCTGGGAAGCTACGTTGTCAATCCGATGAACCGGGAACGAGTGCCTATTTGGATTACTGATTATGTATTGCCAACTTATGGCACCGGAGCAGTGATGGCAGTGCCTGCTCATGATGAACGAGATTTGGAATTTGCCCGAAAGTTTAAGCTACCTGTGCGAACAGTTATTGCTCCTCCGGGTTGGACAGGTGAAGAATTATCGGAGGCATATGCTGGGTCAGGTACGATGGTGAGTTCTGGGGAGTTTAGCGGTTTACCCAACGAACAAGGATATGAGGCAATCTGTGCTTTATTAGAGAAAAAAGGATGGGGCAAGCGGACGGTCGTTTATCGCCTTCGTGATTGGCTTATCTCCAGACAGAGGTATTGGGGGGCACCCATACCTATGGTTTATTGTGATAAATGTGGCATAGTCCCTGTGCCTGAGGAGGATTTGCCTGTTCTGCTGCCTCCCGATGCGGAATTTAAACCCACCGGGGAATCTCCTTTGAAATATTGCTCAAGTTTTGTCAATACCACCTGTCCAAAATGTTCTGGGCCGGCACAAAGGGAAACTGATACTATGGATACTTTTATGTGTTCCTCGTGGTATTTCTTGAGGTACACCAGTCCTAAAATCAAGAATGCCCCTTTTGATGCTGCCAAGGTGAAATATTGGTTGCCTGTGGATTTGTATACTGGGGGTGCTGAGCACGCAGTTATGCATCTCTTCTACGCTCGTTTTTTCATCAAGGCGTTGAAGGATATGGGCCTGGTCGACTTTGATGAGCCCTTTACTCGGCTATTTAATCAGGGGACCATAATTTATCGTGGTGATAAGATGAGCAAATCTAGAGGCAATGTAATTGCCCCTGACAAATATGTGGCTGAGTTAGGAGCCGACGCCGTTCGTGGGTATCTCATGTTTATTGGTCCTTGGGAGTTGGGTGGGGAGTGGAATGATAGGGGCATTGTGGGCATCAGCCGCTGGCTGAATCGAGTGTGGAGCTTAATAACCACAGATTATACTAGCCATGTTGTTGATCCTGAGACTGAGAAAGAATTCCTTCGTTTAACTCATAAGACAATTAAAGAGGTGACTGCTGATTTGGAAAAGTTCCGCTTCAACACCATGTTGTCTAGCCTTATGGAATTCAGCAATTACCTATCTAAGGTTAAAGGGAGTGGGGTGGTGTCAGATTCTCTATGGGGGGAAGCTATTAGCTATTTTCTGCTTCTCCTTGCCCCCACCGCTCCTCATCTTGCCGAAGAGTTATGGAACGAGACTGGGCATCCTTATAGTATTCATAATAGTATTCATAATCAACCATGGCCTGAGTATGACGAAGAGCTAGCTAAGGAAGAAGAGATTACCTTAGTTATTCAAGTGAATGGTAAACTTCGCGATAAGGTGCTTGTACCCGCTTCTATAAGTGAAGTCGAGGCCAAAGAACTAGCGCTGGGTCGAGAGCGAGTGAGGGCTTATATTGATGGTAAGAAACTTACTAGAGTCATTTATATCCCCAAGCGGGTGGTGAATATCGTGGTAGCATCATGATAGAAAGACGAAGAAGCAAGGAAAAGGAAAAAATAAGGATAGCATTTGTTGGTGGGGGGGCTATGGGGGAAGCGATGGTTAAGTGTCTTTTGACTAAGAAGGTAGCTACGCCACAAGATGTGGTGGTTAGCGATGTCAGTCCGGTGCGGCGTGAATTATTGAGCAGGGAGTATGGAGTTAGCACTTTGGCTGATAACAGAAAGGCGGTGGCAAATGCCGGCTTGATTATTCTGGCAGTGAAGCCTCAGGATCTGCCTCAAGTAATGGAGGGGATAAAAGGTTTAGCGCCCGAACAACTAGTGTTATCTATAGTAGCTGGCACTACTCTGTCCAGTTTACGCCAGGGTTTAAACCATTCCTCTGTAATTCGAGCTATGCCTAATATGCCAGCGCAAATTGGCGAGGGAATGATTATCTGGACAGCAACTGCTGAGACTGAGCAGAAGCAAAAAAAGTTAGCTCAGACTATACTGGGTGCTTTAGGTAAAGAAATTTATGTTACCGATGAGAAATATTTGGGTATGGCTACGGCTTTAAGCGGCAGTGGTCCAGCTTATGTTTTTCTTTTTATCGAGGCACTCGTCGATGCTGGTGTGCATATTGGCTTGCCTCGGGATATGGCTCAAGAATTGGTGATACAAACTATACTTGGCTCTACTCGCACTGTGGAGAAGACGGGCAAACATCCTGCTGATTTGAGGAACATGGTTACTTCGCCAGGGGGGACCACTACGGAGGCTCTTCTTCAGTTAGAAAAAGGGGGATTCCGTTCTCTCCTTCTTGAGGCCGTGGCTGCTGCTTATAAAAAAGCTAAACGCCTTTGAGATTTGTATAAGATGGATTCACCTTTTGAATATCGCAACTGTCCCAGTTGCGGGCAAAATAATTTTGAAGTGCTCTTTGAGTCTAATATGCGAGATTGCGATTTCTGTGAAGCGGTGGAGACTGTATATATGATACTTGGGAGCAAGTATGGAAGGCATGTTAAATGTCGGAATTGTCATCTTATATATGTAAATCCTATTGAGAAAGCGAGCAAAATCAATGGTGCCTATTCTAAGATGGGAAATACCGACGCCCCCATTATCCGGGGAAGTCGTTTGCGCGCAGCTAAATCACAATTGGGATTAATCAAGAAGTACAAAAGTGGCACAACACTCTTGGATATAGGTTGTGGAGAAGGTTTCTTTCTCTTTAATGCCTCCAAAGCTGGATATACTACTAAAGGGATTGAAATATCACAAGATGTGGCAGAATATGCGAGAAGGGAATTTGGCTTGGATATAGAAGCAAAGCCCTTTGAAGGGCTGCGATTCCCAGAAAACCATTTTGATGCAGTTACTCTATGGCAAGTGCTGGAGCACGTGCCATACCCGCTCATGGTTCTCAAAGAGGTTCATAGGATACTCAAGCCTGGAGGGCTGCTGGCAACATCAACCCCAGATATTGAGGGCATAATGGCAAAAATCTTCCGAAGAAAGTGGTGGAATCTAAGGAGACTGCATATAAACCAGTTTACAGCGAAGACCCTTACGGATATACTCAATCGCGCCGGATTCAAGAACGTATTCTCCACCGATTATAAAGAATACATAAGTATATCCATGCTGGTTATTCCAGTGCTAAAACATTTGCAAGTGTATGAACGAGCAAAAGGTCTATTCCATCCTAGCTCCACTTCAGGTAAAATCATGAATAAGCTGACGTTAGCATATTCTTCGAGATTGGATAACTGTACAGTGATTGGTTTTAAATAGGAGAACAATAAATGGCAAATATTTCTCTATTACAAGGGATTGAGCTTGTCGGAGGGGGAATACGTAGCTATATAACTAATCGCCCTATAGTAGTTTCTTATGAAGTAACGCTTTCTTGTAACTGCAATTGCCATCACTGTGACCTCGGTGGGGTAATGGAGGGCGAAAAGCAAATTACACCGGAGGAGTACAGAGACTTGACTCAACGCTTGAAGCCGCTGGCAGCGCAACTTTCTGGTGGTGAGCCACTTCTGCGTAAGGACATAGTAGCTATAGTCAAGGCTGTCAAGCAAGGCGGGGTACAATACGCAATACTTGTTACCAACGGAGTGCTGCTGAATGAGAGCAATTATCTCCAATTACGTGAAGCAGGGGTGAATCAATTTTCCGTATCACTTGACTTCCCTGATGAGCGGCATGATGAATTTCGACGACGGCCGGGTCTCTATAAACGTTTGGAGCAAACTCTTCCCCGGCTGGCAAAGCTTGGGTTTCGGGATATTATCTTGAACACAGCTATAACCAAAGCCAATCTGAGGGAGATATTGCCTTTGGCAAAAAAGGCCACTGAATGGGGTGTCGACATATCGTATAGTGCATATACTGCGCTGCGGACAGGGAATGAGGACTATTGCCTCAACAATGGAGAGGATTTGGGAATTTTGCGCCAAGCCATTAATGAACTGATAATATTAAAAAAGCAAGGTACTCCTCTAGTTAACCCAGAGCTCACGCTCCGAGATACTGTGAAATTCTTTGAACAGGGATACATGCCAAATTGTAAGGCCGGCATAAGATTTCTTGTCATAATGCCCGATGGGAGCCTAGTTCCCTGTTCACTGCACCGCACTAAATATGCTACTCGGAGAGAGATGATGGAAAATTTTTCCCGAACTAACCAATGTAGTAGTTGTTACGTCGCTATAAGGTCGTATAGTGAGATGTCGTTTTTGAGTCATACGAAAAATCTCCCTAGGTACATGCAGCAAATGGTTTTTCACTGGCCGATATCTATGAACCGCTCTCGGCCAGCCTTCAGCTGAGCCCACGTCGAAGCCTTATCAAACCACGAGTGGCACTCAATATCAAACCAGCTTGCTCTTCAACACGCTCAGGGCAAGTGCGCTAGTAAATGAATATTTGATAAGTTTTGTCTTAAGTAGTAGCCGGAGTTTTACCGGGGTGTAGCTTGCGCCACTTGTTTAACAGTTGCTCCCGTGTTTCCTTGCGCTTAGGGTCAGAAACACAAGCATCCACTGGGCAAACTTCAGCACATTTGGATGATTCAAACCAGCCGACACATTCAGTGCATTTATCGGGGTTAATGGTATAAATTTCTTCCCCCTCACTTACGGCCTCATTTTTGCATTCTGGTTCACAGGCACCACAACTAATGCACTCCTCAGTAATTTTGTATGCCATCTTTCTATTACCTCCTTAATTTTTAGCCACTAATTTTACATTTTACCCTTACCGGTGGCAAGCTTAGTGGGCATGGAAAACTTCTCCTTTAGAGCTACAGCCACGTGGTCAGGAACCATACCTTCAAGACAGCCTCCTAACTTAGCCACCTCCTTGATCAGGGTGGAGCTAAGAAATTGATATTGAGAGCTAGTCATCAAGCAAAGTAGCTCAATGTCTGGCGCCAGCTTTCTGTTCATCAGCGCCATTTCAAATTCCCGTTCGAAGTCAGAGTTTGCTCTCAAACCGCGGATCATAACCTTTCCGCCTACTTGGTGTATAAAATCCACAGTCAGCCCTTTAAAAGCTTTAACCTCGACGTTGGGCAAGCCACTTACCACCTCTCCCACTAGTTTTACCCTTTGCTCCAGAGAAAAGAGCGGCTGTTTGGCAAGATTCTCATAGACGCCAACGATTAGCTTATCGACCAAGACCGATGCCCGTTCGATAATGTCCATGTGCCCGTAGGTAAGAGGGTCGAAGGTACCTGGATAAACTGCTACGACCATAGCTAAACCTCCTTTTGGTATATAAAAATAAAAGTATCACCGTAGCGGCGTTGCTTAACAAGATGAAGTCCATCGTAGTCGGAATTTAAGGGGAAGCGGTTAGCGTGGCAAAGTACAATTGTAGAGTTTTCCCCGAGCAATTTCGATTTAGCTAGATTTATGAGTAAATTATTTGTAGAAGGGTCAGAGTATGGCGGGTCTATGAAGATAATGTCATAGCTACTGTTAAGGAAGGCAAGTGCTTTGCTCACACTACAGCAGTAAATATGGGCCCGGTGTAGTTCCCCTATTTTTCCCAAGTTGGTCCTGATAATGTCACAGCAACTTTTTCTGCGGTCAACAAAATCGACCCATTCTGCCCTACGGCTTAGAGCTTCGATACCTAGAGCACCACTGCCGGCGTATAAATCAAGAACCTGATGCCAATTGGTAGTTCTATTCTCCAGGAGAGAGAATATAGCTTGCCTAACCACGCTGGTTGTAGGTCTAATGGAGTGTTTTGGTAGAGTTTTTAAATGAGTTCCCTTTACTTTACCACCAGTGACTCGCATTTATATTAACCTTCGATAACGATTTTGTGGTATTATATTACCATCCTACCACTTAGTTCAAGTAAGCTGGGCTGGTTGACGGGAAGGGTGGTATGTTCTATACTTTAGGTTGAAACTGCGAATAGGACTGAAATGAGCACAGGATTTGAGAGGTTTTCTGAAGGAGCCCGTAGGGTGCTGACTCGGGCCCAAGAAGAAGCACAACGCTTGGGCCACCTTTATATCGATACTGAGCATATCTTGTTGGGGATAGCAGGGGAGGAGTCAGGGATTGCATCCAAAGTTTTGAGTAATTTGGGCATCTCGATGAGCAAGATACAGGCAGCTGTAGAATTTGTAATTGGAAAAGGAGAGCATCGAGCTACCAGTGGAGATGTTGACCTTGCTCCTCGGGCGAAAAGAGCCATCGAGTTTGCTGTGGATGAAGCACGCCGTCTCAATTCCAGCTATATAGGTGTTGAGCACCTTTTGCTTGGATTGCTGCGTGAAAACGAGGGAGTAGCTTTTAGTGTTTTAGAAAGTTTTGGCATTACCTTAGAGCGAGCACGTGATGAGGTCAATCGAGTTGCCAGACAAGAAGCTGTGCGAGCTCGTAGCACAGGTCGCGCTGCCACACGCACACCGACCTTGGATCAACTTGGGACTGATTTAACTGCCCTAGCTCGAGCGGATAAACTTGACCCTATTATTGGGCGGCAGAAGGAGATTGAACGGATAGTTCAAATACTGAGTCGGCGTACTAAGAATAATCCCGCACTTATAGGCGAAGCAGGTGTCGGCAAAACAGCTATTGTTGAAGGGTTAGCCCAGCGCATAGTAGCCGGAGAGGTTCCTGAGGTATTACAGGGCAAGAGGATAATCTCCCTAGATATAGGTGCTCTAGTGGCGGGAACAAAATATCGTGGTGAATTTGAGGAGAGGCTGAAGAGGGTTATTGACGAAGAGAAAGCAGCCGGTAATTGCATCTTATTTATTGATGAAATGCAGACTATTGTGGGTGCCGGAGCGGCTGAAGGTGCAGTTGATGCCTCTAACCTCCTGAAGCCTTCGTTGTCGCGTGGCGAGATTCAATGTATCGGTGCCACTACTTTGGACGATTACCGCAAATATGTGGAGAAAGACCCAGCTTTGGAACGGCGGTTTCAACCTGTCCTGGTAGCCGAACCTACTATGGAAGAAACCTTGGAAATATTGAAGGGCATTAAACACAGATATGAAGAATTTCACCAGTTAGATATAAGCGACGAAGCCTTGCAGACAGCAGCTACGCTGGCTACCAGATATATAGCGGACCGCTTTTTGCCCGATAAGGCTATTGATTTGGTAGATGAAGCTAGTTCTCGAGTACGCATTAAACGGGGTAGCGCCCCCATTGGCTTAGCTGAGGCAAGGCGAGCCTTGGAAAGTGTCCGCAAGGAAAAAGAATCGGCTATGACGGCTCAACAGTATGACTATTCTGCTGAGTTGCGTGCTCGTGAGCTTCAGCTCACGGAAAAAATCGAGACTATGAAGAAAGAGTGGCAGGTTAAACAGGAACAGGGCCGACCTGTAGTTACCTCAGAGGATATTGCCGAGGTAGCCAGCATGTGGACGGGCATACCTGTGGTAAAGTTGACCATCGATGAAACCAGCCGCCTTCTACAAATGGAGGAGGCTCTACATCGTCGTATCATCGGCCAGGATGAGGCCATAAATACCGTGGCTAAAGCGGTAAGGAGAGCTCGAGCTGGGTTAAAAGATCCGAGGCGTCCCATCGGTGTGTTCATCTTTTTAGGCCCCACCGGAGTAGGTAAAACGGAATTGGTAAGGGCTTTAGCCGAGTTCATGTTTGGCAGCGAAGATGCTTTGGTCAGGCTTGATATGTCGGAGTTTATGGAGCCTCACAATGTAGCTCGCCTGGTTGGAGCACCACCAGGTTACATTGGTTATGAGGAAGGTGGTCAACTAACTGAGGCAGTAAGGCGGAAGTCCTATTGCGCTATTCTCCTCGATGAAATTGAAAAGGCGCATTATAATGTATTTAATATCCTGCTCCAGATTTTCGATGATGGTCATTTGACCGATGCTAAAGGGCGAAGGGTTGATTTTCGTAACAGCATCATAGTCATGACCAGCAACATTGGTGCCGAGCTTATTAAGCGTCATATGAGCCTCGGTTTTGCTGCCCACATCGAAGGCGAAGGAAAACAGCGGGTGGAGTACGAGAAAATGAAGGAACAAGTGCTCGGGGAGATGAAGAAAGGATTTCGGCCTGAATTCCTTAACCGCATTGATGCTACGGTCGTATTCCATGCTCTAAGCGAAGAGCATATCCGCCAGATTGTGGACCTGATGCTTAACCAGGTTATTGCTTCCCTGCGAGAGAAGAATGTCACTTTGGAAGTAACTGATGGAGCTAGAGATTTCCTAGGCAAGAAGGGTTATGACCCTGTTTTTGGAGCCCGCCCCTTGCGTCGCACCATTCAGAATTTGGTTGAGGATCCACTCTCCGAAGCTTTGCTGCGTGGTGAATTCTTGCCCGGAGACACAGTGGTTGTGGATTGTGTTGATGAGAAAATTGTAATGAAACCCTTGGTCAAGGGTGCTGTATAAATATGGCTCGAGAAGTAATCGAAGCGCCACTACCTGGGAAAATAGTGCGTGTTGAGGTAACCGTGGGTAATACAGTTGAGGAAGGCGGCGTGATCTGCATTATAGAAGCTATGAAGATGGAAAATCCTATATTATCTCCAGTAAAAGCCTCAGTTATAGAGGTGGCAGTTTCACCGGGGCAGGTGGTTAAAACCGGACAAAAGCTAGCCGTTATCGAGTATTAGGTATCTTAGCCAGCGGACTTGAAATCTAGTAATCATGGCAAATTAAAATCCAAAAGCGTCTTCATTTGTCAGCAATGTGGCAAGGAAAGTCCCAAGTGGTTAGGACACTGCCCTGACTGTCAGGCCTGGAATAGCTTTGTAGAAACTAAGGTCACTTTATCCCGTGCTCCCAGCCAGCTTTCCTCTAGAGGAAGTAGACCCCAAGAACTTTCCCAAGTGGAGAAGGGTGACTTCCCTCGCCTTCACGTTGGTTTTGCTGAAGTAAATCGAGTTCTGGGAGGCGGATTGGTTCCGGGGTCTCTGGTGCTTGTTGGTGGTGAGCCAGGAATCGGCAAGTCCACGCTTTTACTCCAGATTTCGGCCATGATGGCTGAGAATAACAAAGTTATCGCCTATATTTCCGGTGAAGAATCTATTAATCAGGTTAAACTTAGAAGTGAGCGCCTCGGTATAGGTGGCAAAGGGATCCACTTCCTCTCAGAAACTGATCTGTCCGCAGTTCTGGAATGCCTAGAAGAGCTTTCCCCCGGCTTGGCAGTTATTGATTCTATCCAGACCATGTATCTAGAAGAGGTGGCAGGCACACCGGGCAGCATTTCTCAGGTACGGGAATGCACCTGGAGCTTGCAGAGGTGGGCGAAGCAGTGTAATGTGCCTCTTTTGATAACGGGGCATGTAACTAAAGAAGGGGCCATCGCAGGTCCGGGAACGCTGGAACATATCGTCGATGTAGTGCTCTACTTCGAGGGTGAACCATTCAGCAGTTACCGAGTGCTGCGCAGTGTAAAGAATCGCTTCGGTTCCACTCACGAGGTGGGAATATTTGAGATGGGCGATAGGGGACTAATAGAAGTAGATAATCCTTCTCAGGTTTTCTTGTCGGCATATAAGGATGGAACGATTGGCTCAGTGGCGGTGCCCACCCTTGAAGGAAGCCGCCCTTTGTTAGTGGAGATTCAGGCTTTGACCACCCCTAATACCTTTGTGCCACCAAGGCGCATCGCCAATGGCGTTGATTTTAATCGGCTGCTGTTAATAATCGCTGTGCTCACTAAGCGTGCTGGATTAAAGCTTTTCAACCAGGATATTATAGTCAACGTTACTGGTGGCTTAAGGGTCAGCGAGCCCGCGGTTGATTTAGGAATTGCCGCAGCCATTGCTTCCAGTTTTCATGATAGGAAGCCGACTTCAAACTTGGTTGTTTTGGGAGAGGTGGGCTTGAATGGGGAGCTTAGAGGGGTGCCACAGATAGAGAGAAGAATTGCCGAGGCCGTCAGATTGGGTTTCAAATCCTGCCTTATGCCGAGACTTTCCCCTACCATTGTGAACGAAGTGAAGCAATCTCTCCACTCTGCGGACATTCAACTAATTGAGGTTGGATCGGTGGCTGAAGCTCTGAGGCTGGGACTGACAAGGGAAGGTAAGATGCAAAGTGCCAAGGGCGAAAATACAGGGCAAGAATAAAAGATTTTTGTATTTTGATTTGTCATTTTAATTTTTTACTTTTCAGGAGTAGGGTTTAGAGATTTGAATTTAGGATTTAGCAAATTAGGCGTGGTCATAGTCGCTGCTGGAACTAGCCAGCGGATGGCGGGTATAAACAAGCTCTTTACTCCTCTAAGGGGAAAACCTTTGCTGGCTTGGTCTGTGGACACTTGTCAGGGATACAGCTTGATTCAGCAGATAGTCTTGGTATTGAATGATAAAGATTTAGCTCGGGGGTGGAAACTGAAAGTGGAGAGGGGCTGGTCTAAAGTTACTTTATGCCCTGGTGGCGCATGGCGACAGGATTCGGTGAGGGAAGGGTTAAGACGAATAAGGGATTGTGATTGGGTCATGATTCATGATGGAGCGCGGCCTTTCTTGACTCTAAATTTGATTGAGGATGGCCTGAAGATAGTCGAGGATGTTGGGGCTGCTGTAGCGGCAGTGCCAGTTAAAGATACTATCAAGCTTGCTGATTATGGGAGATTGATTGAGGAAACGCTTCAGCGCGATAAGTTATGGGCGGCGCAAACCCCGCAGGTATTCAGCTTTGATATAATAACCAAGGCTTATGAGAATCTCGCCACAGAGGTTACCGATGATGCCACTGCTGTGGAACACCTGGGATATAAGGTGAAACTCTATATGGGCGATTATAAAAACATAAAGGTAACCACACCCGAAGATTTGGCATTAGCACGTATCATCGCCAAAAGTATCTGAATCCTGCCTAGGTCGGTATTATAGGCAACTACATAAATCCAACACCGCACACTTCTATCCGAATTGATACCGTCACTCAGGGTCATCTCAAAGGTGGTGGCTAGCGTGGCTCCGAGAAGTACTGCGCGACTCGTCAGCCGGTATCAGGAATAAAAATGCATCGTGTCGATGCCTGCGCAGAATGCCTTTACCCCAGCGCCTATGCTGGTGGTTACCTTTGTCCTCTAGTAGGATGTTAAGTCTCTACTGTGTCGCATTTATGTCTAAGGCTCTCGCATTATTTTCGCTTTAGCGAGAAACTCGCCCAACTTCTTACGGATAGCCACTTTATCAAATTTACCTACGCTGGTCTTAGGTATATCGTCACAAAAGACTATATAGTCGGGTAACATCCACTTCGCTATCTTTCCTTTAGAAACGCCCTCCTTTTCCAGGAACTCGTAGATGTCCTCTTCTGTCACCTTAGCGCCGGGAACAAGCTTAATAATAGCCATCGGTCGCTCGCCCATCTTCCCCTCTGGCACCCCCACAAACGTTGCCTCTAGGACATGCTTTGAACTCGCCACGATGTTTTCAAGCAGTACGGTGGGAATTATTTCCGAACCGCTTCTGATCACATCGGTTTTCTTGTCAGCGACGATGATATAACCATCTTCGTCTACTTTTGCTATGTCACCAGTATGAAACCAGCCGTCCTGCCAAGCATTGGCAGTCTTCTCGGGATCCTTGAAATACCGCTCCATAATCCATGACCCTCTCAGCACTATCTCCCCCAGGGTCATATTATTATTGGGCACAGGTTTACCATCCTTGCCGATAACCTGTGCTTCAATTCCTAGTGCGGGCAACCCTGTTTTGACCAGAGCCTCAGCGAGTTTCTTTTTGGACCAATCAACCATGTGCCGCTTGGCAACTGCTTGAATGGATAAGCCAGCAGTCTCTGTCATCCCATAGCCCGAAGAAATCTTGGCATTTGGGAATAGTTTTTCCGCCTTAGCTTCTAATCCCAATGGTAAGGCACCTCCCACCACGCCGATGGCTAAAAGGCTGCTCAAGTCATGTTTCTTGGTATCCTTATATTCAACAAGCGCAGCCAGCATGGTGGGCACAAGCACTGTGGAGGTAACTTTTTCTGTCTCAACTAACTCACAAAAGTTTTGAGGAGTAAACCTTCTCGGAAGCACTATTCTGCTGGCGGCGAGAACATGGTACCACGGTGTTCCCCAAGCATGGATATGGAAAAGGGGCAAATTGACCAGCGGTACGCGAATCGCTGGAACCTCAGGCACATCCCATGGTATAGGGTTCAACTGCACTCCGGCTATAGGATGAATGGCCTGAAGATAGAGTTGTCTATGGGTGAACATAATCCCTTTGGGGGCTCCGGTCGTGTCTGTGGTGTAATAAAGCGCAGCATAAGTGTGTTCGTTCAGATATGGCCAATCATATTCTTCAGGTTGCCCCTTTATCAGTTCTTCATATTCATAAAGAGGCTCTATTCTTGTCTGAGGTTTACCAGGACGATCTGACATGTAAACAAATGCCTTAACTGTGGACTTTATCTGGTCATATATGGCCTCAAGTATAGGCATGATGACATCGTCCACAAATATAACCTTATCCTCGGCGTGCTTTATTATGTATGCAATATCATCCAGCGATAGCTCTATGTCGATGGGATGTGAAATAGCCCCAATGCAGGTGGGGGCATAGCACAGCTCCAGATGGCGGTGATGGTTAAGAGCCATGGTAGCCACACGGTCACCAGGCTCTCCTGGTTTTCCTGGTTTTACACCTAGCTTCTCGAGGGCATGAGCAAGCTGACAGGTGCGTCTATACCACTGACGCCAGGTGAAACGGTAATACTTTCCAGCATCGTTACGGTAAACAACCGCAACGTCGTCTGGGTACAAGTTAAGCGTTCTTTTCATTAAGTGCCTTAACAACAGTGGATATCGTGTGCTGTACTCTGGGTGTGTCTTGACTTCCATCTAGCTTGCCCTCCTCTCAGAATTTGGTTTCCCTACCTGGCTGAAGATTTCCTCGCTCCGCCTATTCGTCCAACGTGGGTTCCAATAAGTTAGCTGGCAGCTCTTTAGGAAAACCAAGAAATAAATCTAGTATGATTCGCCAGCCATCCTAGACTTCGCCCTGAAATCGCGCAAGCAGTTTATCATTGTCCTCCCTACTTGTCAATATTGGGTGCTGGCTGATCACATAGGTAACACTGGACTACGGATTTTAGTAAGTTCCTTTTCAATATACTCTATAGGATCAAGATAGCCAAGAGATTGGTCTGGACGGTTGAATTATACTCAGTAAGTCAATAGGTTCAGTTCACACTTCTGTGTTAGTGTGCAACTACGTAACATTTCAGGCATTTGTTGATTGTGACAACTTAACTCCGTTTCTTTTGCCAAAGACGCCGGATTTATGATGACAGCGCTCGCATTAATACAACACGCAGTTGAGGGTTCATATCGAGTCCCGAAAACCGCTGCATACAACTGCGTTAGGGTTGACACCCCTCGCAACTATTGTCCATAGGCTGCTCAGTGTTTCGTCATGCCCAAAACTCGGAGGAAGTACCTCTTATCGGTGAAATCCGGCTGGACGTGAGTGACGCCCGCCAGTCTCAACTTCTGTGCCTGTTCGCCACTGCCTAATCCCACAAAACCGTAGCCCAGTTTCCTCGCATTTAAGAAGTCCCTAACGTGGTCTGCGACATACACTACTTGGCTAAACGCTGGGCAGTTCTTGTGAACTCGTGCACGTTCTTCTGCCAGTAACATGATCGATTCACGTTCATGAGAATCATCTGATGACGCGAGAGGAATGTCTCCAGCGGAGATGCCAGCCAACCTGAGCTTCAGTAATGCTGCATCTCGCCAGCCTCCCGTAGCTACGCATACGCAGACGCCCTCCATCGAACGCAAGTCAGCAATCAATTCTGAAGCCCCTGGAGTAGCCTGAAAACTGGAGGGGGGTTTTTCGGTTTCATGGCGGAGTCTTACTAGTCACAATTGACGTATCATTAGTATGTCACGCTCTTCGGCCTTTCTAGATAGATTCCTCTCGATTATCTCAGAGGCGATGCCTGAGTCAGTTACATGCAAGTAATGTGACCAATCGGTGTCAATATTGTCGACCCCGAGTACTTCTTTCACTGCTTCAGAAAAACAAACGACGTCAATTCCGTTCCCTATGACTAGGGTATCATCAACATCTAACATTACGAGATGAATGGGTTTCATAACCAGAAATCATTTTTGCGGCCGTAGATAATGAATGAGCCACCTATCTCGTTTGCCACTTTTGCCTCAGACTGCTGAACGACACTCTCTACAGTGCCGGAAGCGATGTCTTTCTATATCATCTTACAGCTAATTCAGCGTCTATCCTTCGTGAATGTGCTTCGCAACTATCATAGAATTTTCGTGATAATTTGGTCTCTCCAAAGGGCGAGTGCATTTTACCGTATGTTGTGGGTTCATCTTCCTATTAGTGCTGTTTTTTGCTTGATTCCGAAGTCGCTGATGTCCTAGCAATTATGGCGGCGCCCAGAGCGGTAATAAGCTGGGGGTGGGGTGATACCAGGAGGTTGGTGTTCAATTCGTTTTCTATGGTCTTGACGAGAGCGGTGTTGAGGGTGCCGCCGCCACAGATGGCGCAGGGCTCCTCCAGCTTAAGCTTCTTGACCAGTGAGGAAATCTTGCTTGCCAGGGCTTTGTTAGCACCAGCGGCGATGTCCTCTTTTGGGGTGCCTTCGCTTATTCTGGTGATGGCTTCGGACTCGCCGAAGACAGCACAACCTGTACTAAATGTGATGGGGCTCTTTGACTGGGCTGCAAGCGGGCCGAAATCGCTCAAATTTATGCGCAGCACGTTGGCGATGACCTCAATAAAGCGGCCACCGCCGGCGGCACATTTCTCACTGACAGTGAAGTTGGTCACAATTCCCTCCTCATTTAGCCGTATTACCCTGGTGGATTGACTGGCTACATCGATTACAGTCCTGACTTGCGGGAAGACGTTGTTTATGCCTCGGGCAGTGCAGACTATATCGCTTGCTTTCTGGCTAGCAAAATAGACATTGTCGGCACCGGAACCGGTGGCGACTGTATTGGCTATGTCATCCTGAGTCAGGTTGACCTGTTTTATTAACTCCGTCCTTATGGCCTCGGCAGATGTTCGGTAATTTGCCCCGGATATGATTATATGTGAAGCAACAAGCTGGAAGTCTTTAATTATGACTCCTTTGCCGTATGCCGAGCCTATGTCAATGCCCATAAACCAGCTCATCGGTGCTCCTGATTGAAGAAGGTGGCTTTTCCTAACCGCCGTGGCTTTGTGGGCAAGCCCTCACCTGTTGCCACTGCTTTCATATAGGTTTCCTTTGCCAGGATGGCAGCGCCCAGCGCCCCGGTGAGCAGTGGCTCTTCAGGGACGAGGATTTCGCAGCCCAGGTTTTCTTTCATGGCCCTAACTATGCCGATGTTCTTGGCGACGCCGCCGGTGAGCACTAAATCAGGCTCTATCCCAAGCCGCCGTGCCAGTGCCGCTACGCGGCTGGCCAAGGCGTCGTAAAGTCCGGCTAGGATGTTTTCCAGCTTTTCCCCGCGGGAGAGGAGTGCTACCACTTCTTGCTGGGCGAAGATAGTACACAGATTGCTTATCTGGATTTTTTTGGTGGCTTTCATGGAAATGTCTCCCATGTCTTCCAGCTTGATACCAAGTGTAGCCGCAGTCACTTCCAGAAACCTGCCAGTTCCAGCGGCGCACTTGTCGTTCATAACGAAGTTGGTCAGCCTGCCGTTATCAATTTTCATACACTTGGCATCCTGGCCACCTATATCAATGGCAGTCCGGACATTGGGGAAAAGGCTGGAGACGCCTCGGGCGTGGCAGGAAAGCTCTGTTATCTGGCGGTCGGCGAAAGGGACGTTGAGACGTCCATAGCCTGTGGCTACGATATAGGAGATGTCGTCAATCTGCAGGCTGGCTTGCTCCAATGCCTGTCGCATAACCTCGTTGGCAAGCTGGCGATACTCCGGACCAGTAGGGCCCTTGATGGACGAAAGTAAATCGCTGCTCTTGTCCATGAGCACGACCTTGGTCATGGTGGAACCTATGTCAACACCGGCGAAGTACAAGTAGACCTCCTGGTGGGTTGCTATTAGCTGATTGTCTCAAGGAAGGCTTCGACCCTAGTCCTCAGTGGGGCCAAGGCTCCTGTAGTGTAATCGTATTCTATGTAGGTGCTGGGGACGCCGAGACCGTTGAAATAGTCTTTGAGTGAGGGCATTTCAAAGGCAAAGGGGTCACAATACCTGACGAGCAGCATTATGGCGCCGTTGATTTTCCAGTCTTTTATGATGCCTTTAAGATAGCCGAAACGGCTTTGCAGGTCTCGAGCGTAGTCCTTTCTGGTCTCGCCGAGGGTAGCCTGCCTGAAGGTGCGGGCGCAGGTGATTTCGTTGAGATAGTAGTCGGCCAGCCCTTCCAGCGAGTCAGCAGTGAATTTCACCCCGGCTCTATAAGCTCTGATGCCGCCACAGCTTTCGTTCATCACCACATTTGCCTTAGCTTCAAATACTTGCATGATGTCGGTATCGTCAAGAGTGCTGCTCCATATGAGGAGACGTACTGATTTCTTTTGCGGTCCGTTGGTACGGTTTTTGACTTCGCTTATAGTCTCAGCTAGCAGGTCATTTCCTTCAACTACAGGCAGGCTCGTCAGAGCTTTTACTACCTGAACGATTTCTGTCCCCGAGATACGGGGTGGAGACGACTTTGTCAGCTCGTATAGTTCTCTCACTAGAGTCCGCTGCCGGTTATGGAATTTAATAGCTGCCTCAAGCTTATCTGTGGACAATTTCTTCCCGGTGAAAGCCTCCAGAGTCTTTTTGAAATCGTTTAGCTGGCTTTTGAAGTATTCCAGGGCTTCGGGACGAACTGTTATGGGCATATCTATGAAGTGGAAGTAGGGATAATTGGTATAAGATTCCCAGACGCGAGCTGTTTTTTCTTGAGGGTCGCTGGAGTGAATAGTAACCATGCCATCAAGGAAATCGTTTTTGTTTTTCAGCGCGCAATCAAGGCAGTTGCGCATGATAGGGCAGAATGAATGAGGCAAAGCCCGGTCTGCTTCAGTGACCGGTTCCTTTATATCGCCGCATGTCCTGTACGGGACGAGGTCAAGGGCCGTAAGCATCTCCAGCGGGACGTAGACGCAGGGATAGCCTATTATCTTTTTGCCCGCTGCCTTGAGCTCTCGGGCTCTCTGTGAACGATTTAAATAGATTGCTTGGGCTTTGCTGAGCCCCTTGTTTTTGTCTGACATCGCTGCCTCTTTGCTAGATGAAGTCCTGGATTATTTCACCAGTCGAAACCTTCGTGCCTCCTTATCTTTTGGTAGTGCTCCATGGTTTCCTCGAATGGCTCTGCTTTGGCTAAAGCATCTTCCGGATTAAACAGGCGGAGGTCTACGATATCGCCTTCGATGCTCAGTGAGGGCACCTTCAGTTTCTCCATGAGCATGTCTGAGACGTAGGGAAGGTGGGTAGATGCGCTGCGGCAGGTGATAAGGGGATGAAGAAGCGCCCCGTCGCACTTCCATTCCCTGGCATACTTCAGGTAAGGATAGGCGGTGGTGCCGCCGAGCACGTTCTGTTTCAAGGCATCTTCGTAGTAGCCGACAAGGAACTGGAGGCTGAATTTAGTGATGCGCTCCAGTGGGTCACTGACCTTGCTGAGGTCAATGGGTATAGGTGGATGGTAGCCAACGCTCTCAATGACGAAGTTCCATCCCCTCTCAGCCAGCTTGTCAAAAAAGCCCAGGCTATGCCAGGGGGGAAGCTCGGCGAATACCAGCCGGTATTTCTCGTTGGGTATAGCGCCGACATGGCTATTGACCCTGTCTTTGACCTCCTTATACATATCCTGGTAGAGTCTCAGTGAGTCCTCGAGGTCGCCAAGCAGGAACAGGGCAGGGGACATGGCGCTCCAGAAGTCCCGGCTGTGCATGGGGCAGGGTCTTGTCTTGCGCAGTTCGCTGACTTCATGCCAAACACGATTAATCTCTATCATGAGATTCGCTGTTTTATCCAGCTTATCCCAGTCCATCTTCTTGCCCACCATGCTTTCCACGAAAGCAACAAAGTCCCTCAGGTGCTTAACTCCCAGTTTCACCATTCTGTCATAGTAGCCTTCGATGAAAAATTCCTTGATGCCAGGGATAGGGGCTTCCAGTGGCCATACCGGGACATCCATATAACGCCCCAGCGCCTGAAACCACTTGTACCTGGCATCGCAAATGGCAGCCGAAGACATTAGAAATAGGGGCTTGGGCATTCCTCCGACCGGTGCCTCTGGGGGTATCTGCCCATTCAACTCTTTCATCATCCGAGATGCATAGCCCAGGGTAGTCAGGCTATAACCGCAAAGGTGGGTGGGAAACCCCTCGGCATCAGCCCGCTCCAGGTATTGCTGGGCAACTCCTGTAGCCGCGGCAATGGCGCCATAGTTTTCGGGATAGACCACTTCTATATCCATAGCTTTTAGGATGGGGTCGCCGTAGTAGAAGTTGAGCATACCCCAGACAGTAGGTTTGCCTGCTTGTATAGCTTCAACACTCTTTAGATATGTTTCGTCTACCTTGGCTCTGAGCGGGTGCATTGATTGCAGCCGGTTTATCGTCTTTTTTCCCTTTTCTCCAACCATAACTAATTTACCTCCTGAGAAAATTCACCTGGTGCTTCGGTAGTTAATGCATGCTAGCATAAAAAAGAACGGAGGGCGAGTGCTATATCACAAATTTACTGACATTTTACCAAGTTGATGAAATTCTCGACATTGTCCTCTATCCTCTCAGCAAAAACACCTTCAGCTTTGTGGAAAGCTATATACTAGTCTTTGTACATGGCTAACCTTAGCTTTGCTGCCGCCTCGTTTGACAAATTTCTTACACCTTGTTTCAATTATGTTGATTCTTTGCAGATGCCTAAAGATATCATTTTTAGGATTTGCTCGTTATTCTTTGGAAATGTCTTATGCCCGAATAAATTGATTACAGGTAAGGCACATTATTTATAGAAGGGAGAAGTCATTCATGAAATCGCTGCTAGACGGAATACTAGTACTGGATTTCACCCATTGGATCGCTGGACCCTACGCAGCTCTGTTTTTGGCAGATATGGGGGCGGAGGTGATCAAGATCGAACCACCGGAGGGTGCCGAAGAAAGACAAACCGGCAATACACTAAGATACCAAGGAAATACGCGGATGTCTCTTACCCTGAACCGAGGGAAAAAGGGCCTGTGTGTGGATTTGAAAAGCGAAACCGGCAAAAAAATCGTATACCAGTTGGCGGAGAAAGCAGATATCGTTATACAGAATTATGCCCCCGGTGTTGCCAAAAAACTGGGTATCGATTATGAGACCCTTTCCAAAATCAACAATAAAATCATTTTCATCTCCTCCACCGCCTTCGGGGAGAGCGGTCCCTACAGTTCCCGCAGGGGGTTTGATATCATCGCACACGCTGCTTCTGGTGTCATGGGTATGTACGCCGATGAAATGGGCAATCCCAAAGGACCTGGCGGGTCAGCTTATGTTGATATCAGCACAGCGATGTTAAACGCCATGAGCGCGCTCGCCGCACTTTACTACCGAAGCCAGACCGGCGTCGGTCAGAAAATTGAAACCTCGCTCTTCAATACGGGAATGGCATTGCTAGCACCCGGTCTAATACGGATTGAAAAACTAGACAAGGAGCTACACCAAAACATGCTGGAGGTTCTCAAAACTGCTCGTGCCAATAACATAAAACATACTCAGATAATCGATAGATTTGCTCTCATGAGCTTGCGCAATGAACAGCCGGAATCCACCCGAGATATAGAGGTGCCAGATTGTAATCACCGACCATCAGACCGTCAGGTGTTTGCCTATTATCGTGTTTATCAGACCAAAGACGGATTCATGAGCATCGCAGCTTTAACTCCCAGACAACGTTTGACCATGTGTGCTGTCCTGGGAGTTGAGGACAAGTTTGCCCATCTAAATTTGGGGGACGGCAATGATCAAACTTACTTTTATCAGAAAGAGGTCATGAAGAAGATAGAAGATATCCTAGGTGAGAAAACCACCAGCGAGTGGATTGAGATCTTGGAAAAAGCAGGCGTGCCCTGCGGGCCCGTAAATTATGGTGTGACCCTATATAATGATCCTCACGCCCTGGCTCACAACCTGATATGGTCCTTGGAAAATCCGGTTTCCGGTCCATACAAAATGGCGGGAAATCCGATTAAATTCACTAAGACCCCCATCAAACCTACTAAAGGAGCTCCTGCGCTAGGAGAAAACAGTGTAGAAATCGTAAAGAGGCTGGGATATTCTGATGAGCAAATCGAAGAATTGAAAAAACAGGGGGTAATCAAAGATTTCTGGCAGCCTACAAGCTAGTTGTAGGGAGTTTGTTCAGATAGATTAGTGACACTTCATATGTTTGTAACGTTGGGTAATAACCTCCTGTGTCATTGCGAGCCGAAGGCGTGGCAATCTTTGGGGATTGCTTCGGCTGGCTTCGCCAGCCTCGCAATGACAAGGCAGCGCCGAGATTTCGAAGCCTGTTCCGGAGCGTAAGCGAGGAATCTTCGCTCCTCACAATGACAAAGAGATGTGTCACTAAGGTGGTGAACGAGGACACAGACTTGACAATTTAGAATCTTACTTTTTATAATGAAAAGAAACCCAGGTTTGCTCCGCCTTTTGGGATCGACTTACAAGGTTTGGTTTTCTCTATACTCTTGTAATAAACAGTGAGTAAGTATATTTTCGTTACTGGTGGCGTAGTTAGTTCTGTAGGTAAGGGAGTTTCGGTAGCCTCTATCGGCAAAATATTGAAAAGCCGTGGCATATCTGTCTCTGTGCAGAAGCTTGATCCTTACCTGAATGTTGACCCGGGGACAATGTCCCCTTATCAACATGGTGAAGTTTTTGTTACTCAAGACGGTGCTGAGACTGATTTGGATTTAGGACATTACGAGAGATTTATTGGAGTGGAGCTGACCCAAGCTTCTAACGTCACTTCCGGTCAAGTATATTTTTCGGTCATTGCTCAGGAGAGGCGAGGAGATTTTCTGGGAGGCACAATTCAGGTGGTTCCTCACGTAACCACTGAAATAAAGAGCAGGATAAGGAAAGTAGCCGAAATATCTCAGGCTGAGGTAATTATTGTTGAAGTTGGTGGTACTGTGGGGGATATTGAAGGACAACCATTCCTCGAAGCTATAAGACAAATGAGAAAGGATGAAGGTAGAGATAATGTGTTATATATTCATGTCACCTTTTTGCCACACATCGCTGCCACCGATGAACTCAAAACCAAGCCCACTCAGCACAGTGTCAATGAGCTAAGGAGAATTGGTATTCAGCCTGATGCTATACTGTGCCGCAGCGATAAGGAAATATCTGAAGGGATAAAGGACAAAATATCGCTATTTTGTGATGTAGATAAAGAGGCGGTTATTCCCTTGGTTACCAGCGAAACCATTTATGAGGTGCCTCTACTGCTTGAGGATGCCGGCTTAGGAGAGTTCATAGTTCGCCGATTGGGATTAAGAGCCGGGAAAAGCAATTTAGAAGAATGGCGAGACATGGTAGCCAGACTGAAAGCCCCCAAAGAGCCCGTAATTATTGGGTTGGTAGGCAAATACGTGGGGCTCCGAGATGCGTATTACTCCGTGCGCGAAGCATTGTGCCATGCAGCACTAGCTCACAACCGCGCAGTGAAAATAGAGTGGTTGGATTCAGAGCAATTGGATGGCATGGCCGATGATAAGCTTGGGCAAGTTCAAGGGATAATTGTTCCTGGTGGCTTTGGTTATCGAGGAATTGAAGGCATGATAAAAGCTGCCAAATTTGCCCGTGAAAGGGGAATCCCTTACTTGGGTTTATGCTTGGGGATGCAAATTATGGTCATCGAGCTTGGTCGTCATGTTTTTCATACCGACAAAGTAAATTCCACTGAGTTTGATGCTAGTAGTGCTTATCCTGTCATTGATCTCCTCCCTGAACAGCATAGCGTGGAGCAAAAGGGAGGGACCATGAGGCTCGGGACTTATCCCTGTCATCTGGTAGCGGGAACAATAGCAGCTCGTGCCTATAGCACTGAAGTGGCCTATGAAAGGCATCGCCACCGCTATGAGTTCAACAATCAATTCCGCCAGCCGTTGGGAGAAGCTGGTCTTATACCCTCTGGGTTATCCCCTGATGGGAGGTTAGTGGAAATTACTGAAATGCGAGATCATCCCTGGATGCTGGCCTGCCAATTTCACCCTGAGTTCAAATCTCGCCCCGATTCTCCTCACCCGCTATTCCTGGGATTTATCGAGGCAGCCAAGGAAACGCTTGTTGAAGGTGCTCAAACGAGCCTACCTTTAAATTAAGAAGATGAAGATATTTTTAGATACTGCTAATATAGAGCATATTCGCCATGGGGTGGGGCTAGGGGTGGTTACAGGGGTAACTACTAATCCCAGCATTGTATCGAGAGAAGGCAAGGTGGATTATCGAAAGTTAGTCCAGGAAATTTGTTCCATTGTTCCTGGACCGGTATCCACTGAAGTATTGGGTCAGGATGTTCAATCAATGGTAGCTGAAGCCAAAGAAATAGCCAAATGGGCGGAGAACATTGTGGTTAAGATACCCGCTAGCCTTGAAGGAGTAGAGGCCACTTCAGTGCTGGCCAGGGAAAATATAAAGGTGAATTTCACTTTATGCTTCACATTGAACCAGGCTTTACTGGGGGCAGCAGCAGGGGCCACTTTTGTAAGCCCTTTTGTGGGCAGATTGGATGATATTGGCGAGGATGGTATGAAAGTGGTGGCTGAAATTGTGGAATACCTCGATTATTATCAACTACCTACTCAGGTTATCGCTGCCAGCATCAGGCATCCTCAACATTGTTTCATGGCAGCTAAGGTCGGTGCCCATATTGCCACAGTGCCATACGAAGTGCTGCTACAAATGATACGGCACCCCCTAACAGATATCGGCATTGAGCGTTTTAGGAATGACTGGAAGAAGGTGATGGGCGAGAAAGAAATTGTAAAAGCCCGCACCAAATTGTAGAATCTGAAGAGAGGCTGGTATGTCAACCCTAGTGGAATTGGAAAGTAAAAATCGGGATGAGCTAGAGGCTATAGCTAAGGAGTGTGGCATCATCGGCTACTCTGCTTTGAAGAAGCCCGAGCTTATCAACCGCATCCTGCAAGCGGAAGCACAACAGCAGGGGAATATATTTATGACAGGCGTCCTGGAAACCATCAGCGAGGGCTACGGCTTCCTACGACAGGATACTTTCCGGCGTGGTGCCAATGATGTCTATGTATCAAATTCCCAAATCCGCCGTTTCAACTTAAGAGACGGCGATGCTATTTGTGGCCAAGCTAGACCTCCTAAAGAAGGCGAGAAATACTATAGCTTACTTCGAGTAGAGAGTATCAATGGAATCGACCCTGAACTGGCAAGGACGCGCCGCAATTTTGGTTCGTTGACGCCCACCTTCGCTAACAAGCTCATCAATCTGGAAACAACGTCAGACGAGATATCCACCCGTCTAATCAATCTGGTGGCACCTATAGGCCGGGGGCAAAGAGGGCTTATTGTATCACCACCTAAGGCAGGCAAGACTGTGCTTCTTCAAAAAATTGCCAACGCCATAACTACTAACTACAATGATATTCACCTCATGGTTTGCCTTATTGGAGAAAGGCCCGAAGAGGTCACCGATATGAAGAGGTCAGTTAAGGCCGAGGTTATTGCTGCCACCTTTGATGAACCAGTAGAAAGCCAGACTCGGGTAGCGGAATTAGCATTAGAGAGAGCCAAAAGGCTAGTAGAAATGGGCAAAGATGTGGTCATACTCCTGGACGGCATTACCAGACTTACAAGAGCTTACAACTTAGCCCTGCCCCCTAGCGGGCGTACTTTATCTGGTGGTATCGATTCAACAGCCTTGCATCCCCCCAAGCGCTTCTTCGGTACTGCTCGCAACAGTGAAGAGGGTGGGAGTCTAACCATTATTGCTACTTGCCTCGTGGATACAGGCAGCCGCATGGATGACCTCATATATGAAGAGTTTAAGGGAACAGGTAACATGGAACTCCACTTAGATAGAAAATTATCTGAGCGAAGGATTTTCCCGGCTATAGATATTACGCCCAGCGGCACAAGGAGAGAAGAGCTTTTGCTGGATGAAAATACCTTGAAACAAGTATGGCTGCTCAGGCGCGTGGTTAGTATGATAGATAGCGATTCCTCTAATCACGGCGAGGCTACACAAAGGATCTTGGAAAGGCTAGCTAAGACAAAGAATAACGCTGAATTCTTAGCCACTTTATCTAAGGATATCTAGGGAATATTATTGCCCCGGCTGCCGCTCCAAACCGAAGTGAAGAAACGAAGCAATCCCAGCTGGCTGGACAAATTCAGACTGGGGGTCAAAAAAGCCCTTGGTATGAATGTTTTTCTTTGTAGCAGTTGTAAATGGGACTGGAGAACTGCTTGTCATCATCCTGAGCGCCCCAACGCCACCTGGTGTCCTGATTACGCGAAGAAGGGGAGATAATTAAATTCTTGGTTGATATGGGGAAATGAATTCTATCTTACTGAAATAATCCCCTTCTGAACTTCTACTCATCTAGATTGCCTTGATAGTAAAAGGCATTCTTTATCCTAGTTTGTTTACGAATGAACAAGTACTTGATGTGGGGGCCAGCAACCTGCCCCTGCATCAGAAGACAGCAGAATGTCAGCTCTTGGACATGCTACCTTTCTCAGTGAGAGGCAAGGGGAGGGAATTATAAAGAATTTTGATGTCAATAACAATTTGTATCACCAAGGAATGACTATTGATGCTAGAATAAAGGAACTTGAGAGAAAGGAAAGGGGCTATTGCTATGACAATCGCTATACCGGGGGCCAGCTCTGGGTTTGATGCTCAGGCAGGCCCTCGTTTCAGGACACGTGTCAACATTTCATCATTGTTGATCTCCAAAACATGCGATTCGGGTCTTTCTCTATGCTTTTAAGAATATCCGACAGATAATCCGAGGCAAGTGGTGAAATGATGGACTGGCAAGAAGTTGCCGTGGATGGCGAGAGACATGTCAGGAGGCTAGTAGATATGTATGAAGAGCTAGGCTTTGAAGTTCGCCTGGAGGAAGTCAAGCCTGAGGAAGTGGAGCATTGTACTAAATGTCTGCAGGAGAGCGGTGAGAAGATATACCGAGTTTATGCACGACGTAAGCAAGAAGCTCGAGAGCGAAAGAGGTCATAATAACTCTTGTTTGCGTCAATAGGGAACAAATGATTATTGTTGGTCTGACAGGAAGTGTGGGCACGGGCAAAAGCACGGTAACCAATTTTTTTAGGGAACTGGGGGCTTATATAATTGATTGGGATGAGCTAGCGCGGGAGGTAATCCGTCCTCATTCAAAATCTTGGAAAGAAATAGCAGAGTATTTTGGAAAAGGTATTTTGAATGATGACCTGACCATCAATCGGCAGAAACTGGCCGATATAGTATTTTCTGACAAAGAAAAGTTGGCAAAGCTAAATCAGATAGTCCATCCCGAGGTGTTTAAGGAAGACGAAAGAATTACAAACGAGATCAAAAGCCTTGACCCCAATGCTCTAATTATTAAGGATATTCCGTTACTATTTGAGCTTACTCGCCCTATATTTGTGGATAAAATAGTCGTTGTTTCTGCTAGTGAACAAACTCAATTAAGAAGATTAAAAGAAAAGGGGATGAGACGGAAGGATGCCCAAAGGAGGATAAAATCTCAACTTCCCCTTGAGAAAAAGATTAAATCTGCCGATTTTGTTATTAATAATGATGGTCCGCTTGAGGAGACAAAGAGGCAGGTGGAGGAAATATACTCTTTGTTGAGGAGCAGAGAAAATGGCAAAAAAATTTGATGCCTCGTTCAAGGAGCTGGAGCAATTCGTCATGGAGGATATGAAAAGGGTCTACTCGGAGAAAACGATTGACCATTTTCTCAATCCCAGAAATCTGGGTGAAATTCCTGCCCCTGATGGATTTGGCAGGATAACTGGTCCCCGTGGGAATACTATGGAAATATATCTCAAAATAGGAGATGGCAAGGTTATAAATGCCTCTTTCTGGACAGATGGCTGTGGGTGCTGCATTGCCGCAGGCAGCATGATCACCGAACTGGTTAAAGGGAAGAGCGTTTCTGAGGCTCAGAAGATTACCCAGCAGGATGTACTGGATGCCTTAGGGGGACTCCCTGAAGATAGCCTCCACAGTGCTCTCCTGGCAGCTAATACGCTTAAGGAGGCAGTTAAAGACTACCAGGCTTTTAGGAAGGAACCATGGAAAAGAGCTTACAGAAGCGGCTAGGATTTCAAGTAAGTGATATTATTCAGAGGATTGATAGCTTGGTTAGTAAGGCTTGAGGGATGGAGAAAAAGCATAGCCTGGAATTGAAGCCCATCGGGATAATTCATTCTCCTTACAAGAATACAGGCAAAGCCCCTTATCAGGGCTATAAAAGTGAGGAGATTTCTCAGATAGAAATATTCAAGGAATTCGAAGAAGGCTTAGAAGACATTGAGGGATTTTCCCATATTATCGTTATTTATTGGTTTCATAAGTCCCAGGGATACCATCTGTTGGTTAAGACGCCCTGGGATGATAATATGCACGGTCTCTTCACCACCAGATCACCGCATAGACCCTGCCCCCTGGGGTTGACTGTCGTCGAGCTAGTGGTCAGGGAAAAGAATATCCTCAAGGTGAAAGGACTGGACGCCATAGACGGTACCCCTCTTTTAGACATCAAGCCATATATTCCTGACGTGGACGAAAGGTCGGTTGTCAAACCTGGTTGGCTTGAAGGCAAGCTCGGAAAAGAAAGATGCTGACAGCAATTGATATCTTCAAACTGCTGGCTATAGGGGCAGGTGCTGGTTTTGCCAGCGGACTGCTGGGAATTGGCGGCGGAGCCATCATGGTTCCCGTTAGCTACTGGGTTATCCTGGCTATGGGTTTCTCTCCAAACATTGCCCTAAGAACAGCCTTCGGGACAAGTTTGCTGGTGATTTTGCCCACAGCCATAAGTGGGAGCTGGGGGCATAATAGGAGGAAGGCAGTTCGCTGGAAAACCGCCTTAATTCTAGGCTCATGTGCCTTGGCCGGGGCTTTGCTTGGATCTTACTTAGCAACTCAACTTCTTTCTGACAAGACACTGAAAGTAGGCTTTGGAGGACTGGTTCTGGCCGTTGCAATATGGATGATCTTGGAACTAATGCCCAAGTTGAGAAAAGAGGCTGGAGAGCCACGGGAAAACTTCAGGCTTGTGGCGGCTTGCGGATTCCCTATAGGTATGGTAGCAGGGCTGACTGGAGTTGGCGGTGGGGTATTCATAGTACCTGTGCTGGTATTGGCATTAAATTTTCCCATGCACATTGCCGTGGGAACATCGGTGGCTTCCATAATACTCGCCAGCCTAGGTGGGATTGTTGGCTATATCATAAATGGGCTGGGAAAGCCCGGCCTCCTTCCTTATTCCATAGGCTATATAAATTTGCCCATATGGCTATGCTTGGCAGCTACTAGCACACCCTTGGCCCAGCTTGGAGCCCGGGCAGCACATGCTCTGCCGGCGAAACCACTCAGGTATATCTTTATTGCTTTTCTGGTCTACGCAGGTTTAAATATGATTGGCGTTTTTAAGGTGATACAGGGTTTCTAGCCCCAAAAGGCACCTAGAATTGGTGACATGACCGCACCTACTGACCTACCAGAGTACGCTGCATACGGGTTTCAAAAACTTGAACTGAGCAGAGTAAAGGCAGCCGAGGAGCAGTACTCCCAGAATTATCAGTATTGTGGCACCTACTGGTCTGGAATATTTTGCATATCTGTCTCCCAGACTTGAAGTCAGAGCAAAAGCGGCTGTGCCGAAAATAATGGTATCGTCAAGCATGAAAAAGACATCATATAGCAGGATGTAGCTATAGTATTGGAAGGTGGAAAGATTGCTCAAAGATAAGACTCGGGTGAAAACCGCCGGAATTGCTGCTGAACAAAGGAATTCGACAGCATTTACTGCAAAGGCCAGAGCTATGATTCCTCCTAAAATCCCCCAGGTTAGGGGAGAGGAGACAATCTCCTGTACTTTGGTCATCGTCTTTTTCCGGGATTCCTCGTCCGTAACTTCGCAGACAACAGCGCCCTTCGTCTTTATCACTTCTCTTACTTGCAATGCCCCTCCACCCAGAGCTACCAATCCAATCACAACTGTCACTGGCTTGACGTAGCCAATAGCCAGGAAAGCATTGAGCCACGCTGTCATGAACAGAAAATATAGGATGCCTGAAGCCAAAACAAAAGAGCCGCAAATCAGCCATATTCTTTTTCTATCCCTCAAAGTCGCTACTACGGATATAAGGTAAACAAGTACCCACATAGCACAGGGATTGAAGCCGTCCACAAGACCCAAAATTATGGCCAAAGCTGGAAGCGAATAATCAGAAAGTACAATTTCCCCTATGAGAGGCAATTTGATTTTATGTTGGGGTTCTCCACTTGTCGGCGGCGGGCAGTTCCCCGCCAGACATTGTTTCAAAGCTTCCTCAATTGCTCTGCCCGTTGTTTCCTCAGATTCCCAACCACCAAATACTTGATTTCCAAAGATTGTTATGGGAAAGCCTGGCTCATTTTCTATCCCTCGCTCTTCAAGCATCTCATGTAATAGAGCAACTCCTGCTGATGTAGTGGCGTCCTCACGAGTAATGTTAATTGAAGGGTATTCACTTTCCAGTTTTTCATTGAAAGGCTCTTGTGCCTCGCAGTGTGAACAACCGGGGAGATAAAAGAAATGGACCTCAAACCCTTCACCGGTACCTGCTGTTCTCTGACTCGTGAATCCGATAACTATTCCTAAGATTATCAGGGATATAATCAAGTATCGCTTGAAATGGTCTTGGAAGGTGTTTTTCAAAAAATTGGCCACCCTGTTGTATATTATTGACAAATGCCACCTCACAATAGCCTCCCCTGTTTAGGATTTTCTACAGGAAAGGTACATGGTGTGCAGGGTGCCACTGGGAAGACTAGGCCCTTAGCTAGAATGAAATTTCCCCTGATTTCAATCCCCAGGAACCACATGTACAAGAAGGTATATTGAAAACTATGTTCTTAGCCATACTATTGCCAGCGGCATCAGACACTATTACCGTGACTGTAACTTGAACGGACTTCTCATTCGGGGCAGTCCAGGTAATCGTAGAGCCCTCCCCGGAAATATTGCCGGCTGTGCACGACCAATCATAAAACAGTTCGCCGCTTGTGTTTGAAACAACACACTTAATATCGTATTCCCTTTGTGTCCAGACATCGTAATCGCACCCAGAATGCGTGGGTTCTCTCAAAAATGTGTGCCCTTTGGGAGTAATAACCAGCTTTTCAATAGTTGGCGGAGGACTAATTGTTACACTGAGAGGTATAAACCTTGTGTCTTCCCCACCATATCCATCCTTAATCACAACTGTGATGTTATATGTGCCAACTCCTTGGGGAGCAGTCCAGTTTACAGCCGCGCCTGTGCCCGAAATCTTACCTCCGGTGGTTGTCCACTCATAGCTCAGCGTGTCGCCGTCAGGGTCTGTAGCATTGCACGTCACCTGGAGACTACCCGAATGAGTGGTCCAGGCTGCATTGGCTACCAGGCTGCTAATAGTTGGCGGATAATTGGCCCTTACTCGGATAGTTATTTGACGCCTATCCTCGCCACCGCGGCCATCGGTCACTGTGACCGTAACATTGTAGGAGACCTCAGAGTAGGGTTCAGAGTTAGGAGCGGTCCAGGTAACTGTAGCTCCTTCCCCAGTTATTGTGCCTCCGCTGGCCGACCAGTTATAGCTTAGCTCGTCGCCAAGGGGGGCTGTAGCATTACACAAAATCTGGCAGCTTCCCAAGGGAGGGACTCCCTCTGGCTCAGCTTTCAGACTTTTGATAACTAGCTGATGGTTGGCTAGCATCGTGTAAAGTAGGATTGAAATTAACGCTGCGGCTGCCACAATTCCTATAATTATTAGATATCTTTTTTTGTTCATTAGTTTCTCTCCCTAGAGCCTTTTTTATTCAAGTCTGTATCCAGGCAGCTCATATATTACCACTCTTATAATGGTGATGGAAACTACCCTTTGAATGACTTTTCAAGCGTCTTCTGTATGAAGTGCCCATGGTTTGCAGGTCTTCGCTTGGAAGGCTAGGCCCTTAGCTAGAATGAAATTTCTCCTGATTTTAATCCCCAGGAACCACATGTACAAGACGCCACATGGAAAACTATGTTCTTACCCATACTATTGCCCTCTGCATCAGACACTATTACCGTGACCGTAACTGTAACGGACTTTTCACTCGGGGCTTTCCAGGTAATCGTAGAGCCTTCCCCGGAAATATTGCCGGCTGTACATGACCATTCGTAAGACACTTCGTCGCTTGTGTTTGAAGCAAGGCACTTAACATCGTATTCCTCGTTTACCCAGACATCGAAATCGCACCCAGCAGCTGTGCTTTCTCTCAAAAATGTGTTCCCATTGGGAGTAACAACCAGCTTTTCAATAGTTGGCGGAGGACTAAGTGTCACGCTGAGAGGTACAAACTTTGTGTTTTCCCCACCCCAGCCATCGGTAACCACGACTGTGACGTTGTATGTGCCAACTTCTTGGGGAGCAGTCCAGTTTACAGCCGCGCCTGTGCCAGAAATATCACCCCCGGTGGTTGTCCACTCATAACTTAGCTCGTCGCCATCAAGGTCTGAAGCAATACACGTCACCTGGAGACTACCCGAAGGAGTGGTCCAGGCTGCATTGGCTATCAGACTGTTAATAGTTGGCCACAGATTAGCCCTCACTGGGATGGTTACATAATCTGTGACTTCGCCACCGCGGCCATCAGTCACCGTGACTGTAACATTGTAGGAGCCCTCAGAGTTAGGAGCGGTCCAGGTAACTGTACCTCCTTTCCCAGTTATTACGCCTCCTATTTCGCCTCCGCTAGCTGACCAGTTATATCTTAGCTCGTCGCCATCAGGGTCTGTAGCATTACACACAATCTGGCAGCTTCCCGAAGGAACTACTCTCTCCGGCTTAGCTGCCAGGCTGGTGATAACTGGCGGATGGTTGGCTAGCATTGTGTGAAATAGGATTGAAATTAACACTACTGCCGCCACAATTCCCACGATTACTAGATATTTTCTTTTGTTCATTAGTTTCTCTCCCTAGAGCCTTTTTTCATTCAAGTTTGTATCAAGGCATCCCAATATATTACCACTCTTATAAAGGTGATGGAAACTACCCTTTGAATGACCTTCTCACATGGCTGACCGCATTAAATCAGGTGGAAACTCTGGCTACGACTAAAGAACAGTTGACGTATTTTAGCCAAAGCCTCTGAACCTATCAGGAGCCCAGCAAAGGAAAGATTCTTCGCTTCGCTCAGAATAACAGAAAGCGAAAGGCGCAGAATGGTAAGAAGGATACCGCTCATAATGAAGTAGGAATGTCCTCAGAATAGCAAGTGGCTTCTAGAGATTGATGCGTGTGCCAGCATTATTGAATTGGCAGGAAGATTCACCCTACCAGCAGTATTTTCGCTTAGCGTGGTGATTTGAATCGACATTCCTGATACCTCTTCGCTATACAGTTGAAATCACCTTTATTTCGTCTCCCACCGCTGCGCCCAGAAAGTCACAAGCGCTTCCGTCTCTTAGCGATACTTCGAGATAACCGCTGCTGCCCACAATAGCCATTACCTCTTTATTTTGTGCGTAATAGTCGCTGATACCTTGAACACAGTACCCAGCCACCTGAATCATGACATCTTTTCCGGGTAAATCATTGCTTTTAATATTCGTAATCAAGTTGCCAAAGCGGTCAACATGTAAGACCTGGCCAACTAAATTACCCTCTGGGTCAAGAGAGGGCTTTGGTATAGGGAGGACATGCAGAGAATTAATTTTCTCTCCGAATTCATAAAGGGAAATGCCTAGAGAAAGGCCAGCAGCCACCGGGGCAAAAATATCTCTTCCATGGAAGGTAGGGCTGACTGGCTGTCGCCAGAAGCGAGGGTCGGTAATAGCTGCAGCTTCAAGGCCTTTCTTAAATACTATCTCTTGGAGGTCGTGAGTCTGTTCAGTTAACGAGCGACTTCTAACTGGGAATAAATCATCAATTATATAGCTGAGGATGCCATTATCAGGGGCAACGAAGAAAGCCGAAGGTGTTTTCAGTATTATTCCCTGGCGCTCACTACCTACGCCGGGGTCAACAATGGCCATATGAATTGTTTGCTTAGGGAAGTAGCGATAAGCAGCACTAAGTATGAAAGCAGCCTGAAGGATGTTCTGCGGCTTGATAGAATGGTTGATGTCTATAATATTAGCTTCGGGGTTAATGCTTAAGATAGCGCCTTTCACAGCAGCAACGTAAGCATCATCATAGCCAAAGTCGGTAGTCAGGGTTATTATGGAACTCATCTATGGATACTAAGACTTGTACCGGACCGTGATTAAAGTAGCAACAACGACAAGCACGACAGCTAAGACTATGGTCAGTTTGAAAAGGGTGCTTTCTATACCTCGCCGAGTTCGATACACTGAGTCAGCTTGCCCAAAGATACCCCCTATGCCTCCACCGCGTAACTGAAATAGTACAGTGGCAATTAAGGCTATTGCTATTAGTATCTGGGCGATCAAAAAATAATTAGGCAATTTATTTACCTCCTAGCTCCTTTATTACAATCTCTCTCACCATGCTTGGATTAGCCCTTCCTTTGGTAGCTTTCATTACCTGACCTATAATAAACATCAAAGCTTGTTGTTTGCCAGAGATATAATCTGCTACTGCCTCGGTATTATTGGCCATCACTTGTCTTACCACTTCCCTTATTTCACCGGCATCGCTAATCTGGCTTAGTTTCTTTTCTGTTATAATCTCACTGGCTCCCTTGCCAGTGCGAAACATCTCCTCAAGCACTGTTTTGGCCGCTGGTCCGCTTATAGTGCCATTATCTACCATTCCCAGCATTTCTGCTAGGTGTTTCGGACTTATTTTAGCATTTTCAATCTCAGTGTTGGTAGCGTTAAGCAGCCGGCTGAAATCACCTAAAAGCCAGTTACTAGCCATCTTAGCCTTGCCAGGGTCCATTAGCTTAACGCAGTTTTCAAAATAATCTGCCATGGCTTTGGAGCTAGTTAGTATATTAGCATCGTACAAGGGCAAGCCATATCGGGTCATAAATCGGTCTCTGCGTGCCTCGGGTAATTCAGGGAGTCTGGCTCTGATTTCCTCTATCCAGGCTCGGTCCAAAGCTAGAGGAGGCAAATCAGGTTCGGGAAAATATCGGTAATCATCAGCATACTCTTTAGTTCTCTGGGTCACTGTTGTGCCTGCTTCCTCTATCCACCCTCTGGTCTCTTGTACCAGTTCACCACCTTCCTCAAGCACCTTTGTTTGTCGCCTTGATTCATATTCCAGAGCTTGGTAAACTGCTTTGAAGCTGTTCATATTTTTAACTTCCACCTTGGGCAAAAGCTCTATAGTAGCCGGCGGGCGGATGCTTATATTGGCATCACATCTAAAGCTTCCTTCCTCCATGTTGCCGGTGGACACCTCTAGATAACGCAAGATATTGTGTAACTTGATAAGATAATCCCGAGCCTCTTCAGGGGAGCTTATTTCGGGCTCGCTAACAATCTCCATCAAAGGCACCCCTGAGCGGTTAACGTCTATCAGACTGTAATCCCCCCTGTGCCATAATTTAGCAACATCCTCTTCGAGATGCACCCTGGTGATATTGATTCTTTTCCTGGTATCGTTGCTATCAATTGTTAGCCAACCTCCTTTTCCAATGGGAGCATCATACTGAGAAATCTGATAACCTTTCATCAGGTCAGGGTAAAAGTAGTTCTTGCGGTCGAATTTGGTATATTCGGGGATAGTGCAATTTAAAGCCAGGGCGGTCATTACTGTATATTCTATTGCCCTTTCATTGATGACAGGAAGGACACCAGGCATGCCCAGGCAAATGGGACAGACGTGGGTATTGGGAGGAGCGCTGGCATAGTCGGCGCTGCAGCTACAGAACATCTTACTCTTGGTTAATAGCTGAGTATGAACCTCCAGGCCGATAACAATTTCATAGGTCATAGCTTTCGCTCAGTATAGCAAGGTTATCAGGCAGGGGCAAGGATTAGTTGAATTGACCCACAGTTTGAAGTATTGGTAAAATTGAATTTGCGGGGATATAGCTCAGTCGGGAGAGCGCTGCGCTCGCATCGCAGAGGTCGGGGGTTCGAATCCCCCTATCTCCACCATGAAATTCTGGAAAGCCGTCTGGTGTGCCCTTCAAGAAATCTAGCTGACGAGCAGTTTCTCTAGTGACGTTTGGTAATCTTCGCCGGAATCAACTTCCCTTTTGAAAGACGAGGGCCAGCCCCACCCTACAGACAGCATAAATCATTATGATTCTCCCTCCCGAGGCTGTTAAAAAGTATAGTTGCCCAGTTTATCGGGCAAAGCCTGATAAATCAGGCAACTACAAAAATCCGGGGGCGGAGACTAGGATATAATTTTTGACTTAAAGCTCCGTACAGTTTACAATGAAAAAGTGGCGTGCCCCTGTAGCTCAGGTGGATAGAGCAGCGGTTTCCTAAACCGCGTGTCGGGCGTTCGAGTCGCCCCAGGGGTATTTTTGATATAATTACGCTGCTTCAGGGGCGTAGCTCAGTTTGGCTAGAGCAGCGGTCTCCAAAACCGCAGGTCGCGGGTTCGAGTCCTGCCGCCCCTGCCAATGAAAAGTAAATTTGGGATCCCCTAAAAACGAAGCTTTTCAGGGGCATTAAGCCGAGGTGGTGGAATAGGCAGACACGCCATCTTGAGGGGGTGGTGGGCGAAAGCCCGTGGGAGTTCAAATCTCCCCCTCGGCACCAAAATTAAACCACCCGCGAAAATCTGGAGATCTTCGTGGGAAGCCAGTTTAATTTAAATCAAGTCGCTTGAGGTGCTATTAGCTTGCGGGAACTAAAAAAAGGCGGTAAAA
The DNA here is from genome assembly GCA_049586675.1 of Dehalococcoidia bacterium. Lineage (GTDB taxonomy): Bacteria > Chloroflexota > Dehalococcoidia > GIF9 > AB-539-J10 > RBG-13-51-36. Next base: position 79,240 of record JBAVCL010000007.1, read on the forward strand.
TCTGGTTAGCGCCCCATGAAAAATTCGCTCTTTTTCATGGGTAACTATTTAGGGCGGAAGTAGTTCAGCGGTAGAATGCTTCCTTGCCAAGGAAGAGGTCGCGGGTTCGAATCCCGTCTTCCGCTCCAGTAGATTTAGTAGCTGTGGCGGTGTAGCCAAGAGGTAAGGCAGGGGTCTGCAAAACCCCGATACGGCGGTTCGAATCCGCCCGCCGCCTCCTTACTTGTCGGTTATGAAGCCGAGGTGGCGGAATGGTAGACGCGGCGGACTTAAAATCCGCTTCCTGCAAGGGAGTGTGGGTTCGAGTCCCTCCCTCGGCAGTAAGCTAACCTGCTGGCTGTCTGGAATGTTACCCCGTTTATCACTTGAAGACAGTACTTTTCTCTCATTGACTTCTACAATAATTGAGAATTATACTGTTTTTTAACTATGTGAACGGAGGCAAGGTATGGCAGAAGCCAATAAGGCGGTAACAACAACAAAAAACCCGCAAGCCGCAAGTAGCATGTTGGATAATGAAATAGCAATAAAATTGATAGCTGAAATGCTGGCGGGGAGGATTGTCAATATTAAACCCCAGTATGATTTCACCAGCGAGCTGGGCTTCATCTACCCAGCCGTTGAGCAAACAATAAAGGTCAAAGGCAAGGAAGTATTAGCGATTATGGAATCCCTGGCTGCTAAGGGTATCGTGAACAAGAGTTTCTTTGATAGGTTCCTCCGTTGTCAACGGTGCCAGTCAGTAAATTTAAGACCAAGCACCCACTGCCCTAAATGTAGCTCAGGACATATTACACGGGGCCGAATCCTCGAGCACTTTGCCTGCAAGTATGTTGGCGTTGAAGACGAATTTACAGCCAAGGGTAGATATGTATGTCCTAGGTGTAAAATGGAGCTACGGACTATGGGCGCCGACTACCGGAGCCAGGGAGTGCTCTACAAGTGCCGTGATTGCAGCGAGATATTTAATGTGCCATTTCTAAAGTGGCGCTGTCTGAAATGTTCCTCGCTTGCCAATGAGGATGAAGTTGGCGAAGTAAGCATCTACTCGTATAGCTTTGATGAAACGAAGAGAAACTGGCTGGAATTTGAACTTCAGCCTAAAGTGCGGTTCGTTGAACTCTTGAGGCAACACGGCTACAAAGTAATGGAAAATGCCAGAGTGCAGGGAAGGTCGGGGGCAGAACATTACATGGATATACTGGCTACCAGGGATGACGGCGTCGTTACCCATACTGTCGCTATCGGGATTGAGATTGCCAGGGATAGGATAGGACTGGACAGGGTACTGGATTTTGATGTCAAAGCCTACGATAGCGGCATCCACGATAAAATACTGATTATCATCCCCGAGTTAGGCGAAGATGCGAGGAAATTTGCCAGCTACCAGAGAATAAAGGTGCTTGAACCCAAGGACCTAGAGATAGTGCTGACTGGTGGTCCCCAGCCAGGCCGGGAAATGGTTAAGGAGCCCTTTGAATTTAAGTCCAAATCACAGCTAATACAATACCTGGAGAAACAGGGCTACAGAGTAAAGGAAAAAGCTGAAGTCAAAGGCCGGTCCGGCGCTGTCCATAATATAGACATACTGGCTACCAAGGATGAGGGCATCATTACTCATCGTATTGCTATTGGCATCGAGGTGGATGAGAAGCCGATGGGACTGGATAGGGTATTTGACTTCGACGACAAGGCTTATGATTCCGGTATTATGGACAAGGTTTTTATTGCTGTTCCCGGACTCACCAAGGAAGCCATGCAATTTGCTCAGCGTCAGGGAATAAGAGTCCTTGCGGTCAGTCAATTGTAGCCATCTAGAGGGGTAAACCCTAGATCCTAAACCCAAAAAGGAGAAACCCTAAAGCCCAAGCACCAAACTCCTTCGACTTCGCTCAGGACAGGACTAAACAATACCAGAGCACATTTTGCGGATATATCCCTGGGTTTGATGGTGTTTATGCCAAGGGTGAGGACTTGGAAACATACCGCCGCGAACTGAAAGAGGTCTGGGAGGAATGGATTGTGCTTGACATGTCTCGTCACTTAGTGTTGCCAATTGTTGACGCAATTGGATTGGTGGTAGAGGAAGTATTTTAGTGCCCCGCCTTGAGTTGGGCTGCCAACCCTAAATTTGGTATCGTTTAGGGGCGGAACTTCCAAGTCGTGTAAAACGGCAGCATAATAGAAATGGTGAAGATAGGGTCAGGCTTGTAGTTTCTTCAATGGCGGAAATGTTCCAGCAAGCGAATGAGCCCTATGTCAGAAGGAGGATATGATGCAAAAGATCGGTCAGAATGTCTATGCTGAAACTGGCTTTCGAGGGTGCAATCCTGGCTTTGTTGTCACCAGTGAAGGAGTAGTGATGATTGATACCCCCCAGATGCCATCGGATGCAATACAGTGGCGGGATGAGATTGTAAAACACGGACCGGTTCGCTATTTGATAAACACCGAGCCGCATGGCGACCATTTCGCTGGGAACTACTTCTTCGAGGGCACGGTAGTAGCTCACCAAGGCACTAGAGAGGCGATCTTAGCTGCCTCGGTGGAGCAGTTAAAGGAGCGTCTTAAGCAGACTGCCCCTGACAGTCTTCCTCTGATCAAGGATTATAGCTATCGACCTCCAGCTATTACTTTCTCTGAGAAGATGACCCTCTATGTGGGCAATCACACTTTCCAGCTTATTAATCTCCCTGGGCACACGCCCTACCAGATAGCTGTCTATATTCCTGAGGAGAGGGTAGTATTCACCTCGGACAACGTTTTTGGCAGAGTGCAGGCCTGGCTTCAGCAAGCTATGCCCTACGAGTGGCTGGATTCCTTGAGGCGACTTGAGCTGCTGGAGGCAGATGTGCTGGTGCCCGGACACGGCAGCATTTGCGAACGGAGCTACATTCGGGAAATGAGCGCCTTTATTCAGGACTGGATAGACGCAGTCAGTGCTGCGATTGCGCAGGGGATGAGCCTGGAGGAAGCTCAAGAGAAGATCTCGTTTCTTGACCGTTACCCTATGGAACCAGGTAGTGAGCCCATGGCTCAGTTCGTACAGCGCATGAATGTGGCACGCCTGTATCAAGTGCTTAAGAAGTAAACAGTTGTCCAGTCTCAAGCAGGAGCGACTTCAGATTCTAGCGCCTCCTTCCTGATTGAGGTACCTGCTTGGTCGAAGCAGTGCTAAAGAGCAATGTCTAGGTAGTCACTACATTGCTCGCCGCCGGTCCGATTGCGGGCAAAAAGCCAGATTGTGCTCTTGTCGGCTGGTTTATTGCTGGCTAGTTTCCTGAGGTTGCTTATCCATACCGAACAGAACCCTGGCCATTTGGCAACCCATTTCACGAGCCTCTTGCACCATCTGTGGGTTGTCCCTTGCGTGTTTATCTGGACCGCCAACAGCTCCTTTTAAAGTAAAGACCTTAGCCTAGGAAGCGCTGGAAAGACCGACGAATTTTCTCAATTCCTGAACGGCTTGCTCAAAGCCTGCTCTACCTGCTATGGCGATGAGCCCGAAGCATTTGGCTTGCTTCGGTATATTATGAGTGTAAAGGAAGAGAGTTCTGTCCAGAAAGGTCTTGGTCTGTGCTGATATGCTTCCAAAATGGACTGGGCTACTTGATTACCTTGGAGACTTCGCTGACGGGCCGTCTATCCCGGGTGGGACTTTCTGCCGGGTATCCTACCGGTATCATGACGAGGATATCCATGTCCGATGGGATGTTAAGGATTTTCTCTATGTCTCCCTTTGCCAGTGCCAGCGGACCGGTCATCCATGTAGCACCCAGTCCCATCTGGTGCAGTACTAAGAGGAGATAGGCAATAGCTGCTGATGCTGATTGAAGGCGTGCATTGAGGATACTGTCCCACTGGAGCATCTGTGCAGCCCTTTCATCCACCTTTGCCCGGGCTTCCAGAATTTTAACCCTTGGGTTTTCTATCCGTCTGGTGCCGACCAGGATCATGGCTGGCGCTGCGCTTAGAGGACTGCGCTGTGGTCTTGGTGGAGCAGATGCTCCCTGTGGCGTCCTACCTGGGAACGCAGATCCGCCGGCTTGTGCTGTTTCAGGCCAGGAAGCCATATTTCTTGTGCTGGCTTGTACGGTATCTGCAATGGTTTTAATAATGTCCTTATTCAGGATGATATAGAAGTACCAGTTTTGGAAATTAGCACCGTTTGGCGCCCAAGTAGCCAGCTCTACAGCTTGCAACAGTATTTCTTCTGGCACCGGCTTATCCTGCCAGACACGAATCGAACGCCGACTTTTAATCAAGCTTGCTAGTTCTGCCGTCTCCATGTCAGATCCTCCTTTAATTTTAGATTATGCGTATTGTAGCAAGGTTGCTCTTGTTGTGCTTGTCGAAATTGAATTATTTGGATAAATTTTGTAATGCGGCTGGTTGGGCTAAGACTGGAGCAAAGGTGGAATGTTAAAGAAATTTCTTATCTTAGAGCAGCCATCTTTATCGAGGCAGGACCGGACAATGTCAAATTTCTTTGCTAGGCTCTCGCCAAACTATGTGCTATCTAATGGCACCTTTTAGTTGCAAACACAGTACCCACAATACAAATGAATGTGACTGCTCACTACTGTGCTGAGCAGCTATATCCCCTTCACTCGTCGCAGCTTTTGTTGATCCCCGAGCTCTAGTCTCTACAATCTCTTCAGGTACACGCTGAGATAGCCCCGAAAGCCTACTCTCCTTTGTACACTGGTTCGCGCTTCTGGACAAATGCCATCATTCCTTCCTGGGCATCTTTTGTTTGCGTTACACGGCGCGAGCCTTCAGCCTCGATCTTGATTCCCTCTTCAAGGGTCGTCTCGAGCCCACGCATAACACAGTCGAAGATTATGCTCATAGCAATCGGTGCCTTTTTAGCTAGCTTCTTAGCCAGTTCTTTAGCGTCGTTGAGCACCTCGCCAGGGCGAGAGACTTTATTTATAAGCCCAATCTCCAGGGCCTCCGGAGCTCTAATCATTTTCTCTTGACCTAGGAGAAGCATTTCAAGAGCCCGTGTTTTTCCTACCAATCGTGGCAGCCTTTGCGTGCCACCCCAGCCCGGAATAATGCCACGATCTATTTCTGGCTGTCCTATAACTGCTCGCTCAGCATCCACCATTATCCGGAAATGACAAGACATCGCCAGTTCACAGCCACCTCCCCCAGCGTAGCCATTGATAGCTGCAATAATGGGTTTTGGGAACCTCTCAATGTTGAAAAATACTTCTTGGCCCGTTGGGCCAGCCGGACCACCTCGTGCTGCGTCAGGTCCAAAAGCACTCTTTATATCAAATCCAGCTGAAAAAAATCTATCTCCAGCGCCTGTGATTATCAAAGCCCTAATCGCCTTATCAGCCTTTAATTCCGTTAGGGCTTGATTTAACTCGCTCAGCAATGTGGAATTTATCGGGTTAGCCGGTGGACGATTCAAAGTTATGATGCCAACGTTATCTTCACGCTCAACAGTAATTGTTTCGTATGCCATTCTCTTCCTCCTTTTGCCTAGACTTTAGTATATTCAGTTACAGTCGGCTTACATTTGGTGGCAAGATTAGCTTAATCTGTAGTGCGAAGTTATCACCCCCTTTCATCATCGATTAATTAGAGGCGCGGATAAATTATCGCGCAATATAGTTCTTCCCTAGGCAGGCAACGGCAATACTAGCATTTCCCTACACAAGTGTCAAGCTCGTGTACTCGTCCGTGTTGATGTTTTACGATTTTGTCACCCTTAAGTGTTAAGCGAAAATGTCACCATGAAAGAGAGGGTGACATTGACCAAGAAAGAGCAGAGTAGGTTAATGGTGTTGAACGCGGTAGAGGTAGGCAG
>JBAVCL010000008.1:0-22801 GCA_049586675.1 Dehalococcoidia bacterium
TAGTATGACACTTTCCATCACTACTCCAGTAGTACGGGTATCCATTTGGGCAGCACTTACTGGAGTCACCAATAGCCTCAGAATAACCAGCACCGCACCCGCCACTATTACCACCACCAGGGAGAGAAATATGGGTCCATATTCCTCTCAGGATGTCCTTGGTATGGCTGACTGCTGCTGCATTTGCGGCCGCATACTGCGCCTGCTTAACTGGGTCTTTAGTGGCATTGTTGTCTTTGTTATGATCGGTATGACTGTAGCCTAGAGGATCTTGGTAGTGGAACCAACCCCCAGCATCATTACATGTGAAGGGCCACCCCCAGAAGCCGCACATTTTGATATCTGTAGGTATTGGTTGTGTAGGATCGTCGAGTGCAGCTCTCGCTGCTGCTTGGTCTGCTGCATTTGGTAGCTCAACATAGTTTGAATGGGCATAGAAATCCTGCACGGCATGTAACGCTCTCCCTAAGGCATCATAGCCGTCCACGTTGCTCTGATTGAAAAGGGCGGCGGCATTGTCGAGCTCTTCTTTAATGTATTCTCTTGTTCGATTAAAAGCCTGTTCATGAGTTTCCCCCTTCTTTCTGTCACCGTGAAATTTGGCTTTCCATATTCCGCTAAAGATGGAATCTTGTCCCTTGTTGGCCTTGTTGACCCTGTCCCTGGCCGCATCAGGGAAAATTATCGGTGGGGTCTCCTTTGCCAAAGCATCAAAGGCTTCGTCGTCCTTATCTTGGTGTATGGCTGTGTCAAAGGCCTCAACACTTGGAATTGCACTGAACATCGCTAATATCAAGACAATCGACAGAATAGCCATTGAAAGAATCTTTTTCTTCAATTCTTATACCTCCTTTCTCTTCCTTTTTTCTAGTTGTGATTCCCTGATAATGCTGTTCATTTACTCACCCGCCTCTTTATTTTCGAATTTATGGCAGCCGTTCCAAAATCTCACCAAAATTTAAAGGGCTAGCTCTTTTAAACTCACCAGCTTTATCCTCAATATTCGCTGAATTCCCTCGTTAGTTTCTATTTCTTTCATAACTCTCGTACTGAGCCATTCGATTTAATCCTGTTTTGCTTTTCCCACAAATCATCTGAAATCCGCGGGGGAGTGAAACTTTTGTGTTTAATTTGCTCGCCCACCGTTTTATCGGCCAACCTTTAAAGTTACCATATTTTTTTCCTTTTTTTCAATGCCTGCAATATTATAGCCCCCCGTGGATCAAAATCTGGTAGAGACGCCGGCACAAGGTCGGCGAGATTGCCTGAAAGGGTTGTTTTGAAGTAGAATTTGGGGTTAGGAGGGGTGACCGAGTGGCTTATGGTGGCGGTCTTGAAAACCGCTTTCGCCTTTTTTGGCGAACGTGGGTTCGAATCCCACCCCCTCCGCTTTAAGGAAACAAGGAGATAATTTGAAAATCCACGAGTATCAAGCCAAGGCGCTTCTGGCTCAATACGGTATTCCCGTGCCCAGAGGCAAGGTGGCTTCCACCCCGGCCGAAGCCGGAGAGATAGCTGCTGAGATTGGCAACAAGGTGGTAATCAAAGCCCAGGTCTACGCTGGGGGGAGGGGCAAGGCAGGTGGCATAAAGATCGTTCATAGCCCGGCAGAGGCAAAAAAGGCAGCCAGTCAATTAATTGGAACCAGACTGGTGACCCATCAAACCGGACCGGAAGGAGTATCCATAAGCAAGGTTCTGGTGGAAGAAGCAAGCAATGTAGCACGGGAGCTCTATCTCAGCATCCTCGTTGACGGGACCAGTCGCTTGCCAGTGATGATGGCCAGTGAAGCTGGAGGCATAGAAATCGAAGAAGTAGCCCAATCCACTCCAGAGAAAATATTTAAGAGCTATATTGACCCTGCCATTGGCTTTCAGCCGTTCCAGAGTCGCAAGCTGGCTTATGGGATGAATTTAGACGGAGGCCAGATAGGCGAGGCTACACGGTTGATGACAAACCTTTATAAGGTCTTTATAGACAAGGATTGCTCTTTGGCTGAGATAAATCCTTTGGTTGTTACCACTGACGAAAAGTTGCTGGCTCTAGACGCTAAACTTAATTTTGACGACAATGCCTTGTACCGACACAAAGATATCCAAGAACTCCAAGATAAAGAACAGGAAGAGCCTCTGGAAGTCCAGGCTCGTGACTGGGGAATTAACAATTATGTCAAGATGGATGGCGATATCGGCTGCATGGTCAATGGCGCCGGGTTAGCCATGGCAGTCAACGACCTTATCCAATATTGTGGCGGTAGAGCAGCAAATTTCCTAGACATCGGCACGCTTAATAATACTGAGAGGGTGGTTAACTCGTTCAAGATGTTTATTGCTGACCCCAGAATTAAGGCCGTCCTGGTGAATATATTCGGGGGTATGGCCAGGGTGGATGTTATCGCCAAGGGTATAGTTGAAGCTTATCAGCAAATGAATATTCTCTTCCCCGTAGTCATTAGACTGGCAGGGACAAACCTGGAAGAAGGTCGACGCATCCTGGCTGAGTCTGGGATAAGTTTCATCCAGGCTAAAGATTTCTATGATGGCGCTCATAAGGTAGTCGAGGCAGCCAAAGGAATAAAGAAATGAGCATCCTCGTTGATGAAAGCACCAGGCTTTTAGTTCAGGGTATTACCGGCAGCGAAGGTAGCTTTCACACCCAGCGTTGTATAGAATATGGCACCAAGGTAGTGGCTGGAGTTACACCTGGCAAAGGGGGCAGTAAACACTTGGGTGTGCCCGTGTTCAATACTATAGCGAAAGCCATGGCTGAAACTGGAGCTAATGCCAGCCTCATGTTTGTGCCTCCGGCCTTTGCCGCAGATGGCATTCTGGAGGCGATTGACGCGGGTGTGTCTTTGGTCGTGTGCATAACTGAGGGCATACCGGTATTAGACATGGTGAAAGTACACCGCTATCTCAAAGGCAAATCGACCCGACTCATTGGTCCTAATTGCCCGGGAGTTATGTCCCCGGGTAAATGCAAGGCTGGAATTATGGTGGGGAAAATTCATCTACCCGGCAACGTGGGGGTAGTATCTCGCAGCGGCACCCTGACTTATGACGTCGTATCTCAGCTCACCAGCCTGGGAATCGGGCAATCCACCTGTGTTGGCATCGGCGGTGATGCCCTGCCCGGCAGCACCTTTGTAGACATCTTGAAATTATTTGAGGCAGACCAGGATACCAAGGCAGTGGTTCTTATTGGTGAAATAGGTAGCACTATGGAGCAAGAAGCTGCTGAATTTATCAGTCACAAGATGGCTAAACCCGTGGTCGCTTTTATCGCTGGTAGTACCGCTCCGCCGGGGAAAAGAATGGGACATGCTGGAGCTATCATTACCGGCAATGCTGGCAAAGCTTCGGAGAAGATAAGGGCTCTGTCACAGGCGGGGGCTATCATAGCTCCCTCCCCCGCAGAAATTGGCCTCACCACCAAGAAAGTGTTAGAAAGCTTGTAGGTATTGCTCATAAGGTGATTAAGAATCGCTATCCATTAATCGAAGAAGTCTTCACTCCCTGGACTGCCCTTGAGCTTTTTGAGCTAATCAAGGACAGACCTTATAGCTTCTTTTTAGACAGCGGCATGGACCCTCAAAGGCTGGGGCGATATTCCTTTCTGGGCAGCGAGCCTTTTCTGGTAATGAACAGTCGAGGCTCTGAAATCACCCTGATTCGTGGACGGGAACAAGAAGTGCAGCATGGTAACCCTTTTGATGCTATGGGCAAGCTGCTGGAAGTATATAAGTTAGACCATTGCCCAGCACCCGTGCCTTTCCTGGGTGGGGTGGTTGGCTATTTTAGCTATGACCTGTGCAACTTCATCGAACGCCTGCCATCTACAGCTATAGACGATCTTAAACTCCCTGAGAGTTATTTTGCCTTCTATGATACTATCGTGGCCTTTGATCATCTGGAAGAGAAAGCCTACCTTGTTGCCACAGGCTTCCCTCAGATGGAGGAAGGGCAGCGATTAAGGCGAGCCAGGATGAGACTTGACGAAATGAAGAATTGGCTTTATTCCAGTCATTCAGTGACTGCGGTGAGCCGAAGCCCTGAGCAAAGCGAAGGAGAAGCGAAGCAATCCCGTGATAGAGATTGCTTAGTCACTACTGCTCCTCGCAATGACAGGCAAAACAAGGAAATCACGCTTAAGTCTAATTTTACCCATGAGGAATACAAGAAAGCTGTAAATAGAGTGCGGGAATATATCGCCGCTGGCGACGTCTTTCAAGTCAATCTTTCTCAAAGGTTTAAGGCTGACTTAGAAATTCCGCCCTATGAGCTTTATAAGCGACTGAGGATAGTTAATCCTGCTCCCTTTGCTAGCTATCTCAATTTCCCGGGCGTAGCCATCGTCAGTGCCTCTCCCGAAAGGTTCCTCAAAGTCCAAAGCGACCTGGTAGAGACGCGACCGATAAAGGGCACAAGACCACGAGGGAGAGACCCTGTTGAAGACGAGAGCCTGGCTCAAGAGTTGACCCACAGTGCCAAAGACCGCGCAGAAAACATGATGATTGTTGACTTGGAGAGGAATGATTTAGGACGAGTTTGCCGCTATGGCACGGTAAAGGTCACCGAATTAGCTATCTTGGAGACTTTCCCTACTGTGTTTCATCTCACTTCTACTGTCGTGGGCAGGCTGCGCCGAGGCAAAAGCAACATTGACCTGCTTAAGGCTACCTTCCCCGGCGGCTCTATTACCGGCGCTCCTAAGGTGCGGGCTATGGAGATTATTGATGAGCTGGAGCCGACCAAGAGGAGCGTCTATACCGGCTCCATAGGTTACCTGAGCTTCAATGAGGACATGGATATCAACATCGTTATCCGCACTTTCCTAATCAAAGAAGGCAAAGCTTATTTTCAGGTAGGTGGTGGCATTATTTATGACTCTGACCCGGAAGGGGAATATATAGAAACCCTGGACAAAGCCAAGGCTCTGATTAAAGCTTTACAGTTAGCACCGGAGGTGATTGTAGCCACAAAATAAGGGGGCGCCGGGAAGTCACAAGTCGGAGCATTGAAAAACTGGCGGCTATGCCATATGATAACAAGGTTAGGCAGTGAGCGATTATTTTCCGTATAAAAATCTCTCCTTGGAAGAAGTGGGAATTATAGGAAGCTCTGCGAATCATAATCATAAGGGGGGTTAATTTATGGCTGGTGAGTCTGGCAAAAGTTTGGATAAGTTAAAGGAACTGAAAAGAAAGCAAGAACATGTCTTGCAGATGGGAGGGCCCAAGGCGATTGAAGAGCGCCATAAGAAGGGTCAGATGTCGGCCCGGGAGAGGATAGACTACTTCTTCGACCCTGGCACATTCACGGAAATAGGCTTGTTCGTTAGACATAGGACGACTGCTTTTGGCATGGACAAAAGGGAGGTGCCTGCTGAAGGAGTAATTACTGGCTTTGGCAAAGTGAATGGCAGGCATGTTGTTGTGGCTGCTGAGGATTATACCGCAATGGCGGGAACCTTTGGCGAATATCATGGTAAAAAATTTGTTCGCGCTGTAGATTTTGCCAAGGATAACGGATGGCCATTTGTAGGTATGAATGACTCCGGAGGCGCTCGACTGCAAGAAGGGATGGATACTCTGGAAAGTTACGGATGGCTGTTCAGGTCTCAAATACTTGCGTCGGGGATAATACCCCAGATAGCCTTACTTATGGGCCCTTGTTTAGGAGGACAGGCATATCATCCTGTAATGCAAGATTTCCTCATTCAAACGAAGCACACAGGGTTTATGGGCATTGCTGGCCCGGCTTTTGTTAAAACGCAAACTGGAGAGGAAATCAGCCTGGAGGAACTTTCCGGCTATAAGGCCCATGCTATCAAATCAGGGCAAACACACATCGTGGCTGAAGACGATGCAGATTGCCTGAATAAGTGTAAGGAACTTTTGTCCTTTTTGCCTTCCAGCAACAGAGAGAAACCGCCTCGCATCCCAACGGACGATGACCCAGAAAGAAAAGAGGATTTGCTTAGTCTGCTGCCAGAACATGCGTACGAACCCTTCGATATGTACGAAGTTATCAGGAAAATAGTTGACCAGGGTTATTTCTTTGAGACTCTGGGACTCCACGCCCGGAATATAATCACAGGTTTTGCCCGCTTCAACGGGCGCCCTGTGGGAATAGTAGCTACCCAACCGAAGTGGATGGCTGGTTGTATAGATATTGATGCTGCCGACAAAGGAGCTAGGTTTGTCAGGTTTTGCGACCTTTTCAACATTCCCTTGGTTACTCTGCATGATTCCCCGGGGTATCTGATAGGTTCTCAGCAAGACTGGGGTGGAATCCTGCGCCATGGTGCCAAGCTGCTTTTTGCCTGGGCTGATGCCACCGTGCCCTTGATTGCAATCATAATTAGAAAGTCCTATGCTGGCGCTCATTACGGCATGCTAGACAAAGCTATTGGGGCTGATTTCGTCTTTGCCTGGCCTACGGCCCAAGTTACCATTGTCGGTGCTGAAACTGCTGCCAGCGTTATCTTTGCCAGAGAAATAAAGGAAGCAGATAAGCCTGATGAGGTGCAAGCACAAAGGATAAAGGAATTCTCGGAAATGTACGAAAACCCTTACCGCGCTGCGGAGAGGGGCTATGTCGATGATGTGATAGACCCTTCAGATACCAGAAAAGTCATAAACAGCGCACTGGATATCTTGGGAGATAAGAACAAGGATAACAAAGCATTCCTCGCCAGACCGTGGAGAAAGTATTCCAACATCAATCTCTAAGAAAGGAGTAAAAAGGTGGATTTCAGCTTCACAGAGGAACAAAACAAATTTAGGCAAGAGGTGCGGAGCTTTTTAGAGGAGGAGATAAGTAAGGGGTATTGGGAACCTACCTGTGATGCTTGGGTACAAGGCTTTGACCTTGGATTCACCAAACGAGTGGCGCAGAGAGGTTGGATAGGTCTGACCTGGCCTAAGGAGTATGGTGGGCAAGGGCGTAGCCATGTAGATAGAGTTATCCTTACCGAAGAAATGCTACGCTATGGGGCGCCGGCAGCTTGTCACTGGTTTGGTGACCGCCAGGTAGGAGGTGCTATCCTCTCCTTCGGCTCAGAAGAGTTAAAGAAGGAATTTCTGCCCAGGATTACCAAGGGAGAGGCTTACTTTGGTCTAGGAATGAGCGAACCGGGAGCTGGCTCTGACTTGGCCTCACTACAAACCAGGGCAGTAGAAGATGGTGATTATTACGTAATTAACGGTCAAAAAACGTGGACTAGCTGTGCCTCCTTTGCTCATTACTTTGATGTGTATGCTCGAACAGACCCTGAGGCGCCGAGGCATAGAGGCATTAGTGAGTTTATCGTGGATGCACAGGCGCCCGGCCTCAGTCGCATCCCTATGACAGATATTACCAGCACCGAGGCTTGGAACGATATCTTCTTTGACAATGTCCGTGTGCACAAGAGATATTTGGTGGGGGAGAAAAACCGTGGCTTTTATCAAGTCCTCCACCAGCTTGATTATGAGAGGAGTGGCATGGAACGCCTCATGGGCAATTATCCCCTCTTTGAAGCCATCATACAATTTGCCAAAGACAATAAATTGTCTCAGGAGCCTGTAATTCGCCATAAGCTGGCGCAACTCCAGATTGAATTTGAAGTGGGGCGCCTGCTTATTTATAGAGTGGCTTTGGTCATGGAAGAAGGGCGGGCTCCTAATTGGGAATCCGCCATGTCCAAGGCCTATTCCACTGCGTTTGAACAAAGGCTAGCCAACGCTGCTATGGAAGTACTGGGTCCTTATGGACAACTGGTAAGCGACTCCAGATTAACTCCTCTTCGAGGGCTGGCAGCGCATTCTTATCTGGGTTCTAAAGGTTATAGCCTCCAGGCTGGTACATCAGAGATACTAAAGAACATCCTGGCTACCAGGGGACTGGGCCTACCGAGCTCGTAAGACATCACCTTGAAAGATGAGAATGTTTGATACAGGAGGATAGCTATGAAGTTAACTCTTACTGAAGAACAAGAAATGCTAAAAAAGACAGCCCGCGACTTCCTAGTTGATAAGTGCTCAAAAAAATTCGTTAAACAGATGGAAGAAAGCGAGACAGGCTATTCCAAAGAATTTTGGCAGGAGATGGCCGAGTTGGGCTGGATGGGCTTGGCCTTCCCCGAGAAATATGGCGGCGGCGACATGAGTTTCCTCGACTTGGCAGTGCTATTAGAAGAGATGGGACGGGCTTGTTTACCCGGCCCTTTTTTCTCCGCAGTGGTTCTTGGGGGCTTACCTATCTTGGACCTCGGCAGTGAGGAACAAAAACAGGAATACCTGCCCAAGCTAATCCGTGGCGAGAAAGTCTTTACCCTAGCCCTGACTGAACCCGGCTATCACAATTTCGATGCCTCTTCAGTCACAGTCGAGGCTACTCGCAATGATGGCAACTATATCATCAGCGGTACAAAACTGTTTGTCCCTGATGTACATATTGCTGACTACCTGCTATGTGTCGCCAGAACCAAGCCTAAAAGCGGAATCACCATATTCTTAACCGACGCTAAGAATCCTAGAATAAAGTGCACCGTTCTAAAGACTATCGCTGGTGACAAGCTATGCGAGGTAGTTTTTGACCAAATGCCAGTACCTAAAGCTAACATTTTGGGACGGCTTAACCAGGGATGGAACACCGTGCAAAGGATAATCGAGCGGGCAGCGGTGGGAAAATGTTGTGAGATGGTTGGCAATATTCAGCGAGTGTTAGAGATGACCGTGGACTACGCCAAGGAAAGGAAACAATTTGACCGTCCCATTGGCAGCTTTCAAGTTATACAGCATTATTGTGCCGACATGGCAACCGACGTTGATAGCGCAAGGTTTAGCACCTACCAAGCAGCCTGGATGTTAAGTGAGGGACTTCCCTGCACCAAAGAAGTAGCTATAGCCAAGGCCTGGACGAGTCAAGCCTCCCAGCGCGTCATTGCCCTGGCGCACCAAATTCACGGAGCCATTGGCGTTACTATGGAGCATGACCTGCATTTTTACACCAGGCGTGCCAAAGCCGCAGAGCTTGCCTTTGGCGATGCCGATTTCTATCGAGAAGTAGTAGCCAAAGAGATAGGGTTGTGACCGTCAGGTCAACACTAAATTGGAACAGGGCCTGAACGATTGACGTGCTTGTCAGGGCTGAGTATACTTGTGCCAGTCTGGCAGCACGATGGGAAATCTTGAGGAATCGCACAATGCAGCGCGAAAGGGGGTAACTACTATGGGAATTAAGAAGGTAGGCGTAGTTGGTGGTGGATTTATGGGCTCGGGCATTGTCCAGGTCTGTGCTCAGTCTGGCTATGAGGTGGTGCTTCTGGCAAGGAGAGAACAGAGTCTTAACAAGGGCATAGCAACAATAGAATATTACCTGCGTCGGGATGTGGAGAAGGGCAGAATCTCTCAACAGGATAAAGACTTGACTCGGGCTCGCATCAAGGGGAGCCTCACTCAGGAAGACCTGAATGACCGCGATTTGGTTATAGAAGCTATCCCAGAGGATATGGAACGCAAGAAAAAGGTTTTTGTCGAACTAGACAAAATCTGTCCTAGACGTACTATCTTTTGCACCAACACATCCTGTCTATCCGTTACAGAGCTTGCTCGAACAACCAGCCGTCCAGACAGGGTGATTGGGACACATTTTCTCTCCCCAGTGCCACCCAGCAAGCTACTTGAGATTGTCAGAGCGGACACGACCAGTGAAGAGACTCTGGCGACAGTAAAGAAGTTTGGCCGCTCACTGGGAAAGGAAATCCTTATCGCCAAAGATACTCCTGGGTTTATTTTCAACTATCTGCTGATATCGTTGACGATAGCCGCTGAGCGCCTGCTGGAGAGAGGAATAGCTAGCGCAGAGGATATTGACAAAAGCATGACTCTTGGGTTAGGGCACCCTATAGGTCCGCTAGCCCTAGCCGACTTTAACGGTCTGGACGTTGGCTATATGGTAAGCTGTGCGATGTATGAGAGGAGTAAGGACCCTTGTCTAGCCCCACCTGCTATCCTGAAAGAACTGGTCGAGTCTGGTCGTTTGGGACGTAAGACGGGTGAAGGGTTCTACAAGTATAAAAAAGAAAAGTAGTGCACTTAAGGAAGATTAGCTAAGGTCGTTGAGCTTCGTCTCTAATTTTTTCTGTCCTAAAGCTACTGTCAAATCACCCCGAGTTCTTTCTATAATGCCTCGTATGGCATCTGTAGTTCGCCTTAAACCATGAGCGAGCAATTCTGGAAAATCCATGGTTATCAAGATTCCGTAGATTTCATCCATTATGGTCAGTAGTTCCTCGCAACGGGAAAAGTCCCCCCGCCTGAGACTATCTAATATATACCTCCGCAACTCCCCTACGGATTCGCCCAAGCCGTCCAGGTAGGCAGCATTGCTTACGCCCAGTGCTTCTGGCTTCGGCAAGTCTTCCCCGGTAATCAAAGCTAATGTTATACATCCTTCAGCAAACTCCTTTTGAGCGTCGTGGATGAAACCCGAATGAAGTAGCTTTCCGTGTCTGGCCAGATCGTGGTCTAGTTCTCGAAGTAATTCGTGAGCTGAGTCAAGGAGTTGCTTTGCCTTATCGTGCTCCTGGCGATGCACGGCACGTATGGCATCAGCGCTGTAGCGGATGACCTGACGGCAACTACGCAAAGCTTTCTCTCTCGCATCATCCTCAGCCACAAAGTAGGGACGAAGCTTCGCAGCGATAATCTCCAAATCTTTTACTGGTTTTGACATCTCAACCTGTTCAGTAACCTGTCCTCATTTGAAGTCTTGCGTTTTCTGTCATTCTGAGGGAGCAAAGCGACCGAAGAATCTCGTTCAGGACGACATCTGAAGACCCTTCGCTAACGCTCAGGGTGACGACTAAGCGCCTTGACATTTTTCCTTCGCCAAGTCCATTTTTGTGACCAATTGCTGCACAGCTCCCCTAACATCTTTCTCGCCCAAGACAGCGCTAATTACAGCTACGGCATCAGCACCAGCAGCCACTACTTCACCAATGTTGTTTTGGTTTATGCCGCCAATGGCTACTACAGGTGTAGACACCATTCGTTTGAGTTCTTTGAGTATATCCACTCCCACCACAGTGGCTTCCTTTTTCGTTGTCGTGGGAAATATAGAACCCACCGCAATATAATCCGCCCCTTCATTTTGGGCTTTTGTGGCCTGAGATACTGTGGTGGCGGAACAGCCAACTATTTTGTCTATGGGCAATTCCTTGCGGACTACAGGCAGGGGCAGATCCCCCTGCCCAATGTGAAGACCATCGGCGTCAACAGCCATAGCCAGGTCGAGGTAGTCATTTATTATAAATAGAATACCCGCTTGACTACAGAGCTTCTGGAGCTTTTGTGCTACCAGCAATAATTCCGCTTTTTTGCTTTGCTTGTCGCGAAGTTGGATTACCCTGGCGCCTCCCTCAATAATTTGGCCAGCAATGTCCAGTGCATCTCTGCCAGCCAGAAATTGCCTGTCCAGAATAACGTAAAGCCCGGATATCCTTTCTATTTTATCCCGACGTGATATTTTGGAAATCAAATCTCGTTCTAAGATATAAAGAGTAAACCTCGCCTGTTCAAATCTCGCTGAATTCAGCATCGGACTTATTTCGGGCAATTTAGCTAGCTCCTCTATCACGCGAAGAGACTCTTCTACCCTTTTAGCATTAGCGGTAACTAAATCTAGCAAGCCCTGCAGCGAGGTCGCTTTCATATTGAGTTCCCTCTCTCTTGAAGGGAAAGGGCGACCAACATCATGTTCGGAATCTCTGTGAGATAAAAGCCCTATATTCAGTGATTTAGTCTCCCGGGCTAAATCATGACGCAGAGCCTTTAACCGCTGGCTCAGCTCAGCATCGTTGAGAAGAAAGCGTGCGACATCTTCCAGAACCCGCAAGCCTTCACTGGAGCGGTTTAGATTGGCATCAATCATACGCAGTGGTTGGTGATACACTTTCTAAGTCCTTCAGAGGCTCAGGCAACACGCCTTCCCTGGCTGCCTGTATCTGCTCCTGAATCTGGGACGGTAGCTCCTGTCCCATGTCCTGGAACTTCTTTTCCACCCAGCGACCGATATTCCGGGGGTCTTTATAATAATCGGGGCTAGGGTTAGATATCGGCTCACCACTTTCTTCCCAAACGGCCTTCAGTGATTTATGGTAAGCAAAGCTCGACACAGCGCGGGATAAATCGGTGCTGCCACAGAATGAACATTTAGGGGTAATGGGAGCGGGAACATCCCGTACGAGGAAACTCGACTTTTTATGGCAACTTTGGCAAATAAACTCGTAGATAGGCATAGGCTCCCTCACTCACTTGTCTCAGGTTTACCTTCCCCTTCACCAGAAAACTCCTTCCTTCTTTCCTCCATCTGCTTGACCGGCCATTCTCCCCCTTCCATTCTTTCGGTTATCTCTTCATATTCAGGAGGAACCTTTTCCCCACCAGTCATGCGTCTATTCCACTCGGCTATTGCTCGGGGGTCGTCGCGCATCATGCTCTGAGTCAGCTCCCGGTCGGAAAGTATATCTTCATAAACATCCCTGTATGTTTTCTGTACGGAAAAAGTGGAGAATATCCGCTTGAGTTCGCTGTTGCCACAGCGAGGGCAAGGTGGAGGGGACACAGAGAAGCTCCGCCGATATGAGGTAACAATTCGGCGACAGGAATCACACCAATACTCATAAATAGGCATTTCCCCTTGGCAGGGAAATTTTAACACACTTCCTTCCTTCGCCCAAACCGTGGTGAAGGCTTTGCAGCATTACCTGCTCCTTGGTGCCAGACGCTCTTCATCTACAGTAGATTTGGCCAGCGGCTGGTTGGAGTGTCTGGAAGTATTTTGATGCGAACGCGATTCTGTATGGGCTACTCCAAGTACAGTATCCTGCTGCAGTTATTGCATTGGATTAAATCGCCAGCTCTGGCTTTCTGCCACTGACTTGTAGGTACCGTGATGTGACATCCCAGACATCTTCCCCTCTCCACTTTGACCACAGCTTGTCCCCTTGTTAGCCTGAGTTGCTCATAGGTGTTGAGGACTTCAGAGTCAATTTGCTGCACTAGTCCATGACGCGCTAGCTTGAGCACAGCTAGCTTGGTTTTAACTTCGCTTTTCTCTGGCCTCAAAGTTTCTTGCCGCTGCTCCCACTCCCGCTTCAATCGCTCAACCTCTGCGGCGATAGTTTTTACTTCAGCTTCCACTTCTTCTACCTGGCCCATTAGTCCTAAGAGGGCATCTTCTTTCAGTTTAATCTGGCTCTTAAGGCCTTTGCCTTCTTGCTCAAGGTTAACCAGTTCTTTAGGATTCATGGTTTTGCCACCGTAGAGTTTGCTATTAATCTGTTTGACTTTCTCTTGAAGATCCTCCAGTTCCCATTCAGCGTTCTTTTGCTTTTTCCTCGCTTCTTCCAGTTGTTCTTTTTGTGAGGCAAGTTTGGATTCGGCGGCCACCAAGGCCTGATTGTCGCTCAACCGATTTTCAACCTCGTTTAGCTCTTGCTGCTTCCTTTGAAGCTCCAGGTCAAGCTGCTGCAACTTATAAAGTTGCCCTACCAAACTCATACTGGGGCATATTGTAGAAGTGAAGCGGGGATAATGTCAAAAAATGCCGGCAACTTCCGGGGAAACCAGGACCTAAAGTTCCACAATCCTGGGCTTCACACGGCATTTTTCGGCAGCGACAATAGCATCTATTTGGGATACAACTTCATCAAGCCTATTTTGGCGGCTTGTTATCACATAATCGAAAAGTGGCAGGCTTTTTATTTCCTCTTTAGCCTTTTCCAACCTTAGAGCCAAATCTGCTGAAGACTCACTGCGTCGCTTCCCTAACCTCTTTTCTAGTTCTTCCATGGAAGGAGGCCTGAGGAAAATAAACACTGCCTGGGGCAGGATTTTCTTGATAGTAGCGGCACCTTGAACATCTACTTTGACTATTACATCTACCCCTTTGGATAAA
Organism: Dehalococcoidia bacterium; assembly: GCA_049586675.1. Lineage (GTDB taxonomy): Bacteria > Chloroflexota > Dehalococcoidia > GIF9 > AB-539-J10 > RBG-13-51-36. Next base: position 13,947 of record JBAVCL010000008.1, read on the forward strand.
GCCGCAGTTATTTCGTCTTTGGGCACACCATAGTAGTTGCCGTAGACATTAGCCCACTCCAGAAACTGGTGTTTATCTATCATTTGTTGAAATTCTTTCCGGGAAAGGAAGTGATAATGCACTCCATTTTTCTCCCGGCTACGTTTAGGACGCGTAGTAGCGGTAACGACGTAGTAGAAGGAACGTCCTGATTTCTTCATTTTGGCAAGCACAGCGTCCTTGCCTACTCCCGAAGGTCCGGAAATAACGACGAGCAGGGGTCGAGAACTCCTGTTGCCTCTGCGCTTCGTTCGAAGCTTCGACTCGAAGTTTCGCTCAGACAATCCCCAGCTCAACTTTTTCCTCAGACGGTATGGATGTTGTGGCTAACCTATGAGCAGCGATGGTCTCCGCTGTCACGGCAGCCAACATCATGTGACCAGTGTCAAAAAGAATAGCGGTCTTGCCTTTCCTGCCATGAGTGGCGTCAATTAAAAGTCCCTTTTCTCTTACTTCCCGAATGAGTCGCTTGATGGGTTGCTGATTTATGGAAAGGAAAGCAATTACCCTATTTACAGCGATAACATTACCAAAACCGACATGAACTAATTCTGTAGACATGCTGCCCCTCCTAACTTAAGTCTTAAACACAAATTTAAAAATCAAAATGATAACTGAAAATGCAAAACTTTTTAACTTTTGCTCTGTCATTTTGCACTTTTATTTTTGCTTTTTGCATTTTGTTCGTGCTCAGGATTTACCAGTATTCATTGTTTTTTGCAAAGCTTGCCAGAAGGCAGGATATGATACCTGTGCCGCCTGGGCATGCTTGATGGTCGTTTTCCCTTTGGCTATCAAACCAGCTACTGCCAGGCTCATCGCCAATCGGTGGTCCAAATAGCTGTCAACCTCTGTGCCCGACAAAGGTCTACCGCCATAGATAACCATGCCATCCGGCAGAGGCTCAATTTTAGCACCCAGGCGGGAAAGCTCACTTACCACAGTGGCAATCCTATCTGATTCCTTCACCCGCAGCTCCCCGGCATCCCTGATCACAGTTTTCCCTCTAGCAACACAGCCAGCCACGGCTAATACGGGAATCTCATCGATGAGACGAGGGATAATATCGCCACCGACCTCTATCCCCTTTAACTCGCTAGATTCTACCACAATATCGGCTAATGGTTCACCAGCCTCCAGTCGCTCATTATCTATTTTTAATCTGGCTCCCATAGCCATGAGAATGTCGATAATCCCCGTCCGTGTGGGGTTAATTCCACAATTCCTTACGACTATCCTGGCGTTAGGGTGAATAGCTCCAGCGACAAGAAAGTAGGCTGCTGAGCTGATGTCGCCCGGGATGCGAAGGTTGAGGGGAACTAAGGGGCTGCTCAACGGCTGCAAGGAAATCGAATTTCCCTGGCTTTCTAAACTGGCTCCCATTCGTTTAAGCATCCCTTCCGTATGGTCCCGGGAAGGGGTTGTCTGGTGCAAGACGGTATTGCCGCGGGCAAAAAGGCCGGCTAACAGAATGGCTGATTTAATTTGAGCACTGGGGACAGGCAAGGTGAAATTTATACCATGCAACTTTTTCCCCTTAATGACCAGAGGAGCAAAGGAATCTCGCCCCCTTCCCCAGATATCAGCGCCCATCAACCTCAGCGGCTCAATCAACCTGCCCATAGGGCGATTGCGAAGAGAGGTATCCCCCGTAATAATAGATAGGAAAGGCTGACTGGCAAGAAGACCGCCCAGAAGGCGCGTCGTGGTGCCGCTATCCTGGGCATCAAGCACATTGCCAGCTTCCTTAAGCCCATTTTCGCCAGTTCCCGAGACCAATAGAGTAGGTGAGTCCCGCGACCCTTTTCTGCCAATTGTCACCCCCAAGGCTCTCAGACACCTGACTGTGGCCAAGCAATCTCCTCCCGGAGCAAAATTATCAATCCTGGCTTCGCCTTGGGCTAGGCTATTCAGGATGACAGCCCGGTGGGAAATAGACTTATCACCAGGTAGAACTACCTCCCCTTCCAACCTGGGACAAGGTTTGATAGTTCTTGTTTTCGCCCGTCGCGAAGACTTATCATAATTTTTAATCATAGTCTTCCCTCTAATTCCTGTATAAAATCCTTCTTCCTAGTTCTGTATAAGATCCCTATCCCTGGTTCTGCATAGGCCTCTTCTCCCTACTTCTGTATAGAATCCCTCTCCAAATCCCTCTCCCTTGACGGGAGAGGCTTGGTGAGGGTGAAACCTTATCTTAAAACCCCCCTTATCTTTTCCAGAACACCCCCCGTATTTACTAAGACCTAATTGTTCCAAAATCTTAAAACTTGGTAGCCTCTACCCCTCAACCATGTTGTTCTATCCTCATCCCCTTTACTCACTTCTTCCTCATTGTGTTGACCACCATCAATTTCAACTATAATCCTCCTCTCAAAACTTATAAAATCAACGATATATCCACCCACAGGCTGCTGTCTTCGGAACTTCACGCCCTCTAGCTGCTTGTTCCTCAATTTAGCCCAGATAGCCCTCTCGGTATCCGTATGACTCTGACGAAGCTTGCGAGCGAAAGCTATTCGCCTCTGGCTGTCCTTCATTCAGAACCCCTCACCCTAACCCTCTCCCGCAAAGGGGAGATGGAATTATACTAATTAACCCCCAAAAGGTCTCACAAATTTTTGGGCTCCCACCAAATTTGCTCCAAATATTAACTGGGGCCCCGAGAAAATCGCAAGATTTTCTTGGGTTGGTTTAGATTTTACTGTTAATTATAAATTTCCCCTTTTTGTTGACTTTAAGCCGACAGTTTGTTCAGCCATTCTTGTCTTGCTTTGTTAGCCTCGGTTAAGGCTTGTTCCAAGCGTTTATCCCCCTTAACCACCAATTGACGATACCTCTCCAATTCCTGGCTGAATTCATCTATCCAGTCGACTATGGCTTCTTGGTTGCTAAGACAGATATGAGCATTTACCTCAGGATTCCCCGAAGCCAGGCGACTAAGGTCATAATAGCCAGAGGCCGCTAGTTTGGACATCTTAGACCAGGAAGGGTTCTTGGTGGTGAGCGATACCAGGGCCGCTGAGAGCAACATAGGTAGATGACTAATGCCCGCCACCAGGTTGTCATGCTCTTGAGCGTCAATCAAAAAAGGTCTGGCTCCCAGCTTTTTGACCATGCCTATCACAGTATCTATCGATTTTGGTGAAGCTTTCTCCGATGGAGTGAGACAATAAGTGCATCCCCGAAATAATTGAGCTTTAGCAGCCTGGATGCCGTAAGTCTCCCTCCCAGCCATGGGATGTCCGCCAACGAAGTCCACCGTGGGCGGCAGTATTTCCTCGGCCCATTTCATAACCTGGACTTTCGTGCTGGCGGTATCGGTGACAGTGCAGCCAGAAGGAAGACGGGGAGCTATCTTGGAGAAGATTTCCTTTACCGTTAGAACTGGGGTGGCGATGATGACCAAATCAGCTTGCTTTACCGCATCTCTTAAGTTGGTTGCGCCTCGCTCAATGGCGCCTAAACTCAAGGCACTGGCTACAGTTTCCTGACGACGGCTATAGCCGACTATTTCCCACCCGGACTTCTTCCCTCGCCTTAAAGCTAACCCAATTGAGCCGCCGATTAATCCTAAACCGATGATGGTAACCAGCACGGTATCATTATAGCAGCGTAATGCTCACCTGTCATTGCCAGTCCTCCATCCCTGTCATTCTGAGTCTCTTCCTCTTTTGTCATTGCGAGCCCCGACTTGTCAGGGCGTGGCAATCTCTATACTCAACAGCCCACCGAGATTGCTTCGGCTGACTTTGTCAGCCTCGCAACGACAGGAAGGAGATGTCATTTCCAGCGTAGCTCTTAGTCATTGCGAGCACATGAAATGCGTGCGGCAACCTCAGCCCCCACCAGCCCTACCAAGATTGTGGACCCTGAGGGGTTACTCTACGCCAGCTAGCATAGGAAAGTTAACTGCCTCATCGTGTAGTCTTTCCCTTCTTACCACCCTGACGTTTGGCTTGAGTGGTCGTCCAAGCATACGAGGGCAGCCGTTTCATTAATTCGGCATGACGCTCCGCTCTAGCTCTAATAATTTCTTCTATATCCTTCCCGGGATTGAGATACTCAAGTGCCTTGCGGTTTATCACCTCGAACAGACTGACAAAGATACGCCTGTCCTCATCAGATAATGGCGACAGGGTATCCTTGATAAATTCCCACAATCCCGGACTTGCCAGTTCAAGGATGTTCTCTGCCTTGCTGGTGATGACCACATATACTACCCTGCGGTCAACCCTGTCTCTTACCCTTCTGACCAGACCAGCTTTGACCATGCGGTCGACTAGCATACTGATGCTGTTCGTGCTACGTCTTAACCAGGTGGCTATGTCAGTTATGTTTACACGATCACCGAGGTATTTTACACTCACAAGCACATCGTACTGTTCAGTAGTAATATGGTATTCACTAAATAGTTGTTCCGTACACGTCCTCAACACGTCGCTGGTTTGAAACGCGAACAGCCACAATTTCACAGTTACATCCGTAAAGTCGCGATTTACCTTCATATTTAGCCTCCTTTGTTTATTTCATGATAACTTTGCTTCTTTAGAGAACCCGCCATTATAACAAATTTTATTATTTACAACAAATAATAATAACTTTCTCCTGTCCGGGCAGTCCTGCGTTATGTAAATCATGATTCATTCAAACGTGCTAAACGGAATTTTAAAAAATAAATAAAAAATTCAGAAGAGTGTTAAAAAGATATTGACTTTTTTTTGAAGAAACGTTATTCTTTTTTTAAAGAATTCTCATTCCTCCATGAATTATTCTGAGAGGTTATGTTGGCATATCACTATAGCTATTACAGTATGGAGTTTTGTATAGGGGGGTGGTAAAAGTAAATGCTCACGAAAGTGAGTATTTTTTGTATGGATAGGCCGTGGTACTCCAAGTTGGGAAACAATAAAGGGGTAAACTGAGATGAAAAAGCTTAAACGGGTTTCGACGGCAATTTCACCGTATCTCCATCGTATTGCTACAGGGTCCGCGCCCGCCGGGCGCAAGTTTCTACAGATTTCCATTGTATTTCTGCTGTTTTTTGCCTGTTTCTTCGTCGTCTCGCTGCCTCAGCAAGTACAGGCGCAGGAGACAGTAACAATCACTACTACTGGCAGCGGCAACTTTACAGTTCCCGCGAGGGTATATAACATAACGGTTGAGGCCTGGGGCGCGGGGGGTGCCGGTGGTGGTCGGACCGGCAGCAGCGGGCGAGGAGGTGGAGGTGGAGGCGGAGCTTACGCGAAGAAGACTTTCATTGGGCTTACTCCCGGCTCTAACATTTCGTATTATGTTGCGCCCACAGCAACGGGAGGAACAGGCGATGGCGCAAGCGGCGCAGCCACCTGGTTCAGCTCCAACAATGCCAGCGGACTGGTGGCGGCTGGTGGCTCAGGGGGAACGACTGGAGGCACTGGTGGCGCTGGAGGCGCCACAGCGAGTTCTTATGGAGACGTCAAATATGCGGGAGGTACTGGTGGAACCCAAGACGGCACGAATTCTGGTGGTGGAGGCGGCGGAGCTGGCTCAGGTGGAGCTGGCGGAAACGCCAACGGGGGAACGGCAGGCACTGGCACAGCGGATTTTGGCGGCACTGGTGGCGCCGGCCGAAGCAGTAGTGGCAATGGCAACGCTGGATCTGTTTATGGAGGAGGCGGTGGGGGAGCACGGAGGAGCAGTTCTGGTACCTATTCCGGCGGTAATGGCGCCCCGGGACTTATTCGCATTACCTATACGGTTACGCCACTGCCGGATGCTCCTTATCTCTATGCATCGGACGGAGTCAACCAGATTGCTTTCAATAATATAAGACAGAACACCACGACCCCCACTTTCCGGGTCTCGGCAACGCACGTGGCCAGTTTTAACCGGTTTCAACTAGAACTCAATACTGCCTCGAACTTCACGGGCACGGCATATACCCAGACCTTCTCGGGCACATATACTTCCGGGACGCAATATAATCTCGTCGCCAGCGGTCTGTCGCCCAGCCTGCCCACCACCGACGGCGTCACTTATTATGTCCGCGTCCGTGCTTCTGATGACGGAGGCAGTAGCTGGGGGCAGTGGTCCACGGTGAACTACCCCGTCTGGACATTTACCTACAAGAGCGCTAGCGGGCTGCCCGACTGGTTCCAGACCACGGATGCGCAGTTTGGGTTGGGGACGCTTGTCGCGACCGTGACCACGGGATCCGGTTCGGTAAGACTAAGCGGCATTAATGCGACGGGAGGCACGATTACGGAGGTGGGCGGCTATCGAATACATACATTCACCAGCAGTGGAACGTTTAACATTATTTCCGGTGCCGGCAATGTTGAATATTTAATTGTTGCTGGTGGTGGCGGCGGCGGTGGGGTAAGGAATACCAATACGGGGGGTGGTGGAGGAGGAGGTGCTGGTGGAGCCCTGACTGGCAATGTTTCAGTATCGACCGGAAGCTATACAGTAACAGTTGGCTCAGGCGGAGCAGGTGGCGTCGGCGGCAGTAGCCAAGGCGGCAGTGGTGGCAGTTCGTCTTTCGCCGGCGTAAGTGCCGCTGGTGGTGGCGGCGGCGCATCAGGATATGTTACTAATGATGGTGTTGCTGGCGGTTCGGGGGGCGGCGGCAGGATGGATGGCAGTGGCGGCAGCGGCACTAGCGGGCAGGGATATGCCGGAGGCAACGGCGCCGGCGCGGGCTCAGATGGCTACTATGGAGCAGGTGGTGGGGGTGGAGCTACAGCAACCGGAGCCAACGGCTACTACAATAACAACGGAGGTAACGGCGGCAATGGGCTGACCAGCACAATTAGCGGCTCATCGGTTACTTACGGGGGTGGAGGTGGAGGCGGCGCATACGAGACGACTGGGGCTACTGGAGGCAGTGGTGGTGCTGGCGGCGGCGGTTCGGCGCCCAACTCCAGAGGCGCTGGCACCAGCGGTACAGCTAACCGTGGAGGTGGTGGTGGTGGAGCAACGGGCTCTTCGAGCGGATCGGCATATAGTGGCGGCGCCGGCGGCTCGGGGTTTGTCATCATAAGGTATCCGATCACAGGTAGTACAACAGGCACCATCACATCCCCAGCCATTGAGTTCAGCTGGCTGCCGGGGGTGTGCTCCTGGGGAGGCGTGCAAGTGGGAGTGACCACTGCCAATAACAACAGCATTACCGTGCAGGTCCTGAACGCTGTGGGGTCTCCCATAAGCGGGAAGAACGTTACTATACAAAACGGCGGGACTTATGGCTCCATTGATCTTTCTGATATAACCACCACCGGCAACAACGCCACCCTTTACCTGCGAGCCACACTGACCAATGCCGGTGGCGGCACACCGTATCTGAACGATTGGAGTGTGACGGTCAACGCCAAGCCCACAGCCACAGCCTCCTCTAACTCGCCAGTGTGTGAAGGGAGCACTATTACCTTAACTGGAGGTCCTGGTGGGATGACGAGCTACAACTGGACTGGCCCCGGTAACTGGACAAGCAGTGCTCAAAATGCCACTCGTACTGGTGCCGCTACAAACATGACAGGCACCTATACTTTGACAGTAACCAACAGCAGTAACTGCACTGCTAGCAACACCACCAGCGTGGTAGTCAATGCCAAGCCCTCAGCCACAGCCTCAAGCAATTCACCCGTTTGTGAGGGAGCTACCATACAGTTATATGGTGGCCCTAATGGGATGACTACTTACAACTGGACTGGCCCGGGTGGCTTTTCAAGCAGTGCTCAAAATGCCACTCGTACTGGTGCCGCTACAAACATGACAGGCACCTATACTTTGACAGTAACCAACAGCAGTAACTGCACTGCTAGCAACACCACCGCTGTGACCGTCAACGCCCTGCCCAGCTGCACCATCACGGCTCCTGGAGCGGTATGTGCCTTATCTACAGGAAACACCGCCTCCGTGCCCAGTGCCGGGGCCAATTCTACCTACAACTGGTCTATCACAGGTGGCACCATCACAGGGGGCAACAATACCACCCAGATCACCTGGACGGCGGGCTCGGGGGCTTCAGCTAATATCTCAGTGACAGTAACCAATGGCAACGGCTGCCAGTGCAGCAACAGCCAGCTTGTGACCATCAACGCCCTGCCCGTAGCCACGGCGTCCTCTAACACGCCAGTATGTGAAGGGAGCACTATTACCTTAACCGGAGGTCCTGGTGGGATGTCTAGCTACAACTGGACTGGGCCGAATGGCTTTAACAGCACCTCACAGAACGCGACTATCCCCAATGCCACACTGGCAATGGCCGGGAATTATACTTTGACAGTAACCAACAGCAATGGCTGCACTGCTAGCAACACCACGAATGTATTTGTGCAGAACTGCCCGACCGACTACTACACAGACTGGGTGTCCTACTGCAACGGCACAAGTATCTGGAGAACCCGTGATTTCCATGACTACTACTGTCTGAACGGCACATGCCAGGAAGATGTGATTCCACAGAGCGAGTTTGTGGAGAACTGCCCGGCAGACTACTACACGGACTGGGTTTCCTACTGCAATGGCACCAGTATCTGGAGAACCCGTGACTTCCACGACTACTACTGCTTCAACGGCACATGTCAGGAAGATGTCATTCCACAGAGCCAGTTTGTGGAGGACTGCCCGGCCGACTACTACACGGACTGGGTCTCTTACTGCAACGGCACAAGTATCTGGAGAACCCGTGATTTCCATGACTACTACTGTCTGAACGGCACATGTCAGGAAGATGTGATCCCGGAGAGTGAGTTTGTGGAGGACTGCCCGGCAGACTACTACACGGACTGGGTCTCTTACTGCAATGGCACAAGTATCTGGAGAACCCGTGA
>JBAVCL010000009.1:0-58706 GCA_049586675.1 Dehalococcoidia bacterium
AAAGATTGGTCGTCCTTACAAGCCTGCCCCGGATCATCCATGGCGCAGACCTTTCAAAGTGCACATCGATAGGGGGTGACAAAATCGCAAAACAATTAAGGTGACATTTTCGCTGGACAACAACAGCTCGTGTACTCGTCCGGCACATTAGTGACACATGACTACCTTCCCTTGTTTTGCTTCCACTGTTTTGGAAATTGACTTCATGGCTTGCCAGAATCAGAGTTGTGCGTCTAAACTCGGCCCAGTCTCCCTTGGCCAGATGCACATCTGGATGGCAAACATCGGCGGTTATAAGCTTGACCAGAGCCTCTTCGTACTTGGGGTGGGGTTAGATACGGCGTCTCTTGTTGGCTAGGTAATCCACGAGCAGGTATTGCCCCAGATTATCGGCAGTGGTGAAGAAGACACGACCTTTGTTGGCTTTTGCCATCTGTGTGACAAAAGTGCTAGATAGTTCGTGTGTATCAAGCATGAAGGTGTTGATTATTATGCCGCGCTCCGTGCACCTTTTTGCTTCTTTGAGTGTCAACTGGAGCGTGCGCAGAGTAGGCGGGAACTGGAGGAAAAGATGCCCGTTCTCAATATGGGCAGTAGGCTCGCCGTCGGTTATCAATATTATCTGCTTGTTGTTACACCTTGTCTTGCTCAAAAGTTCTCTAGCCATGGATAGAGCTTGCTGCATGTTGGTGTAGGGGTCAAGCTCGTCCCAGGTTATGTAGGGCAGTTCTTCCCTTTTGATGACACGGGCGTAAGTTGAAAAGCCAATGATGTCCAGGATGTCTCTGGGGTATTGTGTTTTGATGAGGCTGTCCAGGGCAATTGCCACCCGTTTTGCTGCTTGAAAGTTACCCCTGAGCGGCATGGACAAGCTTAAGTCCATCATCAGCACTGTAGCTGACTTTGTCAGCATCTCTGTGCTGAATACCTCGAAGTCATCTGGGCTTATGTGGAGCGGTGGTGTCTGCGGCTGGCGGAGCAGAGAGTTCATAATCGTTTTCTGAAGGTGGATCTGGAACCCGTCGCCGAATTCGTATTTCTTGGTCTCGTTCGTCTTCTCGCCACCGGGTCCTTTCATGTTAAGGTTGTGTCTTCCCAAGCTATCTTTCTTCAGGTGGGCAAATATGTCTTTAAGTGCTTTCTGCCCGATCCTTCTCATGCCGTGAGGGGTCAACTCATAGCGGCCCTCTGTCCACTGTATGTAGCCAGCTTCTTCTAGAATTTTGGTTATGCTGCGCAACTGCTCCAGTTCTTTAGCTCCCTGCTCGCCCGCGAGCTCTGTGACCAGCTTTTCATCCACGTTATCCAAGGAACCGCCGAATTGTGCTTCCTGTATTTGTGCCTCGAGCCTATCCATCTTGTGCAGCATTTCCATCAGCTTAAGGGCTTCGGTGTAGGAAATAGACTCATTACCAGAGAAGAGGTAAGGGTGAGGCAAATGGCGTGTAGGGTTAAGGGCTTCAAGGCTAGCGGCGAGCTTCGCCAGCTCAAAGAGTGTGGCATTGTCCAGCACCGAGTCCAGCAAGTCTTCCAGCGCTTTTTTATCTTGGGGCGAAAGGCTGTCGAGCAGGGACTGGGCTTGTGCCATCTGATTTTGTAGCTGCTGGATCAGCTCATCCAGGCTCTGGGGTGGCTGGGGTCCGAAAAAGTGACCGAACTCGCGGAGGAACTCTTGGAAATCGGGTTCCTTTCCTCTTAAGCGCTCTTCCAGCATCCGGTTTATAGCTTCCACTAGGCGTCTGATTTCAGCCAGGGTGGATGGGTCCATACTTTCAATTTGGCGCATCAAGTCATGGGCATAGGGCTGGATGGCATTTCGCTTTAACATATCGAGAAGTTCTTGGAACTGGCGCTTGGCATCGTCGTCCATAAAGTCGTACTGGGAAAGCTCCTTTATACGCCCGCCGACATCTGAAGGCAGTTCTTCGAGTTTCTTCAGGTTCTGTGCTGCTCTGTCCTCTACAGACTTCAGCAGCTTCTCGAGCATCTCAGAGCTGAGCTCACTTGAAGCCTCTTTGGCTTGCTGTCTTGTCTCTTCGAGACGTCGTTCGATCCCCTGCCGCTCTGTATTCACTATATCGTCCAGCCTGTGGCGTATATCATCTAGGATAGAGCTTAAATTGTACTTATCCAGTTGTTGCTCTCGCTGTTGTCGAAGCCTGTTCAGCAGTTCCTGTAGACTGGGCAGACGTCGTCCCTGGCTATCCCTTATGCCGCCGTGTTGCAGAAGGCGCAGGGCATAGGAGAGGTCTCCATAGGAGAGCAGGTGACGTTCCAGTTCGTCCATGAGCTTACCGGCATCAAGGTCGAACACCTCCTGTGTGCCATCCCATTCGGAGTAGCGATATACAGTCATGTTACTGCCTGTAAACTGTCTTGCCCTGGACTTTCTCTTTGTTCAGTTTTTTGTTCAGATGAAGCCCTTCAAGGATGAATTCCACTGCTGAGGCTATCACTTCAGGCCTCTCGGAGTCAGCCACCACCTTTATGGCTTCCGTCATACCTGGTATTGCTTTAACATTACGCAGATACGTCTGGGCGCTCATCATATCAGAGACCGCGAAGCTGAATCCTTGTCTGAAGCGTGATAGCATCTCCTCCCAGTTATAGACACGGTAGTAGTGGTTGAACACGTTTTGCACGGCCTTCTTTGTAAGTTGGTCGATGACCTTTTCCTCTTTTGTGTCTTCAAAGCTATCCAGTTCGATTTTGCCGGTGGTTGACGACAAAATGTACGGGAGGTCGCTGATGCGGGGCGCTGCCAGCTTCTCGCCAAGGCTGATGGCTCTTCTGATGGCGTTTGAGAGCACAGTCTCATAGTTGGCGATAGATACCCTGACGCTTACGCCCGAGCGCTGGTTGATCTCCGGGCTTTTTCTGGCGAGGTGGGTTATTTCGGTGATTATTTCTTTCATATATTGGGGGATATAATGCTCGACATCATCGCCGCTGAATTGTCTTCGCTCCTGTTCGGTGATGGCGATCTCGTCTTCAATACTCAGCGGATAATGTGTCCTGATCTGGGCGCCGTATCTATCTTTAAGGGGCGTTATGATGCGTCCTCGGCTAGTGTAGTCTTCAGGATTGGCGCTGGCGACGATGAGTATGTCCAGGGGTAAACGGACACGGTAACCGCGTATCTGCATATCCCCTTCTTCCATGAGGTTGAACAGGCTGACTTGTAACTTTTCGCTGAGGTCAGGCAACTCGTTGATGCAGCATATGCCCCGATTGCACCTTGGGATCAAGCCGTAGTGGATAGCCAGCTCATCGGAAAGGTATCTCCCTTCAGCCACCTTAATCGGGTCGATATCGCCGACCAGGTCAGCCACGGTGATATCGGGTGTAGCCAGCTTTTCTCCGTAGCGTTCATAGCGGGGTAGCCAATCGATCTCTGTGGCATCGCCTTCTTTAAGTAGCTTGTCCCGGCACTTTTTACAGATGGGTGCCAGTGGCTGGTCGTTGATCTCACAGCCCTTGACCACTGGCACTTCCTCATCGAGCAGGTTAACCATAAGCCTCATGAGCCTAGACTTTGCCTGCCCTCGTTCGCCGAGGAAGATAATGTCCTGCCCTGACATCGTGGCATTTTCGATCTGGGGGATGACGGTCTCGTCGTAGCCAATTATCCCTGGGAAAGCTGTTCGTCCTTCCCTTATCATTTTGATGAGGTTCCGCCTCATCTCCTCTCTGACGGTGAGAGGCCGGTAACTTGAGGCTTTGAGTTCGCCAACGGTTCTTGGTTTATTATGTCCTGTCATGACTTAAGACCTCTAGTGCTTTCTACTGCCGGTTTGGGGTGCCATCATTTTAGCACTGGGTGGTGGGGATGGCAAAAATGGTGACAAGGGGCCACAGTAGGTTTTTCTTGGTAAAAGGCAACCTATTATGTGACCAGCACACTGTGCCGCCATTCCTAAGGATAGAAACAATGGGCGGCTCTGGCTCGACTACAGCCGCCCATTGCCCAAAATAATACTGGGCTATTTACTATGGCCGCTCGATTATGGTGGCTATGCCCTGACCACCGCCGACACACATGGTGATTAGGCCGAACTTAACATCCTTATCTTCCATACCGTTGATCGCCGTAGCCAGTAACTTAACGCCACTCTCACCCAGTGGGTGCCCCAGAGCAGTTGCGCCTCCGTGAGGAGCGATTCTGGGGTCATTCCACGGTATGCCCATCTCCTTGGCCCAGGCAATGACCACCGAGCAAAAAGCTTCATTGACCTCAAACCAGCCGATATCACTCATCTTCATGCCCGCCCGTTTCAGGACTTTCTGAGTAGCTGGTATGGGTCCAGTCAACTGGAAGGGTCCAGGATCACAGCCCAGAACACACGCTCGGTTAGGTTTCATGTAGGCACGTGCCTTGAGGCCCAGCTTCTTAGCCTTCTCCTTGCTCATCAGCAAGGCAGCGGAAGCACCATCACAGACTGGGCTCGAATTGGCTGCAGTAACTCTGCCTTCGGTAATGTCCATAAAGGGCGGCGGAATAAATGCTGGTGGTAAGCCTCTCATCTTTTCACGTTCTATATCAAACCTTATAGTCTCATCGAGATCCACCACCTTCGTTGTCCCATCTGGCATTTTCACCGTTATGGGCACAATCTCGTTTTTGAATTTCCCGGCCTGGGCAGCTTTTATGGCTTTTTGTTGACTCCAGAAGGCGAAGTCGTCCATCAGCTCTCGTGAGATATCCCACTTACGAGCTATAGCCTCGGCAGATTGCCCCATGTTGACAAAGCCGCCGTATTTAGCAAAGGCAGCCATCATCATCTCACTCCCAGAATCTGGCGGTACCGGGGCACCGGTCGTGGCTTGGGTTGGTGGTGGATCAACTTGGCGCATGACCTGCCAATCGCGGGACATAGATTCAACTCCACAGGCTATAGTCGCTTCAGCATAACCGGTCATTATCTCCATAGCTGCAAAGTGAAGGGCAGTGTGCGAGCCAGCACATTGCCTGTTGACCTGGCATCCGGCAACTTCTGGAGGTAATCCCGCGGCTAGGCCGCCGAACCTTCCAGAATTGTGAGGGCGGTCAGATGTCCCGGCAATGACATCCTCAATTATCAGGGGGTCAATGCCAGTGCGCTCCACCAACGCCTTCAAGCAATAAGCCAGAAGGTCATCGGGCATCACCCGGCATATATCCGTGTATCTCCGCGTAGTTCGGATACCAACGGGTGACCTCACAGCATCCACAATAACTACATCTGTCATCTTTGTCCTCCTTTCTGATTTTGTTATTCTGGACTTTGGCTGACATATGACAGCACCAAGCCATATGCCGCCAACAAAATAAGTGCAAAACAGAAGTCTATAAAATCATTCAGCCAATTGTCAACTCCGATCGGTTTTCAGCTCCACAGTTTTAGCGTGAGAAATTTGTAGCAAGATATCAGAAGGGGAAGATGTATATTTAAGGAATGAATGTCCAAAAGTAATAAACGAGAGCTATTTCAAAGCTAAGGCCAAGAAGGCCTTCTTATCTGGCAAAGCTAAAGCCCCAGCTCAATGGCTATCACTTCCCTGTGCCGGTCAGTATCGCCGGCAGCAAACTCTGCTGCCTTGACACGACGGTAATAGAGACCAATATCGTGGTCCATGGTATATCCGATAGCCCCGTGAGCAGCAATGGCTTCAATGCAAATTCGCTGGTAAGCTTCATTGGCTTTAGCTTTGGCTGCGGAAATGTGCCCAGGCGATGGTGAACCAACGCTCATTCCCCATGCTGCCTGGTAAAGTAAATACTGAACCGCTTCTACATCAATCAACATGTCAGCCAGTTTGTGCTGCACCGCTTGAAAAGAGCCGATCGGCCGGTCAAACTGAATCCGCTCCTTGGCATAGCTGCTGGTCATGTCCAGAACAGCCTGACATGCTCCGGACATCTCGGCACATTTCAGCACAGCAGCTCGCTGTAATATAAAGTCCACTATATCCCAGCCATTGCCTATTTTGCCTAGGATATTGTCTTTGGGCACCGCTATCCTATCAAAGCTGACTTTGAACTGCCTGTCACCGCCTATAGTTGGGATCGCCTCCATCTTCACATTTGGTTCCTTGGCGTCCACCATAAACAGTGTGATGCCATCTTCGGGTCTTTTCCCCTCTCCGATCTTGCCCACTACTAGGATATAATCAGCGACATGGGCGTCAGTAACAAAGAGCTTGTCCCCTTGGAGAACATAATTTGCCCCCTGCAATACAGCGTGAAGATTTACCTCAGAAGCTTTATATCTGCCTGACGACTCGGCCAAAGCGAAAGTCCAGATAGCCTCGCCTTTAGCTATTTGCGGCAGAAACTTAGTTTTTTGCTCACTGCTTCCATATTCAAGTAGAGGCAGCGCACAAAGGGCGATAGTGGAGAAAAAGGGACCGGGCAGGATATTCCTGCCCATCTCTTCCATCAAGATAACCAGGTCCATAAAGCTGGCACCCATGCCGCCATATTCTTCGGGAAAGACGAGCCCCATCCAGCCCAGTTCTGCCATACTGTGCCACAATTGCGGGTCATAGCCACTTTCATCTTTAGCCATCTCCCTGACTTTAGCTTTGGGACATTCCTTTGCCAGAAAATCTCTGGCTGAAATCCGCAGCATGTCCTGCTCTTCTGTAAAACTGAAGTCCATAATAGTCCTTTAAAAATTCTATATTAAAAACTTCAATATGATTTGGGTAATCCCAGTCTAAATTGCGCAATGATGCTTTTCTCGATTTCAGCAGTGCCCGCCGCGATTGCCTGACCGGGAAATCCCAGATATGCACCTTGTATGGCGCCGTTGAGTTTAGCCCATTCGGAATCCGGGTCAACCTGAGAATATATCCCTAAAATCTCCGCCCCAGTGATAGCCACCCGTTTCATCACCTCATCACTCATTATCTTATTCCGTGAAGATTCATAGACAGGAATTTGCCCTTGACTTATCCGCCAGGCAAGCTGGAAGGCAAACATCTTCAGCACTTCCAGGTCGATAGCCAGGTCAGCTAGCTTGGCACGAATCACAGGATTTTGAGACAATGGCTGGCCTTCATGCTCAGTTTGACCAGCATACTTGGCTAGTTCTTCTAAAACCTTCTTAACAGTACCGTAGGTGGTAGGCGCTAGGCTGCGTCGCTCAAAAGCCAGTGACTGCATAAGATAATACCAGCCTTTATTTTCCTCTCCCACCAAGTTGGAAGCTGGCACTCGCACATTATCGAAAAATACTTCATTAAAGTGATGCCGCCCATAATAATTCAAAATAGGATTAACTGTAATACCTGGACTCTTCATGTCCACAATAAAGATACTGATTCCTTGGTGTTTCTTAGCGGCAGTGGGGTCTGTTCTGGTAGCCAGCCAGCACCATCTTGCCCGGTGAGCAGCACTCGTCCACACCTTTTGCCCATTTATAATATAGTCATCTCCGTCTCTCGCTGCCCGTGTCTTAAGATTGGCAAAGTCTGAGCCAGCATTTGGTTCACTGTAACCCGTGCACCAGACACCATCTTTTTCGCCTGAGGCAATTAACGGCAAATATTTTTCTCTTTGCTCTTGGGTACCGAACATCATCAAGCAGGGCCCTACCCATTGCGTTCCACTTATGCCCATCCAGGCCCCCGGTATTCCCCAGTAGGCTATCTCCATTTCGTATATTGTTTGCTCCAGGAGAGAGGCACTACGTCCACCATATTTCTCTGGCCAGCTCATAACGAGCCAACCTCTTTGTGCCAGTTTTCTGGACATGGATATTTCGAACTCAAAATCCCTGAATTCCCCATCAATTACGGTGTTGCGCACTAAATCCGGAGGTAACTCGGCTTCGGCAAACTTGCGAATTTCTTTCTTCAAGGCTAGTTCTTTTTCGCCCAGTCTAAAGTCCATTATTACCTTCCTGGAAATTAATTGCCCAAGGTATAGCGCCTTTGCCCTTATTCCACTGCAAGAGAGGATTCAAACAACAAAGCACACTGCTCAGACTTTCACACAACCAGCTAAAGCACCGATTTCCAAATACGTGATTACAAATTGAGCCTCGACGATGGCATACAACCATTACTTTGGTTGGGGTGGGTCTAGATTCACCAATTCTCCAGTCAGCGTTACTGGCATAAACATGAATAGCTCATCAATTGTCCATCCGCCAACTTTAACCAGTTGCTTCTCCAACACCGGCTCGGAATAGAGCGCGATCCTGCCTGTTTCTACATAAAATACCCGGCCATTGACATTAGCAGCAGCATCGGAAGCGAGCCACACCACCAGAGGAGCGATATCCTCAGGCTTCATTTGCTCCAGCATCTCGATAGCGATCTTCGGCCAAGTTTTCCTCATTTCATCGCTGAGTGTAAGTCGCGTCCCGGCGTTGGGCCGAATACAATTACATGTCACGCCATACCGGCCCATATCCCGCGCCACTTTTCTTGTTAAGCCAACGATTCCCTCTTTAGCTGCACCGTAATTAGCCTGCCCGTAAGTGGTAGCATAGAGCCCTGCTATTGATGACGTATTTATTATTCGTCCATACCTCTGCTGGCGGAACAAGGGACTCACCGCTCTGATGGTATAGAAATGGCCATAGAGATGCACTTTGAGTACTAAATCCCAGTCTTCCTCGCTAATATTGAACACCATTCTGTCACGCAGAATGCCAGCATTGTTGACCAGTATATCAACCTTACCAAAGCTATCCATGGCAGCCTTTACAATTTTCTCGCCACCTTGCATAGTGGTCACTGAATCATAGTTAGCAACTGCCTCTCCGCCCAGTTTTTTAATCTCTGCCACTACTTCAGCCGCTGGTGAAGTTGATGCCCCAGTGCCATCTCTAGCGCCTCCAAGGTCGTTCACGACGACTTTAGCACCTTCCGCTGCCAAAGCCAGAGCTTCTCCTCGCCCAATACCTCTTCCGGCACCAGTAACTATCGCCACCTTGCCTTTCAGTCTATCGCCCATTTTTGCCTCCTTGAATTTTGTTCTCCTAAAAATATGGGTTTGATTCAGTGTTTCTAGGAAACTGCCTCCAAATAGCTATCAAAACCAATACTCTCGCTTATTTCTTGCTCCGCGTGGGTAAAGCAGCTAGGGCTGAGCCAGGCGTCGTCTTTTCTCCCTTTCCATTCTCCACCCAAATCTCGCACTCAACGAGGTGCTCACCACCCTCCTCATATTTCTTGGTCACCTTGCCTTTACACCACCAGGTTTCGCCATCGTGAGGCTCTTCCCTTGTCTTCATTTTCCGGGGATAATCCATACTGCGGTATTGGCAGGACAATTTCTTGAGTTTCCCCTGCTCTCCAATCCAGTCAGTCATCAATTGTCCCAACCAGGCACGTTTAAGCGCGCCGTGCACAATGGGAGCACCTACGCCCATAGCTTTAGCGAAATCATCGTCATAATGCAAAGGGTTGAAATCCCCCGATGCCCCCGCCCATTGGACTAACATGCGAGTTGTAGCAATTTTAGCCAATGGTGTTATTTCAGTGCCTACTTCAATGTCCTCATAATAAACTTGTTTAGCCATCTCTCCTCCAAAAAATAAAGTAGTTAAAACATGCTAGAACTGGATTAATGTCGACCGGCTTTTAAGTACCACGTTGCCCTTTTGGTTCACAAAAGTAGCCTCTACTGTGGTGAACATGGTCTTGCCCAGTCTGGTTTGGCGCTCGATTATGGTGGCAATTTTAGTTGTGGCCGTTAATACATCGCCAGCGCCAACAGGTTCAATAAATTCGAATTCAATACCCCCGTCGAGACCCCTTGTAGGCCCTCCAGCTTCTGCTAGAGACTCAAACAGTCTTTCCGTAGGGCGTCCAGCCTTGATTGGCCAACCAGTGAAACCTGGAGGAACCAATAATCGACCATACTTGGTTTTTTTGGCAAAATCCGGGTCATTGTACAGGGGGTTCGGGTCACCTATAGCCTGTGCATACCTCTGGATTGCTCCTTCCTCGACCTTGTAAACGATAGGCCCTGAGGACACGCCTATCAACTTCCGCAGTTCATCGGTAATCAGACTACCTTCAGCCATAGCTAGCCTCCTAAATTTAGTTTCGTTTACAATCCTATAATAGCAATGCTAACGATGTTCATGGGTGGGAAACCACCTAAATTGTGGGTTAAACCTAGTTTGGGATTCTTGATCTGCCGTTCTGGTAGCTGGACTTTGCCTTGCAATTGTTTGTACATCTCGTACAGCATCCTGAGACCAGAGGCCCCAATAGGATGCCCGAAGCACTTCAATCCGCCATCGGGCTGAATAGGCTGCGGGCCATCATGATTAAAACGGCCAACCTCGATGTCTTCCTTGACTTTTCCCCTGGGGCTGAATTGCAAATCTTCCATGGTCACTGCCTCAGTTATGGAGAAGCAATCGTGCACTTCAGCCATACTTATCTCTTCACGCGGATTCTTTACCCCCGCTTCCTTATAAGCTAGCTTGCCAGCACGGTAAGTGGTCTCAACATGAGCTCCATCCCATTTAGTATACATTAATTCCTCGCCCGAACTTAAAGCAACTTGTAATGCCTTAACATGTATGGGGTCTGGCCGAAATTTCTTGGCCATGTCAGCTCTGGTTACGATGGCAGCCGCTGAACCATCACTGACTCCACAGCAATCAAAAAGCCCCAATGGCCAGGCGATGATAGGCGCATTTATTATCTGTTCTTCAGTCACTTCGCGGCGCAAATGTGCCTTCGGGTTCCGGGCTCCATTATAATGGCTTTTGACTGACACTTTAGCCAGCATTCTCTTGCCTTCCTCCGGCTTGAGACCATATACAGCAAAGTATCTAGTCGCCATCATGGCAAAGGCTCCAGGAGCGGTTAATCTGGGATTAATCATTGCACTTTTTGTCCCCAAAAGATTAGGGCCACCTGGAAGCCCACCATATCCCGTGTCTTTGAGTTTTTCTACACCCAAAGCCAGAGCAATGTCATAAGCCCCTGAAGCTACACCGTAGCATGCACCCCTGAAAGCCTCCGTGGCAGTGGCACAAAAATTTTCCGTCCTAGTGACCGGAATAAAGGGCAACTTCAATGTTAAAGCCAAAGATGTAGCCCCTTTTCCTACGCTTTGTTCCTCAAAATGCACGCCAAACCAGGCTGCGTTGATGTCCTTTTTTTCTATACCCGCGTCCTCGATACATTCCTTAAAAGCATCTACCATAAGGTCTTCGGCACTCTTATCCCATAGCTCCCCAAACTTAGTGCAACCCATGCCTATAATAGCAACTTTGTCTTTAATACCTTCTGCCATTTTTGCTCCCTCCGTAAATTTTATTATCGTTTACCGTAGTCAGGCACGTATGGGCGCTGCCTTCCATGAATAACCATGAACACCACTTGACTCATCAACATATCGACTGCGAAAGGTCATCTCTACCGGCATGCCTACTTTAACAGAATCTAGGTCGCAATCCGTGAAATCAAACCAGTATCTGCCGCCACCATCAAAATCTACCAAGCCATATATTGAAGGCGGGTCAATACTGGCAGCTAGATTATCACCGGTATAAGTAAATATGACACCTTTCTTATCCGAAAAGCGATAATCCTCCATCTGGTCAATAGCTCCGCAATCAGGATTTACACATACTCTCTGATATGGATACTGTGGCGTACCGCATTTTTTGCACTTCGAGCCACAAAGGGCCAAAACTACTTTCCGCTCCCTGAACAATGCCGACATCGGTGTGCGAATGTTTATCTCGCCACGCATACCTAAGTCCATCGGTGCTAAATTTCTGAAGGCAAGATATTTTTCATAGCTGGTAAGCTCCTTTTTAGAGTTCAGGTGTTTCTTTACCGCCCTCTTATCAGCCACATTTCTTGTTTTTTCAGTAACCTGGAAAAACAGTGCGTCGCCACCATTCCCAAAGCTGGCGACTAATATTTTGTCGCCTGGCTTGGCATCTTCCAATGCCGCTACCAACATCATTAGAGGTGAAGCTGACCCAGTATCACCGACTGTGCTAAGCAATGTATCTTGAAGCTGACCAGGGTCAGCACCTAATCGCTTGGCTATAGCTCCGTGCTCTCGTGCATACAGACCGGGATAAGCTATCTTGGCAAAGTCCTTGATGTTCAGGTTGTATCTCTTCAATAGTCCAGAAATTACCTCCATAACAAATTGACTATAGCCGGAATCGCGAATGAATCTATCTTCCCAGGCATGCTCAAATTTTTCTCCACTTGCCCTCCATCGGTCCGGGAAATCATAGGAAACAGAATACGAACCTCCAAAAGTAGCAATCACATCATCACTGCCAACAAGAAGTGACGCAGCGCCATCACCATAGAGAGACTCTTGAGGACTGCCCGGTTTACTCAAACGGCAATCAGAAGCACAGACGAGAATATTGCTTGACATCTCTCCCTTTACAGTATCAAGGGCAGAAAGCAATGCAGTAGTCCCTGACTTCGTAGAACCTATGAAATCAGCAGTCCTCATATTTGACTGCAAATCAAGAGCAGTAGCTACCAGAGCTGAATTCTGCCTTACCATGTAAGGCTGACTGGTGGTAGCAAGATACAGACCATCAACTACCTCCCGTTTCATACCACTTAAACAATCAATTCCTGCGGCTACTGCCATGCTGAGAGTATCTTCATCATGATTAGCAACTGCACTTTCACCGGGCGGTGGGAACGCCCCCAGAAACCCAACAGCTGTGAAGATAGTGTTGTGATTCATTCGATACCGTGGGATATAAGCTCCGTAAGACTTTATGCCGACCATGAATTAACCTCCTGATATAAGGTTTTTGGAATCAGGAGACTATGGCATAGAAAGCGTATGATGTCAAACCCTGACAGGCTCTATTCTGAATGTTGTGGAAAATTCTTGTTATAGGTGTAAGACCCAGGGAGACAAAGAAACAAAGGAGGTCTTACCACCATGGGGTGGGAGTCAGGAAAACGGATGGCTTTCTGTAATATAGCGGATAAAGAGAATGCCACCCTCGCTGCTCAGCACTTCGGCAAAGTATGGATGGCTCTACAACTCAAATCTATTATTAGACCCTGAAGAACTTAACCTCTGGCTAAGCGAATGGCTTATAGAATATAACTTCAACCGCCCGCACCAATCCCTTACCTATCTTGCTCCTATGCAGTATACTGAAAAAGAACTTGCTAAAATCCGTAGTCCAGTGTTACCCATGTGGTCAGCCAGGACACCCTCTTCAATTCTTTATCCAAATAAAGTAAAATAAATGTTCTAAAATTTACACCGCTTAGGGAGACAAATTTTGGACATTAAAGTTATAGTTGGAGACATAGCTCAAATCGAAGCTGATGCCATTGTGGTAAATCTTTTCGAAGGTGTGGAACAACTAGGCGACGCTACCGCTGCTGTGGATAAAGCTTTGGACGGAGCTATTAGCTCTCTCATCAGTCGAGGCGAGATTAAGGGTAAGTTCGGAGAAGTTAGCACTGTCCATACGTTTGGGAAACTGCCAGCAGGGATAGTCGCTATTGCTGGCTTGGGTAAGCGCCAGGATTTCACTGTGGATAAAGTTCGCGGGGTAACTGGAGAATTTTGTCGGGTATTGCGCAAATTGAATTGCCACAAGATAGCTACAATACTTCATGGTGCTGGCATAGGTGGTATTGAGCTTGGAGCTTCAGCTGAAGCAATAACTGAGGGCACTCTTCTCGGCCTTTATAGCTTCACCAAATATAAGAAGCCTGACTATAAAGATATCGAAGAAATGCTGATAGTGGTAAGAGAAAAGGAACAGGTCTCCATCTTAGAGCGGGCCATTGGTAAGGGGAAGACGGTAGCTTCAGCTACTAACCTGGCTCGAGATATGGTTAATGAACCAGCTAACTACATGACACCTAGTCAAATGGCTGAAGTGGCTAAAGAAATAGCCAGCAAATACAATTTAGAGTTCAAAGTCTTTGACCGAGAGGACATGGAGGCGATGGGCATGGGAGCACTCTTAGGAGTGGCGAAAGGAAGCAACCAACCCCCTAAGCTAATAACTCTCAGCTATAAAGGAGATGAACATTCGGAAAAAGCCTTGGGCTTTCTAGGCAAGGGCATAACTTTTGATTCTGGGGGGATCTCCATTAAGGCGTCGGAGGGGATGGAGGATATGAAGGATGACATGTCTGGTGCTGCCGCAGCTATGACAGCGATTGGGGCTATTGCTCAGTTGAAACCCAAGATTAATGTCACCGCTGTTGTTCCGGCTACCGAGAATTTACCCAGTGGCACCGCCCTGAAACCAGGAGATGTGCTGCAGGCCATGAATGGCAAGACCATAGAAGTGATAAGCACCGATGCCGAAGGACGGCTTATCCTGGCCGATGCCCTGAGTTATGCTCAGAAGCTTGGCTTGTCTCCCATAATAGATTTGGCTACTTTGACGGGAGCTTGTCGTGTTGCTTTAGGCACCCTTTATAGCGGCCTCTTTAGCAATAACCAAGACCTGGCAGATAAAGTCCTCAAAGCTGCGGAAAGAGCCGGGGAGAGAATGTGGCAAATGCCCATGCCCGAGGAGTATAAAGAGCAAAACAAGAGTGAGATTGCCAATGTTAAGAATACCGGCAACAGATATGGCGGAGCTATCACCGCTGCCCTCTTCTTGGCTGAATTTGTTGCCAATACCCCATGGGTTCATATCGATATAGCTGGCACTGCTCTTTCCAACAAAGAGAGTGGCTATATAGTAAAAGGGGCTACGGGAGTCGGCGTCAGAACTTTAGTCGAATTAGCTTTGAGCGAGGCAAAGAGTCAGGAGGTCATATGAAGATAAAATGGTTAGGTCATGCTTGCTTTTTGATTACCTCTGGGGATGGCCTAAGAGTAATTACCGACCCTTATGCTGTAGGTGGGGGCATTAATTACTCTCCCATCAAGGAAACTGCCGATGTCGTTGTGGTGAGCCATGACCATGGCGACCACAATAACGTTTCTACAGTACAAGGGAAACCTGAAACGGCCAAAGGTAGCGGCACAAAAACCGTCAAAGGTATTCAGTTTAGGGGCATCGCCACTTACCATGATACCTCTCAGGGCCAACAAAGAGGAGCCAATACCGTCTTCTGCTTCACCATAGACGACATGAAACTTTGCCACTTGGGTGATTTAGGACATGTGCTTGGTCCCGAGCAGGTCAAGGAAATTGGTGCCGTAGATATACTGTTTGTTCCTGTGGGTGGCTTCTTCACCATTGATGCCACTGTAGCTAGCCAGGTATGTGATCAACTAAAGCCAAAAGTAGTCATTCCCATGCATTTTAAGACACCTAAGTGTGCCTATCCTCTAGCCGATGTCGAGGATTTCCTTAAGGGCAAGAAGAATGTAAGAAGGGTGGGAGCTAGTGAAGTGGAGGTCGAGCGAAAAAAGCTTCCGGCTGCCATTGAAATCATGCTATTACAGCCAGCTTTGTAGTTATTGAAATTTGGTCGCTGATACGAAGTCAATGATTGTCAAAGATTCTGATTTTGTGTTTACTCCTCCTCCGCAGCTTTCCTGGGCAAGACGAGTTTTGATCAAGCCCTGTGCTGCTTATCCCTTGCCGTACCCTGTAACCACAAGTCCCAAACTATTGAACACTATTATTAAAGGTATCAGGAAAGTTAGTAATGCCGATATCCTCATTGCTGACGGGACTCCCAGCGGGGAATCGATCTACCCAATATATCAAGCTTTAGGATATAACTTTCATCACGTCCTTATGCTCGATATCAGAGATTCCATCTTTATAGAGGTGCAGAATCCTTTGTCTCAATTCTATGCTGTGGAGAGTTTCTGGGTGCCCAATGTGGTGTTGCGCAGCGACTTCTTGATCAGTGTCACCCCCTTCAATGTTCGTGGCAGCTCTGGTCACTTCAGTGTCGCAAACCTTTTGAGTCTGCTGCCGGTGAGCAGGTATCGAAAGGGCAAATCGGGTGGTTGGGGAACTCTGTATGAATTAGGCATCGAAAAAGTCCTTGCTGACCTCTACTTCACCTTGCCTTTTGATTTGGGCATTATTGAAGCCCATCAAAAGTTCTTCTATACTGATGACCCCAAGAAAGGGGAAGTGGAGGATTACGGGAAAATCTTGGTTGGCGAACCTCATGAAATTGACCTTAAGGCTTCTCAAATAGCTGGAGTTGACTGTGAGCACTTAAGATTGATTAGTGAGGGCAAGGTTCAACTTGAGGACTGAGGATGGGTCCTGAACTAACTTAAACCCTAAGCCCCGAAGTCAGTAGTCAGTAGTCAGTAGTCAGTAGTCAAAAGCCACCCCTCCCCTACTGGCTACTGACTTCTGAATTCTTCCCAACTTGGGATTTTGGGTTTTGATATTGTTTGGGATTTCGGATTTGGTGCTTAGGATTTCTGCTAATATCTTACGCTAAAATCGCCGAATTGCCCTGAATAGTCTGCCCACTTTACTTCCACCCTCTCAACCCGAGCTCTCGGTGGACCTACTTTAAGCTGTTCCAGTAGTTTATTCAACTGCTGCTTCTCTCCTTCAGCTTGAACTTCCACGGCATCGCCGCTGGCAAGGTTGCAGACATAGCCTTTTAAACCCAGCCTTCCGGCTACATTTTGGACGAAGTAGCGAAAGTAAACGCCTTGCACGCGACCATAAACTGTGGCAGAAAGATATGCCACATCAGCCATTTCATCTTTCTCAGCCATCTCTGTCATTTTAAGCTGTCCTTGTCACTCTGAGCGAATGCGAAGAATCTCTAGGGGATGAATCTTATCCAGCCGACTTAGCCCTGCTTCCTGAGCTAAGGATAATGCCTCATGGAATTCTGCAGATGATATTCGCCGCCCTAAACTTGGAATTTCCAAAGCCCTGTAGCAGGGACGGTATTGAGCCATGATATTGACATAGGTGTTGCGGGAAATTTCTTTGCTGAGGAAATTCACTATCCCTTTTGTTCCTGCTAAACCGTGAGGTAAAACTAAGTGGCGAACCAGGAGTCCTCGTTGAGCCACTCCCTCCTCGTTTATCTCAAGGTCGCCTGTTTGCTGATGCATTTCCTCGATTGCTGCTTTATTTATCTCAGGATAGTTTTCAATGCCCGACAACTCTCTAGCAGTCTCCTCATCATCATATTTCATGTCCGGCATATAAATATCAACAATGCCGTCGAGTATCCTCAAGGTCTCCACCGAGTCGTAGCCACTGCTGTTGTATACCAAGGGGAGATGCAAGCCTGACTCCACTGCTAGCTCCAGTGCTTCCAGAATTTGAGGAACTACGTGGGTTGGGGATACCAAGTTTATGTGGTGGCATCCTTTAGCCTGAAGGGAGAGCATTATGTAAGCTAGCTCTTCTTTGCTCACCTTCTGGCCTTCGCCTAGCTGGCTAATGGAATAATTCTGGCAGAACAGACATCTAAGGTTGCAGTTAGTGAAAAATATAGTACCCGAACCATGTCTGCCCACCAATGGGGCTTCCTCACCGAAGTGAGGCCCATAGCTGGATACTATTGCTTCGCGGGGTGTGCGGCACTTGCCGACATCACCAGCCAGACGATTCACACCACAACTGCGAGGGCATACAGAGCAACTCTCAAGCAAAGATAGAGCCGCATCCACCCGCTCCCTCAGCTTGCCACTACGGTAAAGCTGCAGGTAATCTGCCAACTACCTATTCCTCGTATTCCTCAGCGGGCTTCCTCTTTTTCTTGATTACTTCCACCTCCACCTGTGGCACGAATTCCGAAATCGGTTTGATTTTCTGCGCCCCCTTCTTGGGTTTCTTTGGCTCTCGCTTTCTATAATCTCGTTTACCCATAGCTGCACCTCAGTTTTTCCCAAGCTGCTTTTGCTGCTTGGCTCTCAGCAACTTTCTTACTCTTCCCTGTCCCCCTGCCCAACGCTTCCCCCTCGACCAAGATTTCAGCGGTAAATTGCTTGCTGTGTTCAGGACCAGTAGCTTCCACCAAACGGTAAACTGGCGTTGGCCTCTTTTGTCCCTGTATGAGTTCTTGCACTAATGCCTTGTAGTTTGGGGTTGTATTCCCAGTCTTTATTTTTTCCAATTCCGGCTTGAGCTGTCTGAGAATAAATCTCCGGGCCTTGGCTAGCCCCTGGTCTAAATATAAAGCACCCAGCAGTGCTTCCATAGCGTTGGCTAAGTTGCTCGCCTTCGCCCTGCCTCTGTTTGCCTCTTCACCTCGTCCTAACAAGAGCCAGTCACCAAGCTTGAGCGAAGAAGCTAGTTCAGCCAGAGTATCACGGCAAACTAGAGAGGCACGAATCTCAGTTAGCTCTCCCTCAGATAGTTTGGGAAACTCTTCATACAGTTTTTCTGTTACAATGAAGTTAAGCACGGTATCACCAAGAAATTCCAAGCGCTCGTTGCTAGGTCGGCCAAAGTCGGGATTTTCGTTAAGATAAGATAGATGCACAAACGCTTGCTCCAGTAAAGATTCCTGGTGGAAAGATACTCCTAAGTTCTTCTGGCAATCATTCCAATCAACCATTTTCGGAATCAAGTATAGCAACAAAGCTTAGCTAGCTCAACCTGTCACCCTCCTACAATTGGTATATTTCCACCAAATTAGAGCCTGTGCTGTCCTCCTGAGATCCAGCCTTTGTCGCTCTTGGGGGCTTTCTCCCCTCAATGCTATAATAGTTCCTGAGTCCCCATGGATATCTTAGCCACGCTTAATCCCGCCCAGAGAGAAGCTGTGGAGGCCATCGAAGGGCCTGTACTTATCTTAGCTGGACCCGGCAGCGGCAAGACTAGAGTGATTACCCATCGGGTCGCCTATTTGATTAAACTCTGCGGCATTAGTCCCCACAACATCATAGCGGTTACCTTTACCAACAAAGCCGCCCGTGAGATGAGAGAGAGATTGGAACAACTCCTGGGACAGGCTGCAGAAGCTTTGACTTTAGGCACCTTTCACGCCATCTGCGCTCGAATTCTCCGCCGTGAAGGTAAAGCTATCGGGCTGGACTCAAGCTTTGTTATCTACGATGAAGATGACCAGTTAAGGTTGATGAAACAAGTTCTGGAGGAATTGAATCTTGACCCCAAGCAATATGCTCCTCAGGCTCTACGCTCAGCTATCGGCGCGGCTAAGAGCCGTCTCATTAACTCTAATGACTACGCCCAGCGGGTTAGCAGCTATTTTGAAGAAATAGTTCAAAGGGTGTATCAAAGGTATCAGGAATTGCTTAACCAGGCTCAGGCAGTGGATTTCGACGACTTACTGATGAAAACGGTACAGTTGTTCCAGGACCATCCTCAAATCCTTAAAAGATACCAGTCAAAGTATGTTCATGTTTTGGTTGACGAATTTCAGGACACCAATATCGCTCAATATGAGCTGATGAAGCAGCTAGCAGCGAAATACCGAAACCTGTGCGTGGTCGGCGACCCTGACCAATCCATTTATTCCTGGAGATTTGCTGATTTACGTAATATCCTGAGCTTTGAGAAGGATTACCCCGAAGCCAAGGTGGTGTTTTTGGAGCAGAACTATCGCTCCACCAAGACCATTTTAGAGGTAGCTTCAGACGTCATCTCAACCAATGTACTGCGCAAGCCTAAAAAGCTGTGGACAGAAAACGAAGATGGAGCCCAGGTAATCGTTATCGAGAGTTATAATGCCGAGGAAGAAGCTCAATCCGTGGTCAACGAGATTGAAAAGCTTGCTAGCCAAGAGCAAATACCCCTCAAAGATTGCGCCGTCATGTATCGGGTTAATGCTCAATCACGAGCCTTAGAGGAAACTTTCTTGAGGTACGGTGTGCCTTATAAGCTTGTTGGCGGCACGCGCTTTTACCAGAGGCAAGAAGTTAGAGATGTTATTGCTTACCTCAGAGTTATCCGTAATCCGCAGGACAATGTCAGTTTGACCCGAATCATAAATGTGCCTGGCAGAGGCATTGGACAAAAGACCGTTAACACGCTTCAATCCTGGGCAAAAGCTCATGATACCTCCCTTTTTGAGGCCGTAAAACAGGTAAGTCAGGATGTCATTGCGAGTCCCGATTCCGTCGGGACGAAGCAATCTCTTCCATCGCGTATTATACAAGCTCTGGCGGGATTTGCTACTCTTATAGCTAAGCTCACTACCCAGAGTCATGAGCTAAGCCTTTCTGGTCTAGTGGATGAGATACTGGGGCACACTGGATATAGAGAATACATTCTGGACAAGGAGGATGGGGAGGATAGGTGGGAGAACGTAATGGAGCTGAAAAATGTTGCCCGAGAATATGATGAGCTCGACCCTGAAGAGACTTTAACCGCATTTTTGGAAAAAGTAAGCCTGGTATCGGATATAGATGAACTGGATGAGAAAGCTGATGCCGTGACCTTGATCACCTTGCATCAAGCTAAAGGATTGGAGTTCCCCGCAGTTTTTATTGTTGGCTTGGAGGAAGGGATTCTCCCACACAGGAAATCGTTCGACGATCCCGCGGAGATGGAGGAAGAGCGTCGTCTTTGCTATGTGGGAATAACCAGGGCTAAGAAGCGACTCTACCTTTTACGTAGTTATCGTCGAAACTTATTCGGCGGCAGCACGGCAAACCCACCGTCCCGCTTCCTCCAGGACATCTCACCTCATCTAATAAGCCCAAGAGGACTATGGGAAAAGAGCCTGACTCCAGTAGCTAATCCCGATTTTGATCGGGACTCCCGGCCTTCACCTCGGCCTTCTAGCACTCTAACGCTAAAGGTCGGTGACCATGTCCACCACAGCAAATTTGGCGCTGGCATAGTGATGAATTGCAATCCCACAAGGGATGACCAGGAGCTGACCGTAGTCTTTGAAGAAGCGGGGGTCAAGAAACTCCTGGCCAGCCTGGCACCCCTGGAAAAAATCGAGAGAGATTTCGATTTTTCCTCATAAACTATTGACAAAATACACGAAACCGTGTAAAGTAAATTGTGATGCCGATTAAGGTTTTAGCAACTGAAGTAATCTCTAAGATCGCTGCTGGGGAGGTGATTGAGAAGCCAGCCTCGGTGGTTAAGGAGCTGATAGAGAACTCCCTGGATGCGGGAGCCACTCAGATTGCCGGAGAAGCTCAAGGCGGCGGAGTGGAGCTAATCAAAGTGAGCGATAATGGGGCGGGTATTCCAGCAGCGGAGGTGGAGCTAGCCTTTCACAGGTATGCCACGAGCAAGATCGGCAACCTAGATGATTTGGAGAAAATCTCCAGCCTAGGCTTTCGAGGCGAAGCTTTGCCCAGCATCGCCGCTGTCGCCGAAGTGGAAATCCTCACCCAAACATCTTCGGAGACCGTAGGCAGCTACATGCATTTGAGGAAAGGGGAGGTGGTTCGCAAGGAGAGCCGAGCCAGACCTCAAGGCACAACCGTGACTGTGCACCGATTGTTCCGCTATTTTCCAGCGCGACTTAAGTTTCTCAAATCGGTAAATACCGAAAATAGCCACACCGCCCATTTGGTAAGCCAGTACGCCCTGGCTTTTCCCGAGGTTAAGTTCAACCTGGTTATCGACAAGCGCCAGAGCCTGCACACTACGGGCAATGGCGACCTGCGCGAGGTGGTAAGCGAGATATATGGTTCCGAACTAGCGCAAAGGATGCTAAAGGTGGA
Organism: Dehalococcoidia bacterium; assembly: GCA_049586675.1. Lineage (GTDB taxonomy): Bacteria > Chloroflexota > Dehalococcoidia > GIF9 > AB-539-J10 > RBG-13-51-36. The sequence goes on from JBAVCL010000009.1 coordinate 21,536, forward strand.
ACAAAACGACACTCAGACTAAAGTCAGCGGCTTAATAAGCCCACCTTCCCTGGCTCGTTCTAATCGCAACTATCTCAGCTTTTTCGTCAATCGAAGGTGGGTACACAGTCCATTGCTAACTCGGGCCACTGAGGAAGCCTATCATGGCTTACTTATGGATGGCCAGCATCCCATTGCGGTAATCAATATCTCCCTGCCGGCTCAAGAGCTTGATGTCAACATCCATCCTGCCAAAGCCCAGATAAAGTTTTGTCATGAACAAACTGTCTTTAGCAGCGTCCAGAAAGCCATAGAGGTTGCATTAGCCAGGACGCCTATAGCCAGCTCGAAGACTGTGCCCTTCTCAGTCAGCTCAGGGCAGTGGCAGAGCCCTCGCATGATAACGGATAACGAGCCAGTTTTTGTGGTTGCCCAGTTGCCGACCCTGGAATTACCAGTTTTGCGAGTCCTGGGGCAGCTAGCCAACACCTATATCATCGCCGAGGGACCTGATGGACTTTACCTCATCGACCAGCACGCTGCTCATGAGCGCATACTTTATGACCGAATTATAGCGCAGTGGGCACAAAAGGAAGTTGAAGTCCAGGGATTGCTCCAGCCGGTGACCATAGAGCTTAGCCCCAGGGAGGAAGAGACCTGGAAAGCTAGTAAAGAGTTTCTGGCTGAATTTGGCTTCGACATTGAGCCTTTCGGAAATAGAAGCTATCTGATACGCACTATACCAGCATTAATGGCCAGGGCAAATATCATTGAGATAATAAGCGTGCTGCTTGATAGCCTGGCCAGCAAGGAAAGTCCTAATCCCTGGGAAGAAAAGATAGCCCAATCTTTAGCCTGCCATGGTGCTATCAGAGCAGGACAGCAGCTAAGCAATGAAGAGATGCGGGAGCTAATAAAGCAGCTCGAGCAAACCAAGCAACCGCGTACCTGTCCCCACGGCCGGCCAACCATGATTCATTTAAATTCCCATCAACTAGAGAAGGAATTTGGCAGGATAAGCTAGCCCCCTAGCCCCATCAGAGTGGTAAATTCGGGCTTTGCCCCGGTCGGATTCTTTCAGAGTAACTACTGAATCTTTTCTACTTTGAGCAGATTCGTGGAGCCAACCACCCCAACAGGAATGCCACCGGTGATGACTACCAAATCACCTGGTTTTGCCAGGCCCAGTTCTTTAGAAAGCTTAGCCCCCATCACGAATAACTCTTCCACCGACGAGGGCCCGGCTATTTGGAAGGGGTAAACACCCCAGCGCAGCATTAATTTCCCCACAACCACAGCATCAGCGGTTATCGCCAGAATGGGCATTCTTGGTCGGTATTTCGATACGCGCCCTGCTGTGCTGCCAGACTGAGTAAAGGCCACAAGAGCCGCTGCTCCCAGGCTTTGCGCCGTATGGCAGGCACTATAGCTTATCAATTCATCCGTCTTTTGCTCCAGCCATCTACCATGTTCTGCCAGCATTTGCTCATATGGCAGTTTGCCTTCCACCTCACGGGCAATCTTCCCCATCATCTTCACTGCCTGTATCGGGTATTTCCCTGTAGAGGTCTCTTCTGAGAGCATGACAGCATCTGTACCATCAAATATGGCATTAGCCACATCAGTGACCTCAGCTCGCGTTGGCCGAGGAGCATTTACCATGGACTCCAGCATTTGCGTAGCGGTAATCACTGGTTTGCCTGCTTGGTTACATTTCTTGATAATCTCTTTCTGCACCAGTGGCACTTTTTCCAGAGGGATGTTCACGCCGAGGTCTCCTCGCGCCACCATGATGCTATCGCTGGCTATTAGTATGCTGTCAAATTTGTCAACTGCCACGCCCCTTTCAATCTTGGCAATAATTGGTATATCCGCATCGTTTTCACGCAATATAGCTCTGACACTGGTTACATCCTTAGCATTGCTGACAAAGGAGAGAGCCAGGTAATCAGGCTGCTGCCTGATAGCAAAGAGAAGGCATTCTCGTAAAGTATCAGTAATGAAAGGGGCGGAGGTACACATACCAGGCACCACCAGCCCCCGTCCCTCGGTGAGTATCCCCCCAACCATGACCTTACATCTAACCTCTGTGCCTTGCCCCTCCAGTACTTTGAGTTGCATGGCACCATCATCAAGCAATACGGTATCCCCCACTTTTATATCTTGAGGAAGGGTAGGAAGATTAATTGGTATTACGTCGTCGTCTCCCCTTACTTGCCTTGTGGTGAGGATAACCTGTGCCCCCCTTTTCAGTCTGGCTTGACCATCCTTCAGCTTACCCGTGCGATACTTTGGTCCGGGCAAATCTATAATTATAGCAACAGGAATTTCCAGACGATGGGACAGCTTCCTTACGGTCTGGATATGACGGATGTGTTCTCTGTAGGTACCGTGGGATAGATTAAATCTGGCGACATTCATGCCAGCCTTTATCAGTTGCTCAATCACAGCAGCCGAGCTACTAGCCGGACCGATAGTGCATACTATTTTTGTTCGCCTTTCAAAAAAGCTGGAGTGTTTCATATCACCGCCTCACTCTGCCAAAGTATCACCTATCAATAGCTTCGATGCCAGCCCTCAGCCAGCGGGGCGAATTTGCCGTTTTCAGCCCCCAGCTTGAAATACCAGGGCTTACCATATTTATCAGCTATCTCAGCCAGTTCCTGCAACCTTGGAGCAGCCGTATTCTGGAAAAAATTCATTCTCGCTTCCCGAGAACGAATTTGAGCGCCCTCCTGCCACAGAGCACGTCCTGCCAAAAAACCAGAAGCTCCCGCCTTACAGGCTATCTCTACCTGTTTCCTGAATGAGTCGAAGTCAACGCCAGCACTGAGCAGCACCCAGGGTAGCCGAGATGTCTGATTTAACTCTTGGCACAGCTCCAGCAGCTTTCCTTCATCTTGCTCAAACTTAATATCTGCCGGGAATTCTGCTTTCAACACATCAATGGGCAAGGCAGTAATCTGCCGAGCAGTTTCGATTACCAGACCAGGTTTTTTCTCAGCAAATTTTTTTGAAGATGCCCCGCCTTCCTCGATAGCATAGCTTACTGGCTCAACAAGAAAGGCTATATCTTCTTCAAGACATTGGTCAGCTAGCCTGGCCACCAAATCCAGCTGTTTTGAGGCGACATCCTTCAGGTCAGGCCTCAAGTAGATTAAAAGCTTGACGGCTGAAGCCCCCATTCTCTTCACCTTTTTTACGCTCCAGCCGGGCAGAAGCTCGGTAATTCTAGCGGTACTGTCGCCACTATAACCGGTCTTTTCCATGCTGACAAGAAGCCCCTTAGATGCGGGCAAGAGACCCGCAGCTACAGCTTGACCAGCTCCATATTCCGGGTCAAGCAATATGGCACTGGCGAACGGCGCTACCGCTTGACAGAGGTCAAGCTTAAAATCAACCATATCCTGGTAACTCACTGCGGCAGGGTTTTTCTCATTCAGGGCCCGCTTAAGCGCTCCTCTGTGGTCAATGGCACACATTGTCATTATGCCTTTGGAATCAGCCAATTGCTGAAGCCCTCTTAGCTTGCCGATAGATATGTTCATTACATCACCTCATGGCAGACCATGCCTTTTCTTTCACCCACAAAGGGGCTTTCTCATCTCCTGGAGAGCAAAGGCGGCGGCGCCGAGTACGCCGGAATTTCGACCCAGCTCGGCAGAAGCAAAGCGTACCGCCTTAAAAGCTCCCTTGTAAGCTCCCACTCGGACTGCTCTTGGGTTCAGATATTATAAGCGTTAGCTCATAGAGATAAAAGGGGTATAGTCATGCCAGTCACCCGGAACTTCCACCTACTAAATATTGACGGTAACAAACGAGTACAACCACTTGACAGCCGGGAAAATGGCGATGATAATATAATATGAATCAAGATTTTGGAAAAGCTAAACTATTATGAGGGAAGAGGAAAAAAAATTTAGCTGCGTTCTGGATAGGTTTGAGGGGAATCCTATCCTTGAGCCACGGCCCGAGCATTGGTGGGAGTCCAAAGCCGTCTTCAATCCTAGCGCCATCTATGAAGGTGGAAGGGTACATATAATTTACCGGGCGATTGGAGACTCAGATATATCGGTTTTTGGGTATGCTTCGAGCATCGACGGATTTCATATTGACGAACGGCTGCCTGAACCGATATACGTTCCGAGAGAGCCATTTGAAGGCTCTGGCTTACTCTCTTCCATGCCAAGTTATCATCAACGCGCCTATGTGCCCACAGAAGATGAGAGTTATGAGAGTTATGTCTCCGGAGGAGGATGGGGTGGCTGTGAGGATCCGAGATTGACAAGGATTGAAGACAGGGTGTTTATGACTTACGTTGCTTTTGACGGATACAACCCACCACGGATAGCGCTGACCTCAATACATGTTAACGATTTCCTCGCCAAGAATTGGCAGTGGAAGACACCGGTACTCATCTCTCTTCCGGGGGTTGTAGATAAGAACGCCTGCATCCTCCCGGAAAAGATAAACTCTAAATACGTTATCTTCCATCGAATTTTCCCTAATATCTTGATTGATTTTGTTGATGACCTGGATTTTGACGGTACAACCAGGTGGTTGAAGGGAGAATTCAAGATACCAGCGAGAGAGGCTTACTGGGCTAGCCGGAAGCTTGGTGTCGGCGCTCCTCCCATTAAGACAAAGAATGGATGGCTACTCATCTACCAGGGTGTGGATGAGCGTGACCCAGACCGCTATAAAATAGGAGCGATGCTGCTTGACCTGAAAAACCCGACCAAGGTCTTATCCCGAACTGAAAAGCCGATCTTAGAGCCTCAGGCATGGTACGAAAATGAAGGGTGGAAATCCGGCGTTATTTATCCCTGCGGAGCGGTGGTAATTAAGGACCGTTTGCTGGTTTACTACGGTGGAGCCGACAAAGTGGCTTGCGTTGCTTCGGTAAAATTAAGTGAGCTTCTTGATCAGCTTGTTGGTGTCCGAGAATCAGTGCCAAGTCCCACCTATGCCCCACCAACAGAGGTAAAGATCACCCCGGTTACCCCTACACCAATAAAACGTGTACAAGGCTATTGTGTAAAGTGCCGGAGTAAAAGGGTAATGAAGAACGCCCGAGCCATAACTATGAAGAATGGCAAGCCAGCAATTCAGGGGGTATGCTCAGTGTGCGGGTCCAAGATGTTCCGGATCATGAAAGCCGGAAAAGGACAAGTGACATAGGCGCTAACCCCCATGAGTGAGTTTAGTCGTTCTGAAGAAAATCCTATTCTGATACCAATTCCTGAGAATGATTGGGAAGCAGAGGCAACGTTTAATGGCTGTCCTGTGCTCAGTGGCGGAAAGATTCATTTCCTTTACCGAGCGGTTTCGTCGCCGCAGATAATTTCCGATATAAGGATGAAGGTCTCATCCATCGGGCATGCTCTAAGCGATGACGGCATACATTTCAAGTATCGCAGACAATTCATCAAGCCCGAGTATGACTGGGAGCAATTTGGTTGCGAAGACCCCCGGGTGACTAAACTCGGCAGTAAATTTTATATTTTCTACACTGCGCTGTCTGCCTGTCCTTTCTGTGCTGAGGGCATCAGAGTGGGTTTAGCCATTACCAAGGACTTCAGGGAAATCGAGGCTAAACATCCCATCACTCCCTTCAATTCCAAGGCCATGGCACTCTTCCCGAGCAGAATCGGGGGCAAGATAGTGGCGGTACTCACTGTCAACACAGATAATCCCCCCGCCAAGATTGGGCTTGCCTTTTTCGACTATGAAGAGCAAATGTGGTCTCCTGAATACTGGGAGGGGTGGTATTCTTTCTTGGATGACCATGTTTTACCATTACTGCGCTCACCCAAAGACCACATTGAAGTCGGTGCGCCGCCGATAAAGACGCCCTTTGGATGGCTGCTGATTTATTCGTATATCCGGAATTACTTTTCTCCCCCGCCGACTTTCGGCATTGAAGCGGTTCTACTTGATTTGGAAAACCCGGCTAAGATTGTGGCAAGCACGGAAAAGCCATTGCTGGTTCCGCAGGCGGTATACGAAACATACGGCAGAGTGCCTAATATCATTTTTCCCTCCGGAGCCCTGGTGAGAGGTAAGACTCTCCACATATACTACGGCGCTGCCGACACCACCTGCGCTGTAGCCAGTGGCAGGCTGGATACCCTTATCAATGAAATGCTGTTGACGAGGACAGAGCAGATAAAGCTGGAACGCTTCCCGGGAAACCCGGTTATCCAGCCGAAGCCTGAGCATGAATGGGAGGCGAAGGCGGTTTTCAATCCTGCTGCCATCTACGAGGAGGGGAAGGTCTATCTTGTCTACCGGGCTATGTCGGAAGACAATACCTCGGTGTTGGGCTATGCTTGCAGCAAGGATGGGTTTACCTTTGACGAGAGACTTGCTCAGCCAATCTACCAGCCTACCCAGGATTTCGAAAGGAAGCTTGTGCCCGGTGGGAATTCGGGCTGTGAAGACCCTAGGCTTACCAGACTCGGTGACCGTATATATATGTGCTACACTGCCTTTGATGGTCACCTTCCTCGTGTAGCCTTAACCTCTATTGCGGTGAACGACTTCCTCTCACAGCGCTGGAATTGGGCAAAACCGGTATTAATTTCCCCCCAGGGTGTTGGTGACAAAAACGCCGCCCTTTTCCCCAGAAAAATCGGAGGCAAGTATGCCATCCTCCACCGTGTTGGCCGGAGTATCTGGCTGGATTTCATGGATAGTTTAAGTTTTGAGAAAGGAGAGGAGATAAACGGAAGTATCATAATGAGCCCCCGCCAGGAACAGATACCGGCTGAGAAAATCGGTATCTCCGCACCACCAATAGAGACAGAATGGGGATGGTTATTGCTTTATCACATTGTCTCTAAAAAAGATGACACAATTTATTATTGCGTAAGCGCCGCCCTCCTTGATATTGACAACCCGACCCAGGTTATTGCCCGAAGGAAGACCCCCCTCCTTGAGCCAGAGGCGCCTTATGAGAAAGAAGGGCAGGTAGCCAATGTGGTCTTTTCATGTGGCGCTGTTGTTATCAATGGGCGACTATTTGTTTATTATGGAGGGGCTGACCGGGTAATTGGGGTGGCAACAACTGAGCTTTTAGAAGACCTGTTCCCCCAGGGTAAAATCGCGAGGTGGAAGGAAGGAAAAGCTAAGCCTATTCCCTGGGTAAGCTATGGCGAGTTTATCCCTGGTGTCCCTCTGGTTTTGCCCTCTCAGCTTACCTCCCCGGCAGGTGAGAGGATTGATATTGCGGCTGTCTACAGGGAGATGGAGGAAAGATATCGAAAAGAATTTGAGGAGTTTGTTCATGAGCGGCTTAAGGTAGGCCGCGGGGCAACCCCCACGGAGATTGCTGAGGGCATCAGGACATTTATGGGTCGCGCCGAGAAAGAAATTAACAATGCGCTTCTTCAAGGAGACCTCTACTCCGGGGAAGGTAGCAAAAAAGTTGCCGAGGAGATATTCGCCAGCTTTCCCCACCGGGATACCTTCGCTTTAACCTCCCAGACAACCTCACGCATTCTAGAGCAATTCCCTCCGCTTAATTTACTCATCAAATTTGGCAAGGCTACTGTTGCTGAACTCGAGAAGGAATACGAGCCAAATGACATACTAGCTCTGTCCAGTCTTTCGGAAGAACGAGACTACATGGAGAGCATCTGGAGCTGGATACAGGCAAATGCTCTCCCCAAGCATTTCGGTCCTCTACCCCTGAAGCCCCTTGTAGTTAGCTATGAAGACTTCCCCTCGCTTATGGAGATGAAGGAGGCTTCGGCTCTAAGCAAGCTCACCGGGAGAATCATAGTAAGCAACCTCCGCAAGGAGCTAGGGGGAGAATTTCCGAAAATTCGCTATCTCACAATGGCCGCCAAAAACATTGTTGAGGCAGAAAGATACGGAGAGATATGGAAGGAGTTCGCCCAGCAAGGAAAGGGGTTCGGAAGCAAGATAATAAATTCCCTGGAAGGGCATTGGGGAAGAAGAGACCCCTTCTCCTCTCACAATATCTTTGAAAATAAGAACCAGCGGATATTGGTGCAGCGGCTAAAGGAAATGGCAAAGGATTTAGAAGGAAGGGAAGGACTCCTTTCTCTGGCTAGAATCCTGGAGGATATTGCTTACTCCTATCATCTGGCTCAAACCTTTCCTGACGGGCAATTTGTTCCTTGTTCTGCATGGACCTGGGCAAGCTATAGCTTCAAGGGAGGCAAAGGCATCCCCACGCCTCTTTTCTTGCATGTAGAAAGGGATTGGGCTTCAAGAGAATTCCTGCTCAGGCTTTACCAGGCAGTGGGCGGGAGTGAGCCAAAGATGGATGCGAAGATTGTCGAGCTTATGGGACGGGAAAGGGAATCGGAAAACTTGGGTAAGATGCTGCTTCTCTAGACGTTTATGCGAGTAACCCACGGAGCATATCTGAACAAGCCAATTTTTCAAGCTCTGTCAAATGCAGTCCTGAAAATCCATGAAGGCCTCTTTGAGCCCTCGAATATGTTGCTTGTATACTTCTTATGAACTGTGCTGGATCTTCTGCGAAATTTATTCTATTGGGAAACTCCAGTAGCCGGTGGCACTATCTATGCAGGAAAGGCTATACCTTAATGCACCCGTCCGTAGTCATCTTCCAATCTACATACATCCTCAAGCTCTGGTGTAGATACTTCGAACAAAAATGAATTGATAATAGCCTCTATTCTGTGACGCGTAAGTGGTTTAATTCTAACGCAATCACCGGTGCTAAGCGTCTTGGATATCATCTGCCCATCCGCCCCGCCAAGTTGGATAAGAATCCTGCCCTTATAAACATAGATACTTTCGTCCTTATTCTTGTGATACTGTAAACTAAGCCTTTCTCCTTTTCTAATGAAAAGTACTTTGCCTGCGTATTTCTCGGTATGCGCAAATATCAACTCGAATCCCCAAGGCTTGTCCACTTTTTTGGGCTTCTTTATTCTAGTATCCACTGTACTGGCAAACCTTCTTCAATCTATTTGGAGTTGTGCTGGGACTCAACGACCTGAATTGGCTCTGGAATCTAGCTTTTCATGAAAATTCATTATATAATGCCAAATATATTGAGTCAAAACTTCCCAAATAGAGGATAGAGGCGATCCTCGCTAGATTACTCAGGCCTTGACTGTACACTGGACTTATCTTAGCGGGATTGAGAGAGGGAAACGCAATCCATCGTTAAAGAACATTAGTGTGGTAGCAGCAGCCTTGGGCATTATGTTGTCGGAGTTATTCTTACCCACGCAGCAAAGGAAGAACAAGACCATTTAGCAGTGAATAAACAAGAGCCTGAACAGACGCAAGAAAACTTGGGGAAACTGCTGGAGCGACACTGGCTTCATTGTCAGCACTTGGAATCTGAAAGAGCGCAGTTTATGCAGGTATACGCTGCGATCATTGCTGGCATTATTGTAGGTTACGGTTATCTAATCTCTATAGACAATCCCTCTATAGAAAAACCGATTACCGATTACTTAGTTCTATGCATTCTGTTATTTCTCGTTGTGCTTACATTCGTTGGTTTTTTCCTTACACTAAGGTGGGCTTATTCGTTTGAATGCCACCGGAAAAAAGTAAACGAAATAGCCAGTATCCTCTGGCTCAGTTGTAATGTTGTGGTACCGCTGGACCCAACAATGGAGATACCACCACTGCACATTATGCCACCTCGCTTGCGAAAAACAGATGGAATTTTTAGGACGAGATATTGGTTTCCACTATTCTATTTGTTTGTTCTAATTGTAATCTTGGCATTGATAAACTGGCCCCTAAACCTAAAGGGTTGTAAGTTAGCACAGCCTGGAATCTTAGCTGTCTCAATATTTATCATCGCTGTCTCAATATTTATCACATATAGAGGATTTAACTCAATTAGAAAGCTGAACATAGAGAAAAGAGTAATCCTCGCAGGCTGTAATGGTGAGTGGGCTCAAGAGCGCTACCTGCCATTCCTTATTGAGCAGGCAAATAGCGGAGACATTACATTGTGGGCGACGGATATTCAATCAGAGATAAAACTAAATTCCCACCGTAGCCATAGCCTATGGCAAACTGCCAAAAGTAATGGCAAAGCATGTTACCTAGATATGACAAAAGGTGTGGAATCATACGAGATACCTTGGAATGTTGATTATGTCTTTATAGTAACTCCTGACCGGTGTCATTGTGAGGTCGCTGAATTTTGGCTCAGTCGGCTGAGCACCGATGGTAAGATCTTCATTGAGAAGCCACTGGATGCTTCCATAGAGGCAGCAGAGCGGTTGAAAGCGAAAATTTTAAACAACAATGTTGTCTACGGGTTCGATCACTATCTTGCCGAACTCCACCCCTTTCTGCGTGGCGTGCGTTCATATCTAAGAAGAATCGGTGAACCAGAGAGCTTAGAAGTCAAAATTTTGGAAAATGCAGAGATTCCATTCAAAAAGGTTAATACACTTAAAGAAGGCGTGATTTTTGACTTATTCCCTCACGTCTTGGCTGTGTCAGCAGCAGTTGTCGAGAAGAAATTGGCTCCGACTGAAGCTATCTTTCAAACAGTAGCTTTGAAGGAGAGAGCGCTTGCTAAATACAAGGGCTGGCCTTTTTCTAGTGAGACATATGCTCGTATCAAATTTCTTATTGGCGATAGAAGGGTCTCGGTCAGTGGTATGGTTGGCAAGGGGATTGGCGAGACATCAGACAAGCAGATGGTCATCCATGGTACACGTAGGAGAAAGATCGAGATCGACTTTCAAGCCCATAGTGTGAATGGCAAGAAAAGAAAGCTGGAATCAAAGCATGTGGAGTCCTTTCTTGAGGCTGTCCTGGCAGGGAGTTGCATAGACTCTGCCCCTGGCGTTCTGAGCTTCAATGCTGCTTTCGCAATCCTAAAATTACTATTGGACATCAGGAACAATACTGATATGGAACCAAAAGACTACGATATTGGGACATCCCCACCCTAAGTCAGCTTGACCATAATAGCAGTGGTAATGTGCCTTTTGTGAATCCAGTATTATGTCAAATAAAGTCATTGATTATTACATTTGTTGATAGTATACTGTCATTATACACAGAGGGGGAGGTGTTCCATGAAATTATCTTGTCTTCAAGAAAACTTAAATAGAGGACTAGGCATTGTAGGGAGAGCTGTAGCCACTAGGTCCACTCTACCTATCACTCAAAATATCCTTTTATCCGCTGAGCAATCACGTCTCAAATTGGCAGCCACAAACCTGGAAATGGCTACCACATGCTGGGTTGATGCTAAAGTGAAACAAAAAGGAGACATAACTGTACCCGCCCGCTTGCTCATCGACTTTGTTAATTCCTTACCCAACGACTTAATTGAAATCAATCTTCCCGCTAACAGTCGCACCCTGGAGCTTAAGAGCGGCCATTTTCAAGCCCATATTCACGGCATCGATGCCGCGGATTTTCCGCCTATCCCTCAGATAAACGATGGCATAACTACCACCATTGAAGCAGCTAGCCTCAAGGAAGGAATTACACAGGTTGTCTTTGCTGCTGCCACTGAAGAATCCCGACCGGTATTAACCGGAATTAACACTGAGTTCGATGGCGAGCAGCTCAACTTGGTGGCTGCTGATGGCTTCAGGCTAGCTGTCCACAAGACAACTCTTAGCTCGCCAGTCAGCGAGAAAATTACGGTGATCATCCCAGCAAGAACCCTCAATGAACTGCATCGCCTTCTTGTAGAACAGGAGGAACCCGTAGAAATCACTGTAAACGAAAAAAAGAGCCAGGTTCTCTTCCGCCTCAAAAATGCTGAGATAGTTTCCCAGCTTATTCAAGGTTCCTTCCCCAACTATTCCCAGGTTATTCCTCAAAGCTATACCACACGAGCAGTAGTGGACATCACTGAGTTTCTGCGGGTTACTAAAATGTCCTCCATATTTGCTCGCGATGCTAGTGGTATAGTTCGCCTGGTCATCACCCCGGGTAGTGAACTTACTCCAGGAAAGGTCACTGTTTCCGCTCAGGCTGAGGAAGTCGGAAGCAATGTTAGTGAAATCGATGCTCTCACCGACGGAGAAGAGGCCAAAATCGCCTTCAATGTAAGATATCTTTCCGATGTTTTATCTGTCCTCTCCCAAGCCCAAGTCGCAATAGAAGTCACTACCCCCTCGAGCCCAGGAGTGATCCGCCCCATAGGCGTGGACAATTACGTTCACGTGGTCATGCCCATGTTCGTGCAGTGGTAGGTGCTTTAATTCAGTAGGGGGGAGGCGAAATGAAGTTCCGTATTATTTTAGAATACGATTCCGAGACAAAGAGCTATGCCGCCTACTGTCCAGAACTTCCAGGATGTTGCAGTGCTGGTGATACCGAGGAAGAAGCATTGAAGAATGCGAGGGAGGCTATCTCTCTATACCTCGAACCAGCACCAGTCAAACTGAACCCTGACGAGAAGGTCTTTGAAGTGGACCAAGCTTCGCTTAGTCAATGTCCGGCTTCATGCCGCCGAGCTTGGCAATACTTCCGACAAGCTTCAAGTTGAGTCTCCAAGATTGTTCCATCTTGCTCTTGACCTTCAGTGCTTACACGGCAGTAGATAGCGACTTTCAATTCTGATTGTCCTGTTTAGCTTTATCAACAGCCAATGTTATGCCAAAAACAGTAATACCAACAGAAAAGGCAAAAATACCAATCAGCAAAATCCATTTAGCCCATTCAAAGTCTTCAGGTTCCAAAGATCCCATCGATATTAAAAGCATTTTGGGCGAGACACCAATCAGAGCAATGATATTTGAAAACACGCTAACCGCCATATAGGATAACGCAGTGAAATATAAGAGAGTATGTGGCTCAGCCTTACTAACAATTTGCTTCTTAATTTTCCTCTTGATTGTTACACCAATATAGATTAGGGCAAGTAATAGAAATATTCCACCTAAGAAAAGAATGAATATGTCTGGCATGTGATTCAGGGTTTCAACATTAAAAAAAGCAAACGCCAGTATCAGCAGTATAGGCAAGCATAATAATGGGACAAGCCAGCAGGTAGCTTTCCATACAGATGGAGAAAGTGTTAAACGATAGTGCTTAAATCTATTCCAACAGTGCGGAAATATACCAACAATTATACCAACCATAACTAGGGAAACGACAGAAACAAGAGCTGCAAGCTCACGAGTTACCTCATCTACAATAATTACCGGCATTTCTTGACCCCCTTCCACTTTGGCTTATTCCCATAAGGCGACCGGCATTTTGGACACTGTTCTTGACCTTCAGTGCTTACACGGCAATAAATAGCGGCTTTCATTTGTCAGACACTCCAATTATCGTCAAAATAACCTAAGCTGCCTTTCCTTCTTTCCCCGTAAAGCCAGAATAAGTAAAACGCAAACAGCTGCGAGGAGCACGGCAACCTCGGTCTTGCTTGCTCCTTGAAAAAGACGGATGATAGCTGACATACAGAAGGCAAGGCTTAGAGTGACTGATTGGCGTGTGCTTTTCGCTATTATGGACCAAGACGTGGTTACAATTGCAACAAGAATAAAAATTAGAAAAATCACAGCCAAAATAAAAATCAGTAGGTTTTGGGAATCTCGGAAGATTTGAGGAATAGTAATGGGAAAAAGGATGATAAGCAGCCAATTTTTATGTTGGTCGAAGTATCGTAAAAATCTTGGCACGTGTTTGCAAGGTATCGTGGTAGATACAAAGAGGAATCCGACCAAAATGGAAAATGCTCCAACGATAATCGTTAGCCAATTAGTTAACTGATTAAGTAAGTTTCCTTGGTCTTGTGATAACAACAGAGGAGCAATGACGTTAATAACAAAGACGCCTGAAAGAAAGTATGCAAGAGCTTCCGTAATAACCTTTAGAGGGGAATTGCCATCGCGTTGCTGCATCTATTTCTTGATCCCCTTCCACTTTGGCTTATTCCAATAGGGTGAGGCGCAGTGAGGACACTTCTTTGGTTCTTGTGGGCGTCTGGTTATCCAGATGTGCCCACAGCGAAGACAGGTCAGCGTTGGCATTTTAAAGGTCTTAGTCATGTCAAGGTTATGCCAGTATGGTGGTAGGTTTGTCAATTCCCCATCGGGTGTTGTGATGGAGAAGCTGAAAGAGTGGGCAAAGGCGAAGGGCATTGGTTATACCGTGTTGGCCCGGTATTTCATCCAAGAGAAGTTGGGCTTGCCGAAGCGTTGAAGTGGCAGAATGCCGGCGGTTATAGAAAAAGAGGCGTATATTAAGCGTGTCCCCCGTTCCCTTGTCTCACGGGGGCCTCCAACACCACTAACAGGCTCAAAACGGGCTAAAAAGTTTACACATAAAAAACTGAGTCCTACCATACTAACAGGACGTCGGAAAAGCCTTTTATTGAATAATTTCTTGTCTAAGTTCTTTGTATATTTGCATATCAGGTGTAATAAGACGCGCAAGAGTATCCCGCATGAATGATTCTGTTTCGTTACCACACTTAGTTAGGTTTAGTAATTTTTTAAGACCTGTATATATTTCACCAGACGCCGATTTAATATCATCACTAGGATTCCCTCTGGATATTGAACTTTGTATTGCCTTTGATTTTATTTCTAATGCTTCTCCAATTTTGCCTTCTTCCTGAGTGGTGCTATTTACAAGCTTTGTTATTAACTCATCATCAAACAAATATGACTCTAGGTGTCGTCTTTTTAATATTATTAATCCTTTAGCTAATAATTCAGTTACTTGCTGTTCTGATTTATCATCTCTATCAATTAATCTACAGACCTTTGAGGACTTCAACACTTCTTTAAGGAGTAAATACTCCTTATTGTTATCTTGTTCTAAATCAGCACATGATCCACCGGGAACGAAAGAAATATCGGGATGTGTATTACCTAAGATAGTGTTATAAATATCAGCATCAAATTTTTTCCGCTTTGTACCTTCCAAACTACCTTCGCATAAAATAATTATCTTTGGGGCAATTCGTAATGAATAATCATCGAGTGCTATTTCTAGAAACTTCTCCCAAACTACTCGGTCAATTTTCACGGGTTTTATATTACACTCCGTATCAAAATCATAACCAGTAAAATCGAGGATTGCAACGCTGCCTGGATTAATCCGCTCAATATCTTTAGCAGCACGTATAACACCCAATGAGTGTGTCGTTAACCATAATTGGGAGTTATCTGGAATAATGTTATAGATCTCTTCCGTAAGCTTTCCTTGAAGCGAGGTATGCATATGAGAATCTATTTCATCGATAAAAAATACAGTGTCATCGTAATATTCAAGTTTAATAATCAGGTCTAACAATAAGTCAAATGCAGACTTTTCGCCACCAGACAAATTTTTATAATGAAAAGACTTACTTGTTCCTTTTTCAAAAAGAAAGGTTCCATCGCCGAGAGGATCCCCGATGTTATTGAGGACTAGGTCATCGAAAACAGCTTTCATTGATGCTCTTACTTTACCAATCAGTTCTTCCCTGAGATCTTTAACATTTTTTTCATTATTTTGTTCAGAATATACACCTGATAAAGTGTTGTATACTAATCTTTGGTAGTTTAAAGATACTGTTTGGTCATTATCTATCAATCGTTGAAATCTAATATTTTCCTGAGGTGCACGAGTCCTAGAAAAGCTTGAAACATTAAAATCTGGGTCATTTCGGTAAGCCGTCCTAAAGTACATAGATTTTTTATCTTTAATTGCTTTCTGATCCGCATTATGGAAAATGACATTTACGTTTTGATGTGGATCAAACCCTTCTGATTTCTCCTTCACGTAGTAGGATTCATCACCGCCATAACCAAAACCTGCATTGAGCTTATACCAATGATTAAAAGCATCAAATAGGGAAGATTTACCACTACCATTAGGACCAACAATAATAACAATTTTAGATTCGTTAGATAAATCAGTGATATGCGTGTCTTTAAATCTTTTAAAATTCTTTATGTGTATTTCTGATATTTTCATTTTATACCCTGATGCTTCATATATTTATTACACTATAGGAATTATATCACTATTAAGTGAAAGGGGTGAATGTTGCTAATCTTTTTGCTAATCCATTCGGCAACTTCCGGCAAAATTATATGGTATTTGGTGGACAACTAATAAGCTATTGGAGCTTCAAAACAGCACGTGCTATAATGCTAAAACACAAGGCAACAAGGCCTTAGGCGAATTCTTAAAACGCTTGTCTGGAGTCCTAATGGATATGGAGGCGTTTCCGAGGTAGAATATTTACAGACTCTTTTCCTGAGGGGTAATCGTAAGTACAAGAAATCAGACATGCCGATGTTTGTGCAGTGGTAACTTATTTGGTGTTCGACCAGGAACTTTGAAGAAGCGCTAAAAGACTAATAAATTGCAAGAGCGATTAAGCTAAGGCAAGCCCACAAACACTATCACCAAGCCTACCACTATCATTACCACACCCAAAGCTAATAAACCAATCAATAGCTTCCTATTCATATAGAATCCTTTTCAAGCAGGTGGCTTGTATAATACTAGAACGGCAAACAAAAAGAAAGGTTTGGTGCTATACTCAATGGCTAAGCATCGCGCACGCAGTAAAGAATTGCTAGGCTATGAGGAAGGAACGGTTGGATGTTAGATGACGCCCATATTCGTAGATCTGCACAACGATATGACTGTGGCATAGGCTATGATACTGCTATTGCAATCAGCCTAGCGGGGCAAGATAGAGAACTTTATGGGTAAAGGGAAACCTTGAAATGGCGAAAGGAATTGTCGAAGGTGAGAGGAAAAAGTCGAGAATAAAGCGATTGCGGAAGCTGCGAACATCGATCACCGAAAGGGGACTAGGTGCTCTCCTGCTTTCTCAGCCGTGGAACCTCCTCTACATCTCGGGATTTACCGGCTCCTCCGGATGGCTACTCATTTCAGAACAGAATGCTATTCTAGCTACTGACTTTCGCTATGTAGAGCAAGCTAAGGGAGAGTCACCAGATTTTGAAATTATCCAGACTAAGCCAGAGTTACGTGACTGGTTTCCTGGTTTGGTCTCTGATTTGGGCTGGCACAAATTAGGCTTCGAGGCAAATTTTATTTCTTATGAGGGTTATCACAAGCTCAGTGAGGCCATAAAGACCAAGCAAGTCGATCTTGAGCTTGTTCCCACCACTGGCATAGTAGAGCAACTTCGTTCCATAAAAGAGCCCGAAGAACTAGGATTTATCATAAAGGCAGTAGAGCTAGTCGATGCCGCCTTTGAACGGGCAAAAGCAATAATTCGTCCGGGCATAACGGAAAAGGAGGCAGCCTGGGAGATAGAAAAAATCCTTCGCCAAGAGGGCAGTGGAGGAATGCCCTTTGAAATCATTGTGGCTTCAGGCCTAAATTCAGCTTTGCCCCATGCCCGACCTACGGAGAAAACAATTCGCTCTGGTGAACCAGTGTTGATTGATATGGGAGCCAGAATCAACGGCTATTGCAGCGACTTTACTCGCACTTTATTCTCGGGCAGAGCAGACAAAACCTTCCAGGAAATTTATAATATAGTTCTCAAAGCACAGACCACTGCCATAGAGAGAATTGAATCAGGCATGGATGCTTCTCAGGCAGACCGATTGGCTCGAAGCGTTGTTGAACAAGCCGGCTATGGAGATGCCTTTGGCCATGGTCTGGGACATGGTGTTGGGCTAGAGGTTCACGAATTCCCCAGGCTTGGTCCCAGTTCCTCTGATTTACTTGCAAATGGCATGGTTTTTACTATAGAACCGGGAATTTACCTTGCGGGACAAGGTGGTGTTAGAATTGAGGACCTGATAGTTTTGGAAAATGGCAAGGCCAAAGTGCTCACCAAGGCAGAGAAGGATTCGCCATTTTGACAAAGAGCGAAGGAAACATAGCGATAATTCATTATGAACAAACACGGAGGTTACTAAATGATTGATGCCGGAGAATTAAGAAAGGGAACTGCCATAGAGCTGGATGGCGAAATATACCAAATTCTGGAATACCAACATGTCAAGATGCAACAAAGGCAGCCCGTAGTTAAGTTGAAACTTCGTGGTGTTCGTAGTGGGAATTTCGCCGAGCGGAATTTCCAATCCGGGGATAAAGTTGCAACAGTATTTTTGGAGCATCGTCCCGTCCAGTACCTTTATACCGATGGCAACCTCTATTACTTCATGGATAATGAGAGTTACGAGCAGATTATGTTAACTTCAGCTCAGCTAGGAGATGACACGAATTACTTAAAAGAGGGGCTGACGCTAGAGATTTTAACCTGCAAGGGGGAGTCAATAGCCGTAGAGCTACCTTTTTCGGTAGAGCTTCGGGTTACAGAGACAGAGCCTGGTTTCAAAGGGGATAGGGCCACAGCAGGCACTAAAGCAGCTAAGCTAGAAACAGGGGTAACCATCCAAGTTCCTCTTTTCATTAATACAGGCGACATCGTCAAAGTCCATACACGGACCGGGGAATACCTGGAGAAGGTTAGCTAAGATTTAGGTAAGCTAATTGTTAAAAGCTGATTTACATATCCATACCTGTTATTCTATAGATTGCCTCTCACCTTTGGAGCAAATAGTCGAGCGCTGCCTCAAGCTAGGCATAAATTGTATTGCTGTAGCTGACCACAACACCATCGCTGGTGCTTTAAAATTACGGGAAATTGCCCCATTTAAAGTAATTGTTGCTGAGGAGGTCTCAACACCTGTGGGTGAAATAATGGGGCTCTTTCTTAGTGAAGGAGTTTCCCAGGGATTGTCTCCCCGGGAAACAATATCTCGAATCAGAAACCAAGGTGGTCTAGTGGCTATTCCCCACCCATTTGGCAGGTCGCTGCCCTGGACTGCTAACATGCTAACCTCGACAGAAGTTTTGTCCCAGGTTGATATTATTGAAACTTTTAATTCTCGTACGCCTTTTTCTAATAGCATCGCCAGAGCAGGGAAACTAGCCAAAGAGCAGCGAAAGGCTGCCAGCGCTGGCAGCGATGCTCATACCTTAAGCGAGATTGGCAGAGCATATGTGGAAATGCCTGAATTCGATGGGCCTGCCGACTTCCTAAATTCTTTAGCCCAAGGCAAAATATTCGGACAAAAATCTAGCTATTTAGCACATTTTGCTAGTACGTGGGCCAGGATAAGGAAACATATATTGGGAGATTCTTCGCGTAGTCTACCCTGAGCGACAGGAGATTGCTTCGCTTCGCTCGCAATGACAGAAAGCGAAGGGCTCAGAATGACAGAAGGCCAAGAAGGTAAAGCAAGCTCTTGCTGAACATTGGTTGGTTTTCCACAGGTAGAGACGAAGCTGCCCGACAGCTTTTGCAAGCTGTGCAGGATAAGAGCCACAGCGGCGACATTAATGGGAAAATCAGCTTCGTGTTTAGCAACCGAGAACCTGGAGAGGCGAAGGAAAGCGACCTATTCTTTGAGCTTGTTCGGAGCTACAACATTCCTCTTGTCTGCTTATCTCACAAAAAGTTCAAGATTGCTAAAGAGGAAGATTTGCGTATCAAGAAAGAGTGGCGTACCAAATACCATAGAGAGGTAAATAAGAAGATTGAAGCATTTGCTCCCGACCTTTGTGTTCTGGCTGGCTATATGCTCATCGTGAGTGAAGAGCTATGCCAGAAATATAATATGATCAACCTTCATCCTGCACCCCCCGGTGGACCTACTGGTAGCTGGCAGGAGGTAATCCGGGCATTAATACAAAATAAAGCCGACACTGCCGGGGCAATGATGCACCTCGTTACTCCTGAACTGGATAGAGGTCCAGTAGTTAGCTACTGCCTCTTCTCCATTAAAGGTGAGCCCTTCGTTAAATATTGGCGGAAGGACGACAAAAATATGCTGTTTCGGCTTATTCGCCAGCACGAGCTTGTCAGAGAATTCCCTCTTATCACCTTGACATTACAATCCTTGAGTCGGGGTGAGGTCAGCATAAAGAACGGAAGAGCAATTGATGCTCAAGGAAAGTCGATCAGTGGCTACAACCTCAGTAGCAAGGTAGATAAGGAGGTGAAGAAAAGTCTGAGATGAACTTGATTTGCTTTGATCTCGAAGGTCCTCTAGCTCCCCAAGATAATGCCTATGAACTGATGAAGCTATTCCCCCACGGCGGCAAGATTTTCGAAGTCATCAGCCGTTATGATGATTTGCTGACTTTAGAAGGGCGGCCTGACTATGAGCCGGGAGACACGCTTGCTCTCATCATTCCTTTCCTGGCTTATCACGGAATAGAAGAGGAACAAATCGCTGCTATGGGGCAGAAAGCTGAGTTAACCCCAGGGGCAACTACATTAATCGCCAAACTTAAATCTCGAGGGTGGTACATATTTTGTATTAGTACCAGTTACGAACAATATGCCTTCCCCATCACACAAAGACTGGATATACCCAGTGATAATGTAGCCTGCACTTCCTTTCCCCTGGCACAAATTCGCAAGCTATTAAGCCGAGATGAATTTGCCTTACTGAAGCAAACCGAACAAGAAATTGTGAACCTCAATCCTTTTACTGACGATACTAGAATAAAGGAATATCTGGACCATTTTTATTGGCAGAAATTGCCTCAAACACGCTGGGGAAGAGTTATAAGCCAGGTGAAACCAGTAGGGGGAAGGCGCAAGGTAGAGGCACTAGAGAAATTTAGCACCAGGATGGGAAAACCGCTTTCTCATTGGGCGGTGGTAGGGGATAGCATCACAGATTTCAAAATGCTTCAGGCTGTGAACAAAACAGGCGGCTTAGCCATTGCTTTCAATGCTAACGAATATGCCTTGCCCTATTCCACTGTGAGTCTGGCATCGGTAAGTTTATATGATTTGTGGATAATCCTGGAAGTCTGGGAGAAAGGTGGCCGCCAAGATGTTGAAAAAGCGGTCAAAGAGAAGGAAAAAGCTGGGGGGGCAGGGGATAGAGGATGGTTACATTGGCTAGACGGAACTAAGGATATAACGCCGGCTTTGGAAATCCATAAAAGGATCCGCCGCTTGGTTAGAGAGGAAGCTGCCAAACTGGGTTAATAGATTACTTACTCTCGCTTTCTGAGCTCACGGAAGATCCACACAAAGGTAACAATAGCGATTAGGGAAACGACGATGATAGTAACTAAACCTGCTTTACCCAGCCCACCGAACGCCTCACCCGCGGCATGAACCGTAATCATTGCCCCTATCCAGTCTGACATTCCAACCATCATCCTAGCATTTAAATCTAAAGAACGCCTCAGCCCTTACAGGCAACATCATTCACGCGGGCTAGTCTGACCAAACCTTAGACGCCGTCAGCTTTATTTCTTGGCGGACTTGCTGAGTATTTCGTCTATAATGCCGTATTCTACTGCTTGTTCAGCGCTAAGATAAAAGTCTCTGTCGGTATCGTGGGCAATCTTCTCTACCGGCTGACCGGTGTGCTTAGCTATGATATTGCGTATCATTTCTTGCATCCTCATGATTTCTCTGGCGGCAATTTCAATATCCGCCGCCTGCCCTTGGGCACCACCAACTGCCTGGTGCAGATGTATAGTCGAATTGGGTAAAGCATACCTCTTGCCTTTGGTTCCAGCACAAAGAAGCACGGTGCCCATGCTAGCTGCTAGACCAACACAAATGGTGGATATAGGGCAACGAAGAATCTGCATAGTATCGTAAATGGCTAAGCCAGCGCTGATAATGCCGCCGGGGCAATGAACATAAATGTTTATATCCTTTTCGGGGTCTTCCCTTTCCAAGTAGAGGAGCTGCGCAATAATAAGATTGGCTATCTGGTCATTGATCGGCGTGCCCAAAAAAACGATTCTTTCCCTGAGTAAGAGAGAATATATGTCAAAAATACGTTCTCCCCGAGCACTAGTCTCCGTCACCGTAGGAATTATCACTTGAGATATTGTCTCCATCATCCCTCCTTTGTCATATTCTCAGCATTGCCAATGGCTATTTGTAATAAATGGTCCATTGTCTTCTGAGTACGCAGAGATTGTTCAATTGATTGCTTAATTTGGGGCAGTGAGAAGAACTGCCTTGCTTTTTCCTTATCCTCAGCATCACTAGTAATCTCATCTACCTTATTATCTACCTCTGAGGAACTAATTTCAATTTTTTCCTCTTCAGCTAATTTCCCCAGGACAAGACTTTCAGTAAGCCGCTTTTTCGCTATAGGACGCAGTTCTTGTTTAATTTCTTCCTCCGTCTTATTAGCTTTCTTTAAGTAATCGGTTATTTCTCTAAAGCCCAAGCGCTGTGCCTCGTTTCTAAGAAGTTCGGTAATTTCTTCATCCTCCAAAATAGGGGGGTAGTTTACCTGGCTGATTTCCACCAGAGCCTCAAGCGTCTTTTGCTTCAACTCTAAGCGATTCCTAGCCTCAGCTTTGACTCTTAAATCAGTAGCCACTTTATCCTTCATATCTTCCAGGTTATTATAGCCGGCACCCTTAGCCAATTCATCGTTAAGCTCTGGCAACTGCTTCTCCTTTACTTCGGTAACAGTGACTTTGAAAGTGCCTTCTTTGCCACGCATTTCTTTAATGGGATAGTCCTCAGGGATAGTCAAGCTGAAAGTACCTTCTTTGTTTTTCTCAGTGCCTTCCAAACGAGAGGCAAATCCCGGCACAGGTGAACGTGAATCCTTGTCCATCTCATATAATATGCCTTTGTGATTTAACCAGGATTTTCCGTCCACATTGGCTTGGATGTCCATAGTAACTAGGTCACCCAGCTTAACAGGGCGGTCTACAGGCACCCACGCACCTTGTCTTTCCTGGAACTCTCCCATGGCCGCAGTAATTTCTTTCTCGGTGATTTCTATTACGGGGCTGGGCTCCACCTTCATGCCATGGTAATCGCCAAGCTTAACTTCAGGTTTGAGAGACACTACGGCTTTGAAAACCAAGGGCTCGTTTTGAGTAACCTCTATTTGTGGTCCGACAATGGGTTCAAGTTTCTGAGACTCGATCGCCTGTTTATAAAGCTGTGGTACAAGATGTTCCAATGCCTCATCCAACAAATTCTTCTTTCCTATGTGTTGCACCAGAATGGCTCGCGGGGCTTTTCCTTTGCGGAAACCAGGTATGGATACCTCATTAACCAGGTGATGATAAGCCTCGTCCAGTGATTTATCTAACTCACTGGCTTCAGCCTCTATGTTAAGAGATATCTGGCAATTTCCCAAATTTTCGGTGCTTACTTTCATGTCTCATTCCTTGTCATTGTGGCGAAAAATTTCGTGTTTTAGCTTAAGGTTTAGCTCGTCAAGCTGATGCTTGTCAACATAAGAAGGGCTATCGAACATGACATCAACAGCATTCTGATTTTTCGGGAAAGCAATAACCTCTCTGATGCTCCGCTCCCCGGCAAAAAGCATCGCCAAACGGTCAAGTCCTATGGCAATGCCGCCATGGGGTGGTGCTCCATATTCCAGTGCTTCTAAGAGACATCCAAATCGGCTTTCCATTTCTTCTGGGCTATAACCGAGAAGTTGAAACATCCTCTCCTGAAATTGACGTTTATGAATCCTGATGCTGCCGCTGCCAAGTTCACAACCATTGCACACTACATCATAATGTTGACCACGTACCTTAGCTGGTTCTTTATCGAGAAGCACCACATCTTCCCATCGAGGAGCGGTAAACGGATGGTGCATAGGTTCCCAACGATTCTCAGCCTCATTCCACTCCAACAGAGGAAAATCCACTACAAAAGCAAAAGCCAATAGGTCAGCATCAGCTAGATTAAGCCTCTGTGCCATCTGGCGGCGTAGCTCATCCAATGTCTTGTTGACTACCACCAATTTATCAGCGACGATAAGCAAAAGGTCACCAGGCTTTGCCTCGAATCTACTGGCTATTTCTTCTAATTGCTGAGAGGTTAAATATTTAGCAGCCGCCGATTTTACCTCATCCAAAGTTATTGTCTCACCTGTGAAAGCCATGGTCGTCAAACCCTGGGCACCACAACCCTTGGCCAAATCAATTAGTTCATCAAGCTGATGGCGAGTATAATGACCACAACCGGGGACACATATTCCCTTCACCTTGCCATTATTGTCGAGGGCCGAGCGGAAAACTTGAAAGCCGGTGTTAGCGGCAATATCGGATATATCCTTAATCTCTAAGCCAAACCTGATATCCGGTTTATCCGTTCCATACTTCTCCATCGCTTCTTTATATGAAAGGTGGTGAAAGGGCTCTAGTAATCGCATATCAGGCTTAACAGTCTTCACAAGCGAGGTAAAAAGTTTCTCCATGAGCTGCAATATGTCCGGCGCCTCAACGAAGCTCATCTCCAGGTCAAGTTGGGTAAACTCAGGCTGGCGATCTGCCCGAAGGTCTTCGTCTCTGAAGCAACGAGCTATCTGGAAATACTTGTCAAACCCAGCTACCATGAGAATTTGTTTGAGCTGCTGTGGAGATTGCGGCAGAGCATAAAACTTGCCGGGATTGATACGACTGGGCACAAGGTAGTCCCGGGCCCCCTCCGGCGTGCTCTTAATCAAGATTGGTGTTTCAATCTCAACAAAGCCTTTGGCGTCGAGGAAATCACGAATGAACTTTATCACCCTGTGGCGTAAGAGAAGATTTTCCTTCATCCTAGGCCTTCTCAGGTACAGGTAGCGGTTTTTGAGGCAGAGGGATTCTTCAACTTCTTCATCTTCACTTATGTAAAATGGCGGCGTTTTCGATGGATTAAGGATGACAGCCTCTTTGGCGATGACTTCAATATCTCCAGTAGCCAATTTGCGATTCTCTGTCCCTTCAGGACGGGTGGCAACTTCTCCAGTAACCTGAATTACATACTCGCTACGGAGCGAACCAGCTATCTCGTATGCCCCTTGTGATATCTGGGGATTGAACACTACCTGAACTATGCCTTCCCGGTCACGCAGGTCAATGAATACCTTCCCACCATGGTCACGGCGCCGGTGCACCCAGCCAGCTAAAGTTACCTTCTGTCCGGCATGGTTTTTCCTCAGTTCCCCGCAGTCATGGCTTTTGAGCAAAGATACCCTCCTTTTCTGAACTGTCCATTATAGCCCATAAAAGGGCTTGCTTTCAATTTGTTTGGGTAAGAGTCTATTGGGCGACGCGCCACGTATATCCGCACCGAAGGGGGCGGCGGCAACCGCTGGTTAGACTTGAACCTCCGAAGACTGGCCTATCCTTGCAATTGTGCCTTGTGAAACTGCGCACAACCTCTCCTCGCCCTCGCTAACCACGAATACATCACAACGGCAAACAGCCTGGGTCTTGCCCGAGTAGATGACTGTGGCTCTAGCAATCAAAGCGGTCCCCTTAGCAGGCCTTAGATAATTGATCTTATACTCTGATGTCAGAACTGCTGGACCAAGAACACTTCCACCCACAAACGTAAGGGCGTTATCTGCAGCATAACTGATTACGCCTCCGTGCACAAAGCCGTGCTGCTGTTTCAATTGAGGAGTGATGGGAATGGTCAGCTCAGCCCACCTTGGCGAATAGCCCGTTAGCTCTGCGCCAACAAACACACTAAAAGGTTGTGACGCTAGGACCTGCTTTCCTAACTGCAATAAATCATCCATGCTTAGCCTCCGAGTATACGGAAAAGCCTAACGTTTTAAATCAGTGGTGTGCAGCAGAGCCGTCCTCCGGATTTATTTGTTAGCCATCCTGCTTCAACATTTTTATGATATGCTTTGCAAGATTGTTTTTGATTTCGTTATGTCTCGGAATAGGTTGAGCAATTCTTGTTCTTGGATTCTAATACCAACCGTGTCTTCTTCCATGTCTGATAAAAATACAACCCATCTCTTCCAGTTGCCTTACCAGTTCTTTCCTTTTCATGCTATTTCCAGTTCGGCAACTTTACGAACATACGGAATAGCACCACTGGTTAAATCGTCATAAATATCTTTGAGGTTTTCTTTCAATTCTTCTAATGACTTTCCTTGCGTCATATAATCTGGATATTCTTCCAAATAACCGAGCCACATGTCATCATCTTGCCAGTATATAAACCTTGTGGTACCCATAATCTCCTCTTTGATATTCTTCCTCTTTATTATATCATTCTTTCTTGCCTAACGTTCTAAATCAGCAGCGACTGCAAGCCCTCCGCTGGATTGATTTGTTAGGCGCTATTAATCTGTTTTGGTGACATTTGAATTAGGTATTGTGTCACCGCAATTGTCCATTAGCAACCCCGGTCAACTTAAGCCGTTCGTTAGCTCTCTTCTCGGTTACGCGGCACGGATTCAACGAGTTCAATCAGTGCGGATTCCTTCCACACTACACCGAGTTGTGCCTTAAACTCGTCTTCTGCGCCAAGCCTACCAGAATAGATGCCGACGAATCGACGACCTTTTCCAATTGAGGCTTTGTCGAATTCAGTTTCACCTTCAGGCAACCAATAACCTACTTCTTGAGCGTAGACAGGCGAACCGGACATTCCTTCCCGTGTTGCTGTATCGATATAAAACCTTGGCAGACCATCAAGATCGAAATCAGGTTCTGTTGCAATTGTCGCTCGCTTCCAGATGGGAAAGTGACCCCCACCGCTCATACCACGAGGGTAACCGATCACGAACGCATCCATACTGGGATATATGCGAATCGGTTCTAGACCGAGTTCGGGGGCATTTGCGGTCTTAATGCAAGTTTCTTCAAGCCCGGAAAGCGGAATTGCAACGACATCAAAACGTCTGCCATGTTTAGGATGCTCCGTCCAAATCGGCTTGAGGGCATCGCCTTCGGTGTAAAGCGAGAGTTGCTTCGGTTTCCATTGTATCATCGCTGGACTGGCTTGGCCTGTCGTAGAGGTGGCGACATAGAGTGTTAGGGTGTCCGGCACCATGCCGCGAGAGTGGAGAATGGAGTCAGTATTCGGGTCGCGGCCGCTAACCACATGGAAGTTCGTTATCAGGAATGACCGACCGTTGTGCTGGTAAAAGAAGCCAGTGGCAATCGACAGTTCTTGTCCATTGGCGGACGTCTCGAGCTTCAATGGTACCCAACTCAACGCTTCACGGATCTTTGGTATGTGCATTTGAGAGAGCTAACATTAATTTCTATATTATTGTATCAAACAATAAAATTATATTGCGCCCTTAGCCATCTATCGAGGCATTGAGCTAAGAGGTCACGGCTCCACTAGCTCCTGGAGAACGGTTAACACATCTTGTTGAGGCACATCACTACGAATTACTACTTTGCCGATATCTTGCAACAGCACCCAGCGAATTGCCTTTCCTTTCACTTTTTTATCCAGTTCCATGGCTCTGGTTACCCCGGCAAGGCTCAACTTGAGATTGCTTAGCTTTCTGTCACGCCTTTGGCTCGCAGCTTCGGTTCGCAATGACGTGGGTAGGCCGAATTTCTGTAATAGGGCTTGTTGGCGCTCCACTGCCGCTGAAGGCAAAAGACCTAATTGCTGACTGAGCTTAGCAGCGCCCATCATGCCGATGGCTACCGCTTCGCCATGAAGAAAGCGCTTATACTGAGTAGCCGCCTCCAGGCCGTGAGCGATGGTATGTCCATAATTTAAGAGGGTACGTTTTCCTTCCCTTTCCTTTTCATCCTGGCTGACGACCTGAGCCTTGATAGCAGCACTACGGGCAATAGCTCGGGTAAGTAGCTTCGGCTCCAGTTCTTTCAGTCCATTTACATTAGCCTCTAAAAACTCAAAAAATCCTTTATCTAAAATCAAGCCATGTTTAATAACTTCGGCCCAGCCTGAGGTCAGTTCACGCTGAAGCAGAGTGGTAATAGTCTGAGGGTCAGCCAAAACCAGGTTAGGTTGATAAAAGGCACCAATAAGGTTTTTCCCCTCAGGATGATTAACACCGACCTTACCCCCGATGCTGGCATCAACCATAGCTACCAAACTAGTCGGCACTTGTATCCAGAGCATGCCTCGCAAGAAAGTGGCAGCAACAAAACCCGCTAAATCACCCACCATGCCCCCACCCAAGGCGATGATAATGTCGTCTCGCTCCGCTCGATGCGCGACAAGGAAATCATAAATCTTGACAGCGTAATCCATGCTTTTCGTTTCCTCACCTGGCGGCACTACAAAAGAATTAACTTCAAAACCAGTGTCCTTGAGGACTCCCTCAACTTTGCTGCCATAAAGAGAGCAGACATTGTCGTCGCTAATTATGGTGGCTGTGCCAGATAGAGCAGCTTGCTTCATTTTCTCACCGAGTTTGTCCAATAAACCATAGCCAACAAAGATAGGATAACTTTGACTAGGAGTTTCTACCAAGCAAGCAACGTCATCATCAGCTTTTAGCTGCGAGCCTAATTTCCTCTCCCTTGACGGGAGAGGATTAAGGTGAGGGTGAGCACGACGAAGCAATCTCGAAGCCCTTATTACCTCCTCTACTACTTCATTGATGCTTAAGCCGTCAGTATGGATTGTCCAATCTGCTTTGGCATAGTAAGGCTGCCGGGAGGCTTTAAGTTGCCTGATGCGTTCCAAAGGGTTATCGGTAGCTAAAAGGGGACGAACTTCGGTCTCAGGACTACGAGCAGCTTCATGGAATAAGCGCTCATAGATTGTCTCAGGTTTAGCCTCCAAGCAAGCAATTAACCCAGTTTGGGCAAGCAACTCGTAGTTTTGCGGGTCAACTATGGCACCGCCGCCAATAGCTATAACTGTCTGCCTTTGCTGGCAAGCTTTCCTAATCGTCTCGCGTTCCAGTTCCCGGAACTTGCCCTCCCCATCCTGACGAAAAATCTCGGCGATAGGCTTGCCAGTTTGTTTAATTATCTCATCATCGGTATCTAGGAAATCCCAATTTAATCTCAGAGCTACCTCCATAGCCACCAGAGATTTACCGGTGCCTGAGAAACCTGTGATAATGAGATTGGTTATTCGCCTGTCCACTTTCATCTAGTTATCTTTTCAGTATATTGAAAAATCCAGATTAGAGCAAGAATGTGCTTTTCACGAGATTAATTGCCAATTACCTCGTGTCATAGCGAGGGAACCCGCCAAAGTAATCTCATGGAGGGGCATGGGATTGCCACAAGGAGTTTACTCCTTCGACTTCGCTCAGGACAGGCTTGAGCGCACGCGAGATTCTTCGCCTTCGGCTCAGAATGACAGGAAGCGAAGGAACTCGCCGAAACAATCTCAAAGGAATTATTTGAGATTGCCACGCACCTTTGAAATGGCGGCTTAGTCGAAACCGAGCCAGGTGGTGATGTTCTTTACAGGCTCCCGCTCAGTTTCCACTTTGTTCGCAGGAAAGTCCCAGTCGGGGTAGCCAATAGCGATAGCCATTATTATCCGCTTGGACTCCGGTATGTGGGCGTATTTTCTTAACACCTCGGGATACATCGTTCCTTGATCTTCGATGCAGGTCCCCAGGCCGAAGTGCAGCGCTGTAAGACAGATAGTCTGTATCACAGCGCCAATGTCGAGCAGTGGCCCACTTTCGCTCAGACAGCGATCAGTGGATATGATGATTACCGTCGGCGCATCGAAGTAACGAAATCCTCGCTCCAGCCATCTTGCCCTTTTCTCCTTGTCCTCCCTAGGTATGTCCATAAGCTGGAAAAGCTGCTTAGCAAGGTTTACCTGGCGTTGGCGATAAATGCTGTCCGTCGGCCAGCTCACAACCACGTGGTCGGGATTGGGCGGCGCTCCGGAGTGGAGCAGTTCAACGTTGCTCTGTTTTACATTTTCCAGAACATCGCCAGTGAGCACGGTGAACTCCCAGGGCTGGGTGTTCATGGCGGACGGGGCATGGCTCGCCACTTCCAGTATTTGCTCTAAAACCTCTTTAGGCACAGGGTCAGGTTTGTAGCCCCTGATACTCTTACGCTTTTTCACGGCTTCGATGACATCCATAAATGTGCTCCTTTTCCGTGACAGTTTAGCTTTCCAAAAAAACTTAGCCTGCTATTCCCCAGCCTGGCATTGCCAAGTATTTTTCGGCTGGATATCAATGTCGCCCAATATTGAAGACCTGTATTCGGGGGCTTTCCATATTAGGGGGCAGAAGTTATGGGTTCTGATTCGTAAATCCTCTCCTCCGCCAACTCTGCAGGGGTGAGAGAAACATCGGCTTCAATATCTCTGCCCTCGATTCCTTTAGCCAAGATTTCTTTATAGTATTCATGCTGGATTATTAAGTTCATGATTTCGTTGCTACCGGTCCAGATCATGATAAGTCGGGCTTCCCGGAGTGCCCGTTCCACCGGATACACATGAGTATATCCAATGCCGCCGAGAATCTGCATGGCATCATTCACCACTTCCCAATGTGTCTGTGTAGCCAGTTTCTTCACCTCTGACACCAGTCTCCTTTGATAAGCCGCAGTACCTACTCCATCATCGATGGTCTTGGCCACGGCGTATGCCAGCGCGCTGACAGCATCGAGCTTGGTGACGCAGTCGGCTATCTTGAAGCTCACTCCTTCAAAATTCCTTATGGTCTGGCCGAAGGCCTTCCGTTTGTTGGCATACCGGGCGGCCAATTCCAGAATAGCTCGGGAGCCACCCACTCCGCCACCGAGAAGCCTTTCCGGCACCATCAATTTATAGAATACCTTTGCTCCTTCGTTCTCTTTCCCCAGCAGATTCTCCTCTGGCACCGGCACATCGCGGAAGACCAATCTACCGGTACCTGTACCGCGGCAGCCCATCAAGCCATAGACATGCTTGACCTCCACACCCATAGCCCTCTCAACGATGAAGGCGCTGAGAGAGTCACGGCCGGCGCCGGGGTTAGTGACAGCGAACACCAGGAAGAAGTCGGCACCTTCAGAGCCGACGACAAAGCGCTTCTGTCCGGTAAGGTAATAGTGATTTCCTTTCTTGCGAGCCACGGTGGTGGCACCGAAGAAATCAGAGCCGCCTCTGGGCTCGGTGAGTGCCTCGCCAGCCCATTGTGTGCCGGCGATTAATGGTTTGAGGTACTTCTTCTTTTGGGCCTCGGTACCAAACACGTTTAAGCCTTCTCCCACGATGGAGGTCACTGAGACGAGACAGGCAAAAGGCACCCCGAGCTTATTGACCTCTCCCACTGCGATGAGTTCATCCACCCATTTCAGGTCTCTGCCGCCATATTTCTTGGGGAACCTGATGCCTAGCAGGTTTCTCCTGCCGGCTTCCCTGACAAATTCGTAGGGGAACTCGACTTTATCGGCGTCCATATCCAGTATAAGCTGCCGTGGTATGCTCTGGACCAGGTCTTGAACCTCTTGTCTGAACTTTTTGCGCTCTTCCGTTAAAAATACCTCTAACATTTCTTCCTCCTTTTTAGCTTTAATAGGCGGGTGTTATAATCCCGGACCAACCGACATAGTGACAGTTTGGTTTTCCCAGAATCCTGGCCAACAGTATAGCACGTGTCAGATTATCTGAAAAAAGGGGCTAATTGACGGCGGTGGTAAAAGCTATTATAATTCAGCCCATCTTTAGACAAGGATAAACCATGGTTGAAGCTACAACAGCAATTGTCGAGACTACTTCAGGCAAAATCGAAGGTGTTTTCAGAAAGGGTCTATACAAATTCTGTGGTGTACCTTATGCGGCACCGCCAGTAGGCGAGCGCCGCTGGTTGCCGCCTGGCCCTCCCAAACCCTGGAGCGGAGTTAGACCGGCGAAAGAGTTTGCCTCCACCGCCCCACAGATGCCTATGAATATCCAGTTTCTGGAACCACCAGGGAAACAGCCACAAAGCGAAGACTGTCTTTACCTAAATATCTGGACTCCCGGGCTGGATGGTGCTAAGCGCCCGGTTATGGTCTGGGTCCATGGCGGCGGCTTCGTCACTGGTGCCGGCTCGTGGTTGTTCTACAATGGGCGGACTCTGTCTACACGCGGTGACGTGGTGGTAGTGACTATTAATTATAGACTGGGCGCATTGGGTTTTCTTAATCTAAATGAGGTCACAAGAGGCAAGATACCAGCTACAGGAAATGAGGGACTTCTTGACCAGGTCTTGGCGCTGGAATGGGTGCGGGATAACATCTCGCGCTTCGGCGGGGACCCCGATAATGTGACCGCCTTCGGCGAGTCCGCTGGGGCCATGAGCATAGGGATGTTACTGGCGATGCCCAGGGCGCGCGGGCTTTTTCGCAGAGCTATCCTCGAAAGTGGAGCGGCTCATCATGTGAACTCGCTAGAGCATGCTAAGAAAGTGGGGACTATCTTTCTCGACATTCTAGATATAAAGCCGACAGATGCTAACAAATTGCGGTCGCTTGCCGAGCAGCAGATCCTAAATGCTCAGACGGAACTTATGGCTAGAGCGCTTGATCCGAAATCAGCTATAGGTGACCTGCCTCTCAGACCTGTGGTTGATGGCAATGTAATTCCAAAATTGCCGATCCGTGCTATTGCTGGCGGCTCGGCAGACAATGTCCCAGTCCTGGTCGGCACTAACCGTGATGAATGGAAGATTTTTGCCATTTTGGATAGAAATCTTCCCAACCTGAAAGAGGCTGGCCTGCTGCGTCGTTGCCAGCAGCTCATTCCGGATGGGGATGTGACGGGGCTGGTAGAAGTCTACCGCCAGGCTCGTAGCCAGCGCAACCTTCCGATCACTCCTGTTGAATTGCTTACTGCTATCCAATCGGACAAGATTTTCCGCCTGCCGGCGATTCGGCTTGCCGAAGCGCATTATCGCCGCCAACAGCCAACTTACATGTATCTGTTCGACTGGGTTTCACCGGTAAGGAACGGAATTCTTGGTGCTTGCCATGGACTGGATCTAGGGTTTGTGTTCGGGACTCTGGATGACAATTTCAGCGGTTCTGACGAGGAAGCCCGAGCTCTGTCGAGGAAAATACAAGATGCTTGGGTGAGTTTTGCACGTTACGGAAACCCCAGTAGCGAGAGTATGGGTAAGTGGAAACCCTATGGTGAGCGGCGGGAGACCATGGTTCTGGGGAAGCAATGCATAACGGTAGAAGCCCCATATGATGAGGAGCGGCGTGCCTGGGAACCTTTCGCCGATTCTGTCATTGGCTCCCTTTAGAGCTGGTGAAGATCAAGCCCATCGTAGAATAAAGAAAGACTAGATCAAGCTTTCTCGTCTTTAATCGAGGCTAAGTCTGGCTAAGGGGCTTTGCTTTATGCGCCTGGTGGCGCTACGGATCATGGTGCCTTACGAAATACCAGAGCACCAACAGGGCAAACAGCAACACACTCGCCACAGTCCTGGCAAAGGGACTTACCCATAGGCTCATCCCCAAAAGTGGTGACTATCCTCCGGAAGCCACGGTGAGCAAAACCAATGGTTCCCTTGCCCAGTTTTTCCTGGCATACCCAAACGCATCTGCCGCAGAGCACACACTTATTAGGGTCATAAATGAACAAGGGACTACTAGAATCTATGGGTAGCTCAGGCAGGATTTTCTTGAACCTTTTTGTTTTGAGCTTCACGTGGAGATGCTTGGCTATCCTCTGAAGTTCACAAGAACCATTTTTGAGACAATGGGCGCAATCCACAGGGTGGCTAGCCAGGAGTAATTCCAAGGCGGTGCGGGTTAGCCTCAGTGCCTTTGCCCCCTTGGTATTAACCACCATTCCTTCTGATATAGGCGTAGTACAGGCTGTAACTGGTATATCTTTACCTTCTATCTCCACAAAGCAGAGACGGCAAGAAGCAAAAGGCTCGCTCCTTTCTCGAATGGCGCAAAGGTTGGGGATGTAGATGCCATTATCCAGAGCTACCCACAATAGTTTCTCCCCATCAAGAGCTCTTATTTCCTGGTCATTGATGGTCAAAGAGACGGTCTTGGTTTTTGCCAATACCCTAACCTTCATCCTCTCCCCCGAAGGGGAGAGGATGTTTACCTTGCTAAGTTAAGCCAATCGTCTTTAGAAAAGTCCGCTTACTTTGCCGGTCTTGGTATCGATATCTACCCTTCTAAAGGCTGGATCAGAGCTGGTGCCTGGCATCAGGCTGATAGTCCCGGCGCAGGGGCAGAGGAATTTGGCACCGGAGTAGATCAGGACATCGCGGATAGGCAGCGTCCATCCCTTGGGAACGCCCTTAATGGCTGGGTCATGTGTCAGGCTCAGGTGGGTCTTCACCATCATTGTGGCATAATCATCATATTGGGAATCGTTCTCAAGCATCTTAGCCTTGGCTTCGGCATCAGCACTCCAGACCACACCGTCAGCTCCGTAGACCAACTTGGCGACCTTCTCCACTCGCTGCCGCAACTTCATTTCCGTGGGGTAGAGGAACTTGAAATCGTTCTTTTGGTTACAGGCATCCACAACTGCATCTACCAGCTCCAGAGCACCATCGCCACCCTTGAGCCAATGTTCGCTGACTGCACAGCGTGCCCCGGCCGCCTCGGCTGCCTTGCGCACCATGGCAATCTCTGCCTTCGTGTCGGTGTGGAAGCTATTGATGCACACCACAGGATTGATGCCTGCAGTCCTGATGGTGTTGATGTGGTGCAGCATATTGGGTAGCCCTTTCTCAAGGGTCTTCAGGTCTTCTTTGGTGTAAGCATCAGGCAGTGGTAGTCCGGCTACAACCTTGGGTCCGCCGCCATGCATCTTCAGCGCCCTGATGGTGGTGGTGAGCACCGACACATGCGGCTTGAGACCGCTGAAGCGGCACTTGACATTCCAAAATTTCTCGAAACCGATGTCGGCAGCAAAGCCGCTTTCAGTGACATGGTAGTCAAACATCTTAAGCCCGATGCGGTCAGCGATGATCGAGGATTGGCCCACGGCGATGTTAGCAAAGGGGCCAGCATGCACCATGCAAGGTTGATACTCAACCGTGCACATTAGTGTGGGGTTTATGGTCTCCCGCATCCAGGCGGTCATGGCGCCTCCAACCTCCAGGTCACCGGTGGTGACAGGCTTGCCCTCCCTATCAAAGGCCAGGGTAATCTTGTCCATTCTTTGGCGCAGGTCCGCCAGGTCGGTGACTATAGATAGCATGGCCATGAGCTCAGAGCTTACCGCAATACCGAACTTGGACTGCATCAGAAAGCCATCCATCTTGCCACCGATGCCAATAATGATGTTCCTCAGGCTCTGGGCGCAGAAGTCCATGACCCAGCCAAATTCTACCCTGGTGGGGTCAACGTTGAGGCGGCGCATCCTGCTACGCTTGGCCAAATCCTCGTCATTGTAATTGCGCTCATGCTGCATTCGGGAGGTGAGCGCCACCATGGCCAGGTTATGAGCATTCATTATGGCATTGATATCTCCGGTAAGGCCCATAGAGAATTCAGTCATGGGAATAAGCAAGGCATTGCCACCTCCGGCAGCGGTTCCCTTGATATTCATGGTGGGACCACCCGAAGGCTGACGTATACAACCGCCCACATTTTTACCCCGCTTGCCTAGACCTTCCAAGATACCCATGGTAGTCGTCGTTTTCCCCTCTCCCAGCGGCGTGGGAGTGATGGCAGTTACCTCAATATATTTGCCGTCTGGCTTTTTCTTGAGACGATCTATGATCTTCAGGAAATCGAGTCGGCACAATTTCCCGTAAGAGACAACCTCATCCTTTTTCAGGTTCAGTCTCTCCCTCCATTCGTCGGGGCTCGGCATGTTCTGTTCCGCAGCCTCTGCGATTTGCCAGTCTTGCATTTTTGTTGCATCGTAAGGCATAATAACCTCCTTTTTTATTTATTATTTTCTATTTTCTAATACGCTCGGCCCTGCGCTCAGCCGCCACTACAGTGTTGACCAAAAGCATGGTAACAGTCATAGGCCCAAGTCCACCGGGGACAGGAGTAATCGCCTCAGCTTTCTCCTTTACAGGTTCGAAATCTATGTCCCCCACAGTCCTTTTCCCTGTTTTACTTGTTGGGTCATCAATCCAATTAGAACCAAAATCTATGGCAATCACGCCCTGCTTCACCATGTCGGCGGTGAGAAACTTTGGCTTATTTACGGAAACCACCACTACATCGGCTCGACGAGTATAGGAGGATAGATTCCGCGTGGAGGGCTGGCAAAGAGTGACATTAGCCCCTACTTTCTCTTGAGCCAATATCGAGGCTAAAGGTTTCCCCACAAGGTTATCCACATTCACAATCACAACCTCCTTGTCTTTGAGGTTGCTATATCGATACCGAACTAGCATCTCCCAAATACCGGTCGGCGTTGCCGGAAGAAATGTTTCTTGCCCCATCCAGGCCTTGCCCACATTCACAGGGTGAAATCCATCCACGTCTTTTTCCGGGAGAACAGCATTTAATGCCTTGTTTTCATCTAAATGTCCGGGGAGGGGAAGCTGAATAAAAATGCCGTGGATCTTAGGGTCCTCATTAAGACGCTCAATTTCCTTGAGCAAATCCTCTTGTTTCGTATTCTGGGGTAATCTCACCATCCTTGAACTGATGCCCAGCTCCTCGCTTGCCTTTTCTTTAAGCCCGATATAGGATGCCGAGCCTGGGTCTTCGCCAACAAGGATGCCAGCAAGCCCGGGAGTTATTCCCTTTTCCTTAAGCCTGGCTACCCTTCCTTTCAGCTCCTCTCTTATTTCCGTGGATAATTTCTTTCCATCAAGTATAGTGCCGGGCATATCATCACCTCCCAGAAGGCTTTTGGGCTCACCGACCAGTCATCTTCTCAGCGGCTCTTACGGTATTTGCCACCAGTAGTGCTGAAGTCACCGGACCAGTGCCACCAGGGACAGGAGTAATCGCTCCTGCCTTCTCCTTCGCTGCCTCGAAGTCCACATCTCCCACTAGCTTGAACTTTCCCGGATTGGCCGGGTCCTCTATTTGGTTCACTCCCACATCCACCACTGTCGCCCCCTTTTTCACCATATCTGCTGTAATAGCCTTAGCTTTCCCCATAGCTGCTACCAGAATATCTGCTTGTCTGGCGATTGAGGCAAGATCCTTGGTTCCAGTATGGCAGACAGTCACAGTGGCATTAGCGCCCTTCTGCTTTTGAACCAGAATACCCATCAATGGCTTCCCTACTATGTTGCTCCGGCCACAGATAACCACATGTTTGCCCTCAGGGCTATGTCCACTGCGAACCAACAGTTCCTGAACTCCATATGGAGTCGAGGGGAAGAATGTCTCTTCACCCAGCAGCAATTTGCCAGCGTTTACTGGGTTGGTGCCGTCCACATCTTTGTCAGGAGAGATGGCGCTCTCCGCCCTAAGAGTATTGAGATGCTTGGGCAAGGGCAGCTGGAGGATAATGCCATGGCATTTAGGGTCTTTGTTGAGCTCTCCAATCTTTCTCTCCAGTTCCTCCTGAGAGACATTTGCCGAAAGTTTAACCGTATCGGTCAGTATTCCCACCGCTTCGCAGCCCTTGGCAATGCCACGAAGATAGGAC
>JBAVCL010000010.1:0-73336 GCA_049586675.1 Dehalococcoidia bacterium
CTGCCTACCTCTACCGCGTTCAACACCATTAACCTACTCTGCTCTTTCTTGGTCAATGTCACCCTCTCTTTCATGGTGACATTTTCGCTTAACACTTAAGGGTGACAAAATCGTAAAACATCAACACCCCTCAACCGTCCTAGTTGACATCCCAATTACCCTGTGTTAAATTAATGAGTTGGCGTCTACTAGAAGGTAAAAGTTTAAAGAGTTATAAAAGCCGGCTGGCTGAAGCCGAGCAGATTTTCCTAGAGTAGACCGGCACCTAACCAGGCGGCTTTTTGATTGCCTAAAATAGGAGGTATAAGAGTGCCAACGGTTAGTCAACTTGTTCGTAAAGGGCGACAGAAGCTGGGAAAGAAAAGCAAGGTCCCAGCATTGCATTACACCCGAAATACGATGAAAGGGGAGATTAGATGGACTCAAGGATCGCCTCAAAAAAGAGGTGTATGCATGCTGGTAAAGACGGTTACACCTAAGAAGCCCAACTCGGCGTTGCGTAAAGTTGCACGTGTCAGGCTGACCAATGGCATGGAAGTAACCGCTTATATTCCTGGTGAAGGACATAATTTGCAGGAACACTCGGTAGTTTTAATTCGGGGTGGCCGAGTTAAGGACGTTCCTGGAATTCGCTACCATATTATCCGTGGCACCTTGGACACTGAAGGAGTAGCTAATCGAAAACAGGGTCGCAGCAGGTACGGGGCCAAAGTACAAAAATAGCAAGGATATCAAATGCCAAGAGGAGCTAGAAAAATAGTAAAGAGGATACCACCACCTGATGCTAAATATAACAGCATCATGGTGGCTAAATTTATTAATAAGCTTATGGTACGAGGACAGAAAGCTACGGCCGAGCGCGTTGTCTACAATGCCTTGCAACTCACTGCCCAGCAAGTGAATAGCAATCCTGAAGAAGCTTTAGAGCAGGCAATTAAAAATGTTGCGCCACTGCTCATGGTTAAATCACGCCGTGTTGGTGGGGCCACCTACCAAGTTCCCACGGAGGTAGGGGAAGAGCAGGGGCGTGCTCTTGCCGTGAAGTGGCTCATTGTTTCAGCACGAGCTCGTAGTGGTAAATCTATGGTAGAAAAGCTGGCAAGCGAGTTGGTTGATGCTGTTAATGGTCGGGGGGCGGCAATCAAGAAACGTGATGATCTTCACAAGATGGCAGAGGCTAACAGAGCCTTTGCTCACTATCGCTGGTGAAAAGTCGTGGTAAAAGCAGTACTTGAGGTAAAGGATAAGCTCATGTCGCGGACATTCCCTTTGGAAAAAATACGGAATATAGGGATCATCGCTCATATAGATGCTGGCAAGACCACGGCTACAGAGATGATACTCCACCATACAGGACGTACCTACAAGATTGGCAGTGTGGATGAGGGGACTGCGGTAATGGATTGGATGGAGCAAGAGAAAGAGCGAGGCATTACTATTACTTCAGCAGCTACCACATGTCACTGGCGGGAACATTGTATAAACATCATTGATACTCCTGGGCATGTGGATTTCACTGCTGAGGTAGAGCGTAGCCTCCGTGTATTAGATGGTGGTGTCGTGATTTTCGATGGTGTAGCTGGAGTGGAAGCTCAATCGGAGGCTGTGTGGCGCCAGGCAGATAAATACCATGTGGCGAGGATTTGCTTTGTTAACAAAATGGACAGGATTGGCGCTGATTTTGAGCACACGTTGACCATGATTAGTGAAAGGTTGCGGTGCAAGGCGTTACCTATACAGTTCCCCTTGGGAAGTGAAAAGGACTTTCGAGGCATCATCGACCTTGTAGAAAATAAAGTCATCGCTTTCCCTGATGAGTCTAATTCAGCTTCAGTTAATGAAGGCGAGGCTTTGCTGGATAAGCATCGTCAAGCATTAATTGGAAACTTAGCGGAACTCGATGAGCAGATTATGCTGGCCTACCTTGATGGGCAAGATATCTCTACCTCTCAAATTAAGACAGCCATAAGAAGGCTGACCATTTCTAACTGTATGGTACCGGTCCTTTGTGGCAGTGCCTTGAGAGATAGAGGTATCCAGTTATTGCTTGATGCTATTGTAGATTACCTTCCCTCGCCGCTAGATATTCCTCCCATCTCGGCTACACATCCTGAAACTGGAGAGAAAGTCCTTCGTCTGGCGAGCGATGATGACCCTTTTTCTGCGTTGGCGTTTAAAACGGTTTTTGACCCGTTTATGGGCCGACTGGTCTACTTGCGTGTATATTCAGGCAGCGTAAAGGCCGGGGCCCAAGTCTTGAACTCTACTATAGATAAGAAAGAGAGATTAGGGAAACTATATGTTATGCATGCCGATCACCGTGAGGAGATAGACCATGCCGAGACTGGGAGCATTGTAGCTACTGTGGGGCTTAAGATGACATCCACAGGTGACACCCTTTGCGAGTCCAGACGGCCAGTGCTTTTTGAGGCTATACGATTTGCTGAGCCGGTGCTTTCCATGGCTGTTGAACCCAAAAGTAAAGCCGACCAAGACAAATTAGATGATTCCTTGGCTAAACTTGCTATGGAGGATCCCACCTTCAAGGTTTACCATGACAAAGAAACAGGCCAAACTTTAGTTTCGGGGATGGGTGAACTTCATCTCGAAGTGTTAATGGAACGTATATTTCGCGAATATGGTATAAGGGTCAATGCTGGTAGGCCTCAAGTCGCTTATAAGGAAACAATCGCCATTCCTGTGGAATCTGAAGGGAGATTTATTCGTCAATCTGGTGGTAGGGGGCAATACGGGCACGTTTGGCTTAGAATCGAGCCAGGTGAGCGTGGCAGCGGCTTTGAGTTTCGTGACCAGATTCGAAGTGGGGCCATACCTAAAGGATTTACTCCCTCAGTAGAAGCTGGTGTCAAGTCGGCTTTACAAAGTGGAGGATTAGCTGGTTACCCTGTAATAGATGTAAAGGTGACTTTGTATGACGGGAGTTTTCACGAGGTCGATTCTTCGGATGTGGCTTTCAGGATGGCAGCCTTCATGGCTATGAGGGATGGGATAGATAAAGCTAAACCTGTTATTCTCGAGCCAATTATGGAAGTGGAAATAACAACTCCCAATCAGTCCCTAGGAGACATCATTGGCGATCTAAACTCTCGAAGAGCTCATATCGAAGGTATTGAGAGTCGTGATGAGGTCTCTGCTATCCGTTGTCTTGTTCCTCTCGCGGAAACATTTGGTTTCGCTGGAGATTTGAGGTCGCTCAGTCAAGGGAGGGCGAGTTATACTATGTGCTTTCATCGCTATAAAGAATTGCCTCAGGATTTGGCTGAGCAAATTGCAGCTAGAGTGGGAAGGATCAGATGACTGAGCAAAAAGTTCGTATCAAAATCAAAAGCTTCGATCATAGGTTGGCTGATCAAGCTGTAAAGAAAATAGTAGAAGCAGTGGAGCGTACCGGGGCTATCGTGGTTGGCCCGGTACCTTTACCCACACATATCGAAAAGTTTTGTGTTATTCGTTCCCCTAACATTGATAAAGATTCTAGGGAGCAGTTTGAGATCAGAACTCATAAGAGGTTAATCGATGTTTTGCAGCCAAGTTCCAAGACTGTAGATGCCTTAAGCCAGCTCGACTTGGCATCTGGAGTGGAGATAGATATTAAGTTATAGTTAAGGCCATGTTTCCAGGCATTATTGGTAAGAAAATAGGTATGACGCAACTGTTTCAGGAAAGCGGAGAGACGGTGGCGGTAACCGCTATTCAAGCTGGGCCTTCTGTGGTAACTCAGATAAAGAGCCGAGACAGGGATGGTTATGATGCTATCCAAGTGGGCTTTATTGAGAACAAAGTGAAGCAGTCTCAGCTTAGCTCTCCAGAGAAGGGACATCTTCGAGGCTTAGAGAATGTTCACTATCTTCGCGAATTCAGGACTGATGATATTAGCTCGGTTAATCATGGTGACAAAGTGGATGTTGGCTTCTTAAAGCATGGTGACTTGGTAAATATCACTGGCTTTTCTAAGGGCAGGGGTTTTGCTGGTGTGGTGAAGCGGCATCATTTTGCCGGTGGGCCGAAGACCCATGGCCAAACTGATCGCCATCGCGCCCCTGGTTCAATTGGGGCTACCACTTTTCCTGGTCGGGTGCTTAAAGGGAAACGCATGGCGGGACATATGGGAAATAGGAGAGTAACAGCGCGTAATCTCGAGGTAATTCAAGCTGACCCAGAGCGAAATTTGCTTTTGGTGAAGGGTGCAGTACCTGGAGCCAATGGGGGACTTTTAGTAATTGAGAAAGTAAGGTAACAGGAAGTGCAAGTGCCAGTTTATAGTTTAAACGGTGAAGTTGTTGAGCAAATAGAGCTGAACCAGGCTATTTTTGATCTTCCGTTTAATGAGGCCGTAGTGCACCAGGCGATGGTAAGACAATTAGCCAATGGACGTCAAGGTACTGCGTCTACCAAGACTAGGGGGGAAGTTAGTGGGAGCACAAGAAAGCTTTATCCCCAAAAGCATACTGGCAGGGCGCGAAGGGGGGATATAAAATCACCCCTGCTCAGGGGAGGTGGGATAGTTTTTGGCCCCAAGCCACGCACCTATCGCCAAGCGATGCCCAAAAAAATGAGGAAGTTGGCTTTGAAATGCCTACTCTCCGCTAAAGTTAGAGAGGGAAATATAAAACTGGTACAGGAACTTAACTTTGAGAATCCCAAGACAAAAGATATGATTAATGTTCTATCCTCGCTTGGCGTTGATTCTTCTGCTTTAATTCTT
This sequence comes from Dehalococcoidia bacterium, assembly GCA_049586675.1. Taxonomy (GTDB): domain Bacteria; phylum Chloroflexota; class Dehalococcoidia; order GIF9; family AB-539-J10; genus RBG-13-51-36. The sequence continues at coordinate 4,727 of JBAVCL010000010.1, forward strand.
ACTGCTCAATCCACACCCATTGTGGTTAAATCAGCGGCTAATTTGCCTGAGGTCAAAGTCCTACCTGCGGCGCTAATTAATGTATTGGATTTGCTTTCTTATAAAATGCTGGTAGCCACTGTGCCGGCAATACGTAACATTGAGCAAATTTGGGGTAAATAAATTGCATCTTTACGAAGTTCTGCGGCGTCCTTTAATTACAGAGAAGGCTACTTCGCTTAAGGAGAAAGATAAATATGCCTTTGAGGTAGCGAGAAAGGCTACCGAGTCTCAGATTAAGGAGGCAGTGGAACAAGCTTTCAAGGTAAAGGTAAGAAAAGTCAATGTGATGATGGTGCCCGGGAAGACAAGAAGGTTTGGCAGGAGACAAGTAACTAACTCGCCCTGGAAAAAGGCAATAGTTACCTTGGCACCGGGACACAAAATTACTTTCTTTGAGGGTGTCTAATGGGTTCAGTTACCAAGTGGAGAAGAAAGAAGATGTCCAAGCACCAGCATAAGAAGCTTCTTAAGAAGACTCGCTGGCAAAGGACGCATAAATAAGGAGTGATTTGTGGGATTAAAGACCTATGAGCCAACTTCTCCAGGCAGGAGATTTATGTCTGGCGCTACTTTTGAAGAGCTAACCAGGGTAGCTCCTGAGAAATCATTACTAGCGCCGCTGAAAAAGAAGGCAGGGCGTAATAGCCGGGGGGTTATAACTGTGCGTCACCGCGGTGGTGGCAGTAAGCGCAAACTTCGCCTTATCGATTTTAAGAGGGATAAAATTACCGTTCCAGGAAAAGTAGCTTCCATTGAATATGACCCTAATAGGGCAGCTCGCATTGCTCTAATTCATTATGCTGATGGAGAAAAGCGCTATATACTCGCCCCTTTGGACATCAAGTTGGGTGATACTGTACAGGCGGGCGAGGATGTTGATATAAAACCTGGGAATGCTCTGCCATTGGAGTCCATTCCTGTGGGAACTTTAGTGCATAATGTTGAGTTTGAGCCAGGCAAAGGGGGAAAGCTTGTTCATAGCGCAGGAAGTTCTGCCCAAATTATAAGCACGGAGGGCCAATATGTTGTACTTAAACTCCCTTCGGGTGAACTGCGTAAATTTCATCAAAAGTGCTGGGCTACTATTGGTCAGATAGGCAATGTTGACCACGGAAATATAAAATTAGGCAAAGCTGGGAGTAGGAGATGGTCAGGTTGGCGGCCTACGGTCAGAGGTTCTGCTATGACTCCTCGAGACCACCCACATGGGGGTGGTGAGGGCAGAGCTCCCCGAGGAATGAATCCGAAAACCCCCTGGGGGAAGCCAGCTTTGGGGGCTAAGACACGTCGCCGTAAAACGTCGGATAAAATGATCCTTAAACGGAGGAAGCAGAATGTCACGGTCGCTTAAGAAAGGACCCTTTTGCGATGCTAAATTGCTTAAGAGAATAGAAGCCCTCAATAATTCGGGCGAAAAAACAGTGATAAAGACATGGTCTCGCTCCTCTACTGTTTTGCCTCAGATGATAGGTCACACTATTGCAGTGCATAATGGTAGGAGGCATGTGCCCATTTTCATCACTGAAAATATGGTGGGGCATAAACTGGCAGAATTCGCGTCTACCAGGACATTCAGGGGCCACATTACCAAAGCTAAAATAACTGAACAGGCGAGGAAAGAATAAAACGCGATGAAGGTAAAAGCTGTAGCTAAGGATGTTGGCATTTCGCCTCAGAAGATGCGTTTAGTGATAGATATGGTTAGAGGCAGGAAAGTGGACGAGGCTTTGACTATTCTTAGCTTTCTGCCCACTCCAACAGCCAAAGCCGTGGCTAAAGTAATTAAATCGGCGGCAGCCAATGCCGAGAGCAATTTTCAAATGTCGCCTGCGGAGCTTAGGATCACTGATATATTTGCTGATCAAGGGCATACCTTGAAGAGATTCCGCCCTCAGTCGAGAGGGAGGATTAGTCCTATCTTAAAACGGTCTAGCAATATTACAGTTTTCGTTACTGAGGAGGAGGAATAGTTTTGGGACAGAAAGTTCATCCTTATGGTTTCAGGCTAGGTATCAACCAAGATTGGCGAGCTAAGTGGTATGCTGAAAAGAACTATGCGCGGTTTTTGTTAGACGATGTAAGGCTACGGAAGGTCGTGGAGCAAAAATGTTCTGGAGGAGCTGTTGCTCGGCTGGAAATTGAACGTCCGGGAGACGAGGTACATTTAACCGTTTACTCGGCTCGTCCTGGCATCTTGATTGGTCGAGGGGGACAAAATGTGGAAGCACTGAAGTCGGACTTGGAGAAGGTTAGTGGGGATAAAATTAGATTGACTATTAGAGAGATTGAACACCCTGAGCTCGAAGCTTCTTTGGTAGCTCGGGTCGTAGCTGAGCGGCTTGAAGAGAGGATCCCTTTCCGGCGAGCCATGAGGCAAGCAGCCTTCCGAACTTTGCAAGCTGGTGCTAAGGGAATAAAGATAATGTGCGGTGGAAGACTTGGTGGGAATGAAATTGCTAGAAGTGAAACCCTCCGTCAAGGTCAAATGCCGTTGCATAAGTTACGTGCCAATATTGATTACGGTCTTGTTGAAGCTCATACTGTAATGGGGCGTATTGGGGTTAAAGTGTGGATTTATAAGGGCGATATTATCCCTGAAATGAAGGAGAAAAGTGTTACAGCCGAAACGAGTGAAGTACCGCAAGGTACATAAAGGAAGGCGAAAAGGCAGTGCCCAGAGCGGGAACACCATTGTTTTTGGTGACTTTGGCATGAGGGCTGATGAATCTGCGTGGGTAACAGCGCGACAAATTGAGGCAACCCGTCGCGTATTTGTCCGCCACTTGCATCGTGGTGGTAAACTATGGATACGGGTTTTCCCTGACAAAGCTGTGACAAAAAAACCTGCGGAGACAAGGATGGGTGGTGGTAAAGGTGCTCCGGATCACTGGGTAGCCGTAGTTAAGAGCGGCAAGATCCTGTTCGAATTGGCTGATGTAAATGAGAGTGTGGCTTCGGAGGCAGCTCGTCTTGCTTCCTACAAGCTCCCTATAGCTACTAGTTTTGTCAGGAGGGAGAGACAGAAAGTTGAAGGCTAGCGAAATTCGCACTCTCAACAATGAAGAGCTATTAACGAAGCTCAAAGAAGCTCATGAGGAACTTTTTAACCTACGTTTTCGCTTGGCCACTAAGCAGTTGGGGAATCATCGGGAGATTCCTGAGGTGAAGAGGAAGATTGCTAGAATAGAGACTATTTTAAGGGAAAGAGAGCTTGGCATAAGATGAGTTATTTCGGGAAAAGAAAGGTTAGAGAAGGCTCAGTGGTGAGTGACAAAATGGATAAAACCGTGGTGGTAGCTGTGGAAACTAGGAAAGTCCAGCCACTCTATAAGAAAGCTATCAGGTTTACCAAAAAATATAAGGCTCATGACGAAAATAATGCCTGTAAAATTGGAGACAAAGTGAAGATTGTCGAGACTCGCCCTTTGTCCAAGGAGAAGAGATGGCGGGTAACAGAGATAGTGTCTAAGGGGGAAATGGTTAAAACCAGACCAAAGCAAGAGAAATGATTCAGGCTTATACCAGACTCAAGATAGCCGATAATACCGGGGCTAAGCAAATTATGTGCATTAATGTGCCTATTGGGGCAAGGAAATATGCCCGAATAGGCGACATCATTGTAGCCACGGTGAAGCGGGCGGTGCCTCACGGAATGGTGAAAAAGGGTGAGGTAGTGCGAGCTGTGGTTGTACGTGTGGCTGAGCCTTATCGCCGCCCCGATGGTTCCTATATCAGATTTGATGAGAATGCCGCAGTCATTCTTGGTGATAAAAATAATCCTAAGGGCAGTCGCATTTTTGGTCCTGTAGCCCGAGAACTTAGAGATAAAAACTTCGCCAAAATAATATCCTTGGCCCCTGAGGTCTTGTAAAATGAAAATCAGAAAAAATGATACAGTTGTCATAGTTGCTGGTAAGGACAATGGGAAAAGGGGAAAAGTGCGTCATGCTTTGCCTGATAAAGAAAGGGTAATAATAGAGGGAGCCAATATGATTAAGCGTCATTCTCGTGCTCGCGGGGCTGCCCGACAAGCTGGCATAATTGAACTTGAAGCTCCAATCCATGTATCCAATGTAATGTTGGTATGTGAGAAATGTGGCAAGCCCACGCGAGTCAGTTTCAGTTTTCTAGCCGATGGCAAAAAAGTGCGAATTTGCAATTCATGTCGAGAGGTGATTGACTAAGGGGTTTGATCATGAAGACTCGCTTGGAAGGAAAATATTTGACTGAAGTGGTTCCCCAGCTTAAATCTAGGCTTGCCTATAATAACATAATGCAACTGCCTAAGTTGGAAAAGATTGTGCTTAGCATTGGTTTGGGCGAAGCAACACAGGAGCCCAAAGCTCTTGAGGCAGCTGAGAAAACCCTAGCTACAATTTCGGGGCAACATCCGGTGACTACACGGGCGAAAAAGTCTATCTCCGCTTTTAAGCTGAGAGCTGGTATGCCTATTGGTATGATGGTGACGTTACGAGGTAAACGGATGTACGATTTTTTTGACAAACTGGTTAATGTTGTTCTACCGAGGTTTCGAGATTTCCGCGGAGTATCACGGGATTCGTTTGATGGCCGAGGAAATTATAGTCTGGGTATAAAAGAGCAGATAGTTTTCCCTGAAATTGATTACGATAAGGTAGATAAAATTCGCGGTTTTGAGGTAACCATTGTTACTACAGCCAAGAACGATGATGAAGCCAGGGATTTGCTAGAATTAATGGGCATGCCTTTCAGGAGGACTTGATATGGCGAAGTTATCTAGGATTGTCAAGTCAAAGCGGCCACCAAAGTATGGGGTACAGCAACGTAATCGTTGTCAATTATGTGGCAGGCCGCGTGCTTATATGCGCAAATTTGGCTTGTGTCGTATTTGTTTTCGAGAGCTTGCTTTAACTGGTGTAATCCCTGGGGTAAGAAAGTCAAGCTGGTAAGGTAAAAATGGCAGTTACTGACCCCATCGCTGATATGTTGACCAGGATACGTAATGCTATCATGGCAGAGCATGACTGTGTGCTTGTGCCTTCCTCTAAAATAAAGCTTTCTATTACTAAAATACTCAAGGAAGAAGGTTTCATTGACAGCTATGAAGTGCTTAAAGGGAAACCACAGCCAGTGATAAAAATCCACCTCAGGTACACAGATGACCAGCCCGCAATCTTAGGTTTGGAAAGAGTGAGCAAGTCGGGCTTAAGAGTTTATGCGGAAAGGCGCGAAATCCCCCGCGTCTATGGGGGCTTGGGTATTGCCATTCTATCCACATCAAAGGGCATTATAACTGGCCAAGAGGCATGGCGGCAGCGTCTTGGCGGCGAGATTTTGTGCTATGTATGGTAAATTAACTCAGGAGCTGTAAATTATGTCTCGTGTTGGCTTGCGTCCTATCGCTATACCTCAAGGTATCGAGGTGAAGATCGATGGAAGCGAAGTTGTGGTAAGAGGAAGCAAAGGAGAACTCCGTCGTCGATTTCACCCTGACATTTCTATCGCTTTGAAGGATGGGTGCTTGATTGTAACTCGACCGAGTGATAGTAAGATTCATCGTTCGTTGCATGGGCTCACTCGTAGCCTTCTAGCGAACATGGTTATGGGGGTAAGTCAAGGTTTTGAAAAAGTGTTAGAAATAAATGGCGTAGGCTATAGAGCGCAGAAAACTGGCGACAAGCTGTCGCTCCAGGTAGGGTATACCAATACTGTGGAGTTTTCCCTCCCTCTCGGTATTAACATCATCGTTGAGGGAACAAACCGCATTCGTGTTATCGGCATTGACAAAGAAGTAGTTGGGGAAACGGCTGCTAAGATTCGGGCAATACGCCCACCTGACCATTATAAAGGAAAAGGCATTAAGTATGCTGAGGAAAAGCTGCGTCTTAAACCTGGCAAATCAGGAAAAGTAGGCAAGAAATAGTGGTTATTACGATGAATGTTCGAGATTCAAAGGCAATGCGGGAAATACGGCACAGGCGAGTGAGGCGGAAGATCGGGAGAACAACATCGCCCCCCCGATTAGCTGTTTTCCGTAGCTCGAATCATATCTACGCCCAGGTTATTGACGATTCTAAAGGCCAGACTTTAGTCTCAATGAGCACTCTTGACTCTCAGGTGAGAAGCAAGACCGATGGAATGGGAAAAAGCAAGAAAGCCGAAATAGTGGGAGCTTTGCTTGCGGAGAAAGCATTAAATAAAGGGATCAAACAGGTGGTTTTTGACTGTGGTGGCTATAAATATCATGGTAGAGTTAAGGCTTTAGCCGAGGCTGCTAGGAAAGCAGGATTGGAATTTTGAGAGGTAGCTTATGAAGGCAGTTACTAAAGTAAGAGGGAAGAGGGCCAAAATCGATGCCTCAGAACTGAGTCTCGAAGAAAAAATGTTAGGCATCGACCGAGTAACTAAAGTGGTCAAAGGTGGTAAACACCTTCGTTTCCGAGCTTTAGTGGTAGTTGGCGATGGTCAAGGGCATGTAGGATTTGGTTTAGCCAAAGCAGCTGGAGTTCCTGACGCAGTTCGCAAAGCAAGTACTATGGCGAAGAAAGAGCTGATTCAGGTGCCTATCAAGGACGGCACCATCCCTCATGAAATTCTAGCTAAGTTTGGTGCGTCCAAGATCTTACTAAAGCCGGCGGCGCCTGGTACGGGCTTAATTGTCGGCAGTACTGCTCGAGCAGTGCTGGAATTGGCAGGCATAAAAGACGTCCTTGGCAAATCGTTAGGTGGACGAAGCAAAATTAACGTAGCTAGGGCGACAATACTTGCCTTGGCTAACTTGAGAAAGAGTGAGGAAGCAGCGATTCAAACCATTCAAACCAATGTTGAAGCTCAGGAAGAAAAGGTAGATGAAACAGAATGAATTAAGGCCTCCTGTGGGTGCTAAACACAAGAGGAAGTTCGTAGGTCGAGGGAATGGTAGTGGGCATGGTACTTATTCGGGGCGAGGTTGCAAAGGTCAAAAGGCTCGCTCTGGCGGTGGTGTACGCCTTGGCTTTGAAGGCGGGCAGTTGCCTTTGATAAAACGGCTACCACGAAAAAGGGGATTCACTAACATTTTTAAAACTGAATATAATATTGTCAATGTGGGGAAGCTAGCCATTTTTCCTGCGGGAACTGAAGTAACCCTTGAGGAATTGCTTCGGGCGGGGTTGATTAACACCACGGACCTCCCGACCAAAATTCTCGGCGCTGGTGATATCCAGCATCCATTGCTGGTTAGAGCTAACAAATTCTCTTCATCGGCGGAGAAAAAAATTCTGGCTGCTGGAGGGAAGATAAAGCAGGTTTAGAATGCAGCGCAAAACGACCCGACCGCGTCTCGTTCAGGCAATGATGGATATATTGACATTGCCTGATTTGCGGCGAAAAATTCTTTTCACCCTCGGCATCCTGGTAGTTTTTCGGTTTTTAGCTCACGTTCCCTTGCCCGGTGTGGACATCGCGAAGTTGCAACAATTCTTCCAAGGGAACCTCCTTTTCGGAATGCTTGACCTTTTTAGCGGTGGTGCCATGGAGAGATTCAGTGTGGCTGCCATGGGCGTTTATCCTTACATCACTGCGTCCATAATTATGCAATTGCTAGTTCCGGTAATCCCCAGCCTTCAGGCTATATCCCAAGAGGGGGAACTTGGTCAGCAAAGAATCAATCGAATTACTCACTTAGCAACTATACCTTTGGCAGCCCTTCAAGGCTATGCTATGCTTGCCTTGCTACGTTCCCAGAGCGTTACTATTGAACCGCTTACATCATTGACCATAGCCAACATCGTAATAACAATGACCGCTGGCTCGATGTTCCTCGTGTGGCTAGGTGAATTGATTACCGAACGTGGTGTCGGGAACGGGATATCGATAATAATCTTTGCTGGTATCGTGACTGACCTGCCTACGATAGTGGGTCGTGGCATTGTTGCTGCCGTTGGCGGAAATCCAGGGGGGTTGATCGCCTACATTATTCTAACCTTAGCTATGGTGGTGCTTATAGTCATATTTGTTGAAGCTCATCGCCGTATCCCTGTACAGTATGCTCGGAGCACTTTTCGCAGTGGCCGCATGTATCGCCAATCAGGGTCAACTTACATCCCCCTGCGAGTCAATACTGCCGGAATGATACCCCTCATTTTCGCCATAGCCCTAATGCAACTTCCTGGTACGATAGCTACATTTTTTATGAACCCAAGCAGTCAAGCCCCGAATTTCTGGAACACAATCTATAATGTATTTCAGTCTAATACTGCGATTTACCAAGTGTTGTATTTTGCCTTAGTAATTGGTTTCACTTTATTCTACACTGCGGTTATATTTGAGCAAATGAACCTGCCTCAAACTCTGCAACAGCAAAGCGGCTTCATCCCCGGAGTTCGACCCGGCAAGGCAACAGCTGATTATTTGAACGGGATTGTAAAGCGCATTACCTTTGGTGGTGCCCTCTTTCTGGCTATAGTGGCAATTCTGCCCTTCATTGGTACAGAGATTACCAGCATTGCAACACTGGGAATACGGAGCACCGCTATGCTTATAGCTGTTGGTGTGGCCCTAGATACCATGAAGCAATTAGAGGCTCAGTTAACTATGCGCCGCTACGAGGGTTTCCTAAAATAATGTACATCGTCATGCTAGGTGCTCCGGGGGCGGGGAAGGGAACTCAGGCGGATATTCTCTCTCAAGAAATGGATTTACCTCATATAGCCTCTGGGGATTTGTTTCGTCAGGCGTTAGAAAAAAGGACCGAGGTTGGTCTCTTGGCTAAAAGCTATATGGATAAGGGAGAACTGGTTCCTGATGGGGTAACCATAAAAATGATTTTGGAAAGAATTAATCAGCCTGACTGTGACTCTGGCTGCCTTTTTGACGGCTTTCCCCGGACTTTGCCTCAAGCTAAAGTTCTAGACAAAGCCCTTAAGGAGCAAGGAAAAAGCATAGATAAAGCAATATACATTGAAGTGCCCAATGAAGAGCTGGTGAAACGCCTCAGTGGGAGATGGCTTTGCCGGACTTGTCAGACACCATATCAAATAATAAGTTCACCGCCCAAAACGCCGGGAAAATGTGATAAATGCGGTGGTGAATTGTATCAGCGTTCTGATGATAGAGAGGAAACAGTAAAGGACCGCCTTAGTATTTTCTTTGCTCAAACTGTTCCCATCCTTGATTATTATAAAAAACAAAGTAAACTAGTTAAGGTCAATGGTAACTTGGGAATACAGGGGGTAGCTAGAGAAATAGTCTCTGCACTTAAAGCACCCATGTCACCCCTGAGCAAAGCGAAGGGTCTCCGAGATTCTGCGGTCGCTATGCACCCTCAGAATGACACTAGGGGGTAAGCAGGGATAAAATAAATGGTGGTTATAAAATCTGACGAGGAAATAGCTAGCATGAGAAAGTGTGGCAAAATCCTCGCCGCTATTTTAGATGAACTAAGAGCGGAGGTAAGACCGGGGATTAAGACTGGCCAGTTGAACATAATCATGGCTGAAGAATCGGAGAAGAGGGGAGTTATACCTTCTTTTAAGAACTATCGCGGCTTCCCTGCGAATTTATGTGTTTCGGTAAATGATGAAATAGTCCACGGCATTCCTGGTGCACGAATACTACAGGAAGGAGACATCGTTTCTTTAGATGTGGGAGCAAAACTTAATGGCTTTCATACCGATGCTGCCATAACTATTGGTGTGGGGCAGATAACTAAGGAGGCTGAGGACCTTATCTTGGTCACAGAAGGTAGTTTAAAGTCAGGCATAGCTCAAGCTATAAGCGGGGCATGGATAGGGGATATCTCATCTGCTATTCAACATTATGTTGAATCAAGGGGATTTTCTGTGGTTAGAGAATATACCGGGCATGGAATAGGTCGGGAACTGCATGAAGAGCCCCAAATACCCAATTTTATGGCGGGAAAAGGCCTCCTGCTCCGGAAGGGCATGACTTTGGCTGTTGAGCCTATGGTTAATGCTGGAGATTGGCACACTAAATTGGCAGCCAACCAGTGGACGGTACTTACTGCCGATGGAAGTTTTTCAGCACATTTTGAACATACCATTGCCATAACTGATAATAAAGCTGAGATACTTGTTTAGGTATTATGTAAAAAATGGCTAAGAAGGAGAGGATAGAAGTTGAAGGCAAGGTGATTACAGTCTTACCTAATACTATGTTTCGCGTCGAATTGGCCAATGGACATCAAGTATTGGCTCATATCTCGGGTAAGATGAGAAAGCACTATATCAAGATTTTACCTGGGGATAGAGTTTTGGTAGAACTTTCTCCTTACGACTTGAACCGGGGCAGGGTTACCTATCGGCTCAAATAGTTTGACAGGTTAACCAAGAAAGTTTATCATAATAAGGTTTGTGTGAACGGTGATTGGAAATGAAAGTGAGAGCTTCGGTTAAGCCGATATGCAGAAAATGCAAGGTTATCAGGCGAGGAGGGGTGGTTAGGGTTATTTGTGAGAATCCCAAGCATAAACAAAGGCAGGGGTGATAAGTAGTGGCACGCATTGCTGGTGTAGACCTTCCTAAAGACAAGCCAATTTGGGTAGCTTTGCAGAGCCTTTATGGCATCGGCACTACATCAAGCCAGCGCATTTTGGCTGCCACTGGTATCGATCGTGGTATTAGGGTTAAGGACCTTAGTGAGGAACAAGTTGGCCAGATTCGAGATGTTATTGACAAACAGTACAAAGTGGAAGGCGATCTTAGGAGGGAGGTTCAATCTAATATAAGGCGGCTTATTGAAATTGGTTGCTATCGGGGTATAAGGCACCGCACGGGGTTACCAGTCCATGGACAGAGGACGCGTACAAACGCCCGAACCAAGAGAGGACCAAAGAAAACAGTAGCAGGTCGAGGGCAAAAGCGCGGCCTGGCTAAGAAGTAAGGAGCTTGTTTGCCAAATGCCAAAGAAGAAGAGAGCCCATAAAAAGGTTAGCGAAGGCAAGGCTTATATCCAATCCAGTTTTAATAACACAATCATTACCATTACTGATATGCAAGGCAATGTTGTCGCCTGGGGCAGTTCTGGTACTGCCGGATTCAAAGGCTCCAGGAAAGGTACCCCTTATGCTGCTCAACTAGCTGCTAGGGATGCAGCACAACGAGCAATGAATGACGGCTTGCGCCGGGTTGAGGTGTATATCAAAGGCCCGGGCAGTGGACGTGAAGCAGCTATTCGTGCCTTGCAGGCCGCGGGCATTACCGTTGCAGCTATCAGAGATGTGACTCCGATCCCCCATGATGGCTGCCGTCCGAAAGGGAGGCGAAGAGTATAAAATGGCACGCTATACAGGCCCGACTTGTCGCCTATGTCGCCGTTTTGAGGAAAAGCTGATGCTCAAAGGCGAGAAGTGCTCTACACCTAAATGTCCTTTGGAGAAAAGGAATGTTCCTCCCGGTGAGCACGCTCAGGCTAGGGTGCGCAGGTCTTCCGAGCGCGGACTTCAATTGCGCGAAAAGCAAAAGCTTCGCTTTAGCTACGGTGTCTTGGAGCGACAATTTCGCAGGTTTTTTGACGAGGCCAAAAAAAGCCCCGGCGCTACTGGAGAAACCCTTCTCATATTGTTGGAAAGGAGACTGGATAGCGTGATTTATTGTTTGGGCTTTGCTGATTCACATGCCCAAGCCAGACAAATTGTTCGGCATGGCCATATAAGTGTCAATGGTCGCAGAACAGATATTCCTTCGTTTCTGGTGAAATCGGGGGACGTTGTTAACTGGCGCGAAACTAGTAAAAAAACCGAATATTATAAAAGGATGGCTGAGGGAATTGAGGGGAAGATTATCCCTAGCTGGTTAAGCTTGGACAAAGAAACCACGACAGGCAAGGTGTTGAATCTGCCCGGCAAGGATGATCTTGACGCTAAGTTTAATGCGAAAGCTGTTGTTGAATATTACTCGAGGTGAATTATGCCCGGATTATCTATCCCCACTGTAACTTGTGTTGAAAGCACCGGCAATTATGGTCGTTTTCTTGCTGAACCTCTAGAGCCGGGTTTTGGTGTCACTTTAGGTAATGCCTTAAGGCGTGTGCTTCTCAGCTCTCTGCCTGGTGCTGCGGTAACATGGGTCAAGATCGAAGGAATTCAGCACGAATTCTCTCCTATTCCCTATGTTAAAGAAGATGTTATGGAGTTCTTACTGAATATCAGGCAGGTGAGACTCTGCCCTCTTTCCCATCAGCCCGGGCAGTTAGTCTTGGCAGCAGAGGGGGAAGGCAAAGTCTGTGCCGGTGATATTAAACCATCGGCTGATTTTCGCGTTGCCAATCCTGAACTTTGTTTAGCTTCTTTGGACTCCACCCAAGCCAGGCTTTACGTTGAACTTAACGTGGAGCTAGGGAAAGGTTATGTGCCGGCTAAATCGGCTGATGGTTTACCTGTAGGAGCACTGCCAGTAGATGCCATCTTCACCCCAGTGCGGAAGGTCAATTTCTCTGTCGAACCTATCAAGCCTGGCCAAGAGGGAAGCCCAGAAAAGCTCATTCTGGAGATTTGGACTGATGCTACCATTGCCCCCTGGGAGGCGCTTAGTCAAAGTGCTATCATCTTAATCAATCAGTTCTCTTCCTTCAGGGACTTTGGAGTTCCCATGGAGAAAGCTTTGTCCATTTTGCCCGAGCAATATGATACCCCTCTGGAAGAGCTAAATTTATCAACTCGCTCTTGTAATAGTTTGAGGAGAGCGGGTATTCTCACTCTGGGACAATTGATAGAGAAAGGCAGGGAGGGTTTGCCACCTTTGCCTGGTTTGGGGGCAAAGTCTAGAGCCGAAGTGGAAGAGCTCGTGGCAAAAAAATTGGGCGCTCCCGTTCTTAAGAAGAAAGAGGAATGAGACACAAGGTAGCAGGACGGAAATTAAGTAGGTTCACAGAACAGAGGTTGATGTTATACCGAAATCAGGTTACTGCGCTTCTGGCTCACGAAAAGCTCACCACCACTGAAGCTAAAGCTAAAGAAGTTCGCAGTTTAGCAGAAAAGATGATAACTTTAGCTAAAGACGGCAGTCTTGCCTCAAGGCGGGAAGCTTTAGCTTTCATTACCGATAAAAAAGTGGTTGACAAGCTATTTGCTGAAATTGCTCCAAGCTATGCTGACCGTAGCGGGGGTTATACAAGATTGCTAAAACTGGGACCCCGCCGTGGTGATAGCGCGCCTATAGTTCAAATTGAATTGGTTAAGTAAGTTTATTTTGCTCATCGAATATGACGGTACCCAATATTATGGCTTTCAATGGCAAGTTGGCTTGCCGACTATTCAAAGTGAGCTTGAGCAAGCTCTAAGGCGATTTTGCGGGCAAAGCAGCCGGGTTATTGCAGCTAGCAGGACTGATACCGGTGTGCATGCCCAAGGGCAAGTGGTGAGCTTTTGGGCGAAATCCACATTGGATACCATGACGTTAGTTAGAGCCTTAAATTATTATTTACCCGGCGATATCGCAGTCAAGGCAGCTTACAGGGCTGGCGATGATTTTAATGTCCGACGCGATGCTCTGAGCCGAGAATATCGTTATTATATTTTGAATAGTAATACCCGATCGCCGTTTAGCCGAAGGTTTGCTTTATTTGTGCCCAAAATGCTAGACATACAGGTGATGAATGAAGCCTGCCAGCTTATCCAAGGTGAGCATGATTTTGTCTCTTTTGCCAGTTCCCTAGATGGCAACAAGAGTACGCTGCGTAATGTTTATGAAGCGGGAGTCGAGAAAAAAGGAGATTTTACCGTTTTCCGTATCGTAGCTAATTCCTTTTTGCCTCACCAGGTACGAAGCACCGTAGGTCTTTTAATCAGGCTGGGCCTGGGTAAGATAGGCATCACAGATTTTCGTGATATAATGGAGGCCAGGAGTTTGGGTTTAGCCGGTCCCCTGTCCCGCGCGTGTGGCTTATGCCTTAAGAAGGTCAATTATCCTAAGCCTTTGGGAAGCTAGCCCTGTCCTGAATTGATCGAAGGAAATGAAAACTTATAGTACTAAAGCTAAAGATATCAAGCGGGAGTGGTGGGTGATTGATGCCGCGGATAAAACTTTGGGAAAAGTAGCGACGGAGGCAGCTAATTTACTTATGGGCAAGCATAAGCCAATTTATGCCCCTCATATTGATACCGGTGACTATGTTGTGGTAATTAATGCTGCCAAAGTAAGGGTGAGTGGGAAGAAAGCCGAACAAAAGATTTATTATAGATACACGGGATACCCCGGCGGCTTGAGGAGCCCCAGCTTTAAGGAAGTATTTAGTAAGGACCCTGCCCGTGTGATTGAACTTGCGGTTAAAGGGATGTTGCCTCATAATCGTTTAGGCAGAGCTATGTTCAAGAAACTGAAAGTTTATCCTGGAAATGAGCATCCTCACCAGGCTCAGAATCCCCTCCCATCGCCCTGGCAAAGCGAAGGGCGCAGAATGACCAAGACCAAGGAAAGCGAAATATTATCGAAGGAAAGGTGATGACTTATGAGCGAGGAAAGTTACGTTTGGGGAACGGGTAAACGAAAGTGTGCTATAGCCCAAGCCAGGCTTTTCCCTGGCAAGGGGGAGATAATTGTCAATGATAAGCCCTATCAAGAGGCTTTCCCTCGCATCGAGCATCGCCGTATGATTGAACATCCTTTGCAGGCTACCAATACTATGGGCAAATTTTGTGTCATGGTGAAAGTGAATGGGGGTGGCCTCAGTGGTCAGGCTGGAGCCATTCGGCATGGCATTGCTCGAGCTCTTGCTAAAGAAAACGAGCTGTTTAAGCCCATATTACGTAAAGAAGGCTTGCTTACTCGGGATAGTAGAATCAAGGAACGTAAAAAATACGGACTCAAGCGAGCTCGCAAGGCACCACAATATACCAAGCGCTAACTGTGCTCTGACTTATCAATTGACAGCGTGTGGCTGTTTTTGGGGATTTTCTTTAACCTCAACTTTGGCAGTTTCGTAACTAGACGCTCTCAGGCATTGTGTTATTGCTTCAGACAGGAAGAACAGCTATAATATTAAACTGCTGGGGATTAGTCTAGCGGTAGGACAGCGGGCTCTGGACCCGTGAGGCCAGGTTCGAATCCTGGATCCCCAGCCAATAAACCTTCGGAAGGCAAGCGAATGAAGGAAGAGCACCAAACACAGCGAGAGGTTAAGTATTTTATAGCGAATTTCGGTCAAGCACATGCTGAGAACCCAGTAGATGGCGGGTATTACCCCGTGTATTCTTGGTTTGGTGACACTAAAATGATATCTAAAGGCGATGTAATGCTTCTATGTTGTTGGGGTGGGCACAAAGGATTGTGGAAAGGGGATGCTTGGGGGCTCGGAAAAGTAACTGGCAAGGAAGAGCGCGAAGAAAACCTTTTTATTTCCTATAGATACAGGCAATTCGTTCCACCGATAAAGGGGGACGACGTTTACGACTGTCTTACGGACGCTGAGAAGCGAAAATTCAGAGGGGCGCGCCTGACAGCTAACTGGCTATTCAACATCACGCCCGTCTCTTTTCTATGTGCAGTTAGCAAGTAGAAGCATGCCTAGAGGGTGAATAATGACAGATTATAAACTTACAGTTGTAGTAGAAAAAGACGAGGACGGACTTTATGTAGCTTCTGTTCCGTTTCTTCAGGGCTATTATACCCAAGGCGCAACCTATGAAGAGGCTTTAGAAAATATTAAAGATGCCATCAAGCTGCATATCGAAGCCCGGCGGGCTTTGGGAGAGCGGATAGCAGATGGACAACAGTGCCAATACACAAAGGTAGAGATTTGGGGAAAGGCATCTTGAGAAAAATCCTTAAAGATGCCAAAATCTCTGTGGATGAATTTGAGAAACTGCGCTAACTGTGGCGCATTCGTCTAGAGGCCTAGGACACCTCCCTCTCAAGGAGGAGATCACCGGTTCAAATCCGGTATGCGCTACCAATTGGAATTGAACGGAGCACAGCTTTTTAGCTGTGCTTTTTGATTGCAAGCTCTTGTGTCAGTTATTGAAGGGAACCTTACATGAATTTTCTTCTCTTGAATGCTGATACATCTTCTTTCGACAGGTCGAACCATTCCCCCTGTTTCCTTTTGTCTTTAAATCTACCATGCCAGTAAGCTTCTATTCCAACTGGGTCGTCGGTTCTTATTTTATGAATCATTTCTAATTCTTCAGGAAGTTTAATACCGAGTTCATAATTACGTCTTTCTACATTTTTGCTATTGCCAATCTTGTAGAACCGCCCGGATTTCATCAAATACACAAACCCAAACTCTCCGTCGAACTCCTTGAAACCCTCTTGAGACTCTTTTGAACGTGTGCCCAAAGCATTTTTACATAATTCAATGACATCCGAGTATTCGGGATGTGTTTCACAATAGTTAATGATTTTTGAGGCCAACTCGGGCTGTTTTCCTAATCGCTCTCTAATTGTATTGTGTGCTGGGAAGCTTTTTGTATTGTAAGCTTTCAACCGGTATTCACCAACAGTAGGGAATTTCCCTATTTCCCTGATAAAAAGAATCATTTGTTCTATTAGCCAGTTTTCATCATAGGGGGATTGCATCTTATTCGGTGAATATCCTGCCTCCATGACGGCATCGCTCCATCTAGTCCAATACTTGCCGTACCAATCTTGTGTTCTAATTCCTGTTTCTTTGGCAAATTTTTCTCGTCCTAATGGCATGCCATTATTCTCTTTGGCAGTTCGGTCAATTTCACTAAGAATATGATTCTTATCCATTTAATGTTTATTATAAGTAAGGTCTGATATTCAAGCAAGCAACTCCTGCGATAATAATCCATATCACATAATGGTTACGGAGATACAGGATGACTACGCATACGTTGCCGGATAATTGACGTTCTGAGTTTCTGTTACCTAGTCTTGCCCAGGTTTAACAATGTGCATATCTTCTGTGGTAGCTCGCTGCGATTGTGGATAGTAGTTTCAATGATTGACGCTTTGGGTTCTAGCCGGGGTAAGAATGCTGGCAGAAGTTCTTTGCGAATAACCAAAATAGAATTTTTGACCCTCCCGGTTCCCACTACTTCTAGGACTTTGGCAAAGCCCTCTCCTTTGAGTTCGAGATACCCAATCTCATCTACACAAAGGATATCTGAGGAAACACCAGCGTCTATCGCCTTAATCCCGAAGCTGATACCTTCCGGGTTAAAGAAATACCGCCCGATGTGGGGGCCTTTATATATATCAGTGAAGCTTGCTAGGGGCTTACTCTCCCCAGTTTGGATATCTATAATAACAATGCCTTGCTTAGACTTAGGGGTAAGAAAGCCGCCGCAGCTATGTCCCAGGCGCTTCGCCATTGCTACCGCTTTTTCGCAAACTGTAGTTTTACCAACCCCTACCTTGCCAGTAATAATAATGTGCATTGCTCCAATCAAAGCCCTGACGCAATAGCTATAGCGCTTACTCCCCAGCAGATAGCTATGGTAGCCGCTGTAGTAGCATAATAAAGCGACATCTTCCTTGTTAGCCAGGGAAAAGCCTTTGCCTCAAGCTTCATACCTGCCGAATAGCCCAGAGGTAGCAAGATAGCAGAAAAAGCTGCCCAGATTAAGCCTTCGGTAACTATGAATCCCCCGGGGGTAAAGGATAACAGGTAATTACAGGGTGCTACCTGCCTGCCAATAAAGTAAAAGCCGACTGATGCGATAATACCAGCCACGGCTCCACCCCCCATGCGGGCATGGACACTCTTACCCATCTCACTCATCAATAGGAATGCCACCAGGCTTAGAGCCATTGCTTCAATAAAGACAGCAAGGCATGAATTCGCTTTGCACATCACCGAAATGTGGAGAATCGGCACAGCTAGTAGTTTAACCAACACTGTCACCAGGCCTATCCCTACAAGCATAACTGGTTTCTTATGAACAGCTAGAGCCATACCCATGAGACCCATCCCAATACCAGTCAATAAGCCAGACTTGTAAGGAAAATGGGCTGCAGATAGCCCTCCACCCAAGACGACTTCGGACAATCCCCAGATAGAACCAAATACCAGGATCCCAATGATTAGACGGACCAAAACTGGTGGACTACTAAGCTTGCTTTGAGCAATTTCTGCCATTGTCTTTCCTCCTAATGTTATTCTATATTCGGTCTTTTCTTCTTAAGAAAGTGGCGCCTCACCATTTACTTCAAAGTGCCTCTACGCGACAAGGAACATAGCGATGTATAGGTGTTCCGAATTGGTCTCTATGCGTATTCTTCGTTAACCGGTTGACATTGGCACCGTATTTCGCGCCATTATAGACGAGGCCGAATCCTTGTGGAATGATGACCTGACCCTTTCTGGCATCTTCGGTCACTTCCACCTCTATAGTCTCTTCCCCGGCCTCGGTGATAACCTTTACCATTTGTCCATTGGTAAAACCAAATTTCTCGGCATCCGCCGGATTCATGGCTAGTGTGCACGCCCGTCTGCCTTCATTCCAGGCTGGGTCTCGCATCATAGTATTGGCATTCATGTCCATATGCCGCCCGGCCATCAGAATCAGGGGGAACCTCTCGTCGACCTTGAGCTGTTCTTTTTCATCAACCGGGTTAATCTTCCTCATCCAATGGTCAACCTCGGAATTATAAAGCTTGATTTTCCCGTTTTTTGTAGCTAGTGTCTCGATATTCTTCTCTGGATCGCATATTCCTACCAGTACTCCTTCCGGATGGTTGATTATGGCTTGATATATATTCAGGCCTTGGTCTGGTCCGGTGGCAAAGCCGGCTCTGGCGGCTTCTTCTTGGCTTGCCGGTGACCTTTGCAGAAACATGGGGAAAATACTGGCTAAATGAGCCGAACCAATTGCCTTGCCCAGCGTTTTCGCGACGATGAACTGCAGGAATCTGCCGCTCGCCGGATTAGCCGTCAAATAATCCGTTAGTACATCACCGTATTCTCTGATGTTGCCACTTCTAGCCGCCTGATAGAGTGATTCAGGAAGCTCGGGAACCAATCCCATAGCATCGGCCAGAAGAGTGAATATCTCACCACCTTCTTTTTGCTCTCCTTCCGCCTCCACAACCGGAGGTCGCATTCGAGCGTAAACCTCTGAGAAACCTGCGCCAGGAGTACCATCCCATGATTCATAGGCTGTTTTAGAGGGAAGAATATAGTGGGCAAGGGCAGCCGTCTCACTCATCACGATTTCAGCCACAACCAGTAGCTCAAGCTGGCGAAAAGCATTTTCATAAGCAGTCGTATCGGCATACGAGCGTAACGGATTGGCTGCGAAGTTAATTACGGCTCTGATACGCTCTGGATGGTCACTCATAATCTCTTCCGGCAAAACATTGGGAGGGAACATACCATTGAGGGCAGGAATGTCCGTTATTAATGTTCGCCATGTCCGTGGATCGCTCGGGTCTGACCCAGCTCCCCCACCTACCAGGTAATTCCCCCCTGGCACACCGATACGACCACAAATAGCCAACAGCATGACCAGCAGATACGATACAAGCGCACTGTGCCGGTTCATCAGTATGCCCAGGTCATCAAGAAGACATGACTGGCGTGTGGCGAATTCCCGGCAGACCTTAAAAACCTGGTCGTATTCCAGTTCACAGATCTTTAGCGCCGCCTTTGCGTCAAAATCAGCAAACCATGGCAGTATCTCCTTGAACCCGTCTACATGCTCGTCGATGTATTTCTGGTTGTGCATACCTTCTTTGAGGATAATGGCAATCATGGACTTCAATAGGAGTGCATCAGTACCGGGACGAAGAGCCAGATGAATATTCGCTATCTTGGCGGTTTCCGAAAGCCGCGGGTCGACCACTACCAAAAGCTGCTCCGGGTTCTTGGACATCTTCGTCAATCTTCTCCGTGCCTGGGGGAAATTGTGACTCATAAAAGGGTTCTTCCCGATAAGCAACAGCATGTCTCTATGTTCAGAATCAGCTGTCAAGCTCATCCCTTGACTTCCCAGTGTTAGCCCATGCGCCCAAAATCGACCGGCAAACTCCTGGTTGGCGGCTGAATAGTTGTACCGCGAACCGAGCCTGCGTACCATCCGGACGAGATAAGGGATGCCCAGAGCATTAAATTCGCCACCACCGACCAGTGATGCTAAAGAGCGCGGCCTGTGTTGTTGAAGTATATCCTTGAGCTTCCCGGCAATCTCGCTGATTGCCTGCTCCCAGGATATACGTTCGAACTCGTCTCCCACTTTTTTCATCGGATAAAGCACCCTGTCAGCATTGTGCTGATGAAAGGCAATGCTCGTGCCCTTCCGGCAAGCATATCCTTCGCTGATGGGGCTGTCTTTATCCGGGCGAACTTTGGTAATACGATTGTTTTCAACCTGGACTTCCAGGCCGCAGCCATTGCCACACAATACACAGGCTGTTTTCTTCCATGACATGGTCTGCTACCTCCTCTTCAGTTATTTCGTGACTAGTGCGGTGGCTTTGATTAATCCTCCTGTGAACTCGGCGCTTCACAATGTGAATAGGGTGCTTTACCCTGGCAACCCAAGCAGATTTTCCCGTCATTTTCAGGATAGCCTTCTCCGCACAGCGGACAAATGGCAAAGGTATCTCGATGGTGGGATTGGAGAGAATTCATATCGACCATCACTTTTTGAACGCCAAAAATTGATGTATGAGCCAGATTAATCTCACCCAGTAGCGCCTCAGAATCTTGCTCTTTCTTGGGTTTTAACTTGAAAAGAAAGGCTTTGAGTTCGGGCCAGTCACCAAGCTTTTGGCTATCCACATAAACCCGAACACCATTACCCGTATATTTCTCAAATAATGACATGGCAAATCGGCCCAGGTCGATAATCCTCAGCCAGCCATTACCTACCGTGCACGGAGTCAGAAGCTGAATGGCATCCGGAAGACAAGAATGGGTTTCAGATATGGCGTCAAAATATTCGCCTTGCGGAAGGTTTCGATAAGCCGAATCCACCATGAATCCGCCAAGAACCACCCCCGGCGCAACATGGCCATGGAAGGTTTTGATCATCTCAATGTATTCATTATAAGTATGACCGCAAATGGTGACTTCAGAAGAAGGAACGCTCTTCATAGGCATTTAATCACCTCCGCTTTTGTTACCACTTTATTCTGCTATTTCATCCCGAACGCCTAATGTGTACAGGAACTCCTTGACACGTTCGGGTGCACCATCTATCTGCAGAGTTTGTGCCAGCCGATTACGCTCGGCCCGCTTGACTACCAGAAATGTTGCCAGAATTTCCGGCGGGTTGACCCCCAGATACAAAGATATCTTCACTTTATCCATTCCCACTTCTCGACAAGCTCCTCAGCTTCTCTGATCATGTTGTCGATAAACTCCTTGACGGTGGGCACACTCTTTATTACACCCACAGCCAGGGATCCCACCCGGCTCTGCTCTGGTACGTTCGGATCGCCTTCCCAGTCACTCGACTTGGGTTGGATACGCTCCAGCATGGGCAGCCATTCCTGGATGGGTAGATTGCCTCGCTTCTGCATTACCTCCGCATAAGCCTTGGGGCTGGCATGTGAAAGCACCCGCCAACGGAGCCTAGGATTGTCAGGCGATGAATTAACCAGGTCGACTTTGGAGGGTATATTAGTTGGACATTCTGCAGTAGCCATAAACGCAGTGCCCATCATTATGCCTTCGGCACCCATCGCCAGTGCCCCCAACAATCCGTGGGCATCGCCGATGCCGCCCGCGGCAACAAACGGCACTTCGAACTGTGGAGCGCCCCAGGTAACGTTTATAAGGGTAGGTAGCTGGATCGGATTCTTGAAGCCAACACCTTCCAGCCCCACCACGATAACAGCGTCCGCACCGAGCTCTTCAGCATGCAATGCATCCTTAACACGGGCTGCTTTGTGTATCCATGGGAGGCCAGATTTCTTGATACGTGGCGCCAGAGAGTCCGGCTTATAGACGGCCGTCTCCACCGGCACTCTCTCCTTGATGCAAACTTCAAGCATCTCGTCAATACGGGGGCAGATACCAAAGCTCAGGTTTACTCCGAACGAGCCACGAGTCGCTTTCCGGCAGCTCTTGATGTCCTCCCGCAACTGCTCAGGTGTGTGTGACGTGGAGGCAGTAATGAGGCCGTGAACGCCAGCATTAGCGCAGGCTGCGGCGAACTCCCAGTTCCCGAACCCGCCATAGGCTCCCTCCAGGATCGGGTATTTACAACCAAACATCTCTGTGATGCGTGTCTTCCATTCCATGGCATATCCTCCTAGTAAAAAATATTTACAGCATACTGAGAGAGCTCAGAAACTGATTTGGAAAAACGTGCGAGATGGCGGCCACGACGTTTTCGCCCACGGCGGAAAAAATCCGGCCCGTCTCGTCGTTCAGACTGATGAAGTATGATTGTTCCGGCATATACTTACTCCTCAATTTGCTCACCGGCGTGGCGAGCTGGCTGTGCTTTTTCTTCTCGTGCTCCGAGTGTGTGCAGGAACTCGTCGACACGTTCGGGTGTGCCATCTATCTGCAGAGTTTGTGCCAGCCGATTACGCTCGGCCCGCTTGACTGCCAGAAATGTTGCCCACAATTCGGGTGATGTTGTCACTATTACGTCAGGGTTCTCTTTTTCGCTCTCTCTGGCTGACCAGTGGTCACCATCAAAAGACAGGCTGTAGGAGCCGCCGGGTGTGAAGCGAAGTAGCCAGGTCGCCGGCTGTGACAATTTCTTACCGCGCTTATTCAGCGAAACCGTTAGGGTACTCACCGCCGACTCTGGGCGAACTACCTCTCCCGGGAGCGGAGGCCGCATTGCGTATCGCAAGCCCCAGGCCCACAGTGCTTCCACCACGGGACCAAGGTCATATCCTGCCGGCGTTAGTTTGTACCAGACCTCGCGGCGGTCCTGCCGCTTTTCTCGTTCGATGACACCGGCTTCCTCCAGCTTGCGAAGCCTAAGCATTAGCCACTTCGGTGTGATGTTGCATAAGCCGCGGAGCAAGTCAGTGAAACGCTGAGGCTCGCGCAAGAGGTCTCGAATGATGAGCAAAGACCACCTGTCACCGACCACCTCAAGTGCATGTGCCACCGGGCAGTAATAGCCATATGTGCGTGCCATAAATTTATGTTTCCAAGAGAAACATTCTAAAAGATATCAAATCATATCCCCCGTCATGTCAGATGTCAAGTGTGTTCCAGCCAAGGTTCCCCTGCAGGCAAAAATGTTGATGGTGCAGTGAAGGAAAGGATATAATAGTTCGACATGCGTAGCGGTTAGGGTTATCGTCCGCCAGTAACCGAGACAATTACGCCACTGGTACCAGCATGGCAGAGACGCATGAAGAACGCAACAAGGAGGTACATATGGCCGGCGGTTACATGGGGAAGGTCTTATTTGTAAATCTTTCGGCAGGCGAGCTTGAGGATGAGACACTAGACGAAAAGATTTGCCGCGATTTCATCGGTGGTTATGGCTTAGGGGCAAGAATATTATACAGCCGCCAAAAGGCAGGTGTTGACCCTTTGGGTCCGGAGAACATCCTAGGATTTATCACCGGTCCCCTCACCGGTAGCCCGGCTCCGAGCGGAACACGGTATACCGTAGTAGGAAAATCGCCTTTAACCGGGACATGGGGAGATGCTAACTCGGGAGGAGAGTTTGGTCCCTACCTCAAGTTCGCCGGTTATGATGGTGTGTTCTTTACCGGAATATCCAGTAAGCCAGTCTATCTATTCATTGACAATGGCCAGGCTGAGTTAAGAGACGCCGCTGACCTGTGGGGGAGAGACACCTACGAATCCGAAAGTTTATTACAGGCCGAACATGGCCCGGAAAGCCGTGTCTCCTGCATTGGTCCGTCTGGAGAGAAACTCTCGCTCATCTCATGTATTATAACCCAGAGAGGGTGTGCTGCCGGGCGCTCTGGTTTAGGGGCTGTTATGGGTTCCAAAAGGCTCAAGGCAGTTGTAGTCAAGGGAAATCAGGCCGTCCCCGTAGCAGATAAACAAGCTGTTGACAGGTTGAGAAAAGAGTATATGGCAGCGTTAAACGATAAGCAATCAGGGGGGTATTCATTCCTTAAGTCATTTCGCAAGTATGGCACCGGTAGCCGTGCCCATCTTTTGGCTCATAGCGGTGATACGCCGGTCAAGAACTGGGGTGGTGTCGGGGTTACTGATTTTCCAGATGTGTCTGGAATTGAGCCTGATGCCGTGATAGCCAACCTTGATAAACATATAGGCTGCTGGCACTGCCCTATAGCCTGCCAGGGCAGTTTAAAGGAAGGGATTGGCAAATACAGGTACCCTGCCGGTTCACGCAGGCCCGAATATGAGACCCTGGCTTCCTTTGGGGCGATGTGCCTCAACAATAACACTGAATCAATAGCTATGGCTAATTATGTCTGCAATCGCTACGGAATAGACACTATCTCCGCCGGCTCTACTATTGCCTTTGCCATTGAGTGCTACGAGAACGGTCTCATTACCCGGGAGGACACGGATGGCATTGAGCTTACCTGGGGCAACCACCGGGCTATTGTGGCCATGACGGAAAAAGTTGCCAGAAGAGAAGGTTTTGGTGAAATTCTTGCCGACGGGGTCAAATTAGCCGCTGACAGAATTGGCCGAGGGACCGAGAAGTATGCAGTGCATATTGGAGGACAAGAACCGGGAATGCATGACCCGAAGCTTATGCCGCCTGTGGTGGGCGACATGGCATCGGCTGCAGCACGGTACCAGATGGACGCTACTCCCGGCCGTCACACACAAGGTTTTGGCCCCAGCAGTTTCATGCAACACGCTCTCAATGCCGCCGGACTTTGCTACTTCGGCCGGGTGGGGCCATACTTCATAAACTTTATGAATGCGGTGACTGGCTGGGACTATTCCCAAGATGAACTATCTAAAGCGGGTGAGAGAATAGCTACCTTGAGGCATGTTTTTAATCTTCGTGAAGGTATAAACCCCCTCAAGTGGTCGGTACACCCTAGGATAATAGGGAAGACTCCTTTCGAATCAGGTCCGCTGGCTGGTGTGACCGCCGATATTGAAGCTCAGATATACTGGAATCTTGGCGCTCTGGACTGGGACCGCTTCACAACCAAGCCGAGCAAAAAGAAGCTATTATACCTAGGCCTGAAAGATGTGATAAAAGACTTATAGCCATAGGTATTGATGTGCTGAATGATTTCCGGACATTCTCAATAGAGACCGCAGTCCAGCACTGCCTCTTAAAACTCTGGGGGACTAGAGCAGGATAATATCAAAATAACAAAGGAGGAGCATAAAACTTTGTTCAAGTGCGTTATTGGATTGTTCGGGCTACCGCACGAAATAGCCAGTGAGCATGAGGTAGAGGTTGAACTAAGGGATGAGGCGAGCCTGACCGATGTTATTGTGGCACTCCGCCATAAAATCCCCAAACTGGAGGGGTCTGTTATTTGTGACGGGGAAGATAAACTGACAGAGTATTATGCCTTCAATATCAATGGGCGTTTCTACACTGATGACAAGGAGATTCGAATCCGCAGTGGCGACAATGTAGCGTTACTTGCCCTCCCTACCGGGGGATGATCGCTATTGACAACGTATTGTGCGGTACGGTTTGCCAAATCACTTTTTATAGCCTTGCTTGAGTAGATTGCTCGGGTAGGGCGTTGGGTTAATTTGGTCCATGACCTTGTTGCTTGCCCTCTTACGTGCTAAACTTTGCCGCAAATAAAAATGCGCAAACGCGTTTTCTCTGGTTTTCGCCCTACAGGCAAACAGCATATTGGTAACTACCTGGGAGCGGTACAGAATTGGGTCGCCCTTCAGGATGAATATGACTGCGTCTACTGCGTGGTGGATATTCATGCTCTCACCACTCTGGAAAGCACAGAATCCCTGCGAGAAGATATTTATGAAATGGTGCTTGACTGGCTAGCGGCCGGCATTGACCCCCACAAGAGCATCATCTTCGTTCAGTCTCATGTTCCTCAAGTGGTGGAGCTCCATACTTTGTTCAGCATGGTGACTCCTTTAAGCTGGTTATTACGCGTTCCGACATTTAAGGAGAAGGTTAAGATGCAGCCGCATAATGTTAATTATGGGCTGGTGGGTTATCCTGTTCTCATGACTGCCGATATTGCCCTTTATAAGGGAGAAGTTGTTCCTGTGGGTGAAGATCAGCTTCCTCATCTGGAATTGGCTCGGGAGATAGTGCGGCGGTTCAACTCCCTTTTCGGATTTGTATTTCCTGAGCCACAGGCGAAGCTTACTAACTTTCCTTTGGTTTTGGGCATAGATGGGGTGCAGAAGATGAGCAAAAGCTACGATAACCATATTGAAATATCTGCTTCCCCCCAGGAAATCTCGAAGCGAGTTATGACAGCCGTTACCGACCCGGCGCGGAGGTACCGCTCTGACCCCGGGCATCCTGACATATGTAATGTTTTCCGCCTCCACAATTTTTTCACCTCGGCCCGCGTAGAGGAAATTGCTTCGGAGTGTCGTGGCGCTCGCATTGGCTGTGTGGACTGCAAGAAGATACTGGCTCGGAGCATCAGTTCGAATCTGGAGCCTTTCCGGGAAAAGCGGGCTGCGTTAACCTCCAAGCCTGGCTACGTCAATCAAGTTCTTGCCGATGGAGCTAATCGAGCTGAAGCCATAGCTAAAGAGACTATCAGAGAAGTTAAAGAAAAGATGAAGCTCCTTCAGCGTGCCGATTTGGAGTGATTCGGGCGACACCTTATCATTCCTTATCGACCTTCTTCAGTTTCATGTGTCTGACCTATTTGGCACCAAAGCCGCACTCTCACTGACGCCGTCAGAGAGGATGGCGCAACATCAGTAATTTCTTGCGGTAAAGTACTTAAAACCGTGTTTTGTACACCGCGGGCAGAATGTGTTTTTAAAAGACGAAGCGATAAACACTGGTTCACGATTATTTAGCCTGAAGAATGAAAAACGGGGGGTTTGGGATGGACTAAATCATGGATAGAGTAATTAATAGGGCTTCTAGGGGCTCTGAAGTGCCTTTGAGGGCATTTTATTGCGAAGTGAGAGTCTGATGGCAGGGTGGCTTGCGACAAGCCATTAGGAGAGGACAAAGAATTGCGATGCCTCTTGCGTGTATGATAAAGTTAATATGTTTTAGTAAATAAGTGTAAGGGCATGGGCAGTTGGCTCAGTGGTTAGAGCGTCGGTTTCACATACCGAAGGTCACAGGTTCAAATCCTGTACTGCCCACCATAAAATAAGGAGGAAAGGAAATGGCAGATGGTGGTAATAGCAGGGGAGGGTTGCTTACCGCTGGTGGAATCTTGAGTATAGTAGTGGGGGCATTTGAGGTAATTGGTGGAGTGCTAATGGTGGTTCTAGCAATAGGCACTAGAATACTGTTCAGGCTGGGGCTTCTTCCGTTCCGCCTACGCGTTTGGTTGGGACATATTATACCTGTCATCCCAACCTGGTTGATTATAGTGGCTCTTATTGTTCTAGGTATACTAGCTATAGTAGGTGGCGTCTCGGCCATAAGAAGGAAAAACCTAAGTCTGTCCTTAATCGGGGCTATCTCTGCCCTTTGCTCAGGTATTTTGGTAATATTGGCAGGCATATTTTTGGTGGGCGGCATGCCTCGGCTTTTGGCTATCTACGCCGTTCCATCAAGCATTTTGGTAATCTTGGGAATACTGGCAGTTATTT
Organism: Dehalococcoidia bacterium; assembly: GCA_049586675.1. GTDB lineage: Bacteria > Chloroflexota > Dehalococcoidia > GIF9 > AB-539-J10 > RBG-13-51-36. The sequence goes on from JBAVCL010000010.1 coordinate 32,327, forward strand.
TTGTCTCCCTGTCAAAGAAAGAATTTGAAACAGAGAATTAGATGCCGAAGTGGCGGAATGGCAGACGCGCTACGTTCAGGGCGTAGTGTCCGTAAGGACGTGAGGGTTCAAATCCCTCCTTCGGCACTGTTTGGGCGGGGGTATATACGCCTGTAGCTCAGCTGGATAGAGCACAGCCCTGCGGAGGCTGGGGTCGCGGGTTCAAATCCCGCCAGGCGTGCCATGGGCGGTTAGCTCAGTGGTGAGAGCGCCTGTCTTACACACAGGAGGTCAGAGGTTCAAGCCCTCTACCGCCCACCATAGGTAATATTATTACCCATCTGTAGTAAAAAATATTAGGAGGGAAGGGATGTCCACAAAAGAAAACAAGGAGTTGGTCCGCCAGGTTTGCAAGGATGCGAATGAGGCTGTCGGGGATGTTTCCAAGATACGTTCTGCATTTGATAAATATTATGCGCCGGGTTACATCCGCCATGGTCCTTCCGAAGGAGACATGAACTGGGAACAAGCATTACAATTTAACGTGGCGCTCTTTTCTGCATTTCCAGACCTTAATTTTTCCATTGATGATATATTGGCTGAAGGTAACAAAGTGGCATACAGATATACAGTTAGAGGGACTCACAAGGGGACTTTTATGGGAATCTCTGCCACCGAGAAGCGGATTGTGGGCAAAGGGGTTGAGATATACAAGATTGCAGGCGGAAAAATCGTGGAAGGCTGGGATTTTCCTGATAATCTGGGCGTGATGACCCAGCTTGGGGTCATCTCCGGCGCGGCACCTAAAACGTAGCATGCCACATTAGGCAAACTTTTTCTTTAGTGTGGCAGTCACGTTACCTACTACACAGCCAGCACAGGACATCAGCAAAATTTGTTGCCACGATGTGTTTCTCATCGGTCAAATCTTGACCGGCTGGTGCGAAGAGAATCGTACTAAATCCCAACGCCGCCGCTACATCAAGGTTTCTTCGTTGGTCGTCGATAAATACGGCATCACAAGGGCTTACTGTCAGTTGACCAATGAGATGGTCAAAAATAGCCTGCTCTGGTTTCCTGACACCGACGTCGCCACTTATAACGAAGCCGCGAACATACTTGTCTAATCTGAAGCGAGCCCGCAGTTTCTTCGACCACTCCGATATATCATTTGATAAGCACCACACCTCATAACCTTGCGAATTGACGGTTTCCAGGAAATCGGTGAGACCATCAGTTAATTCGTACCGTTGAAGGTATTCATCTTCGAGTCTAGGGTCGAGTCCAACCGCTTCCCAGAACTGGGCAGACGACATGTTCCCAAGACTGGTTGCATGATAGAGCATTTCAATCTTGGACACATCCTTAGTCCCACCTTTCTCCGCTACAAACGGACAAAGTAAATCTCTATCGTCATTTCCGACGGAGTATATTACTCCCATCGCGTCAAGGACGAGAATTCTCAACAACTGTGTCTCCAACTAGCGTATGGAGGTGAACTTAATCACAAATAACTACATCGTCAGGATTAGCTTCTGGCAACAACGAAGTGATGACCATTCTAGGTGGCTGACTCTATTTAGTCAAGGCTTGCCAGCTAACATACCTCGTTTATACATACCTCTTGACAAAACAGGGAGTTAGTGTATAATAATATCTAGATATATCTAGATATTATTTATGCCACACTAGTTAATCTAGTGGAAAGGAGGTTTGAGTGTTTAGAGGCCGGATATTTCACGAAGAACGATTTTTTCGAGGTTCACGGAGATGGGCCTCATTTCAGAAAGGTGACCTCAAATACATAATATTAGGCCTGTTGAAGGATAAGCCGAGACACGGTTATGACATCATCCGCGAGCTTGAGGAGCAGTCCTATGGTTTTTATAAGCCGAGCCCTGGAGTTATCTACCCTACTCTTCAAATGCTGCAAGAAATGGGATATGCCAGTTCCACTGAGCAAGAAGGCAAAAAAGTTTACTCGATTACGGAAGAAGGTCTCAAGTTCCTGGCAAATCAGAGTGATATCGCTGATGGCGTGAGAAGGCAGATGAAACATAAGTGGAGTTTTAAGAATATTGGTAGGATGGCCATGATAATGAGAGAGTATCATGAGCTCGAAGAGCTGCTCGATAGCAGCTTTCGCAGGCTGGACGCCGACAAAGCAGAGCAGATTCGTCAAATTCTTTCCCGGGCTTATCAAGAAATCGAGTCTGTGCTACGAAAATAAAACAAAGGAGGGCTAAAATGGGTTACTTTAGAATATTGGGAGCGATACCCGGTTTCTTCTTGAGTTCGTTATTCCTCATGCTTCTCTTGAATGTCATTGCTACGAGGCTGGGCAGCAGTGTGAATATTAACTACGTTACAGCCATGCTGATAAATATTACACTGTGGATAGCGATAGCTCCCCTGGCCGCAATTGGAGGTAAAAAGAGATTTTTTGATTGGCACTGAGCCATAAGACGGCTGCTATATGATGGGATAAGACTGGGAAAATCAGTGTAGACCTCTTTGCCAAGGAGGGAAGCGCTGAGCAAAGCGGAGCAAAAAGAAGAGGCAATCTCATAGATAGTGCCCGTAAATATGCTGCAGAATTAAGAGATTAGGACAGTTGCTCCGCCCATGGATGCGCAAGTCATCAAGGATGACCAGCGTGGAGGAACAATCCCTGTACTGCCAAAATCAAGCCCTTTCTTCTCAAACAGGTCTTCGGGAATTGTCCAACAAGGCTCACTATGTTGGGAATGCTTGGCCCTCTTTCTGTCCGGCAGCTGGTAAAGAATCATGTGACTGTACGACGAGCCATCTGTCTCCCCGCTTTTCAAGCACTGCAGTCTCCCTCAATGGCATACTTATTTCCTGACGACCGGCCCTTAAATTGAAAACAATGTCAGCCGCTACCCATGCCACTGATCCCGCCGCTGAGACCGAATGCCAACCGATTCTAAAGGATGCGTCATCAAATTGCGAAAAAAAACGTTCCGAAACAGCTTTAATCTCGGCCAGGCCGATGCACTTCTCATCACCACCGGTCCCGATGACAACCACGTCAGGGTCTGGTGCAAGGAACTCCATCACTCCATCTATATCCTGCTGGGCAAACGCCTCAAACCACTTTTTGACAACATTCATCACTGTGGCTTCTGTCTTTGGATCTGCTTTCATATTCTTCTAACCCCCCTTTCATATGCGGACTTTGTAGGTCATTCATATTCTAATTTAACGTCTGCGAGTCACTATCTTTTGTGTGAAAGACAAAAGCATCTGCTGCAGCGCCAGAATTAATCCCTTATTCTCAAATAAAAGTTCGGGAACCCTTTCCCCAAGCCTACCAAGTGTAATGTTCTAACTCAATCTTTGAGTAAGCTCATCTACAGTCAGGAACTTCCCAGTGGTCTCTACTTGATGAACCAATTCAACTATCAAAGAATTAACCGGGGTTGGAATACCTTTCTTCTTTCCCAGATTCACAATTTCTCCGTTCAAGTAATCAATTTCCGTGCTTTTCCCTCTCCTGATGCTCTGCAGTGTAGAACCCAGAATAGGTAGCTTACCTAAAGACTCGATAAGATTCTTCATTATAGATGAGGCCTCTGGCAGTGGCATTTGAGCCATTGCTTCCATCGAGGAAAGCGGGGTGCCAGGGACAGGTGGAGTTTTGATTTCCGCTAGTCTAATTACCTCTAATCCTTCTTTCATAAGGTTGATGTTTAATTCTCTAATTTGAGGGTATTGGTTACCTTCCTGAACTGACAAACCTGTCACTGCCGGAACAGCATTATTTAGATTTTGGAGAAGCTTGGTCCAATGCGCTCCCCGAATATCCTCACTCATTTCCGTAGGTAATGCTTTATCGAACAACGCTGAAAGACTTTGTAATCGGTTTCCCTTGGCAACAAAGGGTTCTCCTATCAGAAGAGCTGTTTTACTGAATAAGCTAGAGTAATATGCTTTACCTGGTTCAAGGAATTCACCATTGAATAAGACAACGCTGCTGATGATATTTTCTTTTCCTAAAACCCCAGCTACTAGGTCATCGCTCTGAACCCCATTTTGCATAGTAACTACCAGAGTGCCAGATAGAAATGGCTGCACTCTCTTGACTGAAGATTCAACGTCCTGAGACTTTACGGTTAGCAAGGCTAAATCCGGTTTGAAATCAAGATTTTCTGCCGCTTTAACCCGAATTACCGTCTTCCCAGATTCTCCATCAAGGATCAAGCCGTTCTGGTTTATGGCCTCAACATGAGCTTTCCGACCTATGAGAGTGACATCTTCTCCAGCCTTGGATAAAAGACCGCCGATCACACTTCCAACAGCCCCTGCACCGATAACAGCTATCTTCATAGTAGCGGCTCCTTTCTAAATACAATTACTCTTTTTCATCAAAGACTTATCTAGAAATCGGATATTTACTGGAGCTATTTGCCATACCTTAGCTTCGCATATAACATAGCACATCCTAAACCAAACGTTAGGGCATTCCACCAAATTACTGATGGTAGTCCCTTTGAAATCCCGTAGGACAGCCAAAAAGCTATACCCAGGAGGAAGAAGATGGTGAATGGCAGGCTTATCTCATGAGCACTCCTGAGCTTAAACAGACGCCATACTTGTGGGATAAATCCCAGTGTGGTCAAAGCTCCACCGACGAATCCTAGCAGCTCTTTCCATTCCAAGGTGTGCCTCCTTTTCTGTATGTTGCGACAGTTTACCTATTGTTTTCTCAAACCAATATCCTGCCGGCCAATTATACCATTCGAAGCTAAGATGGGGACGTTCTCCACATATTTATAGTAGGTATTCCCCTGAAGAGAAAGTGGTAAATGCCCTTGCTAGCTGATAGGGATATTCTATGCAGGATCTGAAGCACGCGGAAAAAGTTCAAAAAGCCATGTTATTGAGCAGTGTCAAGAAATAGACGACCTTGATAACATAACACAAACACCCCCTTCTGAGATAGCACGGAAGAATAGGCTTCCCTTCCTCAGCCGGGAACTTCAAGTCACTATTATCAAGGTCTCAATTCGTAAGATACTGGTATCTTAGTATCTGCGCCCTCTACCTCCTCCACCAAACCCACCACCTCTACCATACCCACCACCCCCACCACCTCTACCGTACCCACCACCCCTGCCGCCTTCGGTGCGAGGGCGTGCCTCACTAACACTGAGAGTTCGCTCTTTCAATGATGTTCCATTAAGGCCGGTGATGGCAGCCTGGGCCTCAGTTTTTGTTGGCATTTCAATAAACCCAAAACCTCGAGATTCGCCGCTGTACCTGTCCTTAATGATGTTTACCAATGTGACTTGCCCAAAAGCCTCAAACGCCTTGCGCAATTCGTCTTCGGTAACCTCGCGAGATAAATTGCCTATATATATATTCACAATATTAACCCCCTTTCAATTTTTATTGCCTTACCCTTAGTCCAGCCAGATTTTTTTAAACACACTAAATGCCTCTGTTTCTAAACCTTCGGGGGCTGGGTTTGGTTCCAGCCCCCTTTGAATCCAGCTACATTAGATTATTTCTGAGTACTTGATTTAATCTTGTTGTAGCACTCACTACAATATACTGGCTTGCCCTCTCGAGGCTCAAAGGGCACTTCACATTCTTTTCCACACTCAGCACATACTGCGGTATGCATTTGGCGGCTAGACCTGTAACCGCTGGAGCTATTGTACCGGCTTCTCTTTGCCTCACGGCAAGCAGGACAACGCTTGGGCTCATTAGTGTATCCCCTACCAGCATAGAACTCCTGTTCCTGAACGGTAAAGGTGAATGTGGCGCCACAGTCAGCACATTGCAGCGTTTTGTCTGCAAATCCCATTGGATGACCTCCTTTCTTTTAATACTTGGCTCGAGTTTCGGTCATCCAACGTTCGCGAATGGGCCCTGAAGAGCTCTCACAGAGACGCGGTAACCTACACTGATAACCACTGGTTTAAGTATAATAAGGCGCTGGAAAAATTGCAACTATCGGGGGGTAAAGAGAGCAAATAATCTACTTAAATTAAGAAATTTACGCTATAATAAAGGACGGGGAGGAATTCTAGAAAGACAAAATTTAGCCAGGTGAATTTCTTCCCTAATTAAATAACCCAACCATTATGTTGACCCGCAGCAATGCTATATCTATAATGTCGTAATTAAAAAATAAAGAGGTGAATCTATGATTAAATCAAGATTGTGTGACCGGCTCGGAATCAAATATCCCATTATACAGGCAGGGATGGGTCCCTTCAGCAACAATAACCTTTGCGTTGCTACAGCCAGCGCCGGCGTCCTTGGGTTACTTTCCACAAGTGGCCTTTGGGAAAAACAAAGACAACCCCCTATCTATAAAGCCTTTGTGGAAACCGCAGAGGCTAATTTTGAGGATGATATGGCTACAGTTCTGGGAAAAGTACTGAAGCGCACAAACAGGCTAGTCAAAGACAAAGCCGGCGTTTTCGGCATCAATGTGATGGTCTCAGCCGAAGTTATCCAATATTCGCGTGTATTGATTGATACGGCTATCAAGGTCCGTCAGGAGAACCCCGATATGAAAGACCACTTCAAAGTGATCTTTACGTCCGCTGGCGACCCTGTAGGCTGGGCAGAAAAAATAAAAGGCGCTGGATTCACCTGGATTCACGTCGTACCATCGGTGAGGGCTGCCTTGCGCTGCAAAAAAGCCGGCGTTGACGTGATAGTAGCTTCTGGTCATGAAGGAGGTTTCCACATCGCCTGGGAACCCGTTCACTCATTGGTTCTACTCCCGGCTGTTGTAGATGCAGTCTCAGATGATAATACTTTAGTCGCCGGTGCCGGTGGTTTTTGCGATGGCCGGACACTGGCAGCAGCACTAATTTTAGGGGCAGATGGAGCCCAGATAGGGACACGCTTTCTAGCAACGCAGGAAAGCGATTTCCCTCAGCTATGGAAGGAAGGTGTTGTAGCTGCTGAAGATAGAGGTACACTCGTAGCCCGCGGCTTTGTCGGACCGGCCCGGTGGCTGAAATCGCCGCGCAGCATGGAACATGCCAGAAACACTCTCCAGAAAGCACCCGGTGTTTTTCTGGGAGCTCCAGATGATTCCTCCACAGCTGATACGTTGATTAATTTTGAGGTTGAATCCATCAGAGCTGTCTATGAAGGAGATAAAGAAAAGGCGATGATGGCTGCCGGTGAGGTGGCTCAGCGAATTAAAGATATGCCCAAGGTCAACGATTTAGTGCAGGAGATCGTTAAGGAAGCCGAAACTGTCCTCAGGCAAGTCCCGAAAAAGGTTCTGGTGTAAGGTTTAAGCCAGATTATATAAAAGACAGCAGTTTTCTTCTCAGTCCGCCCAGGGGTTATTGTCACCTTGTGGGATTTGTCTAAATATGAAACTCGACTATGTCGCCATCTTGAAGGACATGTCCCTTGCTAACCCTCTGCCCATCATATTTTCCTGAACCCCAAACGACAGCATACTTCAAATTTTGATAGAAGTCCTTATGGAGGTCCTCAGCAGCTTCTTCCAGTGTGCTGCCCTTCTTTAATACCATGGGGTCACTCAGGTCGGCCTTGCTGCCGGGGGTCTTGGTATAAACCCGGATGATATTCAGGGCCTGGTAAATTGCTCTTTTGAACTCCTCCAGGCCGCTGCCTTCCCTGGCGGAAATGGCAACCAGGGGAAACAGCTTGGCATATTGTGAACGCAAGCGCTCCCAATTCGCGTTGGAACCTGCCAGTTCATTCTTATTCCCCACGATCAACATCCTCCGGGGATAACTTCCCGGAGTTGCTTGTGTCCCATCATCTGTTAAGGGTTCTATTCTGGCTTCTCTTAGCCCTTGAAGAGCTGCCTCTACCTGGCTTATTGGCTCCCGGGATAAATCTATTACAATGGCAATGAGGTCAGCGCTTCTCAGGGCATTTGATAGTAGTACTTTCACTTCTTTATACCCGATGGGCGGAGTATCCACCAGTTGTATCTGGATATCTTCAAACTTCATCATCCCCGGCATCGGGGTTTTAGTGGTGAAGGGATATTCGGCTATCTCAGGGACGGCCTCGGTTACCGCCCCTAGTAGCTGTGATTTCCCGGTATTGGCTGGCCCTACTAACATTATCTGTCCAGCGCCCTCCCGCCTAATGTAGAAGCCTGCTCTTCTGGCTGTGGCGTACTTTTTTTCTGCCTCTTGGGAAAACTTGGCAATCTTCTGTCTTAGCGCGGCATGGAGCTTATCGGTGCCTTTATGGTGGGGCATAATGGCGAGCATTTCTTCCAGAGCCGCAATTTTTTCCTCTGGGTCCTTGGCTGACCGGTATCTCCTCTCAGCCTCGAAATACTGTGGCGGTAAATTCGCTGGCATATAACTAATTTTACCATTATGCCCTTTCTTGCAAAAAATCTAGGGCTCTTTGCTTCACAAAAAGAGGCTGGTTAAATTTGATTTATACCGCTAAGTAACTATTTGTTTTTTATGGTGGTGAAAAGTTCGTTAGCAAATTCTGATGAATTAGGTGGTAAGCCGTGCGGGACTCGAACCCACGACACCCTAATGAAAAGTTTGGAGTATCAAAATAGAGACATTACTATCAAGCATCAAAGATGTTCGCCGCTGGACCGCTAGAATTTACATAGAGCCTAGCATGGTAGAGTTGGTTAGGTAACAAAATGTCCTTTTGTTACTTCGAGCACACCTTTTGGACAAATGTTACCCATTAAATCGCCCACACTAGGGCCGAGATGGGCGTATCAGTTCGTACTGAAGTGCTTCAGTCATGCTGCTACAGGTCAAACTCTGCCCAGACCGCTCCGTGATCCGACGCTGATGCTGTGATGCCGTTGTCCTGCACTTCTGGCCAAGCAATTACCTCCCCGTTGGAGTACTTTGCAACATCGAAAATACCTCTGCGTTCGACTCCGGCCTGTTTACATGCCTTCTGAAGCGGCTCTGAGACAAGAATGAAATCAAGCTGCTGATTCGTATCATAATGGTATGTCCATCTGTCCTCAGGTTTGGCGATTTTCAGCGCAAGAACGTCTCTTAATTCTTTCAGGTTCATTAACGGCGATAGTGACTTGCTCTCAGGCGGGGCGTTAAAATCTCCGAGTACCACAACTTTGTCTTTCGTCAGGTCATAGTTCCGTTCTTTGATAATGTCTAGCACCCGTTTTGCTTGCCGCAGTCTTTTGGCATCGTTTTGCTCCTGTGAGCCGTATCCCTGACTCTTGAAATGATTGACGAAAAAGTATAGAAAATCGTCGCCTGGAAGCTTGATTGTTACTTCGAGACAATCCCGAGAGAAAATCGGTGAGCGTCCAACTTTCTCAAACATGTGCGTCCTGATATCGCACATCTCCAAGCGAGAAAGAAGCGAGACGTCGATTCCACGAGGATCGAATGCATCAATCAACATACTGTATGGATACTTCTTTTTGATTAATTGAGAATTGAATATATCGAGGGTGGGTTTGTTCTCTACCTCGATGAGGCTGATGATGTCCGCGCTGACAGAGTTGATGACTTTCGCAGTGTTCATTCTTGTGATTTCGGGGAAGTTGTCGGCTTTGAATGCGACGAAGCCACCCCAGTCATTCCTGCCTTTCGCTTTTACGCCAACAACGTTGAACTTCAGACGCTTGAATAGTTTCTCACGCACTTCGTTTATATCGATGAAATCTTTCAGCTCGTTATAAAGGTTAAGAATCTTCTTGCCATCGTAGACATTCTTCTTCAGCTCCTTTTGTAGTTGGTCAACTTTAGCGAGTATTTCATCCCCGTCTCTCCACTCTTCAAGATTAAAGACTTTTGCGCGGCGAAATAAGTTCTCCACATTGAACGTCGAAATTTTTAGAGTGTCACCCATCTATATCCTCCATGGTGCCACAGTTCTTACCCATTTTCCCTCCTTATTATCTTTTCATGGTGAGTCCAATCACCCACCTCCAATCCATATACTTGACCACTGACCTCAGATTGGATTCAAAGTACTATTTCCCGTAGACATTATTCCTATAATTGCTATAATATCGCTAGCTGAGGAAATTGTCAATAGCTTTTGTGCGGTGTCCAAAACATATTATAGAGTCAAGGAGTCACGAAACGATACTTGTGCAATACTAAAATGGGGTGATATTTTGGGTACATAATACCTAATTTGTAGTGGGCCTCATTGGTATGGTGTCCCTAAAATTCGCGGCGTCATGGAGCCTGAAAAATAGGTGTATAATCAAGCAGATTTTGCTACCTCGTGGGGATATGAGGAATGGCTGTTCAGTTAGAGTTTTTAAAGAGCATTCTATACTTTTCTGATCTTAGCTTTGCTGAGCTTGAGTCAATCAGAAAGCTTGTCTTTGAGAAAACTGCTGACAGAGGAGAAATGGTCTTGCTTGAGGGTGAATCGGCTGAGAATCTGTATTTTGTCGCTGCGGGAGCGGTGAAAGTGTTCAAGACCTCGGCTGAAGGAAAGGAGCAAATCTTGAGCATTGTGCGCCCCGGAGAGTCCTTCAATGATGTCCCTATCTTCGATGGTGGTCCAAATCCCGCCAGTGCTCGAGCTATGGGACCCGTTATTCTTTATGGGATAAAGAAGAAGGACATGGAAGCTATCCTACGGGACCATCCACAGATAGCATTGAATGTAATTAAGGTGCTGGCAAGGCGAGTGCGTCACCTCGTATCGCTGGTTGAAGACCTGTCTTTCAGGCATGTCATCAGCAGGGTAGCCAAGATACTCTTTGAGCACATCGGAGGTGAAGTGGGCAGTGGGCCACGGCTTACACAGCAAGAAATGGCAGCTATGGCGGGCACTGCTCGGGAGGTAGTGGGTAGGTCGCTAAAGGCATTAGAGGAGGAGGGGGCGATCAAGGTGGATCGGCATCGCATAATAATTACGGATAAAGAAGCTCTCCAAAAAATAATGGAGGTTCCTTCTTGAGACAAAAATCACAGACAAGTGGCATCTTTACTTTTAAAATAATCAACATGGAGACTGAAAAACGTGGCTGAACTGCCGATTATAGACGCTAAAAAGTGCAATGGGTGTGGGTTATGCGTTACCGTGTGCGGCTGCAATGGCCTGGTGCTAGTTAACAATATTATCACCATTATTGAAACAGTGGAGTGCGACTGGTGTACAGATTGTGAAGCCGTTTGTCCCACCGGGGCCATAAGTTGTCCTTTTGAGATAATTATCCAAGAGCCCTAGAGACCAACTAAGACCTTTTATACAATCATTTTCAACCGCTTTCCTGGCTAATCTTTTGGTGTCCCGTGTTTCCCTGTCTCGTTACCGTGTCGGTATGAGACAAAAGTCGCATACAAGGATTACCTCCTTACCTACAATGAATCTGTGCGAAAGAAGCAGTTGCCCGAACGGAGAATATAAAGGAGGTTGAAGATGATAACGGTTTTAGGAAACGTTAAAGATAGAGAACAAGTCTCTTCCGGGGATGAGGAATTAGATTTGGCTGGTGAGGAGAGTGGTCAGGAAGAGGAATTGTCCGAGCTTGAGGTTATTCCTCAAAAGCGGGAGTCTGAACTTGGTGAAGATTCGTTGAATTTATACTTAGCTGAAGTGGGGCAAACTCCCCTTCTCAATAAAGAGGAGGAAAAAATGCTGGCCAGCCAGATAGAGGATGGGAAGCATCTTGCCCGACTTGAGAAGGACTGGATTGCCGAGCACGGCGCTCAGCCTTCGCCAATCGACTTATTGTTGGTATTGGTGGAGCGCTTCAGCCGGGCGCGCTTGATTTTTGAAACCCTTTATCAGTATCTTAAACTTCCCTCTCGCAGGAGTCTGGCGGTGAAGGTATCGCACCCGGATTTACGTCGTGCCATCGATGGCAATATCGAGCAACATTTATCCAGCGCTATAGCTAAAATCACCGGAGCAAGCCAAACTAGAATTGAGGAGAGCGTGATTGAATTGTCACTGGACAGCCGGCTGATACCCTGGCATATCATGGAAGAAGCAGGACAGAAGAATTCCCTGGCTGCATTTGGGAAGATGCTGCAATCGCCGGAATTCCATGACAAACTGGAAGCGCATCGCTCAGAAATTGTCAAGCACTTTGAGCAAATAAGAGAAAGGGCACGGCAGGCAACCCACCGCATGATCCAAGCCAATTTGCGCCTGGTAGTAAGCGTGGCCAAGGGATATATTAATTGGAGCGTGCCTCTACCTGATCTTATCCAGGAAGGCAATATCGGGTTAATGCAAGCAGTGCAGAAATTTGACCATCGCAGAGGCTGTAGGTTCAGTACCTACGCTACTCCCTGGATCTGGCAGGCAATCGACAGGGCAGTTAATGACCAGTCACGCATGGTGCGCCTGCCGGGACACGTGGTTGACGCTCTGACGAAGCTAGTACGGGCGAGGAATAGCTTAGCTGGGAAGCTTGGCCGCCAGCCGACTGAGAAAGAACTAGCTTCTGAGACGGGACTGCCGTCCAAAAACATAGCATCGCTGCTTAAGCTGAGTTCTGGTGGGCCTGTTTCTTTGGACACACCTGTAGGAGAAGACGGGAGCCAACTTGGTGATTTCATTGCAGATGAGGCAATTCTGCAGCCTGAGGAGGAGGCTACGGCAAGCCTGCTTAGGGAAGAACTGAGCAGAACATTTGAGTCGCTAACACCCCGAGAACGACGCGTCATTGAGCTGAGGTTTGGGCTAGACAATAAGTACAGTCGAACCCTAGAGGAGGTTGGCACAGAGTTAGGACTCACCAAGGAGCGAATACGCCAGATTGAAAAAGAAGCGCTGGCTAAGCTGCGCCATCCAAGTCACAGCCGCGAGTTGATAGGGTATCTCGGATGACGAAGCTTAGGAGGTCTGCTCAGGGGCTTTTCTAGGAGTCTTATAACAAGCCGCGCTCGTCTTGTGGTCTATTTCGATCCCGTATAGAGAACAGCCAATATCTTCGTTACGTTGGTGCCGACACACTTAACGAGGTGAGGTTGATTAGAGTCGTAGTAGATAGCATCTCCAGGCTTGAGAAAGTCGACGCGATCCCCAACTTGCACTTTCATTTCGCCCTCCAGGACATAAAGAAATTCCTGTCCGGCGTGGGTGGAGAGCTCTTCTGTGTCTGTTGGTACCAGTGTCACAATAAAAGGCTCCATCAATCGGTCAGCCTTTTCCGGGGCCAAGGACTCGTAAAAGTAGCCGTACCGCATACTCTTCGTCTCTCCGTAGCGAGATATTGGCCGCCGTTCATGCTTGCGCACCACAGTCATGAACCTCTCAATTCCCGGAGATATAAAGTAGCCCATCTTCATATCGAGTGCTTTGCCTAGCCTAGCCAACTGTCCTAATGCCGGGATCATTTCGCCTGACTCCGTACGTTCCAAGGTATCTATATCAATCCCCGTTCGGCTACTGAGGTCCTTAGTGGTAAGCCCCCGCATTTCTCGAACCCTGCGAATCCGATCGCCCAGAGATTCTTTTCCCCTCTCCGTCTCTTCCATATGGGCGAGGTTAGCCAGGTCAGTGAGAAGATCATCATGCTTCGCTGCCTTACCCTTAGCCGGACTCAATCTAGCAGAAGTCTTACGTTTTGCCTTCTCCGTTTTCATAGTGCCCTTCTTTCTAGATTGCCCTTCCCGACACGCCAATGTTACGAGCAATCACGATGCGTAGTATTTCGGACGTTCCCTCGCCGATCTCCAGAATTCTCTGATCCCGATATAATCTCTCGACTTCATAATCCTTCATCAGTCCATATCCTCCGTAGAGTTGGACGGCATGATGGACACAGCGGCGCATAACCTCGGAACAGAACAATTTTGCCATGGCAGCCTCTTTAGTAATGGGACGTCCGTTTTCTCGCAGCCAGCAGACCTTGTAGAGAAAATTCCTGGCTAGTTCGATCTCTAACGCCATGTCGGCTAGCTTGAAAGCGTTAGCCTGAAAGGAAGCGATGGGCCGTCCAAATTGGATACGTGAATTGGCGTATTGTAAGGCCAACTCGAAGGCTGCCTGAGACCCACCCAATCCCATGGCAGCGATGCTGAGGCGTCCGCCGTCCAGCGTGGCAAGCATTTGATGGAAACCATCCCCTCTTTTTCCCAGAAGGTTTTCCCTGGGCACGACACAATCATCGAAAAAAAGTTCACCTGTGCTGGATGCCCGCCACATCATCTTGTCCTTCATCTCCTTAGCTGTCAAGCCAGGTGTGCCGCTGGGAACAATAAGGCAACTAATCTCTGGTTTGCCATCCTCATGCTTACCAGTGACAGCCTGGACAACAATAACGCCGGTTAATGAGCAAGCCGAGTTGGTGATAAAAATCTTATGTCCATTAATAGTCCAGTAATCCCCTTTAAGTGTTGCGGTGGTTCGAGAGCTTCCAGCGTCGGAGCCAGCATCAGGCTCCGTCAGACCAAACGCAGCTAGACACTCCCCCGAACAGAGCCTGGGAAGCCATTCTTGCTTTTGCTTTTCGTTACCGAAATAATAGATGGGACCGATTCCGAGAGAGTTTCCGGCAGCAATAGTAGCGGCCTGGGAAGCATCCACCCTCGCCAGCTCTTCAACCGCAATTGCATACGAGATGTAGCCCATATTTGAGCCGCCATATTTCTCCGGAACAAAGCAGCCCAGCAGACCTAAGTCCGCCATTTTGCGCGTTAGCTCGACAGAAAACTCCTCCTTTTCGTCCAGCTCTCGGGCGATCGGGGCAATCTGCCTCTCAGCGAAAGCCCGAATCGCCTGGCGCGTTAGATTCTGTTCCTCGCTCAAATCAAAATCCATGGCTCCCAAACCGATGCTTAAACTATTTTTTCATAACTACTCCTACTACTTTCCTAACACAACGCCTGCAGGGTCTATTTCTTCGCGTAATATTTGCAGATGCTGAACAGCGGGCTCAGGGCTTGTTTCGGTATTATCAGGTATGATTATATCAAACTCGCTATTCTCCCTGACCTCGGCTGCCCTTACACCTGGATGTAATGAAAGCAACCTTAGTCTCTTTGTCTCTTCTTCAAAATCAAATATACCCAACTGTGTGATAACTCTGTATGGGCCCGACCCGCTGGCTAGTCCGACCCTCTCCCTTGCTCCAGGACCATCTAGATAGCCAGGCGTCGTCAGGAAATCAACTCTATTGACGAAAGTTCTCTGGGACTGGTTCGCGATGATGATTATGAGTTTATGTGCGAAGGAGCCCCCATCATTGGCACCCCCACTACCAGGTAAGCGAACCTTAGGTAAATCATGCCGACCAATAACCGTAGTATTAATATTTCCGTACATGTCAATCTGGGCAGCACCCAAAAAAGCGTAATCGACATATCCTGCCTGGCACAGTGACATAACATCGTGCATGCTGGAAGCAGCTACCCCTTTATAATAAGTCCTCGACTCGCCCACCGACACGGGTAGTTCAGGCAGTAAGGGTCCTATTCCACCAGCCTCAAATATTATGAGCAGATTGGGTGCATGGGTTTTTTGAGCTAACATGGTAGCGATTATGGGAAGCCCCGTCCCTACCAAAACCGACCTCTTATCTTCCAGTACACTCGCTCCAATGAATGCCAGATACTCTCGTAAACTGTATTTACCTTCAGCAACACCTGTTATGGGCATATATTCAAGCCTCTTTCCTCCACGGGGCTATCATTGGTTCTCTGAGGAATTCTCTCCTCTTCAAATAATTCATCTTCTTTACGCCACCGCAAAGTTTCAAATATTCCTTAAAGGTATCAACGCTGAAAATATATTTTTGGAGATACGAGTCCACACCTTCCGGGGCCCTAGAAAGCTTTAGCCACTCGGCGATATGTTCTTCGTCATAGTAATACATGCCCGGCATCTCACAGGGATGAGAACCATAGGGAGCTTCAACTACAGCATCAACGACGAAGAATGGTATCTTGGTCTTCCAAGGTTCCCTTCGGATTAGTTCATTGTCCACAATCTTTTCCGTGGTTACTATGAGCCTCCGCGCACACCGTGATAATTCGATATCCTCCACCACTATACTGTCTATTTGAGCATTACCATATATATCGCAACGGTGAACATGAATAAAAGCTACATCAGGGTAAGCCGCTGGAATGAGATTTATTGGTTTGCCGCTAAAGGGATCCTTTACAACTTTACATGAACTGTAGTTGCCGGTATCAGTGCCCAGCAAATTACGACTGGGTATGAAGGGAAGTCCCATCATACCAGCCAAAAATCGCCATTGATACGCTGCATTGCTTGTTTCTGCGATCACCTGGCATTGACCGGTTTCTACCATTCTCCGTGAAGCCGGAGATAATCCCCTGAGTTCGTGACCGAAGGCATAAGCCACTTCAACTTTGTTAACGCAGCCCGAACCCACCAATATATCAAGGTCATGGACTGCTGTCTTACCAGCCATAGCCAGATTGCGTTTTTTCTGCCTGACTATTTCATAAATGATAGCCATCGCCACTCTTACATGTCCGAATCCTCCACTAGCTATAAAATCTCCGTCATGAATAAATCTGGAGACAGCCTCCTTGACTGACATAGTCTTATCTTTTAGTTCGCGCGACTTGTTCTCACGCACCCATTGTCTGGCCTCATCCGGATCATGCCAGCCTAAAAGCTCCCCTTTACCTTCGCTTAATATTTCCGTCTTTGCCTCCTGAGGACTTAACAATTATCCCTTGTAAGGAACCCAGTATATATCAAGAATTGTGTTGGTGGGATCTTCGGTGCGGAAGCCAGCTTGCACTTTCATGCCTATCTCGGGTGTTCCGGATTGCAGATAGCCCTTGAATATAGTGCATACGCCAGGCAACTCAACATCAATCTGGAAATAGGGGGTAGTGAGTTCGATGCCAGCGCCAGCGTATTCCACACGCGCATAGGTGTGCACTGTACCAATGACTGGCTGGGGCAGTTCTTCCCAGGTCATGGGCTGGTTACAGTCAGGACAGTCAGCCCGCGGCGGAAGCCACAGCCTGTGCTCTGCACATTCAGGATTGGTGCATCTGGTAGCCAGCAGTTTGCCCTCTGTCAGACCTTTGAAGAACGGGGAAAGTTTCCCATAAGTATGCCTGTGGACCAAACTCCTCGGCCACTTTATCACTATGGCTGGTTCAAATTGAAGCACCTTTGCGGGTTTGCCAATATATTTGGTTATCTTGCTCTTTGATGCCACAGTTTCCTCCTTTAAAAAGCCTTCTTGAGGATGCCTACTGTTACATGCGACCCAACACCAGCGTGAGATACCCAGAGTGCCTGCTTAGCATTAGGGACTTGGAGACTCTTCCAATCTGCGGGTTTTTTCTTGCCAAAAGATTTCCAAATCTGAGAGTCGCCATGGAACTTATCATACTTGCCCTGTATTTGCCAGAGGCACTCGACTCCTTGAAAGATGCCAGTTGCTCCTACAGCATGCATGGTGCCTATCAGCCCTCCCGACAGATTGGACGGACATTTACCACCGAAATAGGCATCTCCAGATTCAATGTAATCAGGCTCCTGTCCATAGGGGCGGAGTCCGATGTCGCCATAAGTTTGAATGTCACTTATGGTGAATGCGTCATGCAACTCCACCAGGTCAAGCTCTTCAAGTGGGTTAGTGATGCCAGCCATTCGATAGGCAAAATAAGCAGCGAATCGTGCCGCAGCGAAGCTTTCAAATCCCGGCCACCGCTGTCCCTCTTTTTTGCGCAGGCCCTTATACATATCGGGGGTCTCGTGTGGCAGTAATGGGATCTCCATGTCTCTACGGTCTGCTACCCTCAAGGTATGACTCCCCCCGGCTATGAAAAGCTCGCAGGGTTTATCGGTTAACTTATAGGCAGTTTTTTCATCGCAAAGTAGCATGCAGGCAGCACCATCTGTCATGGCACAGCATTCCAAGAAACGTAACGGGTAGGTTGACATTGGGCTGTTAAGGACATCTTGAATTGTATATTTGCCTGGTTGCTGGGAATACGGCGAGTAATAGGCGTAGAGGTGATTCTTGACTGCCACCTTGGCTCTAGTCCCCTCGGAAAGGTTGTAAGCCCAGGCAAAACGGACTGCCATAGGAGCATAGTAGGCAGCATAAATGCGGGAAAGCCTGGTCTCAAAGTCTTTACAAGCTGCGTTAGCAATGTAGTAGTTACCTGTTCGTGTATCCACTTCAGACATGCGCTCCCAGCCTACGGCTAACGCCACATCAGCATATCCACTGGCTATCGCCATAGCGGCTGTTAGCACTGTGGAGCCACCGGTAGCCCCGCCGGTCTTGATACCTATGTCATACATGGGATCAAGACCGAGGTAGTCAGTGACCTTGGCTTCGCAAAGGAGCTGGTCTTGAAAGTGGTCGGCAAAACTACCACAGGCCAGAAAGTTGACTAACCCCTTGATTTCTACTGGAGAGAGCTTTAAATCATTATTCTCTAGCATCTGCCGGAATGCCACCATCGCTTGCTCTTCGATCTTCATTTCCGGGCAGAACTTCTTATAATTTGTGAGACCCCCAGCAACGGCAAATACCTTCCTGTTCCATTTGGGAATGCGCCAATTGCCTTTCTTCAAAACAATCATTTGGATGACTCCTTTCTCTGTCTATTAACAATACCAGTGTTCTTGTCTAACGTAACCGTCCTCAAAATAGCATCGGTCTGTTCCTTTACATATGTTTTGAAAGTCCAGTGTTTTCTTAGATGCCAGCGCCTGAGGGCCCAGGCATGCCCAAGAACGACTATGTCATGAGCAATCAACTTGGGATCATCAATATTAAACTCGCCCTCTTCCATCCCTCTTATCAGCAACTTCTCAAATACAGTCAATATCCGGGCCTCCGAATCAAAAATGCTTTGCTGGGCATTACCTGGCAGGTTTTTTGTTTCCTGATACGCAAATAGAGTAATATCTTGATTGTCGTCATGCCATTTATAAAACTTTCTCATAAGCTCTACAAGAGCTATTGTCGAGCCTCTTGTTGTCAATTCATTGGCACAATCTTCCATGGAACCCGCCTGCTGTGACGTAGCGCTATTGATAATCGAGTAGAGAATCTCCTCTTTCGAACCAAAATAGTGATATAGCGCACCGGCACTCATCTCACAAGCTTTAGCCAATTCACGCATATTGGTTCGGTCGTATCCCTTCTTAGTAAATACTTTTGTAGAGTATCGAACTATATGATCTCTGCGCTCTTTGACTAAAGCCTCGTCATTGCTAAAGGTGCGTATTGTGAACTCTTTAGGCATTTTCGCCCGGCTGATTGAACGAACATTCAATCTACAATCGTTGCTCAACTATATCACCGGATAGACCTTTTGTCAACAATCTGTCCTGACTGGTCACATGGGTAACACTGGATATATACAGCCACGTTTTACCAGGGCTACAAGAGGCGGCAGTGGAAAAATTTGACAGGATTTTTGAGGTGGATGATAACAAAAACTCAGATGCTAATGTTAGCAAATTCTGACGATTTAGGTAGTGAGCCCTACAGAATTCGAACCTGCGCCACCCCGATTAAAAGTTATGGAGTGTCAAGATAGAGACGTTATTATCAAGCATCAAAGATGTTCGCCTTTGGGCCACTTGAATCTATGTAGGCCCTAGCATATTAGAGTTGGTTCGGTAACAAAACAAGCAGGTCCTACCTACCAGTCATCTGTGTCTGCGACTATTGACATCATATGAGTAGTTAGTTTATCGTTAATGCAAAGATGAAGGCAAAAGATGCCAAAAGGCTTCGCGGCAAAAATCGCCCTTTGAGTAGGTCAGTCATTTATTACGGCGACTATTAGGAGGGGCCGATGAACGAAGAAGGCAAGACACTCAAAGTTCCAAACGCCATCAAAAAGATGTTGCTGGGGGATGAACAAGTTATGGCAGTCATAAAGCAATCGAGGTTGAAGGCAGCCATTACACCCGACTCCATAATAATCACTAACCAGAGGATAATCAGATACTCTCCGTCAACCCTGGGATTACGTAAGGAGATTGAAGATTACAGGTATGAAGACATAGCTAATCTGAAAATCGATAAGGGAATTATGTTTGCTACCGTCACCATAAAGCGGCGATTCATGAGCGAGGACCTAATCCTGGACAACCTCCAGAAAGGTCAGGTGGATTACGTTTCCAGGCTCATTCAGGAGAATCTCAGGCGAGTGAGTAGCGCGCCCGGATCCCCAGTTACAACGAATAAGCAGACTCCTCTAACTTCGCCAGAGGACCCTCTTCAAGTCCTGAAGCTTCGCTTTGCGAGGGGAGAGATTACCAAGGAACAATTTGAGGAAATGAAGAGGGCGTTGGAGTAGACTTGGCTGCTGCCCTGATTGCCCTCTGCCCTGTTCTCGTAGCTGCGATGATATAGGGACGGACTTTGCATACACTTCTTCAATGCCAACAAGATGGACCATTGTGTAATCAAGGCCCGTTAGGTGGTAAAATCATCCACGGATACTGTGCAAACTGTGTGGCATTAATTGTAGTGTCTCTGTCGCCAGTCGACTAGTCTGCCCATGATTGTCAGAGAAATCTATGTCAGAAGCATTTTGTCCAAATCAAAAGTCTTTGATTATGTCATTAATCCCTATATTGGTTGCCAGCACGGATGTACATATTGCTATGCTCAGTTCATGAAGAGGTTTACAGGGCATAAGGAACCGTGGGGTGAATTTGTTGACGTTAAGATTAATGCCCCAGATTTGCTGGAGCAGGAGATAAGAAAGAAACCGCGCGGTAGAGTCTGGATAAGCGGAGTATGTGACCCCTATCAACCACTGGAGAAAAGGTATGAATTGGCAAGAAGGTGTCTTGAAATACTAGTTCAACGTGATTGGCCAGTCACAATCCAGACCAAATCTCCGCTTGTTTTACGGGATGTGAACCTACTTAGAGAAGCCAACGAGATTGAGGTTGGGCTGACAGTTACCACTGGAGACGAAAGAACAAGACGATTGTTTGAACCAAATGCGCCACCAATTAAGGAAAGAATCAAGGCGCTGGAAGCGCTACATCTTGCAGGCATCAAAACCTATGCAATGATTGCACCAATCCTTCCCGGGGCGGAGGAACTTGCTGACGCGCTTAAGGGAAAAGTGGACTACGTATTGATCGACAAAATGAACTACCATTATGGCGATTGGGTGTATAGAAAACATAATTTGGAGAGCGCCATGGGCAATGATTTTTTCTCCTTAAGAGGTAGGGAACTTGCATTTACCTTTGGAAACCAGGGCGTTGAGTGTCGAGTGCTATTTTGACGACACTTGGTTGACGGCTTTATTTCTTGATCACGTTGGTAAGTGAGACATCGGTGATGTCTGGATGGGTAAACGGTCCGCTCAATTGTTGCGTCAGAGGTAACAACATAGGTAATTGTTACTCAATTGCCTCTTTTATGACATTTGTTCACCTAGCTTGAGTATGGGCTCCCATGTAAAGAAAGGATTGACCGAGGGGGTCAAAACACGCGTGATTGAGTACTGGCGAAAGGTTGATGATGACCTCGGTGCCTGTGTAGCCAAGGGCTTGGGTTAGGAGATACCTGCCCACGGAAGTAAATAGCCCTTCTTGGATTGCCCGGAGAGCACTTTCTTACCGGCAACTGATATACTGAATGTCTATGGCAGCCGAGTATTGCTTGGTATTCAACAAGTTGGACGAAGTGGAATGGACCCTTTTGCTCTTTTAAGCAAAGGTGTCAATTTTGTTCTTGGGCGAACCACATATGGGGCATTTCTCAGGCTGATCTCCTTCATGGGTCCACCCGCAAACACTGCATACCCGCACAGGACCAAGATCCATATCTTTGGCTCCGGAATCGACAGACTCCTTAACCTTCTGGAATAATGCACGGTGAGTCTTCTCTCCCTCAAGGGCATAGTGGAAGCTCAGCTCCGCACCCTTTTCTTTCTGAAACTTGGCCGTCTCAAGATAGGTAGGGTACATTTCAGTAATCTCAAAGGTTTCCCCATTGATACCTCCCTGTAGATTCTGAGACGTGCTGCCTGAGCCAAAGACAGCCATCGAAGCGCAAAGTGATCCCCCGAATTGGTCTTTCAGCTCGCGGAAATGGTTGCTGGCATGAACCGTTTCCGCAGAGGCAATAGCTCTGAACAAGCGAGCAACATTTGGGAATCCCTCTTTCTTTGCCAAATTACCCCAAGTTAGGTAACGCATGTGGGCCATTGATTCACCGCCGTGAGCATTCCGAAGATTAGCCGCTGTTATTGCATGCATTTTAACAACCTCCTTTGCAGAACTTTTCCTCTTATTTTGCTCAGACATAATCACCAGTGTCAAGAGACGGCCATTCTGGAGGGCCAACAGATGTCAGATTGTTGGGTCACTTTTCGATGGTTTGTGTAGTGAATAACAAAACAGGCCTTCGTGAAATACAGGCAGCGCTTACTTATGCGCCAGGATTCAGGACGCGCCCGACAAAGAGAATGGCACCCGTCTCAATGTCGCGAATCAAGAAGATGAAGGGGCGGTCTATGGTGACTTCCACAGGAGGTTGAGGTGCGGCTGACCCTGCGGCAATCACTGCGGTGGCGGCAGCAGCCTCGGTGCCAGCTTCATCCACAGAAACGAACGCCTTGTGCACAACGTCTGATATGAACAGCTCACGATTACCAGTCATTCCGGAGAAATCGGCGTCACCAGGAGAAAAGGCAATTGGCATGCCCATCCCAGCGAGGGTATCCTTCAGCCTGAACTCCGAATCAAATTCAAACTTAGGCATGGTCAGGGTGACCTGAGTAAATTGCAGACCCTTTATGGTGTCACTGACCTGCTGAGACTGAAGTCCTTGTTCAAAAGCCTGGAAGTTGCCGGACGCAGGAAGCAGAATAACCATGGAGAGTTCATCGCCATCATATAGCAGCTCAACTGCCTGGTATCCTTCCCCCTTGGCGTAGCCGAATGACTCCGTCTGCCTCATCATCGGCACTATTGCCTGCCCGCCATCAAGCAGGTAGAATGGGCCGTCTGCTGTCACTTTATCATCGAAAGGGTACTTCCAGGCGGCATTGAAGTAGATAGCATTGGTCAGCACTAGGCGAGTCAGGGCATCAATCGCGCCTGGCGGGATAAGGTCTTTGATGCGACCTTCCGTCTGGTCACTGACCCAATCATTGATGGCGATGCGGGACTTTTCCGTCTCTGTTGTGAAGTCTAGTATTCTCAGCCCGGCCCCGTAGTTCTCAGCCAAAACGTCCAGGAAGTTGGACAGAAACTTATAATTCTTTTGCCCCCAGATGGCGTTAACGACGTTCAGTCTGAATTTGCCTCCATCCTTACCAGCAGCACCTTCACCCCTGCTGGCAAGTTCGGCATCGAGCCAGTTAAATGCCGGGTGCAGCCTATCTTGTTCAAGCAAGAAATGAAGAGTATCAGCCATCTGCTGAGCGGTTTCGTTACGCGCTCCGGCGTATGTCATCGCCAGCGCCAGTGAGATGCTATAAGGGGAGTAGAAAAGATTACCCTCCTTCCCTTTAAGGGCCTGATAAAGCTTAAAGGCGAAGGCACTGTTTCCTTCAACCAGCAATGCTTGCTCACTCGAACTGACATCCGGTGAAGTTATGCGCTCTTTATTGGATTTGAGCAGATCGCCTGGTGCCGGCTGAGTACAGGCTATCAGCGGCAGCAGCAACACTATGACTAATACGCCTATCAGTATCTTCTTCATCTCTATGAAACAAGTCCGCGCTACCTCAACGTTCGTGTGGCAGCCTGCTTTGATAGCACATTGTATGGCCTCGCCCTACGTTAGTCAACCCGGCTCGGTGTCCTGGCTGACCACGTGGGTAACACCGGGCAGCATATTTTAGCAAGTTCCTTTTCAACATATTGTAGTAGAGGCTGGCCAGCTTTCTCATTCCGATAACTCCCATGGTAGGTTATCATCACTAAACATACCATGAGTGTTACTCATGTATCTCAGCCTCCGAAGGCCTATACGTACCAAGACGTTAGTAGCCAGCCTTCGGATTGTAAGTCAGTCGTCCCAAAGGATCATTTTGCGTATAAAATAGAACTGTTGTATCAGCCGCCAAAAACCCGCTTTGTTCGTAAAATGCCAACTGGTAACAACACGTCCTAAATAATTTAACGCCAAAATTCTAGCTTCTGTTTATACGTGGGACAATGGCAACAAGTGACTAACAATTTATACCATACCAGTAAAAACAACGAACGGGATAACAATCCAAGCTATTGTTGCCCAAGCTGCACCGTGCACCGAGATGCTAGCTTCGTGGCCTACTGATAAGAAGCAGGAATATGCCATCTCTTACAGAACATCCCACCAGAAAAACCATATAATTGTGATAATAATGATAACCAAGCCTACAAAACACCCTATGAACATCCCATGCCCCATTTTGCTAAGTATATTCTACGGTGCCTATGCCTCCTACTAGTAGTATTCTCCATTATTTTCTTTGTTCTGCTTAATGGTTCTACTCTTGTTATAGTCGTTCCTTTGGGAACCTCAGATTCTTTCCATATCCCCCTAATTTCTTGATAACCTCCTCCACACCTCTGCCATTTTCTAGAATTGCCACCTTTGCCTCTCTCCGTTACTCACTGTATGTTATCTCGGTCACGGTAATAGTATCATATGCAAGCGATAGGTGGCGAATTTCAGGGACACCATACCAATCAGGCCTGCTACAAATCAGGTACTCTATCCACCGAATACCACAAGCTGGTTAGATTTACTCGTAGTCGGGCTTAACAAAACGATGTTTTATATAGTCGCTTGTCTCGGTCAATACAAAATAAGGAACTAAACAGAATGAATAAATGTTACACTGCACTTCGCTGGGTTAATTCAGTGCGTATTGACAAATGCCCAGGACGGACTACAATAAAATTGTCTAACATCTGAACCGACTGCAAATTCAATAGGAGCAGGGATGAACAAGATGAAGCAGATAACAAAGATGCTGGAATCGCTAAATAGATGCGGTGGTCGGCACCTTTTTTAAGACATATTAATCTCTGCTGCTAATTAAGGAGGACTGTAATGAATAAAACTGAGATTATGGCTTTCCTAAAGGCAATCCCAATCTGTTTTCTAGCCACTACTGAAGGTAATAAGCCTCATGTCCGTGCCTTAGGGGTGTATAGAGTGGATGAGAATGGTATTATTCTGCAGTCAGGAAAAGGGAAAGACTTACATAAGCAATTAGTCTAGAATCCTGAGGTTGAGATTTGCTTCTGCGATGCACAAAACTTTATGCAGGTAAGAGTTAGCGGCCGTATAGAGATAGTTGAAGACTTGGCACTGAAGAAGGAAATCGTTGACAAACGTCCTCATATAAAGCCAATTGTTGAACGAGTGGGGTACGACCTCATATCTGTTTATAGATTGAAAAATGGAAAGGCGACCTTTTGGTCTATTAAGGAGCCGTTGGCACCTAAGACTTATGTTGACTTATAGCAAATGGTGGAATTCCAGGGACACCATACGTCAAAATTAGGCCTACCACAAAATCAGGTATTATTTTCCCCGAATACCGCAGGCGCAATGTTATATTGGTACATAAAAAGTGATCTGGGCTTCAATCTCTCCTAACACGTGTCTCTTTGATGGAATCTAATCTGATTGGCGGCGTGATTCTTTTACCAGAAACAACACAAGAATAAAGCCTATCGACGCAAGTACTGCTCCCAAAAGGAATATTGTGCGGAAACCGATAATTTCTGAGAGGAAACCACCGAAGGCGGGACCTATCATCCAGCCAACGGATATCGTTTGCTGATAGACACCCATAGCCCAGCCCCTCTTATCTGCAGTGATAATGTCGGCTATGTAGGCTGTGACCGAAGCACCAATGGCGACCCAAGCAGCGCCTTCGAGGACTTGTATACCATATACCACCACATAACCTTGTGCCAGGAAATAAAGGACAAAAATTAGTGCAAAACTAGCCATCGAACCGAGGATAATCGGTTTCCTACCAAAACGGTCTGCTGCCTTCCCCAGAAGTGGACCAAAGAGTAACCCTACCAGAGAACCAACCATATATATCAAGCCAATCTGAGTCCTCGGTGCTCCAAGCACTTCACCCATATAGAGCGAGAACATAGAATAAACCAGACCGGAGCAAATCATCAGGGGTAGTGCACAAGCACAGAGAACATAGAGTTTTTTCTTTTCCATAGGTCACACTCCTGAAAGTATATTTTCGGCAAAGACTGCCCGATGGGGATACCTCGTCCCCTCATACCTTTGTCCGCCATTCTATCTCTGTTCTGGCATCATTCACAAGAGTGCCGTTTGGCAATAATTCTGTAGTAGCAATTAGATAACAATCGGCGAATTTCAGGGATACCATACCAATCGCGCCTGCTACAGATTAGGTATTATGTCCCCCGAATACCACTTGCAACAAATTATAGGGCATGCTTAAATTGGAAAGTGAACAGATTATAGGACAAAACATAAAAGGAGGTATCAATAACAATGGCAACAGAAGCGTCACCAACCCCACCCGCATATCCCGCTACTCTGACAATCGACTACCCGGATAGACCGCTTAATCGGTTAACCACGTTCTTCAGGATCTTCGTAGTAATTCCAATCGCTATTATTCTGGCCTTGGTAGGTGGTGCGAACTCTAATTGGAGTGGAATGCATGGTTGGTACTGGCTATATGGTGCAGGAGGTATCTTGTTCCTAGCAACCCTACTCATGATTCTTTTCCGGCAAAAGTACCCCAGGTGGTGGTTTGATTGGAATGTAGCATTGATTAAGTTCAGCACTCGTGTTTCCACTTATGTTGGTCTCCTTACAGATGTATACCCCTCAACTGACGAAGAGCAGGCGGTTCACATTGAGATCCCCTATCCCGACGTTCCGAAAGACCTTAACCGTTGGTTACCACTAGTGAAGTGGTTTCTAGCTATCCCACACTACATCATCCTAGCTTTCCTGGGGATTGCAGCCTTCGT
Organism: Dehalococcoidia bacterium; assembly: GCA_049586675.1. Taxonomy (GTDB): domain Bacteria; phylum Chloroflexota; class Dehalococcoidia; order GIF9; family AB-539-J10; genus RBG-13-51-36. The sequence goes on from JBAVCL010000010.1 coordinate 59,189, forward strand.
TTGTGTGGTGATAGCCTGGTTTGCCATCTTGTTTACTACTCGCTATCCTAGAGGTCTATTTGACTTCGTAGTTGGTGTATACAGATGGTCGCTGAGAGTAGCTGCATACGCTTTTTTGTTGACAACGGATCGGTATCCACTCTTCAGTCTGTCCTAGATTTACCCTAGCCATATTAGGGAACACGTACCTTGGGTGAATGCGAATTCCCGAGACACCATACCAATCAGGCCTGCTACAAATCAGGTATTATATCCCCCAAATACCGCGGCATCTCACCCGCGTCTTAAACATCTGATCTCGGGCATCCCCACCCCTGTTCATCCCTTCCAAGACATTGACTAAGGTGCTACAATGTTCTTAATGAATGGCTATACATTGAGAGAGGCTGCCCAGGCTTTAGGGGTCTCAATAATTACCATCCGTCGGTATATCAAGTCCGGCAAGCTCAAGGCCAGGCTAGTCCCTTCCAAGTTCGGGCCGTCATATATTATTGACGACTTACCCATGCTCACCAAGTCCTCATCAGATAACACCCTATCAACCCAACCGATCATCAATAGAATAGAGCAGTTATCCCAAGAGGTCGGCTACTGGAAAGCCAAAGCAGAATTACTTGAGGAACGATTATTACTTCTGGAAGCCCCTAAGCAGACCCATAAACAAAAATGGTGGCAAAGGCTATTCAGGCCTTGGCACTAAATAGATAAGGCTGCTCTAACCACTAACACAAAGTGAGAAAGGCTAATCCATAGCAATTACACTATGAGCTCGAATTAGAAACCAGACCCACACTGAACGGGAGAGAGAATAGGATTTCCGACGACTTCACTGTCAGGATGGCTCACGGGAGAAGGAAATAAGATAGGATCACCCAATTGTGTGTGGGTGCGGCAAGGAGGTTTAATGCCCTTTCTCGGGCCTCTCAGGTGCCTTCTAGCGGGAATTCTGGTGACACCATGCTAATTTAGGCCTACTATAAATCAGGCATTATGTCCCCAGAATACCACAACAATTCCAGGTCATCGGTGAGCGGAAAGTTGACAGCACCATGTCAGCCGTCTAAAGTGTAAGTCAGTGAGTTGTGCCATGCTCACTCACTGTGCTCTTAGCGTCTATGGAACCAGGATACGTTGCGCTATACCACTCTGGCGAATTGGAACGTCGTGCTCAAGTACTCGAGGCTCGATTAGCCTCCTGCGCTATCTGCCCCAGGGAATGTCGGGCCAATAGATTACAAAACGAACTGGGCTATTGCCATTCCGGGCGCCTACCCATAGTCTCGGCAGCCTGCGCTCATCACGGTGAGGAGCCGGCTATTTCAGGAACCAGAGGGTCAGGGACAGTTTTCTTTGGCAATTGTAATATGAGATGCGTTTATTGTCAGAACTACCAGATAAGTCAGAACTGGAAAAAGCAAAAATCAAAGGAAATGGACTGCCACACCTTGGCGGAAAGGATGCTCTACCTTCAGGATGAACTGGGCTGCCACAATATCAATTTCGTTTCGCCATCTCATTTTGTTCCTCAGCTCCTGCGGGCAGTTGTGGAAGCGGTGCCCATGGGGCTTCGAGTGCCGCTGGTTTACAACACTAGTGGTTATGATTCTGTCGCTTCTTTGAAAGAGCTTGACGGTGTCATAAGTATCTACTTGCCTGATTTGAGATATGCCTCGGACAAGTGGGCTAAGAAGTTCTCGCATGCCCCGGATTATGTAGCACGGGCTCGTCAGGCTATTAAAGAGATGTATCGACAGGTTGGAGACCTGGTGGTGGATGAATCTGGCGTGGCACAAAAAGGATTGATAGTGCGTCATCTTATTCTGCCCAACGGTCTGGCAGGCAGTGAAGAATCGCTAACCTGGCTTGTTCGGGAGCTTTCTCCCACGGTGACGGTTAGCGTAATGTCTCAATACATGCCGATTCACCGGGCGCCGCGAATACCACTGCTTTCTCGGAAGATCACCGTTGACGAGCAGGAAACAGTCCTCAAGCTGCTAACTGACCTGGGAATAGAAAACGGCTGGGTGCAGGAAATGGGGGCAGCAGAAGAGTATCTCCCTGATTTTGAACGAGCAGGTCACCCTTTCTCCCCAGCGAATTCCCGGGATACCATACCAATCAGGCCTACTACAAATTAGGTATTATGCCCCCAGTATACCCAACGATATGTTAAGATGGGTGAAATGGACCTTCCATTGTGGCGTGATTTCAGCGATATTCTGCTCGAGGAATGATCATGTCTGTAACAAGATTCATCAAGGATATACTGAGGAAATCTGAATCAATCCCCACCCCGGGTGCCATAATCTACAATGCGACAGTGGCAATAGTTCTGCGCAAGCCTGAAACAAAGATTGCTGAGGACATAGTGGAAAAGATGGGAAGCGGGACTATTCTTGATTTAGGTTCGGGACCAGGCTATTTGTCAATAGAGATTGCCAAGAGGTCACCCAGCCTACAGATCTATGGCATAGATCTCAGCAGGCAAATGGTCAAGATTGCCAGACGCCATGCCCAAGGCGTTGATAATGCTCGATTTGTGTTTGGCAATGCGGCCAAACTCCCTTTTAAGGATAATTCCATAGACCTTGTGATTAGTACGGGTGCTTCGCACCATTGGAAGACACCACGACTGGTGTTTGATGAATGCTATCGTGTTCTAAAAACCGGCAAGGAAGCCTGGATATACGACGGGTGTCCTGAGGTTTTCAACAACCCGGCTGATAGAAGAAAGGTAAACAAGGAATATGGTTTCTTCGTTGGCCGATTTGGACCTAGAGTCTCTACACTACATGGTTTCACCAAGGAAGAATACCAGACCGAAATTAAGGATTATGTAGAGCAAACGGCATTCAAAGGCAACTACCAGATGGCGCTAACAGATATTTGGATGAAGATTACGCTTAAGAAACGCTAGTGAGCAGTTCCAGGGATACCATACCAATGAAGCCTACTACGAATTAGGTATCATGTCCTCAGAATACCATGTTGGACACTGCAAGGACACCCTGGTCGGCCGTTTTAGTACTCCCTGTCAGCCTTCCTTTGTCACGCTGAGTCGTCTCCGGTCTATCTGGCCCGACCCGGTTCTAGGCAGGTTGTCAACAAACTTGATTTGTTTGGGCACTTTATAATCAGATAAGCTCTGGCGACAAAAATCGCGTATTTCGTCCGCCGTAGCACTTTGTCCTTGCTTAAGCACTATGAAAGCTGTGGGAATTTGCCCTTTGTAATCATCAAGGACACCGACACAGGCTATTTCGGCTACCGCGGGATGTCTCAGCAGAACTTCTTCAACTGCCTCGGGGAGAATCTTAACTCCCCCCGAGGGCACTATGATAGATGATGTCTTTTCTATGAATTCCAGGTAGCCGTCCTCATCCAGCTTGACCAGGTCGCCAGTATAAAACCAACCATCTTTGATGACCCGGGCCGTGAGTTCAGGCGACTTGTAGTATTCTTTCATCATCCAGGGGGCTCTAGCAACAGCTTCCCCTACGCTGCCCCGGGGTACTTCCTTGCCATTTTTATCCAGCACTCTAAGCTCAGCCAGGGGCTTCCCTGCCGTACCCAATTTGCGGTCGCGAATAGCACCTATAGTGACGATTATCAACTCCGTGAGCCCATATATTTCGCACACAGTTAAGCCAAACTTCTTCTCAAGCATCTCCATGAAAAGGGCTGAGGATTTTGCTCCGGCAGAAAGCACCGCTCTTAACGAACTGAGGTCATAGCTCTTCATCATCTCTTCGTCTATCATGGCCATGGCATTAAAGCTAGCCGGGACGCCTATAAGCATGGTTGCTTTTTCCTGCTCTACAGTCTCCAAGATATTCTTGGAACTGAAATGAGGGAGGATTGCTATAGTGGCTCCCCTCATAACAGGCATGAGAACAACCAGCCCAAATCCCAGAAGGTAGTTAAAAGGGAGCAGACCTAACACAACATCGTCTCTCTCCAGTTCAAATTTTGCCACTGCTATGGGCAAAATTGACATGAACGACGCGTGAGTATGCACTATGCCCTTGCTCTTCCCCAGCACACCCAGGGTGTAAAAAACGATAGCTTCATCCTCGCCCTCTATATTGACAGAGGGTGATAGAGGGGAGCTACTGGCCACAATCCCCTTATAATGGTCTGTATCAACTTCAAGGACCTGTTTCAGCAGGGGGACATTGGGCAAGACTGAAGACAGCATGGGGGAGAATCTTTCTTCGGTAATCAGGATTTTGGAATCAGATCCACGGAGCTGAGGCTCAAGTTCGGGCACCTTAGCTCCGCTATCGAGGAGCACGCCCACAGCTCCAGCTTTAAGCACTCCAAAACAATTGATGACCCACTCAGGAGTACGAGACATTAGAATGGCTACGTGGTCGCTCTTCTTTATCCCTAGACTCAGAAGGGCGTTGGCTATCTTGTTAGAAGTTTCATCAAATTCGCGGTAGCTAACTTTGCGAGAGCCAAGGACGATGGCCGTTTGCTGTGGCACCTCGCGGGCAGTTCTTTCTAGCATCTGCTTGAGATTCTTGAGATCCATTGTCTCCCCCCAGACTTGATGAGTTTTAAGTAGGATTATGAGCTAATTTCCTATTTCCTGTCAATAGAATTTCAGGGATACCATATCAATCGGGCTTACTACAAATCAGGCATTATTTCCCCAAAATACTAAGGAATAATGCAACCTTTTTCGGCCTTCCGCGTTGTAGTAGTAATAGAAGAGACAGTGGGGAAAGTTCAGCAGATTGGACTAATAAATTTCATTGTAAAAGTGTAAAAGGAGGATAAAATGAGTAACAAAAAGCTGGCAGGAATCCTAGGAAGTTGTATTGCACTTATCATCGCGATAGTAGCCATAGCTGCTCTCACACCAGCATCCGGGGAGGCGAATGAGAATACTGCATTTCACATTAATGTGATACCTGAAACGCCCGAGCTGATAAACGGAGAGTTGACTTTCAAATACTCTATTGCCGGACAGCACTTCGTATTCCTCGTGACAATTACCGATGAAGGTCAAGAAGGTCAACTTCTTGTACATATATCAGCGAAGGCTCCTGGCGTAGAAGTAGTCATTTATCAGCAGGATATAGTTGAGGGACAAGTTGCCGAGGTGGTTGTCATACCAACACAAAAAAGCATTGGAAAAACTATTAAGGTAACTATCACTGGAAGTCAAGGTAGTCTGACTGACAAAAAAGTTGTTAGCTTCAAAGTGGTAGAAGGTGAAGATGACAGGCAAGAATATGCCGGAGAGTTGCTAGATACATTTGTTTCCTGGCTAGCAACGAATCATCCGGAACTCGGAATCACAGAGGATACAGCATGGAATGGCACTATGGTTAGCCCGGTATGGTTAGTTGTATCTCACTATTTTTTCTTCTCGGAGGAATGGGAGGTTCATATATCATGGCATATAATGATACCTCCATACGACTGGGCAAAGATCGACCTCCGTCATCGGTTCGACCAACTAGCGCCATCTTACGCTTTTGAGATTTCATCAGTGAATGCTACCAGTGAGCCTATACCGACAGAAGTGCCAGAGACAGTTTGGCGTTAAACTGGAAATCCCAGGGACACCACACCAATTAGGTCTACTATAAATTAGGTATCATGTCCCCAGAATACCCTGAACCCTGTTCAAAACGACGCAGGTAATCTCGTCCGCCCCTGGCTGGAGAAGCCGATTTTTTGAAAACTCAGGTGATTGCTTTATACTATTCTATGATCGATATAGCGATGACAGTATAGACGACTCGGGAATGTTACCTTGGGCGACAGGGATTTAGAACTGCTGGAATTTCACAAGATACGGTAGCAACTGACTGCCGCGATTTTGTTAATCCGCTCACTCTGAGGCGGGCTAGCCATTTACAGAATGTTGGGAGTCAGTATAATATTTAACTAACAGAACTGTTAGAAAGGAGGCACTAATGAAATTAGAAGACATCAAGACCATTGGCATCGTGGGAGGAGGGGTCATGGGGGGAGGTATTGCCCAGACAGCAATTCTAGCTGGCTATAAGACCATTGTTCGAGACTTGAGCAATGAGATCTTGACAAGGACGAAGGATACCATCATAAACGGGCGCTTCGGCTTAAAGGGCGGCGTAGAACGGGGTAAACACACTCAAGAGCAGATTGATAGAGCTCTAGCTAATCTATCCGTGACAACCAAGGTTGAGGGCTTGAAGGACTGTGACCTCATTATTGAGGCAATCGGTGGCAGTAATCCTCAGGAAATTGAGAACAAAGACCTGAAACTGAAGGTCTTTGCCGAATTGGACAGAATAATCAAAAAAGAAGCTATTTTTGCCAGCAATACTTCACATTTCACCATTGCCGACCTAGCCAAGGTGACGAACCGCAAGGACCGATTCATTGGCATGCACTGGTTTAGTCCGGCCAATGTCATGAGAGCCGTGGAAGTGGTATATACACCAGAGGTAAAGGAAGAGGTAATACAAATAATAGAAGGACTCTGTCAGAAGTTCGGTAAGACAAGCGCACGTGTTAAAGATGTGCCAGGAGATACCGGCTTTGTCGGAAATAGAATCATGGGCGCTGTTAGACAAGAGGCAAAAAAGATTGTCAACGAGGGAATTGCTACTGCCGAGGACATCAATAAGGTTATGATGGGTGGCTTTAATTGGCCGGTAGGGCCGCTACGAACAGGCGGACCAGGTGCCAGGACGGGCTGGCAGTAAACCAGAAGCCGGTTACTTTGAGACTGTCTGGTGTTCCATTGTTCTCAGGAAATCTTGTCCTGCGGGCGACATGCGTCCAGGTTGTCTGCTTAAAGTCGTGTACCATGTGCTTAAGGAGAGGAGACCGTATATTACAGCCTATAACAAGCTGGTGAAAGAGCGGAGCCGCCTTTTATTACGCTTAGCGAATCCGCAAAAGGTGGATTGCGCTGTTTAATTTAGGTTAAGGGGCTCCGGGTCGGAAGTTACAGTGTACATCCAAAGTGGTACGGATAGGAGATTGAGCAAATTCTTCAACAGGACATAGACAACTGAATAAAACAAAGGGCTTGCATTACTCTTTCATAGGAGCGTTTTGTGACTCCTTAGCACCACAGGATGTGTTGGACACCGCTGCTTATTGAGATTCCTTCATTAGTGGTACAATAGAACTCTGAGGGTCGTACACGTGAAAAGAATTAGCATCTTCTTGACTATGATAGCCTTAATTGCAGGCATGGCGGGCTGTGGCGGCAGTGGTGGCGGTGGTAATGGTGGTGATAGTGGTGAATCTTATACCCTCACTATCGACAGTACCGCTGGAGGTGTAGTCACCGTTAATAATGTGACCATTCCTGGAAAAGCGATTTTTACCTATGATGCTGGCACAGTGGTTAGCTTGAATGCTACCCCAGACAGTTACTATCAGTTTGTAAAGTGGACTGGAGATGTGGGCACCGTTGACAATGTTCATGCCTCCGAGACCAGCATCACCGTGAACGGCAACTATTATATAATGGCTAACTTTGAGGTACCTCCACCTGTCCAGTACAGCCTGACCATCGTCAACACAACTGGTGGCTCGGCAACAACCCCTGGAAAGGGAACTCATATCTATGAAGAGGGAACGGTGGTCAACCTCGTGGCAACACCAGCTAAAGGTTACAAGTTTGCCAGGTGGACTGGCGATGTGGATACCATTGCCAATGTCAACACCGCCTCGACCAACATCACCATGAACGGTAACTACTATATCGCCGCAAACTTTCGGGAGGCCCCCACGGTCTGCACTAGCCTCGACTATCACACGGTGGGTCTTAAGTCCGACGGCACCGTGTCACAGTAGGAGACAACACCTGGGGGCAGTGCAATTTCAGCGGCTGGGATCTGAATTGAGCTTCGTCCCTGGCCATGTTAGTGCGAGTGACGAGATAACGACACAGAGGCCCAGAGTATAGCTGAGGCAGAATCACACAATGGCCTTTTTTGTTACCCAAGTACACAAACCATTGAAAAGTGACCCAACAATTCTGACAAATGTGACATGTCACATCTTTGGTCTGTTTCTGCTTCCCACCTGTTGCAGCTATCACTACCTTGTGATATAAAAATATCGTTGGATCTTTATAAGGAGTGACATTATGCTACCGAAAGAATATGAAATCAGGGGTAAAGTTGCATTAATTACGGGCGCTGGCAGAGGCATTGGTAGAGGGATTGCGGAGGTACTCGCGGAAGCAGGGGCGGATATTGGGTTGAATGCGCTGACGAACCGCTATGTGGAAGAAACGGCAAGAGAAATCGTCTCAGCCAGTGGAAGACGCGTGTTGCCATTGCTGGCTGACGTGACCAGAACAGAAGGTGTGCAAAAATTACTGGACATAGTACTGAAGGAGTTTGGTCATCTGGATATCTTGGTCAATTGCCTGGGCGATGCTATCCGGCATCCGCTTGTGAAACTGCCGGATAAAGAGGGTACCTCGATTACGGACGAGGAATTGAAACGAATAATCGATATCAACCTGACCGCTACGATACTCTGTACCCGGGCTGTGGGACCGCATTTCCTAGCACGCCGCAGTGGAAAGATTATTAACATCTCCTCCGTTACGGCGGGAAAGGGTGGTGGGGACCTTGTTTTGTACACACTAGCGAAGTCCGCAGTAATCGGTTTCACCCGCAGCCAAGCGCTGGAATGGGCGCCTTATAACATTCAAATTAATTCCATTGCGCCCGGACTTTTCCCGGATACGCATACCTACGGCGACAAAGCCAGGTTACCTGAATCCATCCTGAGAAGGATACCTTTGGGCAGGGCTGGGCTGGTGCGAGAGGTTGGTCTGCTGGCGCTATACCTGGCTTCACCAGCCTCTGACTTCATGACGGGACAGACGATATTCCTGGATGGCGGCCTCAGTCTGTAATTGGTGACCGTGATGAGGCTGGGGTAGGTGGCGGCGAGTCGATATTCCCGTGGGTTTTTGATGCGGGGCGTCGCCTCTAAAGTGGAGGAAATCATCAAGGGGCTCAAGATACCATGGGTATCGCACTACATTCTAAGAAGCCTAGACCGTTAATTTAGCAGTCAACCCGTAAATAGAGAAAGTGGCTCGACGTGTCATTAAACAATCCTCGGAAATGCTCAACAAACACTTATTTTGTGACACGAGTAAGAATTCCAGAGACACCATATCAATTAGGCCTACTCCAAATCAGGTATTATGTCCCCAGAATCCCCAAGCCCACTCCACAAAGGGGGATTCTCGATCTTCTATGATGCCGGATCATCCTCTTTCGCTTCCGACGCGCGCTTCTCGGCAGTCGGCATTCTTAAGATACGCGTCTTGATGAAGGCGAAAATCTCGTGCCGTTCCCCTCTCCAGAGGTGGATGAGGGCTGGCATCATCGACACAACGATGACGACAACAATAATGATGATGAAATACCTATCGAGTATGTAGGGGGGAACGAGTCGGCCCAGCGAATAGCCTGCATACGCCACCCCGACTACCCAAAGAAGACCGCCAAACAGGTTGAAGAACACAAAGCGGCGCCATTTCATATCCGCCGCGCCCGCCACAATGGGCACAAAGGTCCGAATGAAGGGCATGAACCGTGCGAGCGTAATGGTTTTACCGCCGTGTTTGTCAAAAAACGCCTTAGCCGCCAGCAAATTCTTAGGTCGGAACAGCAACGACTGCGGGCGCTTGAAGAGCGGCGGCCCTACCTTTCTGCCAAACCAGTAGCCCACATTGTCGCCCAGTACCGCCGCTGCAAAAAGCAGCGGTATTAGCACTAAAAGATTGAGCTTCAGTTCTTCCCCGCCCGGTAACTCCACTCCTTTATAAGCCAACAATCCGGCCGTGAGCAATAGGCTGTCGCCTGGCAAGAAGAACCCAAAGAATAGGCCGGATTCAGCGAAAATGACCGCAAAAAGGATGCCATAGACAGCCACAACCCCGTACTTTATTATCAATCCACCTAAATCTATGAAGTTCATAGGAAAACCTTTCCTCTTCCCTATAATACACCAGTGTAGGAGTAGAGTGCCATACCGAATGCATCGGAAAGCCAGGGCAAAAGCGCTGGTCAAGGGTTAAGTTACATCTTCTTGCCCATGAATTCCAGGGACACCATAGCAATTAGGCCTACTACAAATCAGGTATTATATCCCCAGTATATGCATTCAACAGCGTAGTGTATGATATCATTCAGTAGTTTCTCCTTTAAGGCGCTCGTTGTCGACCGGGTTTGTACTATCTTAAAGATAAGGAACATTGCTAATGTGTAACAGAAGCAGCTTGTTCAGGTCAAACAAAGGGTTGTTCTGTATTCTGGTAACCATCCTGGTAGTCGCCTCATTCCTAGGCATTCCGGGAAATTTGAAGAGTTACTCAGGTGAGACCCAAGAGCTGTATTTCTGTATACTCCATACCAACGATATGCATTCGGAGCTCATACCCCATTCACCGGCGGTAGACTACAACCCCGAAAAAGAAAACCCTGCTGTAGGAGGGTTTGGTCGTCTGGCTACCGCTGTGGACGAAATCCGAGAGAACAAAATGAGGGAAGGTGAGCCGGTCCTTCTTTTTGACGCCGGTGATTTTTTGGGAGGCACTCCTTTTGCTTGGCTGGCCCTCAGTGGTTACGCCCCAGAGCTTACCATAATGCAGAGGATGGGATACGACGCTGTAGCCATCGGCAACCATGAGTACGATTATGGCCCTGACGTACTGGCGCAATACCTCTTACAAGCCGGATACCCCAAAGCCCACCAAAAAACATTGGTACTGGCCTCCAACACGGAGGCGCCACCAAACGATCCACTGGCTGCCCAGGGTCTGTACAGGAAGACTGGGATGTTTGAGCTAGAAAACGGCCTGAAAGTAGGAGTTTTCAGCATTATAGGTAAAAATGCCATTCAGTTAATCGGTGACGCTGGGGACGTGCAGTTCCTGGACCAGTACGAGACGGCCCGCCAGGCGGTAGCTGAACTGAAAGAACAGGGCGCTAATGTCATCGTGGACATAAGTCACTCCGGCGTGGGTGAGGACCGGGAACTGGCACGAGCTGTCCCAGGTATCGACGTAATCGTAGGCGGTCACTCCCATACCACCCTGTTTAAGCCAGTGTTACAGGGCGATACCGTCATTGTCCAGGCTGGTTGCCGGGGAGAGTACCTGGGGCAACTGGAACTGGCGTACAACCCCGACACTGGCAAGGTACGGGTGCGTAACGAGGAAAACGGCCTCCCCTTTCTTATTCCCATTGACGACAGCTTTTCCTGTGATCCAGAAATCGATGCCCTGGTCCAAAAATATACCGTCATCTTGAATACGCACATCAATGAAATGACCGGTGGCAAATTCGACAGTATCATGAGTACCGTAGCCAAGTCTGACTTTATCCTGTCCAACGATTCACCCCTGAGCGAAACTCCCCTCGGCAGCTTCGTCGCCGACGCTATACGTATAGTTGCCCAGGAGGTCACCGGCGAGAGGGTCGACATAGCAGGTGAGGCTAGCGGTTGCATAGGGAAAGGTATCTTTCCTGACACCATGGAATACTCCGCAGGAAACGTTTCTTTCTACGAGATTGTCGAAGCTATAGGCGTAGGACACGGAAACGACGGCTACCCAGGTTGTCCCATTGTATCTCTCTATCTCACCGGCGAAGAAGTGCACCGTCTGGTGGATATAAACATACTGCTGCAGGAGTTTAGGGGAGATTCTGCCTTTCTACAGTTTTCCGGCCTGCGATACAGCTACAACCCCGCCAATGCAGTACTCTTCGCCATACCTCTTATGAACCTGCCTGTTCCCATGACCGGTGCGGTTACTAGCATGGAGCTTTACACGGGGGATGGAATTCAACCTGTAAACGGTGAAGGGTATGTCCCCTTAGAGCGCGGAGACAAAAAGTTGTACCACGTGGTTACCGACGGCTACCTCCTTCACTTCTTCTCCATAGCGAAAGAAATACTGCCACAGCTGGATATAGTCCCTAAAAATGCCGATGGAGAGCCGGTACCGCCGGAAAGGTTTGATGAACTGATAGTGCATCAGGCCGACGGAACAGAGCTCAAAGTATGGGAGGCGGTGGTGAGTTACGCCGCGGCCCAGCCGCCGGGAGTGGACGGGACACCCCAGATACCCGATTATTATAAAGGTGTTGCCGGGCGCATCGATAAAACCTGGACTTTCCCCTTGGGAGGGTGGCTTCTCTTAATACTGACAGTTATTGTGGCGGGAATAGTATTCATTGTCTTCCGCAGGAGAAAGCATAAAAAGGCTGTAACGTAGGATCACCTCATGATGCCAGCCGGACTGTCAGGCAATATTGAATTCCAGGGACACCATAACAACTAGGCCTACTACAAGTAAGTATTATGTCCCCAGAATACACCAAACATACCATGAGTGCTACCTATATATTTCAGCCTCCACAGTGTAGAATGTGAATATCTAAGATGGCCAACACTTCTACAAAACTTGGTCAAAACATGGAGCGCATCAGAACTAGAAAGAAAATGTCTCAAGGCGATATTGCCCGAGTATTAAAGGTTGATAGTGATTATATCAACAACGTCGAGAACGGCAAGAAAACCCCGACCCTTGCGACAATTCAAAATCTAACCGATACACTTGGTATTTCAGCCGATGAACTTTTGAAATAGGCAGAAAAATTGAAGTTTTATGTTACTTCAGCAAATTATTCTTCTCTTAACCACTCATAAATACCTTTTCCTATTTCCAGTTGCCGTTGTCGAAGGGCCAATCATCACCGTCATTGCCGGATTCTTATCCTCCCTCGGCCTTCTTAATATATTTATTGCGTATGCGGTGGTAGTGGTCGGCGATATTGTCGGAGACATTATGCATTATGCATTTGGGTATTACGGAAGACAAAAATTCGTCAAACGTTGGGGACGTTTTCTTGGTATTACATTGGAACGCGTGGAGCAGCTGGAAAAGCATTTTGAAAAACACACCGGCAAAACCCTAATTATTGGAAAGTTATCGCAGGTTGTAGGTGCGGTTGTTCTGGTGGCAGCTGGCATAGCCAGGGTGCCACTCCGAAAATTCATCTGGTACAACTTTATTTCTACCCTGCCGAAATCTCTAATACTTTTACTCATTGGTTATTATTCTGGAGAAAGTTATGTCAAAATTAGTTCATACCTCGACTACACGGCGATCGGAACAGTTGTCGCAGCCGTCATATTTATTGTGATTTATTTTATGATTAAAAATGTAAGTAAAAAATATGTGGATAAAAATACTAATTAACATGATGAAATCATGAGAATACTTATTGCAACTGATACCTATTATCCAGATGTCAATGGGGCGGCTTATTTCACATATCGGCTCGCCACCAGCCTGGCGAAAAGAGGCCACAATGTCTTTGTGATGTGCCCATCCCACTCGTTCAAAAACGCGGTGTCAAATGATAATGGAGTTACGGTATACGGAATTCACTCCATCAGCATTCGCATTGTGGTATCTCACGACTTTAGAATTTCACCGCTCTTTATTTCCAGGGTCATCCGGCGAGCGATTAGGGAAATTTCCCCCGACATCATTCATATTCAAAATCATTTCCTAATTGGCAGACGAGTGGTAAGCGCAGCCAAAAAACTTGGCATCCCGGTTGTAGGCACAAATCACTTCATGCCAGAAAATCTGGTGCATTTTCTTCATCTGCCAAAAATTGCCGAGAGGGAGCTGCAAAAGTTTGCGTGGAGAGACTGTGCAAGGATTTTTGAACAGCTTGATTTTGTGAGCACGCCGACAAAAACCGCGGTGGCGTTGTTAAAAAACGCCGGTTTTCGCAAAGATGTTATGCCGATCTCGTGCGGCATTGACTTGGAGAGATTCAAGCCAACCAATGATGGATTGTATCTAAAGCGGATCTTCGCCGTACCGAACAATAAACCGGTGTTGTTATATGTCGGCAGATTAGATAAAGAAAAAGGAATTGACGTAATTTTGCGAGCACTGCGGGATATTTTGCTCGTCACTAGTGTTCATTTAGTATTGGTTGGTATAGGCCAAGAAAAGCAAAAACTTGAGAAATTAACAGAGGAACTGGGCATGCAAAAGGCAGTAACATTTACCGGATTTGTTCCCGATAAAGACCTGCAGAATATCTATCGGATTGCTGATCTATTTGTGATAGC
>JBAVCL010000011.1:0-47971 GCA_049586675.1 Dehalococcoidia bacterium
ACAGGATAAAAAGCACCACTAGCAAGTCTTGCCTCAGAGCGAAGAATACTACCGCAGTGATGATCAGGGTGATATAGGCATAAGTGAACGCCATCTGAGCTCCACCGGCGACCATTGGTTTCTTGCCAAAGAGCTTGATGACATCATAGAAGGGCTGTATTATCGGCGGTCCGATTCTTCCCTGCATGTGGGCAGTCAATTTGCGGTCAATGCCTCTGAGTAATCCCCCTATCAAAGGGGTTACTATAACCGCCATTACGGCACTTCCGATTAACCAACCTGTGCTCATATCATCGCCAAAACGAATAAAATAAAAAGTAAAACAATACCCACAGGCACGACAAATCTGTTAAGGTTTCCTTCCCCCAGAATATTTTCAATATAGAATCCGCCGGTCTTAAGCCCTGTTCTTTCGTCAGCTACAGCCACAAACTCATCCACTCCGATTTCCACATTCTCCCCACACATGTAAGAACTGCGAATTGCTTCGGGCTTTGCTCTGGTGGTGAGGACAGGAATTAAGAGGGCCAAAGTGATTATTATGAAAATTGGCCAGGCCGCGAAAATACCCATGGGGGATTTCAAGAACCAAGCGCCGGTAGTAAAAGCTAAAGCCGCAGTGTAGCCTGTTTCAGTTAAAGCTGGGGCGACAATGCTGTTATACACCGGAGCAATTAGTATGCTGAATGCCACGGCAAAGGTAATCAACATCAACAAGATGCCATGATAAAGGGGAATGAATGGCTCCATCTTGGAGCTTCCCGGCACAGGACTGTGGCATAGAAAGCGCCCGATCCACTTGGCCCAAAAAACGGTAGTAGCTCCTGAACCAAGCATGAGCAATACGAGCACCAGAGTTGACCACACGCCAATGCTAGAGGCTGCCTCCATAGCTCCCCACTTAGCGATAAGGACACCAAAAGGAGCTACCAGCATGGAAAGCATTCCCGCTATGGTTATGCCCGTCAGAAGGGGGAGATTTCTGGCCACCCCCTCCATGTCTTCTATATTCCTGCTCCAGATGTGGTGCTCAATAGCGCCAGTGCATAAAAAGAGAAGTCCCTTGGATATGGCGTGAAAGATTAAGAGCATGATGCCCACAGCTATGGCTAACGGAGTATTTATGCCCGCACAAAGTATGATGAGACCGAGATTGCCAATCGTGGAATAAGCCAGAACCTTCTTTGCTTCGCTCTGACTTATGGCCAGTATGGCAGTGGCTAGAAAGACTGCGCCTCCATAAATAGCTATAAGAGTGGAAAGGTGGGTGCCTTGAAAGCCAGGAGCAATACGCAGCACAAGATAAACTCCGGCTTTAACCATAGTGCTGGAATGCAGTAAGGCGGAAACTGGTGTGGGGGCAACCATGGCTCCCAGTAACCAGCTCTGAAACGGGAGTTGCGCTGCCTTGGTGAAACCAGCCAGACATAGTAGAGCGACGGGCAAAAGAAAAAGGGGACCGGCTGAGGCGCCATTACTGATGACTCCCATCAACGAAATCGAATCAGGCGCTCCGTTCCATAACCATAGGAACATGATAGCCAGGCTGAAGCCAACGCTACCAATAAGGCACATCCATAAGGCACGAAAGGCGTTGGTTATGGCAATGGGAGTCCTATCATGGCTAATCAAGCCCCAGCAGGCCAGTGTAGTCATTTCCCAGAAGAATCCCAGCCAGAGTAAATTATTGGCGAAGACCAGTCCGTTCATAGCACCCAGGAACATGAGCATAAAGAAGAAGAACCTGGGCTGTGTTGTCTCCTTAAGCTCCCCGAGATGCATACGGTGCTCTTCATGGTCTCTCATATACCTTATGGCATAAACACAGATGAGCGAGCCTACAATAGAAATGATAAGGCACATGATTATGGATAGATGATCAATATAGAGGGCCGGGATAACTTCCAATGGCGTTTGTGGCGCCCAGAAAAACTCAAAAATTGCTAAGGGGAGACCTGCGGCTAGAGTTAAAGCTATGGTGAGGATATTGTGTCGAGATATCCCTCTTTGGCCAATATCTCTGACAGCCACAATGAGAAAGGCCGCCAGTATGACATAGTTAAAAACTAAGATGACCGAATCCCATGTAGAAGCAGGCGAATATTCGACGGGAAAAGAACCTTGCCGCAGGAAGAGGATGGAGTTTATTATGAGAACCGCGGCAGTGAGATAAACAATGCCGCCTCTGACTCTGTGGTTTTTAATCAGCAGGCAAATAAGGCCCGCAATGATAGGAAATAGAATAGCCAGGCCTACCAAAGTGCCCGTCACTGGCTCTTACCTCCAGACATGGCGTTGGCTATTTTAGACCAGTGTTTAGGATAATGCAAGTTATTTTGTACACAGGTTCAGTATAGTCGTGGTTGATAATTGGGCAATAACTAATTCTTAAATAGACATACTACAGGTAGTGGTATACAAAGGGGATAAATATAAGGAGTGTAACGATGCCTAAATCAATCAAACTCAGAAGCAAAACTCTCGACAATTTCAGAAACGCGGGTTGTGATCAATTCCAGCACATAACAGACGCCCATAGGTGCGACCGCTTCACAACCGTGAGCGAACGCTATCACAGGAGAGATGCTCGCATTCATGCACATGTCCGGGGAGGCCTCGCAGAATTTTGCGCCATCTTTCAATATGATATAACGGAGTTTAGTGACGGATCGCATGGGGCTATAACCCCCATCGTCAATAACGAGACCAATGCCAGTCCTGCTGGCTACGACCTGGAGAAGCCGATGCTTGTCCGCATTATTGATCTCTTCGAGCCAAAAAAGGGGTCTATTGCATCCACTGCGTTTGGACCGATTTACGGGTTTGAAGCGCATACTACTCCCGCGATGGTATGGTTGCAACCGCTCAATGAGTGCTTGATGTTTAGGTCGGAGCAAGCCAATCATTTCTTGACGTCGGCCCTCAAAGGTTCGCCGTTTTTCCCTCTTGTCGGGGCTATTCCGATGCAAGAAGATGGGGAATTGGAGACTCTTGCTCCCTGCAACTGCTTCGCATGGGGTATGCAGGAGCGCGAGTTGATAGACAAGTTGGTCAAGGGCGGAACGCAGGTTGTGAGCAATCTCTCCGATATAGATGCCCCATTCAAGAGGCGGTGGCGGGCCATCCACACGTACGCGGTAGACATTCTTTCCAGACTTCGGATTGAACTCCGCCCTGACGACATGATGGTTAGTATTCTCCCTGAAGGCATCCTCCATCAATCCGAGTCGGTCGATCTCAGATTTTGCGCGTACTATCTTGAGACGCGGGCCATCTAGCGGATGCATATGTTATACTCTTAACCTCCCAGTGAAGATTGCAAGGGAATTATGAACTCAAAACCATCAATTATCAATACCACAACCTGTAGTGGTATGCCTAAAAATCACGAATTGTAAAGTAAAACCAACCACGATTATACTTAACCTGCACACAAGTTCTAAAAAACTCAAATTTTTGCCCATAATTCACCAAATGCTTGATTTCTCTTCTATTTGAATTGAATAGCAGGTAAGTTGGTATGAGGACAAAGATAGTCTATAATGCAGTTTTGGGAGTTTGCCGCATGATCTCTGTAGAAGAAGCCGTAGAGAAGGTTTTGAGCTATGTTGAGGTTCTCCAGCCCGAACGGAAGGCTATACTGGACTGTTTGGGACAGGTTCTGGTTGAGGATGTCTATTCCGCTATGGATATTCCCCCATTGGATAATTCCGCCATGGATGGTTATGCTCTGCGAGCTAAAGATACTCGGGGGGCTAGTGAATCATCACCGAGATATTTAGTCGTGGTCGGAGAGGTTGCTGCCGGGTCTATGCCCACAAAGGAGGTCAGGCCGGGGACGGCTATCCGCATTATGACGGGAGCGCCGTTGCCTAAAGGGGCTGATGCCGTAGTTCAATTTGAGGACACTGATGAAGTTAGCCGCAAATCATCCAGGGGAGACTTATTGCACATCGGCATATTATGCCAGGCGGAGAAGGGATTGAATATTCGCTGTAGAGGCGAGGACATTGCCAAGGGAAACTTAATTCTTAAAAAAGGAATGGTGCTTCGCCCTCAAGAGATAGGAGTGTTGGCTTCTCTGGGGTACTCTACTGCGCTGGTTATCCGTCGGCCGATTGTGGCTATTCTAGCTACGGGGGATGAGCTTATTGGTGTTGACCAGCCATTAGCTCCCGGCCAGATTTATGATAGCAATAACTATACCATTGCTGCTGAAGTCTCTCGCTATGGTGGAATTCCCAAAATCTTGGGCATAGGGCGCGATTCGGTTCAGTCTCTAACTGAAAAAATAGATGAGGGTTTGGACGCAGATATGCTCATTACCTCCGGCGGTGTGTCTAAAGGAGACTATGATATAGTAAAAGATGTCCTGGCAGAGCACGGGGAGATTGGTTTCTGGACAGTTTGTATGAAGCCCGGAAAACCGCTGGCCTTTGGGGTTATGAAGAAGTTGGAAGGAAGGGAAAAGAGGAAGGTGCCTCATTTGGGATTGCCGGGCAATCCTGTCAGCTCTATGATTACCTTTGAACAATTCGCCCGTCCCGCCATACTAAAAATGATGGGAAAGAAAATTCTGGAAAAGCCAGCTGTCCGAGCGATTATCGAGGATGATATTGTGAATACTGATGGGCGCCGCCTCTTCGTCAGGGTGATGGTAGCCAAGCGCGGTGGTCAATACTATGCCTCTCTCACCGGTCCCCAGGGCTCAGGAATCCTTACATCCCTGGCCAAAGCCAATGGTTTGGCTATTATCCCCGAAAGTAGCAAAGGGGTAAAGGCTGGAGACATGGTCGAGGTGCAGATGCTGGAGTGGGGAGAAGAACAAGGCGAGGTGAAAATGCTGCCGGTTGTTTCCATCGTGGGCAAATCGCAATCTGGTAAAACAGTGCTTATGGAGCAACTTATTGCCGAGTTTAAAAGGAGAGGATACAAAGTCGTTGCTTTAAAGCACAGTCGAGGCGGGATGGAAATAGACCGGCCTGGAAAAGATAGCTGGAAATTTGCTCAAGCGGGCAGTGATGCCGTATTTATTAGCTCGCCTGATAAGCTCGCCTTCATTAAGAATTTAAACCATGACCTTAATATTGAGGAAATTATGCCCATGCTTGGCCCTGAATTCGACCTCGTTCTTGCCGAGGGATTCAGGAAAAGCAAAATTCCCAAAATCGAAGTGCATAGAAAAGAACTCGGCGATGACTTATTATGTTCCCCCGAGGAACTTTCGGCCATTGTCACTGATGGATCATTGGATACTGATATAATCCAGTTTCCCTGGGGTGATACAGTGGCAATAGCTGATTTCATAGAAAAGAATTTTGTGAGAGTTGTCAGTGGCGAAGGAAATGTTTACCGTAGGAATATTGACCATCAGTGACAAAGGGTCAAGAGGGGAGCGTCAGGATAAAAGCGGAGAGGCTATTCGCGAAATCCTTTCTAGCATGGATGTTCGCATTGTAAATTACGACATCGTTCCTGATGAGAAGGAACTTATTGTTGAAAAGCTGGTTAAGTGGGCGGATAAAGGCGATTTAGACGTGGTCATCACCACGGGTGGAACAGGAATCACTCCTAGAGATGTGACTCCCGAGGCGACTCTCGCTGTGGTGGATAGAATTGTCCCCGGTTTTGCCGAGGCAATGAGGGCTGAGAGCCTGAAAAAAACTCCCATGGCCATGCTCAGTCGAGCAGTGGTGGGCACTCGCGGGAAATGCTTACTTATCAACCTGCCGGGAAGCCCCAAGGCAGTACGCGAATGCCTTGAAGTGATACTGCCTGCGCTGCCCCATGCTGTGGAAACGCTTAAAGGCCAAGCCGGCGAGTGCGGCACATCCGAAACTTAAGTTCCAGATAGCCGAGAGGCTTCCGAGCAATCGTCTTATTGTTGTCCTCTGCCTTTAGCTATTTCTTGAATGCTACTAGGTACACTGTATATATAACCAGTAGGTAAGCAACTGTTCTAATGCCAATTAAGAAAGCCTCCAAGGTGTCTTTGAAGCCCAGAAGCGTTAACAAGTGGGAGAGCCCAAACAGCCCAAAGCTTATAGCAATATATAGGGGCCATTTGTCTTTGGCTCTGTTAAAACCCACACAGCCCAAGACCACTATTATGATGCAGAGTATTAGATTTACCAAGGTTATTGTGTCCATGCTTTATTCCTCCTT
Source organism: Dehalococcoidia bacterium (assembly GCA_049586675.1). Lineage (GTDB taxonomy): Bacteria > Chloroflexota > Dehalococcoidia > GIF9 > AB-539-J10 > RBG-13-51-36. The sequence goes on from JBAVCL010000011.1 coordinate 6,166, forward strand.
TCTATATTTTCTCTTGAAGCTGGTAAACTGCAAATTTTTAGTCAGCTTGGAGTATACTAGGATACACGCTCGCTGACCGTCAAGATGTTACACAAAGAAGAAAAGCTATATTGGTACCCTTTAGTTGTAAGACCTATTGACTAGTCACTATTGCACAAACATAGGGCTGTATGTTAACCCATAATAAATATTGATACATAAGTCGATAGAACAAAAACTTGTTAGCTCTTGGGGCAGTATAGAACGGAATAGACAGGTGGCCATACAGGTGAAGGGCAAAACTTTCCTAAATAGTTGAGGACACCCAGATTTTCAGCACCTCCGATGAGTACTTGTCTGTATCCTCGGTTATAGAGTGACTCGTAGACTTTAAAATCTAGAGCTTCAGTTTGCCCTCGATACTCTTTGGACGTTATACCACAGTATAGGCCACATAATTGTGTCTTTATGTATCCCAAGATATAAAGGCCAATTATCCTGCCTCTAAGCCGGAATACAAAACAATCCGCATCGTGTCTCGATTGGTCAAATGCCTCGGCAATCATTCCCTTATAGGAAGCAAATTTCTCAGAATCACCTTTTGACCATTCATAAACAAAATCAAGAATTTCTTCTGGGTGAGACCATTTCTCCATCACTAATTCCGACGGTTCCACCTCTCGTGCAAATCGCCGTAATGCCCTTCTTAGCTTTCTGTATGCTGGTGTTGAAATGCTGCTGATTAATGTTTCCAACTGTAAATACTGCTCAGGAAAAGCATCATCTTCGAGTAGAACTCTCATGGTTTCAGGGACTTCTTTGAAAGGTTCTGTTGTTAAGAGAGTTAGGTATTCTTTGTGCGATAACTTTCGGACCAATACATACTTACCTAGAGTTGATAATTTCTTACACGTTTCGGTCAAATCCTCGCTAACAATTCTGGAGAGGATAATTACATGAAATGTACCGCGCCTCTCTCCAATCGCAAACTGATTTGCTCCGTTAACCCAACCCCGTATCCGGTTCTCTTCTAAATCTCGTGCTGCACGACATAAATACAGCCAGTGATTGCTAAAACATGGCTTGTGAATCGTTTGTAACGCCTTATCAATTTCTGAGATTGGAGGATGATCGATCATGTTTGGTATTTTGAGAGTTTTCATTTCGTTGTCCGCTTCCTTTACAATTTGAGGCGACTTTGAGTTGTTGCATACGCTGTGTTAGCCATCAGAAACTGGAATGTAAGTGCACCCGTTACAAATTTGCTCAAATCTGATGGCAGCATTCCTTCTGTTATAAACGGAGATATTGCTGAAATAATTAATAATGCCGAGCAACCTATAAACATCGGTACATCAACGTGATATACAGTATTACGCAGGACACTCTTATTTGGGTTATTTGCCTTTAGGTTAATATAGATTATTCCGTCAATAACCATGAACAAAAGTACGACAGACTCCGCGTACCAAAGATGAAAAGACACTTGTGCTAGCACATTCCATCGTAAAATAGTTATAGCTGGGGGGGTAATGACAAGCAGTACAAGTAGGATGGTAAGCACCATTGTTGACCGGTGACCTATGGCGAGCTTTTTGGAGCGCCATATAATGAAAAAGAAAACAATTGCAGAAAACACAGTAAAGAAAATACTCAGTAGGCTAGCCCTTGTCCATAGGTCAAGTGTTTTAAGGAATGAAGGTGGGAGCAGTATTAATATAATTGCAGGGATCAGATAAATGACGTAAATAATACGAATGAACCGGTTGGGCATCAAACCGATGAAGAAAGACCATAAGTCACTGCGCCATGCGCTCATTTTAATTGGTCTTACATACAATAATAAGCAAGAATCATCACTCGCATCCCAGCTGAATTGCAATTACGCTTTCCACTCTTAAACTTAATGCTGGATTCTTTCCTGTAGACTGCATTTTTCTTAAAAGGTTATCTGTAGTTCTCCATTCATTATAGCAGGGAATAAGAATTTGGAAAGAGGTCCGTGCCCTTTTTACGCTAAAATGCTTCTGATGAAATGGATATATTCAGCCAGTCTTTCACGATAGAATTCCTTGTTGAGGCTGGGTTGATGCGGAAAGGGAAAAATCATCCTACCAGTCTTATTCAATGCAGGCTCTAGGTATCTGAATGTTCCCCTTTCGCCCGACTTCCAATTTACTGTATAACCCCAATAATTACGAACAAAAGCACTGGTGCCAAGCTTCGCTATTGCCTTAAGTAGTGGCTGACCTAGAGAGATAATCGGAATATCTGGGAAAGGTTCAATTTCCTCAAGCAATACTGGAAGCCAATATGGCTCAAATAACTGAAATATATTGACTTCCTTGATTTGTGTTGGAGGACTATCAAAGAAATTTTTTAAGTAGTTGGTGGCATATACGTTGACATCCAGGTCTACTCCTAGACCATTACATATGTCGACAAGATATGATCTCAACCTGCCACATTTATCTAGATTAAGTACCTTCTTGATGAACTTCCGCCTTTCTTTGTTCTTAATAGTAGGATCTTGCCCCAGAATAATGAACTTAATTGTGCCTGAGCCTTTGTGTACCTCAGGCAATTGATAATGACTATCTACATATTTCCCTAAATTAGGATGTGAAGAAATGTAGCTTTGGACATCAATAGCCATATTCATATTTCACCTTCACTTTGTGCCGCTCCATACGTACTCCTCAAATTCGTCGAAATGACTATTGGAGAACTTGATCTTTATCTCTGTCTCATCCTTATCTTTGGGGTATACTGACAGAATAACATCTTTCTCTCTTGTTTCTACAATGGCTTTGCCTCTAATGTATCCCAACCGCACATTGATGTTGTCTAACTGCTTGTGATGGTATGCGCAAAGCATTATCAAATTCCCGCGCACATCTCGACTGACCTCTCCCGAATAGGATTCCAAGTGATGGTGAGCAAGCGCATGTTGGGCGTTCTTTCTAACTTCGCACGGGCATTGTTCCTGTTGCCTACTATCACAGCTCTCACAAAAAAGCGCACAGACCTGGCAGAAGTTGTCTGCCTGCGCTTTCACCCAGTCTCTTTCATCCGCATAGTTAACAGCATGTGGTTTCACTTCGCCTCCCCCTCGATAACTTGGCGCTGAGGTTTTGGTTTTACCACCTCTGCGTTTTCCAATAGCCGGGGCTTCATTGAGCCCGTCGTCTACAAGCCTTGTCCCTTTCCCATTGGTGATGTTCTCTTTTTCTCCCTCGCCAATATCCGCTGGAACATGTTCCGGTTCGCCTGTCACCTCGCCCCCCTTTTCACCAGTTTCTTCGTCAGCAGGCTCTTCGTCGCCTACGAACTCTTGCGTTTCCGCCGGTTTCTCAAAAATCTGCGGGTTGTATGGGTTTATGCCGCTAATCTCTCCTTGCCTAAAATATTGGCTGAGTACCATGATCCATTCGACTCGACTAACCCCAATATCGGTATCGATGAGAGTCGCCATAAGGCTGGACAGAAGTAACAGTTGTGTGTTGTCCTTTTCATTGAATGTCGCATCGAGACACAAGCTGGCACAAGTGTCAGTCTTTTCCAGGCAACAGAAATCCTCGATTGGGCTGCCATCTATTCGTGTGCCATCATATTCTATTCCACAAACCACTTGTAACCCGTGTACACATTGCACCTCTAAGTTGCGCAAAAGGCTAAGGTCCGATACACCTTCCTCGCCAACAGTATGGTAGGCATAGCCATTGATCCATGGAATCAACCCCTCAATCTTCCGCTTCCATTCTGGCCAATGCTCAGCCTTGTCTTCACCACTTCTCCTCTCGAAGAATGAATCATGGACCTCATTCATTTGAAGCGATAAGAAGTACCTCTCCCTTCTAGCATCCTTCTCAATCACAAAGGGAACACCGACAATTCCCGCTCGCTCCAGCCGGTCCCTGTAGATAGTCTCGGTCATTCGGAACAAGTAGCATCTGCAAGGTTCCACGAGAAACAGCCCCCAGACCACAATCTTACTATGGGCCAAGTCTTTACGCTGGCCGTCCGTCAACAGGCGCTCCTCAGAAGCGAGTCTTCGATGTGCGTTCTGAATATACTTTCCCCAGTATTTGACATTCAGTTCCGCCGCTTGTTTGGAGACATCTAATAGGAAATCAACGTACGAATTTACTTGGTTAGGTCCTTTTTCAATCCCGAGCAAGGCACAGAGTCTTGCTAATCTAGAAAAGCCTTCTCTATGAAGGTATCCCATGAACACTCCGTTGCGACCAAATTCGTTGACTTGGTTGTCGAGAAACAATCTTCCGGGACTCCACAGTTTGCCTCGAAACCAAACGGTACTGTCGGCACGTAGTTGCTCAACGAGGTTCTCTTTGAGGTCATCAGCATTTTGCTCCAGATATTCATAGATTCTGCTGTCTACCTTCCTGTCCTTACCTCCACTACGAGTGGCACGATGCTGAAGCAAGTAGGCTACTACATCCGCTGGCAATGCTTTGGTCAACATTTTCAAGCGCCCAACCAGAGGGTCATCTGCTTTGACCACAAAGCTTGCGAAATGGGCCCCATTGCCCACCAGGTGTCTGACTGTCGTGTTCACATAGGTCAGTCTAGGATACTCAAGACAATTAGCCGTTGTCGGTATCCAGCTGTGCTCATTCAGCCTATCCCATAGCTTCCCCTCCGCACCACTGTAGGTCTTGATTCTCCTTGATAGGAACTTGAAAAGTGCTTCTGCGCGAGCCGCGCTGCTTCTTGAAAATCCTTGCGCAGCCACATTGGCGGCCACCTGCACGACTTTGTCGTCTAATGGATTCGCCTTCACACCAATGGCACGGAAGAAGCTTCGCCAACGAGGAGTTTTCGCACCCAATTGAGCCCCGTATGAAGTAGACAGATAGTTTAGACTATCCTCAAAGACGTACTTCAGTTCCGCATCGTCAAAAAACACCTCAGGTGCTTCAGACCCACACCAATCTACTATGAGAAATTGCCCTAAATTGCTACTCAACAGACGTGTCGCTTCTTTATCTGCCAACACCTCCTTACTTCGCCTTGCTAGATAGAGTGTAAAGTCAAACTTCTGTTTGGGCGAGTACGAATTGAGGCGCCGCAGGAAACTGTCAATTATCAGGTAATGGAGGTTCATTTTCCTAACACCCAACTTATCTCTCAGAAATGCTTTTGATCTCTTCGAGGCATACAAGCCATGATGCACTATGTCGTCAGGGTCGATGAGCGGCATGTCCTTGTCTGTCGGAAGATACACCCCGTAGTTCTTACTCCTCAGATTGTTATCTTCAGTCAGTATGAAGTCGATGTCTTTTAGCTTCGCCACTTCTACTGGTGTTAAATCAACTGCCCCAAGATATTCAAGGATGACTCGCAGTCGGTCCACATTCCCCTTACGCCTGGGTGAGCTAAACCTGTTGATAAATGCCTTAGTTTTCTGATTAATTTCAAGATAGTCTATGAGGTCTTCCTTAGACAGCACACTAGCTCCATAAAAGGCAAGCACAGATTCATAGTCCTTAACGAACCTTCTATTGGCGAAGTGCCTGTATTGCCTCTGAGGCAGCACTATCTCCAGCCTCTTGTCACCTATGTACGACTGCTTTGGTGCAACCCATATCTCCTTCGTTGTAAACACAAACCTCGTGCCCTTTTTTTGCACGTGTTCGCGGAATGCGTCAATGAGGTATTTGTCATATTCATGGAGGTACTCGTGGGGGTGGGGCAGGAATCCATACAATTCGTCGCCTCGACTGTCTGCCAAAACGAAATCCTCAACTGCCATGATCAGCACACGAGCCACGTTCTTAATCTGCCATTTGTTCCAATCGTTCTTCAGGCCTTCTTTCGTGATAAACTCGGTTCTTGCAGTCGTAGTGAAGAATCTGGATACATTGTACTTGAAGTGGAACTTGGTCTCTCGAATTGGAAAGGTGAAATAGGAATGGTTTCGAACATCAAATTGCTCCGCGAAAGCGCTCTTGCCGACGCTCAGCGCCACCGACACATACTGCCTGCGTTTCAGGTTCAAGCCTCTCAGAGTTGATGGAATAGGTATGTCGCAAAGAGAGTATATGATCCATTTCTCTCTCGGGTCCTCCCACTTTGCCTCCTGCAAGTTTTTGACAGAAACGGTGACAGCCGTGCGCACAAGATTCTTCATCTTCTTTGATCGGGTGATTCTCTCCACCACGTACAAGGGGTTCTTATCCTCGAATACCTCTATCCTTTTAATGTTCTTCAAAAAAAAGATCATTTTGTAACTCTCGACGAGGATATCCTTCTTGAAACGTGCTATCTTCTCCTGATCGAAAACCTCAGCACCGATTTTTCTCGATAGCTTTGTGCTAGATAACCTGAACGGTAGGCGTATGAATGTTAATCGATCCATCGGGATTTCCTTGATTACTGGTTTCCTACTCACATGGATCTCAAAATCCCACCCGTTGGACTGAACTCGGGGCGTATCGGTCATATGGAATACGGAGGAAAAGCCTGTGCCAAACCTGCCTGTCATCGTCTCGTCTACTTTACCCAGGCCGATTCTAGACAGCTTAATGAAGTCATATTTCTTCAGCTCCTCCTCTTCCTTTTCGGTCAAATCGGGTTTCTTCAATAGGTGTTCCGGTGGTCGGCTGAAGGGTTTACCATCATGTTCCACCAACAGACCACTATCTGTAATTACAAACTTGATATAAGTGGGAAAGATCTTATTCTCTCTATCGAAAGCATCATCAGCATTCTGTACCAATTCTCTGGCAATCGCCATTTCCCCTGGATATTCATCAATCCCCAATGCTTGCACAGTACCGTAAGCGTCAGGACTATAAATCAGGTGCTGTGCTATGTCAGCTTCCGCTTTTGACTGCTGTGCCATTCCACTTGCCAATTTATAAACCTCAAGAACTTGAATCAATATTTAATTATTATAATATCTTTATAGATACTTTTGATACTGACAGAGCCATCTCTATATGATATTTTTTGGTAGGCTCGAGGCCTAAAAATAAAAGGCGCCTCACTTATCGCCAGACGCCTATTTCAGTTTATGCGAAGCTAAAATTTATTACCATTGAACAAACATAGGCATGTCCGCTTTCATGCGGATAGCCGGATACCATAGCCTATCCAGTCTTGAGGCTTCGGATAACTTCCCCGATGCCGGGCCTTTTCCCATACATGAGCAAGTAAGTTCTGAAAACCTTGATGGTCAATAACAAAATTCCAATGATGGAGAGCACCAGCACCGCAATACTGGCAACCAGTTGCCAGGCAGGTATACCACTAACGCCAAGCCGTATTATCACTACCACAGGAGCTGAGAGCGGGAAAATGGTAAAGAAAACCCAAACTGGGCTGTCCGGCAAGAGCATAATTAGAGACATGAACCAGAGGGGTATAAGTAAGGGAATTGTAAAAATCCCCATCAATTGTTGCCCTTCCTGGGAACTGGAACTGACGGCGCCGATGCTTGCTGAAATAACAGCGAACAACGAGTAGCCCAGGATAAAATACACTACAGCCAGAACAATGAAGTCAGCTGGCAACTGTATTGTGCTGATAAACCCCCCTATGGATGAGGAAGCCAGGTTCAACAAGAGTGGCGCTGAGATCGCCCAGACGGCTACCTGTACCAGCCCGGCAGCACCAATTCCTAAAACCTTGCCAGTGAGTAACTGCCTAGCGGAAACAGAGGACAACAATATTTCTATAAGGCGATTCTCTTTCTCCTGACCCAGCCCTTGCAGCAGATACATGGAAGTGAAAATGATGGCGAGGGCTAGTAGAATGCCAAAGACAGCGGGAATGATAAAGTTTCCGTATCCGCCTTGCTCCGGAGCCACGGCACCAGTTTCAGTAAGCCTGATGCTAACCAGATTCAAGGCTGCTTCAATCCTAGCTACAGTGGCCTCGGGCACCTTACCTGCCAGTAGATTATTTGTGAGGAAATTCTTAATCGCCGTCGTTGTGGCAGGGGATGCCGCAAGCTGTTTTTCCAGGGTATAACGGTTAATCACTCCAGTAGAAATATAATCCGATGGAATGACGAAATACTCTTTAATATCGCCGCTGACCAGCGCTTCAGTTGCGTCATCCGGTGTGTTAAAGCGAACCATCGTTATGTTTCCTTGGCTGGTATACTGCTGGAATCCACCGAACTCATCCACATATCCAATGGTCGTTACTTCCGTTGTCGGCTTGGCAATTCCTGATATGAGCTGGGAAACTCCTATTAAGAGGAGCGCTACGAGTGGCACGATAACGGTCATAACGATGAACCCTCTCCTCTTTACCGTATGCAGGAATTCATGCCTCAATATCAAAAGCGTCTTATTCATGATCTTCACCCACCACCCTCAGGAATATTTCGTTAAGCGTAGGAGTAGCTACTTCAAAGCGATTGATCATTATTCCACGACTTAGCAATCGTTCCAGGACTTGCTGGGGAGCCGTATTTCCATCAAGGACCAGCTCTACATAGCCTTTGTGGGTGCGTTTCTCGATAACTCCCGGCACTTCTCCTAGCTCTCCTTCAAACTCCAGCAATACCGAATTGCTTCTATACTTGGACTTGATTTCAGCCAGATTCCCGTAAAGAACCGGGCGCCCATGGTTTATCATTAATATGCGGTCGCATAGTTCCTCAATTTCATTCATCTGGTGGGTGCTCAGGATCAAAGCTTTCCCTTGATTTCTCAAGTCAAGGAGCATCCTTTTCAGTAAATCAGTGTTAACCGGGTCGAGCCCGGCAAAGGGTTCGTCCAGCACAACCAGTTCCGGGTCGTGGATGATACTAACGATGAACTGGATAATCTGTCCCATGCCCCGGCTCAACTCCTCAATCTTTTTTCCTTTGTGGGGCAGCATACCTGTTTGATCGAGCAGCTCATCAGCTTTTTCCTCGGCTGAGCGCCTGTCCAGACCCTTGAGAGAGGCAAGATAGATGATAGAGTCGAGGACTCCCAGCTTTTTATACAGTCCTCTTTCTTCGGGCAGGTAGCCAAGCTTATTTTTGGTAGATTCACTCAGCTTCTCGCCGAGGATGGTCACATCTCCCGAGTCCGGCCTGATGATGTCCATCATCATCCTGATGGTGGTAGTCTTGCCAGCACCATTAGGACCAATAAGACCAAATATCTCGCCTTGGGCGACAGAGAAAGACAGGTCGTTAACCACGACCTTATCGGCGAAGGACTTGACTATATGGCTGACTTCAACTGCCTGCATATTAGCAATTCTTTCTTGATTCGCATTTTAGCACAACGTCAATAGTGTTAGTCACCTTATAACAAATTGTATTTTGTTCAATGACTCAAGCCATAGAGATTAGTTCATTTGGTGAATGTGACGTGTATTGCAGCCTTGACAACTAGATTGGATATGCTTAAGATAGATTCACTGGTAGATTTACGAAATTCGGGGACGAGGTTTCAATTTTGGAGCAGCAGATTCGTTTTTGCGTCACTACGGATGGTTTGCGTCTCGCTTATGCTACTGTGGGTCAGGGACTTCCCTTGGTTGTGTCGCCACCGTGGATCAGTCATCAAGAGTTGGCTTGGCAAATCCCGGTATACCGCCGTTTTTGGGAAAGATTGGCGTGTCATCACACCTTGGTGTGCTACGACCGGCCCGGCACGGGTCTCTCCGACCGGAACCGGACGGACTTCTCACTGGATTCAGACATTCGGGACCTGGAAACAGTTATTGACCATCTCAAACTGAAACGCTTGGCATTGCTGGGCTACTCTTGGGGTGGTCCTGTTGCTGTAGCCTATACCGCCAGGCATCCCCGGCGTGTCAGCCACCTAGTCCTCTATGGTACTCATGCCCGTGGTGCAGCAATCACTACAGATGAGGTCAAAGTCTCTCTAATTTCCTTAGTCCGTGCTCATTGGGGGATCGGTTCAAAGGCGATCGCTGACATTGGTATGTCTGGTGCCGATGCCGCTGGCATTGAATTGTGGGCAAAATTCCAGCGTGAGTCTGCCACCCCGGAGGTAGCTGCCAAAATACTAGACCTCGTATATAGAGCTGATGTAGTGCACCTCCTTCCCAGTCTCCGGGTTCCCACACTGGTGCTCCATCGCCAGCAGGACCTGGCCATGCCCTTCCGGTTGGGTAGAGAGCTGGCATCTTGGATACCAAATGCCCGCTTCGTCCCCCTGGAAGGAAGAGAACACCTTCCCTGATACGGTGACTCCGATTCAGTGATGCGCGCCATTGCCGAGTTTCTTGGCGACCCAGTACCTGTTGGTCAAGCAGTAGAGCTCGGACAGCCATTGGCGCCGGATCTTAGCGTGGCTATGGATGACCCTGTGGCACGTGAGGCACGGTCATTCATCGTCGCACTGGATTGGGTCGCCCTGTCGCGATATCGCGTTGTCGGCGACTACACCAGACATGAAGAGACTGTCCGTAACATATTGAAAGACGTCCGACACAAGATTGCGGCGGGATTTGACCGCCCCAGCCGAAAACGAGACAATTATCTTATCTGGGCAGCACCTGGCAGTGGCAAAACCTATTTCGTCCAACAGGTAGCAGCTTCACTGACATCGACTATCCATTACCAAGAGTGCAACCTGGCCAAGTGTAGCCGCGAGGAGTTCCTCTCCGGCCTGGCTCAACTTGATGCCGAGAACAAACCGTGTCTCTGCTTGATTGATGAGGTCGATGCCAAACCCGACGAAGCCTGGCCATACGAGGTGCTTCTGCCATACCTGGACGCTGGCGTTGATAGAGGCGCACGATTTGTCTTCGTTTTGGCAGGTAGTTCTGGTCCCAGCCTCGTCGAAGTGAAGAAGCACATTGCTTCGCGGCCCAAAGGTGCTGACCTCTTAACTCGTATTCCAGCCGGGAATGAGTATGAGATTCCGCCGATGAACCTTGGAGACCGGGTGCTTGTCGTTCTCAGCCAATTCAGACAGGCAGGACGGGAGGTAGGCCGGGAAGTCAAGGCAGTAGAAAAGCTCGGCCTTTATTATGTGGCGCTTAATTCCCGATTAGCCAATGCTCGCCAACTGCACGAGCTGGCTGTTCGTACTATCGAGCGCCTGCCAACGAGCGAGGATAGGGTGAAGTACGATCACCTGTTTGGTGCCGGAGACCCTGAGAATAAAGCGTTCTGGATGCAGTCGCTTCCAGCGGCGGTAGACCTTACTAACAGATTTGTCACCTTGGAGGATTGACCCATCCCCCAGCATTATCTAGGATAACCTGGCAAAACAAATGCGCGGGAATACATTAGGAAACTCTATTAAGGTAATAATCAGCCATTCTGTTTAGTCCCTCGTTTTGCATTGATCGAGACAAGCGGCTGTACAATTCGTAAAGATATTTAAGACTCGAATCCAGGATTATGGCCGAGTGTTTAAAGAAGGAAGAAGTACGTTGAAGTAGGGCTTTTCAAGGCACTCAGAAAGGACAATAGCACCATATTAAAAAAGACAGCCCTCTCGACAGCATTTAAGAGTTTCTGCACAGGCTTCAGTCAAACGTAACGGCGGTACTTCGGCTCATACATCTGCGATTTAATGAACGTCGGGAGATCATCAGGCTTTGGTCTTCTGGCGATGCCTTGGTTATAGGCTACCTCGGCCACTGCAGTAGCAATAGCAGCGGAGGCCTCCCTGATTTTAGTTAGTGGTGGATAAATACGCCCCTGTGCAAGATCGGCTTCTGAAACCGCATTCGCCAGTGCCTTTGCCGCAACAGAAAACATTTCATCGGTAACAGACATAGCCTCGCAGGCGATGATGCCCAGTCCGATGCCTGGAAAGACATAGGCATTGTTAGCTTGACCCGGCACATATGTTTTTCCCTTAAACATGACGGGAGCAAAAGGGCTGCCGCTGGCAAAAATAGCACGCCCCTCCGTCCAGATATAGGCCTCTTCGGCGGTGCACTCAGCCTTTGAGGTTGGATTCGACATGGCGAAGATGATGGGCCTTTGATTGTAAATGGCCATTGCCTCCAATACCGACTGGGTAAATGTCTTGGGCTGTCCCGAGGCTCCGATAATTACCGTGGGCCTGAGTGACTTAACAGCAGAAAGAAAATCCCTGAGATACTCATAGTCGTGGGCGTAAAGAAGTTTGTATTCCGCTAGATCGCTACGGCTTTTCACCACCAGGCCTTGGGAATCCACAAACCAGCACCGGTTTCTGGCCTCCTTCTCAGACAGCCCCTCGGCAACCAACGTAGAGCTAATCATATTGCCAATTCCAATACCAGCTTCACCAGCACCGAGGAACAAAATTTTTTGGTCCCTTAACTTGCCTCCAGTAATTCGCAGGGCCGAATATAAGCCTGCCAGCCCTACAGCGCCTGTTCCTTGTATGTCGTCATTAAAAGTGCAAACCCGGCCTCGGTACTTATTCAACAGGCGCAATGCGTTAGGGGTGGCGAAGTCTTCAAACTGGATAAGGACATGGGGATAAAGCTCTTGCACTGCCATGATAAATTCTTCGACCAGGGCATCATACGGTTCTCCGCGAAGGCGATGTTGTCTGAGGCCGACGTAGAGAACATCGTTTAGCAACTCCTCATTGTTTGTCCCTACGTCAATGGTCACTGGGAGACATAGCCCGGGATGAATGCCAGCGCAGGCGGTGTAGAGGCAGAGCTTGCCTACGGGAATGCCCATTCCGTTAGCGCCCAGGTCTCCCAGACCCAGAATTCGTTCACCATCGGTGACTACTACAATACGCACATCCTTATTCGGCCAATTCCGTAAGATATCAATTACTCGTCCCCTGTCCTTGGCCGAAATGAAGATGCCCCGGGGCTTCCTCAAAATGTGACCATATTCCTGGCATGCCCGTCCCACTGTGGGAGTGTAAACAATAGGCATCATTTCCTCGATTCTGTCCATAACCACCCGGTAGAACAAGGTTTCATTTCGGTCCAGGAGGCTCATGAGGTGGATGTACTTTTCCAAATCCGTTGGCTTTTTATGGAAATTCTCCATAACCCGTATAACCTGTGTTTCCAGAGAATTGACGTATGGTGGTAAAAGCCCCTCGAGTCCCAACGCCTTCCGTTCCTCTTCGGTGAATGCTGTCCCCTTGTTTAAGGTTGGGTCACGGAGTAAGTCAACGCCGTTAGGTATATTGGTCATACGAACCTGCTTTCCCTCTTTCATCTCTTCATCGCACATAGCCGATTCTCTTTCGGGCATTAACCAGTAACTGCTCGAAACAGTGCCCAAGATAAACCGCAAACGCTGTAGTTTCGGATGCCCTTTGCCATTCTATTATAACCTCTTTTTTGCCTTTAGTGTTCTAATTTTCGTCTCCTTTCTTCACTGTGATATCTCAAGGTGCTGGCCAGCGTGGTCATTAAAGGGGGAAGGAAGCACAAGCGAGGAAACAATACAAACGAACACCGGGAAGGCTCGGCAAAGGCATTTCATAGCCAATTGCAAAATTCCTTTATAATTCTCCGTCATTTTAGTCGCTGGCATCTCTCTACAAAATTTTCACGCTAAGAAGAGTAAACTCATTCAAAGCACAGACTTTCCTTTGTCGCCGTCTGCATGGTAAGATATTGACTTTGAAGGTTTTTATTGAGGGATCCATGCGTATTGATATTTTATGTCTCTTCCCTGAAATGTTTGTCTCTCCACTTAATCAGAGCATCATCAAGCGTGCTCAGGAGCGGGGATTGATAGACATTGCGATTCATAATATTCGTGACTACACCCATGACAAACATCATACTGTGGATGACTATCCCTACAGCGGTGGGCCTGGTATGGTGCTCAAGCCCGAGCCTATCTTTGAGGCAGCCGAGGCGGTAAAACAGCAACTTGGTGTAAGTGAGATGCCTATCATATTACTTACCCCTCAGGGGAGGCTTTTTTCTCAATCTGTGGCTCAGGAACTAGCCCTCCATCCTTATCTGATGTTAATTTGTGGCCATTACGAAGGTTTAGACGAGAGAGTGTGTGAGCACTTAGCTACTGATGAAATCAGTATCGGGGATTATGTACTTAGTGGAGGTGAATTAGCTGCCCTGGTTGTGGTGGATGCTATCGTTAGACTTATACCGGGGGTGCTGGGCTCACAAGATTCTGCCAGCAGCGATTCTCATAGCCATGGGCTTTTAGAATATCCCCAATATACCCGACCTCCGGAATATCGAGGTTGGTCAGTACCCGCGGTTTTGCTTTCAGGGAATCATGGTGAAGTTGCTCAATGGCGACGCCGTCAGGCTATTCTGCGAACGGCAAAACGACGCCCTGACCTCTTGGAGAAGGGCAATATCTGCGACGAGGAAAGGAAATGGATGTTAGAGAATTTGTTAAACCCAAAATGAACCCCAATGTTCCTCAAGTTTCCCCAGGTGACACGGTCAAGGTTAGTTTGAAGACCAAAGAAGGGGATAAAGAGCGACTGCAGCACTTCCAGGGAGTGGTGGTTAAAATGAGGAAGGGAGTTGATGGTGGAAGCTTTACGGTGAGGAGGGTATCTTACGGCATTGGAGTGGAACGTACTTTCCCCTTCCAATCCCCTTCTGTGCAAAACGTGGCAGTGCTCAGGCATGGGCAGGTGAGACGAGCCAAACTCTATTATATGCGCAGGCTCAGCGTTAAGCAGGCTCGACTTAAGGAAAGGCGAGAGAAGGTGATAGAGCAGGCCCTGCCTCAAGAGGAAGAACCTCAAGCACCAGAACAGACCTCTGAATGAACTACGCCGAGGTGGCGGTCGATTCACCGGGGACCCGGTCAACTTTTTGCTATGCCATACCGCCGGGGCTCAATATTAGTGCCGGGCAAGCAGTGTGGGTGCCCTTTGGCTCCCGGGTCATTCAGGGGATTGTGCTCCGATTATCAGACGAGCCAGCGGTTGCAGAAACTAAGGAAATAGCTGGCATTGTTGCTGATTTTCATTTATTTTCCCCAATACAAATAAAGCTTGCCCAGTGGATAAGCGAACACTATTTTGCCTCCCTTTTCGATGCCCTGGCTTTAATGCTGCCTCCGGGATTTGAGAGGCGAGCTATTACTTGCTTCCAGCTAATAGATTCCCAAGTAGATTTGCCCCTAACGCCGGAGCAAAGGCAAGTCCTTCATATCATGAAGGGGAAAAAGAAGACAAGCTTGCCTGAGCTGGAGAAAGCCATTGGCAAAAGAAAAGCCCGGCAAATCATCGACCAGTTGCTAGACCGTCAATTAATTACTAAAACTCTGGAATTGGAAGAGGCCAGGATAAAGCCCAAAACGCTTCCTTATATTAAGCTAATAGCCGACAGAGAAGAAATTGAAGTGGCGAAGGCTCGCCTGGATAAGTCTAGAGCCTATAAACAGGCCGAGCTCTTAGAATTTCTGACCAGGCAGCCTCAACCTATTTCAATTAGCGAACTGAAGGAACGTCTCAATTGCTCTCCGGCTACTATCAAAGCCCTGGAGAGCCGCCATTTGGTCTCAGTGGAGAAGCTCAGGGTAAGACGCGACCCTTTATCTCACCTCAGCCTCACAACTTCTCCACCTCCGGTTCTTACTTCATCTCAACAAGCTGCTTGGGGATCAATCCAAGATGTCGCTGCGAAGGGAGCGAGGCAACCTGGCAGGCCGCCAGTTTTCCTCCTGTTCGGCGTTACTGGCAGCGGCAAAACTGAGATTTACCTGCGAGCCTTAGCTCAGGTTATTGCCGTGGGTAAGCGCGGCATTTGCCTTATCCCGGAAATCGCTTTGACCCAACAAACAGTAGAGAGATTTGCTAATCGCTTCCCGGGGCGCGTGGCAGTACTGCATAGTGGGCTTTCCTTGGGAGAGCAGTTCGACGAATGGCAGTGGATAATGGCAGGAAACTGCGATGTCGTCATTGGACCGAGGAGCGCCTTGTTTGCGCCACTGCCCAACCTTGGTCTTATCATTATCGATGAAGAGCATGAGTGGACATATAAACAAGAAGATAAATCGCCTCGCTATCATGCCCGCGACGTAGCCATTGAATTGGCTCAACTGAGTGATGCTATTGTCATCTTGGGCAGTGCTACCCCTGATATTGGCAGTTTCCATAAGGCACAGCAAGGCGAATATCATCTTGTAGAGCTAAAGGAAAGAATTACTCCTCGTGGTTATTCCCCTCTCCCCGAAGTGAGCATAGTGGATTTAAGGGAAGAACTTAAAGCCGGAAATACAAGCCTGTTTAGTCGTGCCTTATTAGCTGCCATGAAAGAAACTTTGGTGCAGGGCGAGCAGATAATTCTTTTCCTTAACCGTAGGGGCACAGCTACGTTTATTCGATGTCGTAACTGTGGCTTTGTATTTAGCTGCCCCCGCTGCTCCATAGCCCTTACTTACCATTCAGTGGAGAAAAGGCTAATTTGCCATCGCTGCCATTATTCTGTTCCAGTATCCCCAAGCTGTCCCCGGTGTTTTCGGCGCTATCTCAGGTTTCTGGGCATTGGTACGCAGAGGGTGGAAGAGGAGGCAAGGCATTTCTTCCCTGAAGCGAGAACGCTTCGCTGGGACAAAGATGTGATTACCAGGAGATATGCTCATGAGGAGTTGTTAAAGAATTTTCGTGACCACAAGGCTGATGTGCTTATTGGTACCCAGATGATAGCCAAAGGATTAGACCTGCCTCAGGTGACCCTGGCCGGGATAATCAGTGCCGATACCGGCCTTAATTTTCCTGATTTCCGAAGTGGCGAGCGTACTTTTCAGCTCCTGTGTCAGGTAGCGGGCAGGGCGGGGCGTGGGGTTAAAGCCGGAAAGGTTATCATCCAGACTTACTCCCCCGATAACTACACTATTGAAGCTGCGGCCAAGCATGATTATCTTGGGTTTTATTATAAGGAAATAAATTATCGCCGCCAATACAATTATCCCCCTTTTAGCCAATTAGTCCGTCTGGTTTATAGCCACACTGATGAGGAGTTATGTCGCCGTGAGGCGGAGAGGGTGTATCGTCTAATTCTTGATGAAAGGGCGAGAGGGGACATGATTGACTTCAGTATAATTGGTCCTGTGCCCACTTTTGCCTTCAGAGTCAGGGGCCGGTATCGCTGGCAACTCTTCCTCCGTGGCCCTGACTCAACTCGGATGTTATCCCAGCTCACCTTGCCGCGGGGCTGGACCATAGATGTCGACCCGGTGGGGATAGTTTAATTCTATAAGCATTTCCCGGGAGATGGCCAATATGGCTTTCCTATTTTGCTCCCTTTGCTGATGAGTATATGGCTGTTCTCTACTTGCCCCACATAGATCGGGAGCTTCTTTTTCCTTCGGTAAAATATTGAGGTGACTACAGGATTTTAGCTGTCATTGCGAGGCTGATGAAATCAGCCGAAGCAATCTCGGATCAGGAATGGGATTGCCACGCGGAGTTTACTCTGAGCTGTGCAAGATTCTTCGCTCGGCTCAGAATAACACAGGGCGAAGGGCTCGCAATAACGTATGAGCAGGATGCTACCCTTTGAGTCTCTTGCCCCAGTCGGTGTGCTGGCTGACCATATAGGTAAGACCGAGGTTGGCTGGTGTCGAGATACTGGTTTTAGATTGCCGGGAAGAGTTCGAATAAAAATCTAGACTCGCAAAAACCCTTCACCGTTTACTATGTTATATATGTTATAATTATATTAAACTGCTTCTGAGGGGTGTTGGAATAAAGACAGTAATCAGGGAGGCAAAAATGAGTAAGCTGCTCAAAGTTTCAATTCTAATACTGCTAATTCTGGGGTTAATGCTAATCAGTGGCTGTGCTTTTTCGCCATCAGGAGGGGGAGGAGGGTCTGAATCTAGTGGAGGAGGGCAATATCCAAGTCCAAGCGATAGTGAACAGCCAACGCAGGACCGCAAAATCGTAAAAACAGGCTCCATAACTTTGGAGGTGAAAGATATAGCCGAGACTATGGACGAAGTTGCTGGGATGGCTGAGGAGCTCAACGGCTACGTAGTTTCCTCATATAAATATGAATATGAACAAGGGAATTCGGGTCACATTACCATCCGCGTTCCTGCTGAAAAATTTGACGAGGCTTTTGCCAGACTTAGCCAGTTGGCCATAGCCGTGCCCTACGAGACTACCACGGCAGAGGATGTAACTGAGGAATATGTTGACCTGGAAGCTCAGCTACACAATCTTCAAGCGACCGAAGCCCAGTATCTAGCCTTGTTAGAGAAGGCCGAGACCGTAGAGGAAATGTTGAAGGTGCAGAAAGAGCTTTCCAATGTGAGAGGGCAGATTGAGCAAATTCAAGGCCGCATGCAATATCTGGAGCGCACCTCAGACACGGCACTTATTGAAATAACCTTACAGGAAACAAAGGGATTGACTGAACCCTGGAGCGCTTCCGCTGCTTTACGAGCGGCAGTGCGTGGGCTGACAACATTTGGCCGAGGTCTAGCCACTGTGCTCATCTGGCTTGGCATTTTCTGCTGGGCCTGGGTGCCGCCTTTGGTAATCTGGCTCAGAAGACGCCGAAGGGCAAAGAGCTAATTCTCAATACATTCCTGATAGGGCTTAGCAATTGCCTGTCCACCTCTATGGGGTTTGAGGAAGTTAATCGAACAATTTGGTTTTTTGTTATCCGACAACTCTGAGACAAAGACTTACGCCTTCAGTATCCCTTTATGTCTTAATGCACGCTCCAGCGAGGGCTGCATCTTCATCTCGCGGAACTCTTTGATGGCAAAATCAAGGTGCTCCAGCGCTTCGGCTCGCTCTTTCGGGTAGTGCTCCAGCAGTAGCTCGGCGAGCTGGAGGCAGGTGAGGGCCAGCTCCGGGCGGAATCTCATCTCCGTGCAGGCCTTGATGGCTTCTTGATAGTATTTGCGAGCCTCTTCATATCTACCGAGTAGCGCGGCTGCCCCGCCCAGATGGCGGGGGATACAAGTAGGATAATAAATGTCTGATATAACCACACCTGTGCCACTGAAGCGGTTCAGCAGCAGCTCCGCCGCCCGACGATGGCCTGCCAGCACGGTTGTCTCTAGGTGCAAAGCATCCCAATAAGTAGCTGTCTCATCTTCAGCCGTAGCAATGCCGGGGCGTCTCACTACCAATCGCTCCAGGATTTCTGAGACCTCATCCTTCCGCCCAAGGTGCGCCAGCATTAGGGGGAGAAAGGCCATTGCTGAAAATCTATCGGCAGCCCCAGAAACGTCTCGAAGCGCACGCTCGAGAGCTTCAAGGTTTCTACCCAGATAGAGCCTGGCTCTATATTCAGCAAAGCTAGCATGCATATAGACGTTGACGTTTTGAGATGCCCCGACTTCCTCTCCCCGGGAGCGTATGCGCCCAGCCATATCCATAACATCTTCCAGGCGGCCATCCATGAGTGTCAGGACAGCATCCATCCCTGCTGACATAACCCACATGCTAAGCTGGCCTGTGTGTTTGGCCATGGCTCGCAGCTCACCCCAGACCTCTTCAGCATGCTGTCGCTGCCCCAGAGTGAGGAAGGCATTACCTGCTTCTTCTAACACTATTCCAGCTGCAAGCGCGTTCACTCCAACGCGTGGACTTGCCAGCAGTTCTTCAGCGAATCGCGCTCTCTCATGGGCATGCTGTGGTGCAATTCGATACACGAGCAGGGCGCAACCAGTCATCCACAAAGTATTCGGGTCACCCAGGTTACGGGCCAGCTCGACAGCCTGACTAAGGAGCTTGCCCCCCGACCGCAGATGGCCTGCAGCGAACCTTGTAGCCCCGAGAGCCATGTCAGCCAGGGCACGCTCCATCGTCTTGGGCCTGGCATAGTGGTTGGCTCGCTCAGCCCACCCTGCCGCCTGAGGAATAGCTAAACCTAAGAAGGATTGTTCATTGAGAATGGCCATTATCGCCACCACGCAGACCCGGACTGCTCGCGAACCGTCACCAATGGCTTCAGCAAGGGCAAATGCCTCCGGTGCTGCCGTGTCAAGAATACGCTTGTTCTCTACAGCCAAAACTAAGGCATCACACAGGTCCAGCAGCAGGTCGCAACGCTTCCCCTTATCTTCGGGGTCCAGGATTTCTTGCACCTTTAGCGCCTGGTCAAGTAATCTCACTGCTTCACCATAAGCATACACAGAAGTTGCCCTCCCAGCTGCCATCTCTCCATAGCTGACCGCTTTCTTCAGGTCGGCTGCATCGGAAGAGTAGGAGAAGTGCTCGGCTAGCTCCGCGGCGTGCTCTTCAAGCCGGCTCTTATATACTCCTTCCAGAGCTCGCGCCACCTGCTGGTGCAGCCGTATCCGCCTCGGGGCAATTATCTCTTCGTAGAGCGTCTGGCGGAAGAAAGCATGGGCAAAGCGGTAGTTCACTACGGCTCCGGCGCCGGCGCGCTCTTCTACCACCGCCGCCCTCCTTGCCTCCTCAAGGGCCTTGAACAAGTCCTCATCCGACATCCCCGACACCTTCTGCAATACTTCTAACCGGAAGTCCCGGCCAATAACTGCCGCCACCGGGAGCAGACGGTTACACCCCTCGCTCAGGCCAGAGAGCCGCTTACCGATGACATCCCTCAGCCCGTCGGGTATCCGCATCTCAATGGGAGTATCGCGCGTCACCTGCCACCGGCCCCCTTCCCCACGAGTAATTGCTTTGTCCTCAGCCAGATAGCGCACCACCTCCTGCACAAAGAGCGGATTTCCTTCCGTCTGGTGGTGCACCGCCTCAGCGAGTCCCCAGGGAACTTCCTGCCCGGTGATACTAGCCAGCATGCGCCTGACCTCATCCGCATTCAGTCCCCTCAACAGGACGCGCCCGAAGGTGGGGAGTCGTCTCAGCTCGGCCAGGGCAGCCGAGAGGGGGTGTGTCCGGTCAACTTCAATATCCCGGTAGGTGCCCACCAGGAGTACTCTTTTACCAGCCAGATTACGGGCGACATGTCCCAGCATTTCTAATGTGCCCTGGTCAGCACTGTGCAGGTCTTCAAGTACTATCAATAACGGCTGTGCGACGGCGGCACTACCTAAAAAATCGGTAACCGCCTGCATGAGCCGATATCTTTCTTCTTCTGGGTCTCCTTTGGGTCTCGACTGTATCTTGAGTCTCTCCCTGACCTCGGAGACAATGCGGGCGACATCTGCCGCCCCCGTCCCCAGCTCTTTCTGCAGTTCACTGACATCCCGGCTCTGGGCATAGGTCCTTAACGCCTCGACAAAGGCCAGATAGGGTAGAGAAAAA
The DNA here is from genome assembly GCA_049586675.1 of Dehalococcoidia bacterium. Taxonomy (GTDB): domain Bacteria; phylum Chloroflexota; class Dehalococcoidia; order GIF9; family AB-539-J10; genus RBG-13-51-36. The sequence goes on from JBAVCL010000011.1 coordinate 27,258, forward strand.
GACCCTTCTTCATAACAGTGGCCTACCAGTGCCCGCCCGTTCCGCAAGGAGACATAGGTAGCCAACTGCTCTGTCAATGCCGTCTTACCAATGCCCGGCTCACCGACCACCATCGTTAGTGAGCCCTGCCCCGATGTCGCTGCATCAAAGGCCGACTGGAGCTGGCGCAGCTCCGCTTCCCTGCCCACGAACACTCTTCGATAGAGGGGGTTTTCCGCCAGTGCCGCCGCTTCCTTTGATGAGACTTTTCCCATCTTTCCGGCCTCAATCGCTTCAATAGCTTTCAGTACCTCAGTGGCTGACGACGGTCGCTTCTGCGGGTCTTTCTCCAGAAGCCGTAGGATGAGGGCAGCCAGGGCTGGAGATAGCTCAGGGCGGTGCCAGTTGGGCGACACCGGCGGTGTATTGATATGCTGCCCGATGATGGCCACCGCATCATCACCGGTAAAGGGCGGCCGCCCGGTCACCATCTCGTAGAGCATCGCCCCCACGGAGTAAAGGTCGGCACGGGGTGTGACCTCACCACCCATCGCCTGCTCGGGGGGCATATAGTAATAAGTGCCCACCATCATACCCTCATGAGTCAGGCGGGGAAGGTCTACGGCCAGAGCCAGGCCAAAATCACCTATCTTAACTGTTCCGTCGGCACTCAGCCAGACATTGCCCGGCTTGATGTCGCGGTGGATGATTCCTTTGGAGTGAGCGAATTCCAGGCCGCGGCAGATGGCCTTGGCAATACCGACTGCCTGCTCGATGGGCAGGCGGCGCTCCGGAGCTTTCTCAATCAAGCCTTCGACATCACCACCAGGCATGACAGGGATAACGATATAGGGCTGTCCTTTATAGTCCCCCATATCGTGGATAGTAACGATGTTGGGGTGGTCGCCGAGTCGCCCCATCGCCCGTGCTTCGCGGGTGACGCGGGTTCGTGTGGCATCATCCAGCTTCTCGGTCTTGATGAGGGCAAAGGCCACATCACGGTCAAGGAGCGTATCATGGACAAGGTAGACCTTCTTCTTGCCCCCCTCCCCGAGGAACTTCTTCACCTGATAACGGCCACCGGCAAAGGAGGTGGGCATGGAGGAGGGTGGGGCTGTTTCAGGTGCTGGCTCAACTAGAGAATGGCCACATTTATCGCAGAATTTGTTACCTTGAGGATTCGCATGTCCGCATTGAGGGCAAATTTTCTCGGCAATGAATGACTGGCCACACCCTCCGCAGAACCCTGCTCCTTCGCGGTTCTCGTATCCACACTTCGGGCACTTCATCAGTAATACCCTTCCACCAAGCTACAGTCTATGACCCTCGATCAGGAATGTCAAGCACCCCTGAATTGCACCGAATGACGGACTGTGTAGCTTTTCAGGCAAAGAACTTGGCTTTTTGTTATCTGGTCCTCGTGGGTAGTTGGGTTCCAGACTTTCAAATCAATCTGCAGAAGGACTTGACAAATTATTTACTGCTACTTAAAATATCAAAGTGTCGATAACAATTAAGGAGGATTATTTAGTGAGAGAGAAGCTTATTCGACGAATAATTGAACTACGCCGCCAGGTAAATCGGGTACTGAGAGAACGCACCCTCGATTCCTGGGTAAAGCTGAGCTTGACTATTCCTCAACTTAAAAGCCTGTTTTACATCTCGCGGCATGGGAAGGTGAACCTCAGCGGTTTGGCATCCGGAATCCATGTTACCCCAGCCAATGTCACTGGGATTGTGGACCGATTGGTGGAGCAAGGTTTGTTGACACGTACGCCTGATCCCGACGATCGTCGCATTTCGTGGTTGAGATTAACTGATAAGGGAAAGACGCTCATCAATAACCTGAGAGAAGGAAGAGCAAAGGAGATGCATAAGATTCTAGATAAGTTAACCGAAGAAGAGCTGTCCATAGTGGCCCATGGCTTTGATTTACTGGCGAGAGCCGCTGAAGGCACTGAAAGAAAGGAGCCGCTTGAAAATGAATGAAGCAGTTGCTGTCGAGAATCTGGTTAAAATTTATCCCAGGGTGAGAGCTGTCGACGGAATTTCCTTCACCATACCGAAGGGGGAGATTTTTGGCCTTCTTGGGCCAAACGGAGCTGGCAAGACCACGACGATACGGATACTCCTGACTCTTATAAAGCCGACGGCAGGAAAAATACGCGTGTTCGGTTTAGATGCCTTGACCGATCCCGACAGGGTGAGACAAATGGCCGGATACGTGCCACAAGACGTATCAGTGGATGGGGAAATCACCGCCTACGAGAACATTCTAATCTACTCCAAGCTATACGGCATGCCCAGAAACGAAAGAAAGCAACGTATCAAAGAGGTACTAGAGTATATGGACCTTCAAGAGAGAGCTAATAGCTTGGTCAATACGTTTTCAGGCGGCATGATGAGACGGCTTGAAGTAGCGCAGGCATTAGTAAACAGACCGAGGGTCTTGTTTCTGGATGAGCCCAGTATTGGCCTTGACCCAAACGCCAGAAACGCCATATGGGAACTGATCAACAAGCTGAGGGACGAGCTCGGTACAACTATCCTTCTTACCACCCATGATATGGTCGAGGCGGACGCCTTGTGTGGCCGGATAGGAATAATGGATAGAGGCAAGCTAGCCGTAATTGGCCCACCCTCCCAGCTAAAGTCGGCTGTGGGTGGAGATGTATTGAGCATAAGTTCCAAAGCCGCTAACCTCTCGGCGACCGTCAAAGAGCTTGGCTATTCAACCATAGCTGAATCATCAAACGGCACTGTTGAACTACTGGTCGCAAATGGTGAAGCGGCTATTCCACAACTTGTGGAAGCCCTTAGGACTAAAGGAGTAGAGGTCGACTCTGTGTCTCTGAAGAAGCCTACCCTCGATGACGTCTTTATGAAATATACCGGTGCTCGGATAAGTGAGGGTGAGGGCTGGGCGCAGGCACGTATGACGAGAAGAACATTCCGGAGGTTGAGAACATGAACCTAAAGAAATATTTATCAAGCGCGCTAGTGATTACTGAACTCGAGCTAAGAAAGATCAGGCACGACCAGTCGCAAATCTGGTTGAGATTAGTTCAACCAGTTCTCTGGCTTACCGTATTTGGTGTTACATTCAGCAAGATAAGAGCTTTACCCACCGGAAACCTCTCGTATCTCCAGTTTATGACGCCGGGCATACTTGCTCAGTCAGTCATCTTTGTTGCCATTTTCTATGGAATCACGGTTGTCTGGGAGCGTGACCTGGGTTTGCTTAACAAGCTCCTGTCAACTCCAGCACCCCGGTCAGCTATTGTTCTCGGCAAGGCCCTGTCGGCTGGAGTGAGAGGGGCATTTCAGGCGGTTGCCGTCCTCTTCGTAGCTCTCATCATGAAGATTGGGCTTATTCTTACCCCTCTAAGCGTGTTCGGCATGTTTGCCATAATATTCCTGTGCGGCATATGTTTTTCCAGCATAAGTATGATTCTGGCCTCATTTTTGCGCAATAGAGAAAGGATGATGGGCATTGGACAAGCTATTACCATGCCTCTATTCTTCGCCAGCAACGCCATCTATCCTGTCTCCATCATGCCAAGTTGGGTCAAGGTCATTGCGATAGGTAACCCTCTTACCTACGTCGTCGGCGCAATGAGGGCGCTGCTTGTCTCGGGCGATCTATCCTCCATTGGTATGGATATCCTGGTGCTCTGTCTAAGCACAGCCGTACTACTTGTCCTGGCAAGTGTCAGTTTCCGGAGGATACTGTCGTAAGAAGTTGGGATGAGGCATATGGAACAATCTGACAGATTGTGCAGTTTTCCAGTCGCTTTTAAGCGCTAAGGTATAAACTCAATCTTGCCCAGGCTTAAGCTCTTTTTCCCTCTTTGAGGCTCTGAAATTCAGCTTGCACTTTCTTTCAAACCAGACGTTGTTCCATTGTCCCTATCCCCATTTTGTGCCACAATAGCCTGAGTCATACTATGATTGACTGGATAAACGGAGCACTTTCCACACTGGCTGCTTCCATAAACGTCAATAATCCCGGGGGACTGGTAGCCATATTTTTCATAACCGTATCTGCCGACATTGGTATTCCGTTTCCGTTCGTACTGGACACCATTCTGTTTTTCACTACCTACACAATGGGCGCTCTCTCATTGCCCGTGCTCCTTATCATTTTGATGATATGGGGTGGCAGATTGTTGGGAACGGGCATTATTTACTGGGTAAGCCGGCTGCTGGGCACAAGATTCGTAGACTGGGTCGGCAGGCGTTCCAAATTTTTGCAGCGCAATTTTGAGCAATTTCAGAATAGGCTAGGTAGATGGACTATACCGGTGATAGTTGCTGCCAGATTGACGCCGGGGTTGATGCAGGTATCATCGGTGGCGGCTGGCACAGTGCGTGTCCGTTACTATAAGCTGGTGCTGGCCATCGTACTTTCTTCGATTGTCTATGATGGCACATTGATTATCTTGGGGACTCTGGCTAGGCTCGGGTTAAAGGATGTGGGGCCCGAATATTCCTTCTGGATTGTCCTTGGCTTCGTGGCTATAATGGCTGCGATATTTGTCATCGTTCACCTCATAAGGCGCAGGTCCAAATTGATTTAACATCTTGGCGGATTGTGCAGTTTTCTCGTTGCCTTAAGCGCTAAGGAATAAACTCAATTCCGCCTTTGTTAATCTGGCTCATAAGACGCCGAATGGCAAAACGCTAAGATTGCTCGGTAGCTTATTAAGGTTGTTTAATCCCGCCGTGGCTCTATTCTAGGTCTACGTCTGCCTTAGGTGTTATGGATGGTAAAGCGAACAATCCGCTGGAATGTGTGCTTGATGATCAAGTGATAAGAGTCGAGGGACTGCATAATCTTGGGTTGTCGCCACCGGTGCTACGCCTGATTTCCAAAACGCACTCTCTCCGATTAGGAGGACTTCTTTGTGTCCACTTCCGTCTTTATAAGAATCCGCTCTGAAAACATCTCAGCCAAAATCTTCAGTGTCTAATATCCCTTCTTCTTATCTACCACGTTGAGTAAATTCTTTCCACTCAGGTAGTGTCCCAGGTTTTCACAGAACAGCTCGGTGGCTCGTATATTGTAGTCTTCCATGCCCCCAGCAATATGGGGGCTGAATATTACATTGGGAAACTCCCAGAGGCGACTGTCAGCGGGCAAAGGCTCGGTAGCGAAGACGTCCAAGCCTGCCCCAGCAATCCAGCGCTCATCGAGAGCACGGATTAGTGCCTCCTCATCCACTATATTACCCCTGGCAATATTAATGAGATAAGCGGTAGGCTTCATAGTTCGAAGTTCCTTTTCTCCAATCAACTTATTTGTTTCGGAGGTAAAAGGTAGGGAAAGCACCACGAAATCGCTCTCTGAGAGTAACCGTGGTAGCTGCTCTCGAGGCAAAAGGATATCAACATATTTAGCCCGTACCACTCGTTTAACTGACCTGCGGGTAGCTACTACTCTCATGCCAAAAGCTTTAGCCAGTCGCGCTACCTCTCGCCCGATATTACCGAGCCCTACTATCCCTACTGTCTTAGAGCGCAAAACTGTCGGCATAAACCGTTTCCATTGCTTCTCTTGCTTTAATTGAAAGCATAACGGTGCCTGTTTGGCAAACATCAGCATTAGCCCAAGAACGATTTCACCGATTGGGGTGGCATGTATGCCGCTCACGTTGGTCATTATCACGGAACTCTTCCGGAATTTATCATCTAAGAATCTATCTACTCCAGCAGACATCACTTGAACCCATTTCAATTTAGGAGCTCGGGCGATCACGTCTTTAGGAAGTCTAAGACCGTAGATTACCTCGGCCTCAGCTAACAGGGCATCAAGCTCATCTTGGCGAGCGAAATCTCCTCTTTGTTCAGCACGGACCAATTCAGAGACGTTACTGAGTTTTATGCTGGGGCTAACATTAGTAATTTGCTGTAGTAATTCGTCACCTATCGGCGTGGTGACCAATACATTAACCGGTTCCACAGGTGTATGCCTCCTTACACAACAGCTAAGTATAGGGATTCCTAACATAGCAGTCAAAGCAGATATGATCTGGCTCAGAAGACGCCGAAGGGCAAAACGCTAAGATTGCTCGGTAGCTTATTAAGGTTGTTTAGTCCCGCCGTGGCTCTATTCTAGGTCCACGTCTGCCTTAGGTATTATGGATGGTAAAACGAACAATCCGATGGCTTGTTACTCTTAAAGAAGCAACTTGTGTTTATATACTGCCGATTAGGCTAATTGGCAAAGAACTACAAAAGAGCACAGGGTATTGACTTTTTTCGAAGAAGTGCTATTCTTATATGTGTTGTCCCTACACTACCATAGCAATTTTGGGGGGCGGAGACCCACGGGCCTGTAGATGGTCACTTGGGCAGTGGCAAGCCAATAGTGAAACCGACCCAGGAAGGTCGGTTTTTGTTTTGTAGAAGGGGGGTGATGTCTATGGCTATTTTAATGGGTGCTTCATGTTGGCCAGCAAGCATGTGGCACCGGCATTTCACATAGCTGGATCGAAACAAAGAAAGGAGGTGTGTAATTTGATGCGTAATATACTAACAACACTATTTACTGCACTGATTTTGCTCAGTTTTCTGGCGCTTCCGGCTCAAGTAGATGCAACGCTCATATCATCAGCCAATTTTTCACCAATGTGCGTCTATACTTATGCCGCTGATGGCAATGCAGTTGGTAATGTCCCCTTGCCCTGTACTCTTCACTGGGTTATGTCGTTTACCAATAACGACATAAGCCAAACAATCTCTCAGCTTAACATCATGGCGAATGCTACTGAGATTGTAGTCGCGAGGGCTAACCCAGCGGCGACTTCGGTGTCAGGCTCCAACTATACCTGGTCATTTACAAATATTGGGCCAAAGGGGGGAATATTAATTAGGCTTTATGAGGGGAGGCAGTTTACTATTACATCAGGATATCAGTCCTCAAGAGCTGTGGATAAGGAGATATTCACGGGTCCTGATGAGCAAACGCTGAACGTGACGGTTACACCACTTCAGGGATTCTACTCTATATCTGTACGCTTATTCGAGGGAGAGACGTCTGGAGAAACTAATTTAGTGACTTGGCAATTGATAGCAGGGCAACCGTGGCCAACTACGATAAATCCAACTGTTGGCCAGACCTATACCTATCAGTTCAGGCTTCTGGTTACACCAAAAATAGCCGGGCCGGTCAGGTTTGTACCACAAGCCTATGTTTTCGGTAACATTCTTCAGTCAGGCGGCACTTACATCAATACCTGTATTGTAACCGCCCAGGCTACTGATATAGTCGGCCGCACTCTAAAGGCTTCGGCAACTTGTGCAGAGACTGTAGGGAACTTTGCCGCCTATGGTTCACGAGTGACCTCAATCCGATATAATCTTATCTCATGCCGAACCGAGTATTCCGCTGAGGATGCCCTGCAGAACGGGCTGACATGGCTGGTGGGACAGCAGGAGGCAAATGGCTGTTGGGCTCCCACTTATGAGCCGGTGGCTCACACGGCCTTAGCCGTAGTAAAACTGGAAGACCTTGCTTTTGAGATGGGTTATCCTTCTCCATTCGATGCGGCTTATCCCTACAGGCAAAACGTAATAAACGGACTGGACTACATTTTCCGACAGGCCTCAGCGGCTACTGTGGGAATATGCTTTGCCGCCGGTGCGCATGAGAGCTACAACAGCGGTATTGCCATGATGGCTATTGCCGCCAGCAGGACCCCCGACCGGATTGTGAGCGTCAGCAATCCAGTAGTGGATGGTAAGACGTATAAGCAGGTCTTGCAGGCAAATGTGGACTACTTTGCCTGGGCACAGAACCCTCTTGGTGGCTGGAGATATTGGGCGTCTAATCAACCAAGCGATAACTCTAATACTGGATTCGTCGTTCTCGGCTTGCGTTACGCGGAAGCGGCGCTATATGGATTCGAGTGTACTATACCCGCGGCGCTTAAGAGCAGACTAAGTACCTGGCTCGACTATGTACAGAATGACCCCGGCCCTTTGGATGATTTTGGACAGGACCGACCAGATGGCAGCTCGGGCTACATGAACGCATATTACTGGGTGAACCTGTTAAAGGCAGGGAACCTGCTTTTGGAGATGTCGTTTGTGGGTGACACTATAACAACCCCTAGGGTACAAAATGCTATATCTTATATCGAGAGGCACTGGGAAGACACAAATGAAGACCCCGGGTGGCAAGGCAACTTGATGACTATGTACTGCCTCATGAAGGGCTTCGAGAGCCTGCGCATCGACATAATCACTGTGGATGGCAGCCCGGTAAACTGGTACGATGTGATAGCCGATTCAATATATGGACTTCAGGCGAGTGATAATTCGTGGGGTTGGGGTGGATGGGGGCCAATTTTCGCACCGTTGGGGGATCCAGTTATGAATACAGAGTTTGCTCTGCTGACTCTAGAGAAGCTGGCTCCACCACCGCCGGTGAATGTAGTAGTGGAGATGCCAAAGTGCGCCTGTAATATTACCGGATACCAGGTAAAAGTCAATTATACCGTAGAGAAGTTTATAGTCAATGGTACGCTGAATGTCTATGAGGATGATGCTCTGGCTGATACGGTTAACCTTACCAATTTCACGGGTATCGGTACCTACACCCGTGATATAGCTGCCGAAGCACCGGGAAGGCATGTTTGGAAGGGTGTTCTCGATGTCACACCTGTTGGTGGAGGCACACCGGCACATGCTGAGGGACAAGCCTCTATAAACATATGTGAGACACCACAAGTGTCAGACATTCCTGACCAGATCGCTCCTTTCCAACCATTTGATCTGGATAACTTCCTGACCTACTCTGGTGGTCTTCCTGTCATCTGGACGGCAACAGCTCCTGCGGGATGGACGGTAAATATAGACGCCAATAACATAGCCACTGTGATTGCTCCGGCAGGCGTGACCAACCCAGCGACCATCACCTTTACCGCCAGTGTTGGCTGCTGCACTAATGTAATTTGTAGTGGCAGCGACGATGCTGTCTTCACCACTAATCGTCCACCTGATTGCTCCAAGGCATACGCCAATCCCGGCTGTCTGTGGCCACCTGACCACAAATTTGTTCAAGTCAGCGTCATGGGTGTGACCGACCCGGATGGTGATCCTGTCACCATTACTATAACCGGTATTACTAGTGATGAGCCTACCGCCTCGGATGAGGGTTCCGGTGGTGCAAACCATGCACCGGATGCCAGCGGCGTTGGTACAAGTACAGCTTCGGTTAGAGCTGAGCGTTCGGGGAATGGCGATGGCAGGGTCTATATCATTAGTTTCACAGCCAGCGATGGAAAAGGCGGTGTGTGTCGGGGGTCAGTAGCAGTCAAGGTACCCCACGATCAATCGTCTAAAGATTGCAAGGCGATAGATAGTGGCCAGAAATACGACGCGACGCAGATAAACTAACCGTCTCACCTTAGCACCTTGACTTTCGAAGCAGGGGGTGTCCGACTAAGACGCCCCCTCTAGTTTCTACGACTGTCTCCAATGTTAGCCTGACCTTCACTTGGGATTTGACATGGATATGTAAGTCTGAAAGAAAAATGTTTACTTGCGTCGATAGGCTTGACTTAAGATGGGATGACTGACAAAGGTAACTATATTTCTAGCGACCGGAAGGTTCGAGTTTGAACTGAGACCAGAAGCTGGGAGAGAGAAGGCGAACCTAATAAAGTGACGTAATGCCCAGTCTTCTAGTCGCCTTTAAGCGCTAAGTAATAAATTCAATTCTGCCTCGGGTAATCTGGCTCAGAAGACGCCGAAGGGGAAAGAACTGAGATTGTCAGGTCGTTTATTAAGGTTGTTTAATCCCGCCGTGGCTCTATTCTAGGTCCACGTCTGCATTAGGTGTTATGGATGGCAAAGTGAACAATCCGCTGAGATGTGTCTAATAGCCAATTCGGCATTCCAGGAGTCTTTAGCGTTATGGAGTGGTTTTTCTACTAGGCTCTGCCCAGGCGCTTGTCTTTACCCACTGGCTCAAGGCTTGGTTGGCCTTTTCCACAAATGATTTATCATCTGTGGGGGTGATCGCGATGCTCATTCCCTTCTTTATCACTATTTCTACATAACTCTTGGTTATCTTGGTGACAAAATTGACAGTAAAAGACACCCTGCTTGTGATTCTTATTACCTTTATGCTCTGAAATCCGACTTTGACTGAGAATGGCCCACCTAGCACTATGCGTAAATGATTTTCGTACACCCGATATTCGCGAGGTAATACAAACCAAAATATCAGTCCAATTATGAAAGCTTCAGTTACTAAGACCAGACTACCGGTAACGTCAGCCGTGGACCATAAATAAATGCTCGACGCCAGTAATATCACGGGTATTATCAGAATAAGTTTCAAGATAAGCCCATATTTAGGCTTATCTTGATAGAGCAGAACGCTTTGCGAATAGTCCATGCGAACGGATTGTAACACGCCGACAGGTCCTTTCTCTATTCGGACGTATTGGACATTTTCAAACCCATCCTATTGCCCGATAGCGACTATCTCACTATAATATTCAAGTAAAACTATGTTGCACACTTTTACTACGCGAAGTGCGGGTAATTAACATGCGAAAGCGTTTCTCATTTGTTATCTACTTGGCTATTATATTTGTGGCGCTTTCCGCAATTATATATTTCATTGATTACCTCATTTTTCGTGATATTCACCATATATTTACCTATTTGGTCGGTGATCTTGCCTTTTTGCCCCTCGAGGTTCTATTCGTGGTGGTTATCATCGAGCGCCTCCTAGCCCGCCGAGAGACGCAAGCTAAATTGGAGAAACTCAACATGGTGGTGGGAGCTTTTTTCAGCGAACTGGGCAACCGCCTCCTTCAAGACCTCCTCAAACATTTCGATAACCGCCTGGAGATTTCCAAGCAACTAAACATTACGGAGAGCTGGACGAAGAAAGATTTCCAAAAAGCTGTCGACTTTGCGCAGCACCTCAGAGTTGAGGTTGACTGCCGAAATATAGACCTCGGCGGGCTCAAAGCACTCCTGGCGCAGAAGCGCGAGTTTCTACTGACGCTGCTTGAGAACCCCAGCTTACTGGAGCATGACCGTTTTACCGACCTGCTCTGGGCAGTTACTCACCTGGATGAAGAGCTTGAGGCAAGACCATCGCTTATTGGTCTTCCTGATAATGACCTCGAGCACATTGCTGGTGATATCCGAAGATTATATGACCACCTAGCCAGTGAATGGTTAAACTACGTTCAGCACTTGAAATCGAAGTATCCCTTCCTTTTCTCGCTAGTCTTGAGAACGCATCCGTTCCAAGAACATCAGTCCCCCATCATAACCTGATAGAGCCGGACTGTGTTATCTTCAAAGGGATAAATTCAGCTTCCCCTTTGATAATCTTGCTCAGAAGACGCCAAAGGGCAAAGAGCTAAGATTCCTAGGTAGCTTATTAAGGTTTTTTAGTCCCGCCGTGGCTCTATTACAGGTCTACGTCTGCCTCAAGCTCTAAGAATGGCAAAATACACAATCCTATGAAAACTAATGTGGGCAGTAGTAGATAACAGCGGGCCTTCGACTATCTTGATCCTACCTGATACCGAGTCAAACTCAAATTTATTAACTTCCTATTTCAGATGGCTACCATCGCAGAACGGCTTGTTTGAGCTCTTTCCGCAGCAGCAGAGCGTGACCCGATTACGGACTTCATAGGGTCTACCTTCAGCTGATTCAACAGGGATACTGCCCCTTACCCAGATAGGTCCCATTTTCTTGGCTTGAGTATCCTCCACTAAACCGATTGATGGTTCGAAGTCCGGCTCGATGACTTTGCCATTTTTCTCCCAGGCTACCAACCTGCCGGAAGGACAATCGCAGGTTTCTTCAATAGCTGTCTGTTTAGCTTCAGGGTTACCGGATTGTTGTGTGAGTTTCCAAGCACCGCCGGCACGGTGGCAGAAACGGGCACCGGCACACAGGTTTTGAACATCGGTCAATTTCAAGTCCGGACCGTTAAATTCCCGAGCCTGCTCCATATAGGGCTTATTGCTTGCTATTTCTGTACCATCGAACTTGACTTTAACATGGCTGCCATCGCAAAAGGATTTATTCTGGGAATGCCCGCAGCGGCACAGTGCATAGCTTCCTTGTACCGGATATTTCTTGCCTTCTTTCCAACCATGGCATTGACCATCGTTATCAACGCAGATAGTCTGTTCCGATAGCGGAACCCCGCCTGATACTAGGTAAGGTCCATTCTTGGTGACCTTGATTTTGAATTTCTTTTCGCTCTGAGTGTCATTTTTTGCTTGCTTCATCTTGATATCCTCCTATGCTTCTTATCTCAATTGTATAAATTTTGTCACGACCATCGAATATAGCCGAAGATTTGGTGAGTATTTTGTCAGTGGATAATCCGGAGGGAAACGGCGAACACGAGCAAGCGTTATGAAATGCTGCCCGATTAATGGTGTTCTTCGGCTTCAGCCTTTTCGGCATCGGCTTTCGTCTTATGCACCGTCTTATCAGGGTGGTTTGGAGGTGAGTAAATGGTGTATAGCTTTAGTTTAGCTGTCTTTGAGTTGTTGATGACATTGTGGTACGTACCTGCTGGTACAATGACGGCATCGCCATCTTTAACAACGTGCTTTTCTTTTCCTTCAAAAACAAATGTTGCTTCGCCTTGCTCGATACGAAAGAATTGGTCTACCTTGGGATGTACTTCGTTGCCGATTTCTTCACCTGGCTGTAAGCACATTACTACAAGCTGGGCATATTTCCCAGTGAACAAGACTTGTCTAAAATAATTGTTGGCAAGAGTCTGTTTTTCAATTGACCCAACATAGCCTGCCATAATTTTGCCTCCTTTCGCTATTGATAACCTCACTGTAGCACTGGCAAGTGCTCCGGTCAATATTTGGCAGGACGATTGCAGAGACACCACACCGATCAAGCCTGCTACAAATTAGGTATTATATCCTCAGAATACCAGAGCAAAGTGAACAATCCGATGAAATGTTCAAACCAGTTGACTATAAGATTTTTTGTGAGATTGATTCGCCCAGAGGTGACTAGCAATGTAGACTGTATCCACTTGCAGGTTTGATGAGATGGTACGAAAGATAGATACGCTGACTGCATCAGATTCGCCATTTATGGTAATATGCCTCTGAAAATATCTCCACAAGCCTGGTAAATGGATCGCTTAAAATGCGCCTGTATCCGATAATCCTGAGTTTTGTAACTTTTCTCGCCACTCTCCTGGGTGGTTATGTGGCTTCTAGGAATAGACGTAGATTTGGAATCATCGCAGCCTTTTCGGCAGGCGTTCTAATCGCGGTGCCGCTGTTCCAGCTCCTACCAGCGACCCTGACGATAGCAGCAAATCTACATGTACCATCTCAAAACGTTCTGTATGTGACCGCTTTAGGATTCATTTTCCTTTACATGCTTGAACGCCTACTATCAGTGAAAAAAGTCCGTAGCGGTGATACTTGGAAATATGTACGCCATTCTACAGGTGGACTTTATGGCGCAAGTGAACTTGTTCTTCACAGCTTCGTCGACGGCTTTGCTATCGGAGTAGGTTTTCATTTTGATTTTCAGATTGGGATAATAGTTGCGCTAGCGGTCATCTTTCATGACTTTCCCGATGGTATGAACATCGTTACCGTGATGCTAAACTCTGGTAATTCGCTGAAATCAGCGATGAGAATGCTACTGTTGGATGCCATAGCTCCAGTTCTGGGAGCTACTATTTCCATCTTTGTTACCCTGTTCGACCAATACCTAGTCTACTTGCTTCCCTTCTTTGCCGGGGGATTTCTCTATCTGGGAGCTAGCGATCTTCTACCGGAGGCTCATGAGGAGACTTCACCGGCAATAGCTTTTGGTGTTAGCCTTGTTGGCTTTCTGGTGATTTTTGTTGCCTCCAGATTTGTGGGGCTTTGATTGCCCAACATTCGTTCAACAATCCGTATGTAGTGGATTAAACGCGGAGTCAGTTTGAGTTCGGACTAACCAATATGGCTTTTTGTGACTATAGCTCTAGGGAACGATTGAAGCGCTTCTGAAAGCAGCAGCCTGTCAAACATGGCAGCGGGTCATGCGCGCTTTCTTCTTCTCCTCATAGCACTGAACAATACAACGACAACGACTACCACAGCAACAGAAATAATAATGATAGTCGTGGTTGACATCCCTGACGGTTGTTGGACTGTCACCGTTGCTCTCACGGTGTCGGAGGTATAGGAATTACCTAAGGAATCCCAGTATTTGACCTCTACCTCAAGTATGTAGGGCTTGGGCACAGCGTCGGCATCAACGCTTATCCTGAACCTGGCTGAGCCGCTTTCGCCAGGTTGGAGTGTCCCGATGTAGGCGGTATCATCAGTGGTGGAAAAGGGAGCGGTGGCAAACGGATTGACAATATTGATCTTGGCGACGGCATCTTCTGCCTCGTAGTCGCCGACATTCACAATAGGAATGGTGATAACCCTCTCAGACCCCGGAGTAAGCTTGCCATCAACCTGGATAGTCTGAACCTCGAAGTTCAACTTGCCTTCTACCATTACGCCTACGGTCAGCAGCGACTGTCTTGGCACGTCCCTGTCATCTTTGTATTTGACCAAGATATTGACAGAGGAATTTTTAGCAACCGCCTCTTTTGAGACCGCCACCTTGAACTGGGTAGTAACCGAACTATTCCCAGAGATATCTCCCAGAAAACTGGCTGGGCCGACAGGGGAAATACTAGTTCCCGGGACTATTTCGGCAGTAATGCCATATGCTTCACTGGCTCCACTATTCTGGATGTCTACCGTAATAATGCCTGTTGCTCCGGCTCCGACTCCTTCCGTCCGGGTGACTATTGCCGAGAAATAAGTACCGACAACCGTTACCGATATCTGCACTTGCTGCACTCTACTGCCCCAGTGAAAATCAAACTGGGGCGATGTCCCACCAGGATTGAGCCAATCAACATCGCTGAGATATTGGTATTCCAGTTTCAGGTCAAGCTTATAGGTCCCGGGCTGGGCATCTTTGTGAATATAGAGCTGGAAAGTAATTGGCTGTGTAGTAGTCATGCCCCTAGACAGTGTACCAATGGACGCTGCCCCACTTATGACTTCAATTGAAGACGATCCTGATGTCAAAGTGACATTGACACCTACAGCGGTTGTGCATGGTGGCACCAAGGCGACGCCCGTAGCGGTGAGATAGCCTAGTGCCATGGCTTGGTCGGCGGGGTCCTCGACGTCTCCTGAAAAAGTCCCTATGTTCTGAATCATTATCTGGAAGGTTCCGATTTGCCCCACCGCGAGTTCCTGGCTCCCCACCACTGTCACTTGCAAATTAGGTTTCCCTGCTACCGAGGCTAGTACGGGCACAGCAATTCCCACAACCGAGGCAAGCAAAGCCATTACTAGTAAAATTATCGACCAAAAACGCATTTTGTTAATCACCTGTCCCTCCGTATTTCTGGCACCATTAAATAATTAGCCTTCCTTCATCTGGTGATAGCCCTGTTAAAAACGGGTATGGAGATCACCGTGAATATCACACCGAAGCCAAGCATCACCCAGATTTGGGTCATCATTCCCGATATGCCTGTGCCAAGCACAACACACTTCCGCAGAGCTTCAACAGCGTAGGTCAAGGGAAGTCCTTTTGAAATCCATTGCATCACTACTGGCATTTGCTGGACGGGGAAGAGTGCACCGGAAAGAAAAAGCATCGGGAAGGTCAGGGTCATCATAATTGTCATGGCAGTTTCCTGCTGCGAAGCCAGCGCCGATATCATGATGCCTATGCCAATAAAGGAGAAAACCGTCAGCAACAGGAGCAGCGCGAGAAGGCCATAGCTGCCGTGAACTACCACACCAAAAAACACCACGGTGAGAATTAATGTCAGCAGTGCCTGCAAAAGTCCGCGTACCACCTGGGCAAAGCTTTTGCCCAGTATGATTGATAGCCGGCTGATGGGAGCCGATATGATGCCATCGAGTGTGCCCAGTTCCCGCTCTCTTGATATCGAGCCAGCCAACCCAGTCATCGCCGCCATCATAATCGTCATTGCCATGATGCCAGGGGCCACAAACTCGAAGTAGTTAGGCTTCCCAGCGACGACGCCTTCCGTCTGAACGGTAAAGGGCACAATTAACTGCTGAGGGTTCGGAACATTTGGTAACAGTGCAGCCACACTCTGGGAAGCCAGTTGGTTTGCCATTACCGACATAAGCCCACTAATTGTGCCAGTGATGCCGGCTGATACCTGCGGGTTGGACTGGTCGATTATAAGTATTACCGAAGCCTGTTCACCCGTTGAGATTTTAGCTGAAAAATCAGAGGGGATAATGAGAGCACCACTAATTGTCTGGTATTTGATTTGGTCTACAGCGGTTCCCTTGCTGCGCAAATAGGTAATGGCAAACATTCGGTCATTCTGACTCCGGTTCATTTGTTGCAGCGCCAATACTATTTGGTCACCCATTGATCCCTCATCAAGATTAACCACGCCAAAAGGGACGTCCTTTAGAACGTTCTGCGAGGGAAAGATGAAACCCACCATTAGCATCATGAAGATGGGCATAACAACAAATGCGATAAGCATCATGCGATCGCGGGCGAAAACTAACAGGTCTTTTATCCCGAGGCGAAGGCTGTGCATAATCAGACCTTTTAAATTCCCAAACATACCAGTCATCCTTTCTTACCTTACTCTGGAGACTCTGCCCCAACGGTGTCCTTGGATTGAGGGAACGCTTGCAGCTATTTTATCCCGTATCTCTCGCCCGGTTACATGGAGAAAGACATCTTCCATGGTCGGTAGTACGGTGTTGATGGCGCGGACATTTGCCCTCATGGCATCGAGAGCGCTCAGAATTGGGGCAATATTATCGGTGTTGCGTGTATGAATTCTGACGCGGTAGGTATCAGATTGTGTGACCGAAGCAATGGATTCCACATTCTTAAGCTGTGAGAGCATCGGCTCACTGAGGTTGGCTATTTCCACATCTATCACAGTGGTATTATCAGCAGAGAGAAGCTTCTTCAGGTTTGTCGTCGTGTCCAGAGCCACTATTTTAGCTTGGTCAATAATCGCTATCTGCTGGCACAGAGTCTCAGCCTCGACCATATCGTGGGTAGTCAGCACAACGGTCATGCCCTCTTCCTTCAACTCCAAAATAAATTCATGTATCGCATGCGTCGTTTGTGGGTCCAGACCGAGAGTGGGCTCGTCGAGGAAGAGCACATCGGGGTGGTGGAGGAGAGCGCGGGCGACGTTAATTCTTTGCTTCATACCTGTTGAGAATGTGCCCGCACGATGTTTACGCCATGCTTCCATGTGAAGGCGGCCAAGCCACTTGTCTATAGCTTGTTTGATTTGCTCTTCAGGCAAATTATTCAACCTGCCAAAAAGACTGAGATTCTCTTCAGCAGTTAGCTGGTCATAAAGGATAATCTTTTCGGCAACTAGACCAATGTGCCGTCTGACCTGGCCCTGCTCCTTGACTATGTCAAAACCAACCACCCGAGCACTACCCTCAGTGGGACGCAGCAACGTACAGAGCATCCGTATTGCAGTTGATTTACCGGCCCCATTAGGGCCCAGAAATCCGAATACCATCCCTTTTCCAACTGTAAATGAGATGTGGTCTACAGCTGTAAAATCGCCAAAGCGCCTGGTCAACCCCTCAACTTCAATCATGTTCATCTTTGATTTGTCCTTTATAGGAGTCCGCTGCCCTGATAAATGCCGAAAGCCCCTGAATGAGAGAAGAAAGCTCTCCTAAACTGAGAAGAGACAGGATCTGAGTCATGTGCTTGATGCCAGTCTCTTTGAGGTTAGACACAAGAGCTTTTCCTTTGTCCGTTGCCTGCAGTGTCATCTCGCGGCGGTCTTCTGGATTCTGTGTTCGGCTGACCAGCCCCTGTTCTACCAGGCGGTCAACAATGCCTGTTACGTTGGATGGGGTCACTCCCAGAGCCTCTGCCAGTTTCCTGAAATTGGTGCTTCCTTTGTTAGCAATTAAGAACAGACTCCTGAGCTGTGCTGGGGTAAGTCCTGAATCAATCCAGATGCTGGGGGCATGCTGTCCTATAATGCGGCCAACTTGCCGCTCCAACTCAACTACTTCCAGAATCAATTGTGCCTTGTCCATAATTAGCCTCCCGGTTTTGGAGAGTGCATTATTAAACATCCACTTAACCATGAACTCATTGTTGATAGTCTAATGTATATTAACTATATTTGTCAAGTCCATCAGAAGGATAACTAATGCGGAAGAAACCTGCTGCACATCATGCTGGATTGCGTTGTTTTCCAGTCGCCTTAAGCGCCAAGGGATAAATTCGATTCCGCCTTTGGTAATCTGGCTCAAAAGACGCCGTAGGGCAAAGATTGCCAGCTAGCTTATCAAGGTTGTTAAATCCCAATGTGGCTCTATTGGCGCTTCAACTCCACCTCAAGTGCTGAGGGTGGTAGAGTTACCAATCCGATGAGTTGTGTTCTCAGATAGGAGTCGTGAACTTTGTAGTGCGCGAGACTTTATTGTCTTTGTCAACAAAGATGCGTGGGGGTATAATCTAAGAAGATAGGAATACTGGCCGGCTATAAGCCGACAGCAAGGGTAAAGAATTCCTGTGGGATGCTGACATGAAGATCAAATGGCTGTGCGGCGGTTACACTGGACGGCGAGTCGTCTTGTGGATGATGCTTCTCGCTATAACTGCGGCTGGCTTGATAAATTGCAGTCCGAGGGATTCAGCACTACCAGATGAAGGTGAGATGACCCTATCGCTATCCAGTTCTGTGTTTCAAGAAGGAGACAGCATTCCAACTAAGTACACGTGCGATGGGCAAGACATATCACCACCACTTGCATGGGGCGAGCCCCTTGCAGGGACTCAATCATTCGTTCTCATAATGGATGACCCGGACGCTCCTGGCGGAGTGTTCACACACTGGCTTGTTTTCAACCTGCCAGCTGATAGTCGCGAGTTGGCGGAGGCAGTTCCTCCTCAGAATGAATTAGCGAGTGGAACTCTACAGGGAAAGAATGACTTTGGTAAGATTGGCTATGGCGGCCCCTGTCCGCCCTCTGGAGCTACTCACCATTACCGCTTCACCATTTTCGCACTAGACCAACCCCTTGACCTGAAGGCGGGTGTATCCAGAAAGCAAGTTATTGACGCCACAACAGGGCATATCCTCGCTTGGGGGCAGCTTATAGGGATGTATCAGCGTTAGCGCTTCTTCCAATTGCCCGTAAAGGCCTCGGGCAGATGTCATATTTCTATCTGGTAGGGGCACGCGAGTCGGGATTGCCTCCCTCTTAGCAAGTTGGCGGATTATGCAGTTCATCAGTTGCCTTTAGGCGATAAGGAGTAAATTCAATTCCGCCTTTGGTAATCTCGCTCAGAAGACGCCGAAGGGCAAAGAGCTAAGATTCAGAGCATTCCTGAAGTGGCTTAGCAATTGCCTGACCACCCCACGGGGCTTTGGGAAGTTAACCAAATAATTTGGCTTATTGTGCAACAGTACGGAATTGTGTTGCTTTAAGTAGCCGCGGATAAAATACACGAAACTCTGTTATCCGGAGTCTGGAGGTTCCTTTTTGACTAACAGAGTTTGGTACGGATAGGACCTGTTTTGTCCAGACGTACCAGGTCGATGCCTATTTTTTGCCTTTTATCCTAGCGTAGACCGCTACAAGAATAACTGCTACGACTATCGCAACGACAAATCCAATCCATGATGGAAAGGGGTACCAGCCGGTCCAAGTCCCTATACCCCCCGCTATGAAAGCCCCAAGGGCACCAAGAACGACAGTCATGATCCAGCCCATATTCTCTCTGCCCGGATGGATTAGCCTTGCGAGAACACCAACGACTATACCAATCAAGAGATACCAAAGAACCTGCATTTTTTCACCTCCGTCAAATAGGATTCGTGATGTATATGCCTATATAGTGTATCCTCAATGAGCACGATACGCATATTTACAAATACTGCAACGCTGCTTTCCAGTAATATTTTCCGGCACTATACTATTTGTAACTTAGCTGAGAGCATACTTCTATTTCAAGACTTTTTCCAAGATGCCCTTAACCGCGTCGCCCCCCTTGCTCTGGACAAACGAGAGAATGATAGGGACAAACTTAGCAATTATGCCACTATCCAAACCCAACTTAGAGAAGCCACCAGCAAGGCTGGCTAATCCGCCGACTCCACCCAACATTTTACCCAGTCCACCTAATATACCTGCACTCGGTGCCGCCCCAATAAGCTTATCAATTCCTGGAACGGCTGCTGCAACTTTGCCAAAATCTCCCCCGCTGAGCTTATCCTTGGCCAGTTTGAAAAGCAAACCCGCTCCACCCTGGGCCTGAGCTTCACTTACTCCTAAGTTCTTGGTCAATAGATCTACTAACTCCATAGCTTTCCTCCTTTACATTTAGAATTATGCAACTTCTCCTTGTTGAATAGTCATTTTGTAAAATTACTCTATACCTTGTTAAGAGCCTCAAGAATATAGTTTTGAAATAATTGGCCTTTCCTAAGAACGTGATATCTTAATTCTCATTAATACTATAGCACTTGCTCGAATCCCAGTCAATGACTCTTACCTTGAGTATGCATCACGCTGTTGTTGTCCAGCGAAAATGTCACCTTAATTGTTTTGCGATTTTGTCACCCCCTATCGATGTGCACTTTGAAAGGTCTGCGCCATGGATGATCCGGGGCAGGCTTGTAAGGACGACCAATCTTT